>NZ_MASS01000135.1 GCF_001707885.1 Desulfosporosinus cupriresistens | reverse complement strand
CGCCCTTTTCAGACTCGCTTTCGCTTCGGCTCCAGCTTCTCGCCTTAACCTCGCTACATACCGTAACTCGCCGGTTCATTCTACAAAAGGCACGCTATCACTCGCTCTCAGTAAACTGAGAGCAAGCTATAACTGCTTGTAAGCGCACGGTTTCAGGTTCTTTTTCACTCCTCTTCCGAGGTGCTTTTCACCTTTCCCTCACGGTACTGGTTCACTATCGGTCGCTAAGAAGTATTTAGCCTTGGGAGGTGGTCCTCCCTGCTTCCCACGGGGTTTCACGTGTCCCGCGGTACTCAGGATTCCCTCACAGAATGCTTTCCTTTCGTTTACAGGGGTGTTACCTTCTCTGCCCGGACTTTCCAGTCCTGTTCAGCTAGGAAACCATTCTTAAAAGAGGGTCCTACAACCCCGAATCCCGAAGGATTCGGTTTGGGCTCTTCCCGTTTCGCTCGCCGCTACTCAGGGAATCGATTATTCTTTCTCTTCCTCCGGGTACTTAGATGTTTCAGTT
>NZ_MASS01000134.1 GCF_001707885.1 Desulfosporosinus cupriresistens | reverse complement strand
AAGAGTTACATGCTGTAGACCCGAAACCGTGTGATCTACCCATGGCCAGGGTGAAGGTGGGGTAAAACCTACTGGAGGCCCGAACTCACTGTCGTTGAAAAGGCAGGGGATGAGCTGTGGGTAGGGGTGAAATGCCAATCGAACACGGAGATAGCTGGTTCTCCCCGAAATAGCTTTAGGGCTAGCCTCAATTGATGAATAACGGCGGTAGAGCACTGAATAGGCTAGGGGCCTTACCAGGTTACCGAACCTTATCAAACTCCGAATGCCGTTATGTTTAGATTGGGAGTCAGACTGTGGGGGATAAGCTTCATAGTCGAAAGGGAAACAGCCCAGACCATCAGCTAAGGTCCCAAAGTATACACTAAGTGGGAAAGGATGTGGAATTGCACAGACAACCAGGATGTTGGCTCAGAAGCAGCCACCATTTAAAGAGTGCGTAATAGCTCACTGGTCGAGTGGTTCTGCGCCGAAAATGTAACGGGGCTCAAGTGTATCACCGAAGCTATGGCTTT
>NZ_MASS01000133.1 GCF_001707885.1 Desulfosporosinus cupriresistens | reverse complement strand
TGTGTGCCTTGGAGACGCCGACTAACAACTCAGCTCTAGGAATAGGAACACCATGCACATGATCAGTAGGTTTAACAATTGAGCAGATAACTTTGTTTAGAATACGGTAATGAGGTAAAAAATGTGCATGGACAAGGGGAATCAAATGATTTCCTATACCATCAGTGATCTCACAAACTATGCTAGCAATAGTGAGTGCAAACTCGGGTGGCAAAGGCCACTACGGATAATCAATCGTCGGGAGGTGAAGTACAGCACGAATAGCATCAGAAGAAAATACAACCCGAACACCACGAACAATGGAAGTAAAAGACTCTAAATCAGTGTTGACTGAACTCTTGTTAGCAAGAAATTCAGCAACAAGCACATGTAAACCATACTCATGACCTAAACAAGCACTTAGCCAACCACGATGCGCAAACTGACCCGGTAGGCCAATCGAGGCAAACTCTGACCGTAATAACTTCGTATAGCATACATTATACGAAGTTATCGCGTAATAACTTCGTATAGCATACATTATACGAAGTTATCG
>NZ_MASS01000132.1 GCF_001707885.1 Desulfosporosinus cupriresistens | reverse complement strand
GATTGGGGTGAAGTCGTAACAAGGTAGCCGTATCGGAAGGTGCGGCTGGATCACCTCCTTTCTAAGGAGAACTGTTTAAAGCTTAGGCTTTAAACGACAATCCTAATGGTCGATTCTTTTAAAGGACGCAAGTCTGGCGAGAGATCATTAGAGTCGCAAGACTCAAGCCGAGGGATCGGCAACTCATTGGAAAAAGCTGTTGTTTAGTTTTGAGAGACCAGGAATGGTACTCAATATTGTGGGGGTATAGCTCAGCTGGGAGAGCGCTTGAATGGCATTCAAGAGGTCAGCGGTTCGATCCCGCTTACCTCCACCAATTTAATTGAGTGATTTGACGCAATATTGAGGTTTAATAGACTTCAATATTAGTGTCATAAATACTGGTAGCTCACCTTGAGAAATGCAATAAGATAATGATTTGATTTTAATCAATAGGTTAATCTAATCTCATACATCGGGCCGCGCATTTCAAATAATTGATGCTCTTTGAAAACTGCATAGAGAAATAATCTAGTAAAAGTCGAAAGAATTCACTTCGAAACGGAAGTTTCGAATAAACCTAGAAGTAGCGATTGCAGAGGTCAAGCTACTAAGGGCGTACGGTGGATGCCTAGGCGCTAAGAGTCGATGAAGGGCGCGGTTAACAGCGAAATGCCACGGGGAGTCGTAAGCAGGCTTTGATCCGTGGATACCCGAATGGGGCAACCCAACTAGAGTCATATCTAGTTATCGTTAACTGAATACATAGGTTGACGAAGGCAACCTGGGG
>NZ_MASS01000131.1 GCF_001707885.1 Desulfosporosinus cupriresistens | reverse complement strand
ATATGTTGGTGGCGTAAGTTCTAACTTCTCAACCAACAAAGCTTCGTTGGATCGTGCAGCAGAACTGTTAGTGTTCCTCAAAGAAGACGGAGAGAAACTGGCAGCAAGAGATCTGTATGAACTGTTGAGAGTTTGGGAAAACAAACACAGATTCTGGCAAGCAGAAGCTCACCTTCGCGCAGTAGCATTCCGTGAAGAAACTCGTTGGCCGGGCTATTATTTCCGCACAGACTACCCAACCCTCCAAGAAGAAGACTGGCTCTGCTTCGTAAACATGAAGTGGGATCCTATTAAAGATGAGTGGTCTGTCTTCAAACGTCCTGTATTGAACCTCTTTAACATTGACTAACTCTAGGTAAAGTTATTCGGTAACTAGGTTGTAATATTCCTGGTATCCTATATAATGATACGCAAAGGGGATTGACACAAACTTCCGTTTTCTCGGAATTTGTAGTCATCCCCTTTTTTATTATAAGAACGTATATTCTGAACCTACTTGAATATTTCGCCTAAAGATAATCAGCCCCGTATCAGTGCGGGGCTGATTATCTTTAGGCGAATGTTTAACGTTATCTTTCTACTTGGCTACCATAACAATTGTGAATTATGAAGATTGAAATTTACACAACAAATTTGTCAAGGATCAGTATACTTTTCAACATAAATTCTAGGGTTGCGAGCCTTGCCCTAAAAGTAATTCTAGCTTATAAGAGGCAGTCGTGGTGGGTACATTGACTATTCTATGGTAATGCAAATAGTGCTTAATTCACGTAATTTTTAGTTAGCAAGATAAATAGTTCTGCAAAAAAACAACATAATGCAAGAAAAAACGAAGATATAATTAAAGTTAAAATTAGCTGGCCATATGATAATATGATTACAACCATATTGACTTGATATAAGCCCGGTGTTAATCTTGAACTGAGAGAAGATTGTATAGTTTGATTTTTCCTTGATTTAGAGCTTTGTGCTTACTAATTCATATAAAGTAGTATTTAATTGACCAAAAAGGAAAAGTTGTCGTAATCATAATGGCTTATAGCAAGCTCGTAGTTTGCTCGAAATTTATCGAATCCAAAAGAAAAGATACTTCGATTAGTGAAAAAAATAATTTTTAATAATGCTATAGGATATTACTATTATTATAAGTGCTTTTCTCAATCTCTAGAAATTGTTTTACTTTGATAGAGTCCACTTTAAGGTTTGGAGGGACTCCTTCTTTAAGATAAGTGAAAAGATCGAGATGAAGTTACGGGATTTTGAGTTAGGAGATTAAATTAGT
>NZ_MASS01000129.1 GCF_001707885.1 Desulfosporosinus cupriresistens | reverse complement strand
AAACGCTCTGCTGCCTCAGTCAGCGTTATATCCTGAGGAAGATTGACGACTTGACTGTTTTCCTCATCAATAGTTACCCCTTCAGGAAGATCCAGTTCAAACAGGGAATCCGGCAATCCCTGATTGAGGCGAAGCTCCCTCACTTCCCGGCGGTTTACCAGCTCTCCTTTGACATTATAATATTCCGTACGTATTGGCATCCAGGTTTCTTTGTCCATCCAGTGATGGGTATTCATTTCCCCCAGCCCGGGAACTTGTTCACTGAATTGTATATGAAGAACCGGCCGGCCTTGCAGGTATTCCGTACCTAAGATCCGGCTGGATTTATTCTCGGCCATCGCCTTGAGGCTGTCCGGGAAACTAAAGTTGCCACGTTCTCTGTATTCCTGGCTTAAGATGAGTTTTCTGGCTTGGCGCGCATCGGCAAGCCAACTCAACATTATTCCGTCTTTCATAATGATCGTTATGGGACCTGTTGCCGCACTGTCCCCGTCTGTCCGATAGCGATCAGGCTTCTTGAACCAGATATGGGAGGTCAAGGTCGTCGGTTTTCCCTGCTCAAAGAAAGTAGCATCCACGATTTCCTCGTAATCCTCTGTTTTCTCTATCACCGCCTGCACCTTATCCTTAATCTCGGCTACGGAAAGGGTAATTTTTCCGGTCAGTGAATGCAAGAATGTCAAAAAGTCCTTCTGCTTTTTCATCTCCTCTTGCCAGGCAGGGTTTTGCGACAGTTCTTGTTCAAAGGCATTTCTGGCCGCTGCCTCCATGGTTCCTTCCAAATAGTCACAAATTCGGTCCTTTATATCGGATGGCTCTATGGTCATGTCGACTCGCTCCTTTGGCTTTTTTCTATACTGTTTCAGTGTCTCCTGCAGACGGGCCCGGGCCCTGAATAACCGCGACTTGACCGTTCCCAGCGGAAGATTGTATTCTTCCGCAGCTTCCTGTAAATTCAATCCTCTTAAATCAATATCAAGCAGGATTTGCTGTTGTTCCAGAGGAAGCCCTTTAATCGCCTGCCCCATTTCCAACTTCAGCGTGACAGCATCCTCGACAGACAGTTCCCCGGTGTTCAACAGTTCCGGTGTTATCCCCGGCATTACCCTGCTGCTGAAGCGCAGCAACAAGTATATTTCGTTGGTTAATATACGTCGCCACCAACCGGTAAAAGCGCCGTCATCTTTTAAGCCTGACAGGTTATTAAAAACCTTAAGCATAGTGTTTTGTACGGCGTCCTTGGCCAGATCTTTATCTCTCAGCAGGCAGAAGGCCTTTTTGGAAGCCTGGGGATAGATTTCCCGGATTAATACTTCCCAAGCGTCAAGGTCACCCTGCCGAGCCCTCCCAATCAGATCATTTTTCACGCTTTGATCCTCACCTCAACTATTTCAATTCGAAATGCATTTCAGTACTTAGGATTC
>NZ_MASS01000128.1 GCF_001707885.1 Desulfosporosinus cupriresistens | reverse complement strand
CTCAACTTTCGCACACTCGTTGTGCGAATAAACCCTTGATATAACTGGGTAATTCACTAATCCATTTATGGAGTTGACTTAATGATTCAAGATTCTCCAGATTATCGGGCAGTAAATTCAGTACAAAAGCCATCAACTGGCGTAATGCTGTTTTAAGGTCCATATCCACTACTTCATCAGCAAAAAGGTAAAACAACCCTCCCAATGAGCGTTCATCATTTTGCTCTCGTCGTTCCCACTCAAGTATGAGGTAACGGGTAAAGACAATGGTTGTATGGCTAATCATCATATCAAAGGACCGCCCTTGGAATTCTGTGCCGAGTTTTAAGTGGGATTTGGCCATTTTAAAGAACGTCTCAATCCCCCAACGCATTCCGTAAATCCTTACTATGTCGCTGTTTTCTAGGGCAGTGTCTGTTGTCAGAATCGCTAACCACTCTCTTCGGTTATTCCGATTTTGGACGAAGACAATTTTTAAAGCTAAGCCTGAAGGAGTTTGAACTCGGACTGAACCTAAGATTTCTACTTTTGAGTTCTTTGGAACTTTTGCATAAAGCTCACGTAAACTCAATAATTCTCCTTGAAAGCGGTACCGTTGTTTGAGTTCTTTAACCATCCCAATAACGTGTAGTTTCTTATCCGTCAACTTTTGGAGAAGAGGAGCATGAGTAAACCAGCTGTCCATGAGGATGTAATCGGCTGAAAATCCTGCTTTGAGAGCTCTTTCAATCATTTGGAGGAGTGCATCTGGTTTAGGAATCATGGATTCCATACGACGCTTATAGCCAGTCGAGCGTTTATCTAGATCTTCTCGCATTTCACAAAGACGGTTTTTAGCTTTTGCCGAACTCATCAACGTAAAGTCAATGGGTGCAAAGCTATAGCCATCTGACCAACCTAAAGTCAGTAGGTTATAACCACGGATAAAACGACCCGAAACATGGTCAAAGATGCGTGCTAAGAGTTCAACCTTCTTGCTTCGTTCTCGACCAACCACTGAATCATCGACAATAAAAACACGGACACGATGTGCGGAGGTGAGTTTTTCAAATCGCCCAACAATCTTTAGACTCAATAACTGATAGAAGCGCCTCCAGTTATATCGAGACTCATTAAGAAAGCGATAAACAACATCTTTTCCTGGAAGGGACTCGGCTCTATTTCCTTCCAAAAGACGAAAGAGATTACGACCTTGAAAAACGAGTTGAAAAATAATCTGGAATACCACAAAACTTGAAATCCCATACGATTTACGGATTCCGGCATTTCTCAGGAGTTGACTGATTCTGAGAGAAGAAAAAATTAAAGAAAGTTGATTTTGATGCTGTTCAGACAGAGAGTTGTGTTGTAACATTAAGACATGCACCTTTCTGTTTGGGATTGAATGGGGTTTGGTCACTTCCATTTTACCAATTTGAAAGGTGTTTTTCTGTCAATGAAAAGAATTATTTTGTTAAAACTCAGTCATAGTGCCACTTGCAGCAGACTTTCGCTCTGCGAAAGTTGAGTAA
>NZ_MASS01000127.1 GCF_001707885.1 Desulfosporosinus cupriresistens | reverse complement strand
GATAAGGTATTATAAATTTCGCAAATATAAAATTTTGTCCAAATAAATAAGGACATAAACGCAACTGCTTGGTAAGATAAAGTTACCACACAAAATCTACCAAAAAGGAGCTGCGAATATGTCTGAGAAAATTATACACTTAAATGAAGGCGCAATAAAGCAGGAGTTAAAGGAATTAGTACGCAATAGTGTGGAGGAAACACTCAACAATTTATTGGAACAAGAAGCGGCGGAGCTAACAAATGCCAGTCGATATGAGCGTACAGAAGAACGTAAAGGCTATCGATCTGGGCATTATGAGCGAAATCTAACGACAACCTCTGGAGAAGTTAAGTTAAAAATGCCTAAGCTAAAAGGTGTAGCCTTTGAAACTGCCATCATTGAGCGATACCGCCGTAGGGAAAGTTCAGTAGAAGAAGCTCTCATTGAAATGTATTTAGCAGGAGTTTCTGTCCGGCGTGTGGAGGATATAACCGAAGCCCTATGGGGCAGCAAAGTCTCTGCCGGAACCGTCAGCCAGTTAAACAAAAAAGTCTATGGTCACATTGATACATGGCGTAATCGACCGTTAAAAGGCAAGTATCCCTATGTTTATATTGATGGCATCTATCTAAAACGCAACTGGGGTGGCGAGTATGAGAACGTAGCGATCCTGATCGCCATGGCGGTCAATGAAGACGGTTACAGAGAGGTCATAGGAGCTTCTGAGGGAATGAAAGAAGATAAAGTAAGTTGGCAAGAATTCCTGAAAAGCTTAAAAGAGCGTGGACTTTCAGGAACCCAATTATTTATCGGTGACAAATGCCTGGGACTACTGGAAGCAGTCAACGAAACCTTTCCTAACGCCAAATTCCAACGCTGTAATGTTCATTTTTACCGAAACGTATTCTCAGTAACCCCACGTTCAAAGATGAAAGAAGTAGCGGCCATGCTTAAGGCAATCCACGCCCAAGAGGATAAAACTGCAGCCAAAGAGAAAGCAGCTGTCGTAGTAACCAAACTTCGGGATCTGAAGTTAAAAGAAGCCGCTAAGAAGGTTGAAGACAGTATTTTGGAGACCTTAACCTACATGGATTTTCCTCAGGCCCACTGGTCAAAACTTCGTAGTAACAATGTCATCGAAAGGCTGAACCGAGAAATTCGCCGCAGAACCCGTGTCGTGGGTACCTTTCCCGATGGAAACTCTGCTTTGATGTTGGTATGCGCTCGTCTAAGATATGTAGCCAGCAAGGATTGGGGAACAAAGCTTTATATGAGCATGAAACATCTTGAGGAACTGAACAAAGAAAATAACCTAGTGGCCGGTTAATTTCCAGAACCATCCGGACATTCTGGGGTAGACTTGACATGGGACCCTACGTCGGATGCTTCAATGGGTCGTGGGATGAGGCTCATATGATGTATTCCTTTAAGGTAAGCCCCATCCCAAACCTTAAGGGTAGCATCCGCCGCCCCCATATCAAGTCTTAATATGGGGTCACCGTTAACTAAATTATTTAACCAAGCAGATATTAATTTTGCGAAAAATTATTGACA
>NZ_MASS01000126.1 GCF_001707885.1 Desulfosporosinus cupriresistens | reverse complement strand
CAGAATCAAGCAGTCAGTGAAATAGCTAGAGAAACAGGATTGTCTGAGGCTACTTTGCATCAATGGAGAAAGCAAGCTCGAACCAAGGGAATGGCAGTTCCGAGCGGTGAACAGGAAGTTGAACGCTGGAGCACTCAAGATAAGTTTCTGATTGTGATGGAGACAGCCCTTCTTAGCGAAGTGGAACTAGCAGAGTATTGCCGAAGCAAAGGGCTTTATGTTGAACAAGTTCAAGCATGGCGTGATGCCTGTATGCAGGCCAATGGTGGAGTTGCTCAGCAAGCCACACGTTTTCAAAAAGACTTACGTGAAAAGGATCGTGCGATTAAGGCTTTAGAACGAGAACTTCGACGTAAGGAAGCTGCTCTAGCGGAAACTGCCGCTTTACTGGTTCTTAGAAAAAAGATAAATGCGATATGGGGGGACGGCGAGGACGCTTGATCAGCGCCTCAGATCGCATAAAGGCCATAATGCTGATTAAAGAAGCCACTCAAGCCGGTGCCCATGAAGAGATGGCTTGCAAAGAAATGGGAATTAGTTTGCGAACATTGCAACGTTGGCGAAGTGATACAACGCCACTTGAGGACCAACGGCCTTTTGCTGAACACCCTGTTCCTAGAAACAAACTAACCGAAACGGAAACTCAGGAAATCCTATCGGTGGTTAACCAGCCCATATTTCAAAGTCTTCCTCCGAGTCAGATCGTTCCCATGCTTGCCGATCAAGGCATCTATCTCGCATCGGAATCGACATTCTATCGTGTCTTAAGAAATCATAATATGCAGTACCACCGGGGTCGAAGTAAAAAACCAAGTAGCAAACCTATCTCAACCCACTGCGCAACAGGACCAAATCAGGTCTGGATGTGGGACATCACATGGCTACCCGGACCGGCCAAAGGCGTCTACTTTTACTTATACTTAATCTTGGATCTATACAGTCGAAAAATCACTGCGTGGGAGATCTGGCTAGAAGAGTCAGCTGAAAATGCTAGTATTCTGGTCCGCCGTGGGGTCTTATCTGAACAGCGCATCGTCTCAGTAAAACCGCTGGTTCTACACTCAGACAATGGAAGCCCCATGAAAGGCTCGTCACTCTTAGAAACCTTGTATCAGCTCGGGATAACGCCTTCAAGGAGTCGTCCTCGGGTCAGTAATGACAATCCTTACGCGGAGTCTATTTTCAGAACCTGTAAGTATCGTCCGAATTATCCCTTGTCCGGGTTTAAAGACTTAACACAAGCAAGAACCTGGGTTTTAGCCTTTGTTAAATGGTACAACCAGGAGCATCGGCACAGTGGCCTGAAGTTCCTAACGCCCCATCAAAGACATAGTGGAATGGATAAGGTCATTTTCGAAAACCGACGTAAACTTTATGAAAAGGCTAAAGCAGGGCACCCAGAACGCTGGTCCAGAGGAATCCGAAACTGGACGTTAGCTAATGAAGTATGGCTCAATCCTGAGCGCATTCAACCTGAAATCAATGAGGAAAAACAATCCTCTTAACTCATATATAATTTTGGGGTTTAGCGACAACTAACTTGACAAATACCG
>NZ_MASS01000125.1 GCF_001707885.1 Desulfosporosinus cupriresistens | reverse complement strand
CTCCCCTGTGGCTCCTGTAGCTCCTGTCTCTCCGGTTGCTCCCGTAGCTCCTATCTCGCCGGTGGCTCCTGTCTCTCCTGTGGCTCCTGTAGCTCCTGTCTCTCCTGTAGCTCCTGTCTCTCCTGTCCCTGTAGCACCCGTGGCTCCTGTCTCTCCTGTTGCCCCTGTAGTTCCTGTCCCTGTAGCACCCGTGGCTCCTGTCTCTCCTGTTGCCCCTGTAGTTCCTGTCCCTGTAGCACCCGTGGCTCCTGTCTCTCCTGTTGCCCCTGTTGCTCCGGTTGCTCCCGCGGCTCCTGTAGTTCCTGTGGTTCCTGCCCCTGTAGCTCCCGTAGCTCCTGTCTCGCCGGTTGCTCCTGTGGCTCCTGTGGCTCCTTGCGAACCTATGGGATCAAGTTCTGCTGGTAGAACGCGATGAGCTGCGACTAAGTTTCCAGCAGAATTTTTTCCCCAAGCCGAGATTTCCACAGCGTCTGAACTAGTAATAAACTTGAATTCGAAAGCATCCAATTGCGCGAAATAATTCCTTGTTGCAGCATCACCTGCTGCTAAAGTAAACGCCTCTGCGACATACTGTGTCTTCGTAGTTCCTGTCACGAAAAAACCTTCAATTTGAATGGTAGCAGCAATTGTGTCGTCGTTACTGATTTTTACTGTAAAAGTTGAAGTTGGACTTACACCAGCGACCGGAGTATTATCGATTAATCCGGTGGTTAATTCAGGCATTCTCTCGTCTCCCCACATAATATTTCATATTCCCAGTTTATGGTCTTTAGCTATTTTATTGTACAGGTTCTAGTTTTGTTACTATGTTCAAGCAACCCCTTTTAAGGTTGTCTTCTGACTCGTAAACTAACATAATTCTATTCCAGAATTCAGAACATGATCTTATTGGATGAAGATATAATTAACCTTAACTTAGCCTATCGTATAGTCGCGTTGCGACCTAACCTGAACTTAAACTTTAGTGCCCTTGGGCATTTTTACACTAACCATATATTCTCTATTACATAATTATGAATATGTTGTTTTTAACAAAAATTTTTATTTTCATGTAAATGCGTAAAAAACCTAAGGTTTGTATATCAAATCACAAACCTTAGGTTGAAGTTAGATTACATTTCTAGAACTTTCTAAAATAGATCAATCTAATTTATCAATAGTCATTTGTGCACCAACCTCGGGCGCAGTGGCTAGAGTAAGCGCCACACCAGAGGCATTCCTAAGCGTAATGACATCACCCGCTGCAAGTGCAATAATTGCCTGACCGGTTACTTGACCAGTAGCTACCAACGCCGTAATCAGAGTGGAAGGATTTACTACGCCATTAACTGCAATAGCTATTTCCGAACCTATGCCTAACGTTATACTTACGCTATAGTCGATCTGATAGTTTCCTGCAAGTGCAACGGTTATCGGCGCTGTTCCAGCAGTGTGGGTTTCATTTACAAGCGGGCCATTACTACTAAATACAACATCTGTTCCAGGAAGAACAGCTTGAGCCACTGCGTCAAGTGTATATACATAACCGAAGGCAGCCAAACCTGCTCCTGTGGCTCCTGTCCCTCCTGTCGCTCCTGTCGCTCCTGTCGATCCTGTCGATCCTGTGGCTCCTGCCGCTCCTGC
>NZ_MASS01000124.1 GCF_001707885.1 Desulfosporosinus cupriresistens | reverse complement strand
GGGCTACTCTACCACCTAGATAGGGTTTCTCTTCAACCAGATAAACCTCGTTTCCTGCCTCGGAAGCTTCTATTGCGGCCGTTAGTCCGCTTATTCCTCCTCCGACTACTAGAATACTCTTATATGCCATCCTTTTACCTCTTTTCTTTAGCTCCAAAGCATGACCTATTAATTTAATCGTAATAAATTGCACAAACTCTTCTAATTATGACCTTCTAACAAAATAAGAGTAGCACTGAAGTCATAGCAAGTCAATATGACTGTATTAATATATCCTATGGTCAATTAACGATCCCACAAATATTCATGTCATAATTAATGGTATCCTGTAACTTTATATTACCTGTTATCCCTTCACGATGTATACAAAGTGCCATAATCAAGGAATTGTCCGTGGATTTAGGACTAACCTATTAGGAATACCCCAAACAACACCCACATTAGCCATAATAATTACGAATTAAGAGGCCGGAAAACCTTCAAAATAGGCAACATTTCCTTCCAATCCAATCAGCTCTTAATTTTAGGCACTTCATCTAGACTACTCTCTATAAAGAAATAATCTAGATAATACTGCCAAAATCCGCTACTTATAGGCAAACGAACATTCTATGTTAATGCCTATAAAGAAAGCAACAATCTGTTGTGCACCAGGTCGATGTGGTCCTGTTAGCTAACGGGCTTACGGAACCAAGAAAGTTCGACTAGCCTTCGCCAGCTTTATTTAGTAGTATGGACAAAATTTTCTTTCACCTGTGTGCCTTGCAGAGGCATGGGAGGTCTGATTAGTATTAAAAGAGGAAGGATTCATCGTAGTCTATGAATCACCTCCCTCTTTTTAAACGCATATTAAAATGTCAATAATCAGTTTAATATTTTAAGTATTTGATGGTATTTGATGTGATAATAAAATGTTTTTATAATTCCCAGTATGTACTGAAAATTAGGTATTTTTATACTTGCCTTCGGATTCTTATGCCGAAGTGCAGTCAAAACGCCTTTGATATATTACGAGCAATCAGGATTTGAATGTAATGCTCATATTTTTTCGATGCTTTTAATTCCGTCTTTAATGTTTTTTGAGATCTGCTCCATAAACTCTTGGAATTTTGTATTGGCATTATTGGATATCAGTACTTGAGGATTTTTTAAGCATACATTTTCTAGTTCTGTCATTGCATCTTGTTCTTCTTTACTTAATTCTATTCCAGCAGCTTGTTTGCCATAATGTTCTTGCTTCATTTTCTGTAAATCTTCTACTAATTTACGTGCTTCTGGATTATGAAGAAGATCATGCTCTGCTTTCTTAAAGTCTTTGTACATGGGCGTAAGAGCGATCGATTTTCCGAGTTCAGTGCTCTTTCGCATAATCTCTTCTATTTGATCCATATCCTTGATTCCCCCTAAATAAATTTTAAAAATCTATCCAACTAATTTAAAGTTACCAACCCTGCTCATTCATTACTCCTTATCAAAGGAGAACCTTAGATATTCAAGCTAAACATCGTAAGCCTGCCACAATTATTATTTAAGCATGCTTACGATGTTTAAATCGGGGGATGGAAACAAACTTCGTACCGACGAAATTTGCAACCATCCCCTCTGTTAATCAGCTATTAAAGACAGCTCTATTACGACCTATCACAAAA
>NZ_MASS01000123.1 GCF_001707885.1 Desulfosporosinus cupriresistens | reverse complement strand
AGGTCAAGCCCTCGACCGATTAGTACCAGTCAGCTCCACACCTCACGGTGCTTCCACACCTGGCCTATCAACCTGATCATCTTTCAGGGGTCTTACCAGCTTATGCTGTGGGAAATCTCATCTTGAGGTCGGTTTCGCGCTTAGATGCTTTCAGCGCTTATCCGCTCCGAATATAGCTACCCAGCTGTGCCTCTGGCGAGACAACTGGTACACCAGTGATTCGTCCATCCCGGTCCTCTCGTACTAGGGACAGATCCTCTCAAATTTCCTGCGCCTGCGACGGATAGGGACCGAACTGTCTCACGACGTTCTGAACCCAGCTCACGTACCGCTTTAATGGGCGAACAGCCCAACCCTTGGGACCTACTACAGCCCCAGGATGCGATGAGCCGACATCGAGGTGCCAAACCTCCCCGTCGATATGGACTCTTGGGGGAGATAAGCCTGTTATCCCCAGGGTAGCTTTTATCCGTTGAGCGATGGCCCTTCCACTCGGTACCACCGGATCACTAAGCCCGACTTTCGTCCCTGCTCGACTTGTTGGTCTCGCAGTCAAGCTCCCTTATGCCTTTACACTCTTCGCGCGATTTCCAACCGCGCTGAGGGAACCTTTGGGCGCCTCCGTTACTCTTTAGGAGGCGACCGCCCCAGTCAAACTGCCCACCTGATACTGTCCTAATCCCCGCTTCAGGGGACCTAGTTAGAACTTCAGTACAAAAAGAGTGGTATCCCACCGTCGACTCCACCAAGGCTGGCGCCCTAGCTTCTCAGTCTCCCACCTATCCTGTACATTTTATACCAAAATCCAATGTCAAGCTACAGTAAAGCTCCATGGGGTCTTTCTGTCCTGTCGCAGGTAACCCGCATCTTCACGGGTATTACAATTT
The DNA here is from genome assembly GCF_001707885.1 of Desulfosporosinus cupriresistens. Taxonomy (GTDB): domain Bacteria; phylum Bacillota; class Desulfitobacteriia; order Desulfitobacteriales; family Desulfitobacteriaceae; genus Desulfosporosinus. The sequence goes on along the minus strand of NZ_MASS01000123.1, from coordinate 809 downwards.
CGCCGAGTCCCTCGTCGAGACAGTGTCCAGATCGTTACACCTTTCGTGCGGGTCAGAACTTACCTGACAAGGAATTTCGCTACCTTAGGACCGTTATAGTTACGGCCGCCGTTTACTGGGGCTTCAATTCAAAGCTTCGGGTTGCCCCTAACCTCTCCTCTTAACCTTCCAGCACCGGGCAGGTGTCAGCCCCTATACATCTCCTTTCGGATTAGCAGGGACCTGTGTTTTTGTTAAACAGTCGCCTGGACCATTTCTCTGCGGCTCTTGTTGCCAAGAGCGCCCCTTCTCCCGAAGTTACGGGGCTATTTTGCCGAGTTCCTTAACGAGGGGTTTCTCGCGCGCCTTAGGATTCTCACCCCATCTACCTGTGTCGGTTTACGGTACGGGCACCTAGTCACTCACTAGAGGCTTTTCTTGACAGCTTGGAGTCGGTTACTTCGCTACTAATTTTCGCTCCCCTTCACGTCTCAGAGTTTCGCAGGGCGGATTTGCCTACCCTACCTCCTTCTCGCTTGGGCCAACTCTACCAACGGTTGGCTTAACCTATCCTTCTGTGTCACCCCATTGCTCAAACATTTCTAGGTGGTACTGGAATCTCAACCAGTTGTCCATCACCTACGCCTTTTGGCCTCGGCTTAGGTCCCGACTTACCCTGGGCGGACGAGCCTTCCCCAGGAAACCTTAGATTTTCGGCGGGAAGGATTCTCACCTTCCTTTTCGCATACTCATACCGGCATTCTCACTTCTATCCACTCCACCAAACCTTACAGTTTGACTTCTCTGCTGATAGAACGCTCCCCTACCCC
>NZ_MASS01000122.1 GCF_001707885.1 Desulfosporosinus cupriresistens | reverse complement strand
AAATTGAATTAGCCTCTTTACGTTTGAATCACTTATAACATCTAAGTTTTTCGCCTAATAGGAGAACCTTCCAACTCAAAAAGCTGTAATTAAAGACTCAACAACACCTAAGTGACTTGAAAGGAAACTCCTGATATGCGGTATTCACCAGAATAATCAAGTTTGATTCAACAAAAGAGTCTTTTCACTAATTCACGCATCCACTGCGCAAAATTCCTTAATAGCGATTAACTTACTTTGAGGAATAATATTTGAGCAGGATTTGCAAGACTTCTGGGCGGCTGAAATTGCTAGGTGGCACTTCGCCGGCTCCCAACATCGCTCTTAACTTTGTACCACTGATCTTCAGATGATCTTCTTTACCATGTGGGCAAGTTTTTTCAGTAGTCATGCCACCGCATTTGTTGCAATACATAGCTGCAGTCACTTTGAGTGGCTGGCAGAGAAGTTCGCCTGGTTTGAATTGATCAAATATTTCTTGAGCTTGATAAGCAGTATAGTAGTCGCCTACACCAGCATGGTCACGGCCTACTAAAATGTGGCTGCAACCAAAGTTTTGACGGAAAATAGAGTGAAGAATAGCTTCGCTAGGTCCTGCATAACGCATTTCCATTGGATATACTTTCATCACGACACTTTTTTCATTGAAATAATTTTTCAATAGGACTTCGTAACATTCCAGACGTGTTTCAGCCGGAATATCGCCCTCTTTGAGTTTTCCAACGATTGGGTGAATAAAGAGTCCATCACAAACTTCATTACCCATCTTGCATAAGAATTCATGGGAACGATGTAAAGGATTCCGTGTTTGGAAAGCTGCAACAGTTGCCCAGCCTTTTTCGTCAAAGATTGCTCTAGTTTGAGCAGGGGTAGCATAATAATCGCCGTATTTTGAAGCATATCCGAGTTGGCTAAACGTTACTAACGAACCACCAACGTTGATATTTCCTTGAGCCATAACTTTGACAACACCGTCATGTACAGGATCATCTGTAAAGAAGACTGCCTTGCATTCTTTGACTTTGTCGTACGTATATTTATCGCTAACCGTTAAAATACCGCAATAGGTATCAGTTTCATCATCAACTAAGGCTACTTCCATGCCAATTGTGAGGCTAGCTGCTTGCTCTTCAGTAACTGAAAGAGTGATTGGGAGTGGCCATGCTAAACCATTGGTTAAGTGTTTTGTTTCAACAACACTTTCATAGTTCGCTTTATCCATGAATCCTGTCAATGGGCTAAATGCACCCATACCAATCATTAAAAGGTCAGAAGTTTCTCTAGAAGTCATGCGAATTACAGGTAATGTTTTAGCTTTTGCCAAAGCCTCAGCACGTTGTTCTTCCGGGAGCAATACTGGAGTTAACTTTCCGCCATGTGGTGGTACAAGTTTAGACATTATTAAATCCTCCTCTATATTATTTTATTTTTTGATATGGTGAGTCTACGACAGAAACAGGTGTTTATCCTAGTCAGCGTCCACAACACTTTTGCTGAAAAAGACACTGCATAAACAGAGTTTCCGGCATCCCCCCTTTCAAAATTCCCTTTACTTTTATAAAACCCTATTACTCAGCCCAAACTCCTTATCTCGTGGTTCTATGGAGAAACCCTATCTCCGACAAAAGATCAAGGTTGGCTAGCTGCGCATAGAAGTTCGGACAGCTCCATAACTTGCAATACGTCTCCCTTTTCCAAA
>NZ_MASS01000121.1 GCF_001707885.1 Desulfosporosinus cupriresistens | reverse complement strand
TGTAGGTGCGGGATGATATAATAGAACCATGTATATTCGTGTAAGTTCCCGTAAAAACAAAGATAATAAGGTCATTAAATATGTTCAGTTGGCTCATAACGTTCGAAATCCGAAGACGGGCACACCGCAGGCAGAGGTGATTCATAGTTTCGGACGGATGGATGAACTGGATATGGATGCACTAAAACGTCTGGCTCGGAGCATCCAGCGTTTTCTGGGCCAAGAGCCAACCCTTTTCGATGCCCAAACGCCGGAGTTGAAGTTTCTATCCAGTCGACCTATGGGTGGTGCTTGGCTCCTCGATGGACTTTGGAAGCGCATCGGGATCGATAAGTTGTTGGCAAAACGTCTCAAGAACCGTGAATTTCGGACGGAAATGGAACGGATTATCTTAGCGATGGTTGCTAATCGAGCCCTAGCACCTTCCAGTAAACTAGGACTGGAAGAATGGATTTCCAAGAAAGTCATGCTTCCAGGGCTGAATGATCTCGATGTCCAGCACTGCTACCGAGCGATGGATTTCCTTCTAGAATCGGAAGAAGAGATTCAGCACGAGGTTTTCAAGGCCGTCTCCGATCTTTTTAATCTAGAAGTTGACCTTCTGTTTTTTGATACCACGTCTACCTATTTTGAGATGGATGAATGGGACGATGAAGATTTTAAGCTCCAAGGTCATTCAAAAGACCGCCGTCCTGACCTTCCTCAAATTGTGATTGGTTTAGCTGTGACAAGGGACGGTATCCCCATACGATGCTGGTCTTGGCCCGGAAACACCTCGGATATGACAGTCATCCCAGAGGTTAAGAGAGACTTAACCGGGTGGAAGCTCGGTCGAGTGGTGACAGTGGCTGACCGAGGTTTTTCATCCGAAGGAAACCTGCGCATTCTTCAAGAGGCGGGTGGTCACTATATTGTGGGTGAACGGATGACAGCAGGTAAACCCATCGTCGAAAAGGCACTCGCTCATCCTGGGCGATTCCGATCTGTTCGCGAAAACCTTGAGGTAAAAGAAGTCATCGTAGGTGACGGCGAAGCCCGCGTTCGCTATGTACTTGTCCGCAATCCTGCTGAAGCTCGACGGGATGCTGCAAGGCGTGAAAAGCATCTGGAGAAACTCAAAGCGGAGCTTGCTAAGCTTAAAGAACTGGATGGAAGTGCTCACTCCAAAGCTCATTGCCGCCTTAACAGTCACATCACGTACAAAAAGTATCTCAAGATGGACTCTAAAGGAAATTTCAAGATCAATAACCAAGCGGTTAAAGAGATGGAGCATCTCGATGGGAGATATCTGATCCGCACATCGGATGATACCCTTTCCGTGGAAGATGTTGCCTTAGGCTACAAGCAACTCCTTGAAGTTGAACGAGCGTTTCGAACTCTTAAAACCACGCTGGAACTAAGGCCTGTCTATCACCGCAAAGAAGAACGGATACGAGCTCATGTCCTCCTGTGTTGGTTATCTCTTCTCCTCGTTAGAATTGCAGAGGTTAACACCCATCAGACCTGGCCCCAATTGCGCTCGGAACTGGAAGATATGCATCTGATTGAGTATGAATCGACGGACGGAAAGGTCTATCAAAGAACAGAGATAACCGAAGGTCAAAAGAGAATTCTTTTTTTGTTGAAAATCCCGGAACCCGCTAAAATACAGGATATTTCACTTTTTCAGGGGGCAAAAACGTAGACACACGGCAAATTATCCACAAGTGCCTCTAGCCCTTGCACCACATGGGTTTGAGGCACTTCTCGTGCCTACAGACTGTCGAACCC
>NZ_MASS01000120.1 GCF_001707885.1 Desulfosporosinus cupriresistens | reverse complement strand
ATTAATAATATAAATGATGGAGGTTAAAGTTATGCCGAGTTTTGTAATTGCAGAAAAGTGTGATGGATGTAAAGGGCAAGACAAGACGGCTTGCATGTATGCATGCCCAAATGACCTGATGGCCTTAGACAAAGAAAGAATGAAAGCGACCAACCTTGATCCATGGGCTTGTTGGGAATGTCTGTGCTGTGTAAAGGCTTGCCCACAACAAGCAATGGACCTGAGAGGGTATGCAGACTTCGTACCACTAGGCGCATCGGTAACACCTCTTCGTGGATCTGACAGCATTATGTGGACCGTAAAATTCCGTAATGGAATGACCAAACGCTTCAAATTCCCGATTCGTACAACAGAAGAAGGATCGGCAGTACCAGGCGGCAATTACGAAGTGACGACAGACATCAACAGCATCGAATTGTTCACTGAACCTGCTTCCATGAAAATGCCAATTTGGACATTTAAGAAATAAGCTCGAAATATGGGAAATGAATAAGGAGGTTAATATAAATGCCAATGAACTTTGAAACAGTAGAAGTAACAACCGATCTTCTCATCATTGGAGGAGGAATGGGAGCCTGCGGCGCAGCTGTAGAAGCGTCATATTGGGGCAAGAAACATGGAGTTAAGGTAACCTTAGTAGACAAAGCGTCAATGCCACGTTCTGGGGCAGTCGGAATGGGATTGTCAGCTATCAACCTGTATGTTGGACTTGCAGAAGGTAAAAACACTGTAGAAGATTACATCAAATATGTAAAATACGACCTCATGGGGGTAGCCCGTGATGACTTAGTCGCTAACATTGCTCGACACGTAGACAGTTCTGTTCATCTGTTTGAACAATGGGGTCTTCCACTCTGGAAAGATGACGACGGTAATTATGTGCATGAAGGCCGTTGGCAACTGATGATCAGTGGAGAATCCTATAAAGTTATCGTTGCAGAAGCAGCGAAGAATGCATTAGGAGACGAAAACATCTACGAACGTGTTTTCATCACCGAACCATTAATCATTGATGGAAAATGCGTAGGAGCAGTAGGCTTCAGTGTCCGTGAAAACAAATACTATGTGTTCAAAGCTAAGGCTGTAATGTGCGCCATGGGTGGTACGGTTGGAGTCTTCAAACCGAAATCCACTGGTGAAGGTTGTGGACGTTCATGGTATCCTCCGTTCTCCACAGGATCTTCAGCGTACTTCACGATGAAGGCAGGAGCCGAAATGACCTGTCAAGAAGTACGGTTTGTGCCGATTCGTTTTAAAGACGCTTACGGTCCAGTTGGAGCATGGTTCTTACTCTTCAAATCACGGGCAACCAATGCTGCAGGCGAAAACTACATGCAAACACGAAAAGATGAATTGTTGAACTGGGGTAAGTATGGCGCTGCTATACCACAACCAGCTAACCTGCGTAACCATCTCGGCTTATTGGAAATCAAAGAAGGCAAAGGACCTCTGATGATGAGGACAGAAGAAGCAATTGCTAATCTGGCCAAACAATACGAGGGAGACGAAAAAGCCTTCAAGAAAAAGATGAAAACCTTAGAAAATGAAGCTTGGGAAGATTTCTTGGATATGACGATTTCACAAGCGTTACTCTGGGCTGCAACCAACGTTGAGCCTGAAGTAAGACCTTCAGAAATCAACGCAACCGAGCCATACTTCATCAGTTCTCACTCTGGAGCATCAGGCGCTTGGGTATCTGGTCCAGAAGACTTGTCCGCTGGAACAGACTATTTCTGGGGTTATGCTCAAATGACAACCGTACCAGGACTCTTTGCAGCAGGTGACGCTACAGGCGCATGCGCTCATAAGTTCTCCTCAGGAACCCATGCTGAAGGCCGTATTGCCGGTAAATCCGCAGTGAAGTACATCTTGGAACACAATACCCAAACTGAAATCCCAGCTGAAATGGTTGCTAAGATGAAAGAAGTCATCTTCCAACCGTTGGCTCTCTTTGAACAATACAAAGACTTCTCCACAGACGAGAATGTCAATCCGAACTATATCATTCCTAAGCAATACATGTTCCGTCTGCAAAAGATCATGGACGA
>NZ_MASS01000119.1 GCF_001707885.1 Desulfosporosinus cupriresistens | reverse complement strand
GGGGTTATTCAAAATAAAGATGATCAAGGTACCCTGATTCATGAGTACTGTGCTCAAGAGGGCATTACGCTCTTAGGTAATATTCCTTTTGATTTGGAAATTGCAAAAATCTATTCCCGAGGCCAATCCTTGATGCAAGATAGTAAGTGGAATGACTTATTCAAGTCGCTGGGTGAGCGGATTGTAACTGAAGTCAAGCAGAGGAAAACCGAGGGGGAAGTAATATGAAGCAGATGGCCATCATTTCAGGTAAGGGAGGGACCGGTAAGACAACGGTGGCAGCAGCTTTCGCTGAGCTTGCTGAACAAATGATTGTTGCGGACTGCGATGTTGAAGCTCCCAACTTACATTTAGTTCTGGCACACCATGTCAAAAAAGAAGCCGAATACGTTGGTAATCAGACAGCTCGAATCAACCTTAGTCACTGTACTCATTGCGGTCGCTGTCTGGAAGTTTGTCGTTATGATGCGGTCTCAGAGAAAGTTCAAGTAGTGGAGGGTCTTCAGGGAGAGACCGTTTTCCCTTATATTGGTTCTAAGCGCTGTGAAGGATGCGCAGCGTGTGTTTATGCTTGTTCAACTCAAGCGATTCAGCTTTGCCCAGAGGCTACTGGTAAAGTATTTCTGTCGGAAACGAATGTGGGAGAATTCGCTCATGCGGAGTTATATTTAGCTGCGGATGGTTCGGGCAAGTTAGTTGCGGAAGTGCGGCGCTTGGCTAGGGATGAGGCGCGATGCCAGAACAAGGCGGTGCTAATCGATGGATCCCCGGGGATCGGATGTGTGGTGATTTCCACAATCACTGGCTGTCAGCAGGTACTTGTAGTCACAGAACCATCTCAGTCTGGAAAGCATGATTTAGAGCGAGTCCTAAAATTAACAGCGCATTTTAGGATTGCAACACAAGTTATTATAAACAAATGGGATATCAACATAGAGGTCTCACAGGAGATTGAGGATGCTTGTTCTCAGTCGGGCGTTTCAGTAGTTGGCAAAATTCCTTTCGACCCGATGGTGCCCAAAGCAATCGCTTTGGGGTACCCGATTACCCGTTATGATAGTCCAGCTGCGAGTGCGATTCGTGAGATCTGGGCCAAAATTTCTCCTGTAATGACGGAATCTTCAGGGGGTCAACAACTATCGTCTTAAGCTAGGTGAGTTACAAAAGGTCTTAGAATATTATAGATACGGGTTTTCAAAATAGGAGGAGAAAATATGTTCAAAAAGATAGCCATTCCAACGAACGGTGAAGTCTTAGATGCTCATTTTGGACGAGCTGCAGAATTCACAGTGTTTGAAATCGAGGGTCAAGAAGCGCGCAAAGTGGAAATTCTAAGCGCAGCAGGACTCGCGCATCAGCATGAAGGACTCGCCAGTATGTTTAAACGTAATGGTGTAGAAGTGCTCATCTGTGGTGGTATCGGCGGTGGTATGATTGCAGGTATCAACTCGGTCGGGCTGGGAGTGATAACAGGGGCTTCAGGAAGAGTGGTTGATGTGGCAAAGTCTTATGCTAATGGAACGCTTGTGAGTACTGGGTCAGTCTGCCAAGAGCATGGACATCATGGGCATCACTAAGTAAGGGAGGCAGTTTGTGTGAGCGAGGCATGTAGCAGTTGTTCCTCAGCGGGTACTTGTACCACTGACAGTTGTTCTAATGAACCTAAAATGACAGAGGCTCAAAAAGTAAACCATATTCACAAGGTCATTGCAGTTATGAGTGGTAAGGGAGGCGTTGGTAAATCCTCTGTAACCAGCATGTTAGCCATAAGTCTGAAGAGGCAAGGGTATAAAGTTGGGATTTTGGATGCTGACATTACAGGTCCAAGTATTCCTAAAATCTTCGGAGTAAAGGGAAAAGCGAATGGCAGTGAGGCTGGACTAATTGCTCCGAAAAGCCGTTCTGGTATTAAAGTAATGTCTCTAAACCTCTTGTTAGAAAACGAAGATGACCCAGTAATATGGCGAGGACCAATGATTGCTCAACTTGTCAATCAGTTTTGGAAGGATGTAATTTGGGGGGATTTAGATTATCTGTTGATTGACTTACCCCCTGGGACGGGAGATGTGCCGATCACGGTATTCCAGTCATTGCCCGTAAATGGGACTATTGTCGTGACAAGTCCTCAGGCTTTAGCAAATATGGTTGTAAGAAAAGCGGTCAAAATGGCGCAGAAATATGAACCTCCAATTTATGGATTGATAGAAAATATGGCGTATGTACAATGTCCGGATTGTAATAAGCGGATCGAGATTTTTGGCAAGCCCAAAGGGCAGACAGAAGCGCAGCGCAATTCTATTCCTTATCTGGGAGAACTTCCGATTGACCCTGTTTTAGCTGCTTTATCAGATGACGGTAAACTTGAAGATTACCAATCCTCGGCGTTTGATCAAATTGCGGAACATCTAGCTGAAGAGATTAAGAAAAATAGCGCTATGAATTGACCCTAAGTCAAAAATATAAATATATAATC
>NZ_MASS01000118.1 GCF_001707885.1 Desulfosporosinus cupriresistens | reverse complement strand
GTACCAAAAGATCATTAACTTTCCACGCTTTCTCATTCTAAAATAAGAATACCCTCATGTCATAAATGTGACGTGAGGGTATTCTTATAAATTTTCATAGGATACTCACCGGTTTTTAGGTAATTGCATATCGATGTATGCTATCGATAGTGTTTTATACATCTTCCTTCCCTTCCAATAAGAGAACCGCTAATTTTGTATTAAAGTAACGGCCTCATTCACATTTAAGTAGTCCGATTAATTATTTTATGAAAAGAGACTGCTGCATGTGCATCATAACCCAAAAAGCAACCTAAAGTACACCGACCCTATAACGACCAGTACTATAGTTAATGGGAATCCGATTTTAAGGTAAGTGGAAAAACTGATATCAACGTTTTGTTTTTTAGCTTGTTCGACCACGATTAGATTGGCTATGGAACCAGTCAGAGTGAGATTACCTGCTAAGGTGCTAAAAACCGCCATGCTGGCCCACCATACATGAGCAGAGGATGTTGGAATTAGAAATTTCAGCATCATTACCGCCGGCACATTACTTACTACATTGGAAAATAGAATAGTTAAGACTGTAAATAGGGGTAGACTCTGTACATTCTGGACAAAACGAGGATTTAGTAGTTGGCCAATCAGACCACTCTGTTCTACACCGCCGATGATAACAAATAATCCGATAAATATGACCAAAAGATTAAAATCGATCCCAGCATACACTTTGTTCGGTTTGAGACGCCGAGTTATTAGGAGAAGAGCAGCACCTAAACTGGCAACAACGGCAGGATCAAACCCTATGAGAAATCCGGTCAAGACCAGGACCATCACTACCAAACCTTTTCTAATCAAGTAACGGTGAACAACGCCAATAATAGGCGAGCAATTCGGGAGAAGACCGTTGAGTTCTTCCCTGTATACCCAAGCGATGACCATATAATTCAACATAAGACCAACAAGGGACAGGGGCACAGCCACTGTCATATACCAATTAAAAGGCATATGGGAGAGACTTCCGATCAGAATGTTATGCGGGTTACCTATCAAAGTGGCCATGCTGCCGATATTTGAGGCGGTAGCCACGCCTAGCAAATATGGGATCGGATTAAGTGCCATGCGACGACAAATCAGAATTACCACTGGGGTAAAGAGAAGACAGACAATATCATTTATAAAGAAAGCGGATAGAATCCCCGTCAATAATAGAACCACAAACAGCAATTGTTTTTTAGTATGTAACTTACTCATTGAATAATTACCAACTAGCTGAAAGAGACCGGATAAGTTTAGGTAAGAAGTAATAATCATCATAGAAAACAAGAGAACAATAGTCCTATAATCAACCGCTCCGACAGCCTGATCAAAGGTCATTCCTGTCGCAATCGTCAGGGAAGCGCCAATGATCGCAACTCCAGCTCGATCCACTCGAAAAATCGGACTTTTTCCTACTGTAAATATGAGTAAGGTTGCCATAAGGATTAAAGTTGAAACTATCATAGATAAAGCACAGACCCCTTATCAATATTAAACTCAAATTCTTCCTCTTGTGCCGAAAACGATATCAATAAAATCTCCTCATGAAAACGCAAAAAATCCCAATCCCCTCTCTTTAGAAGGGATTGGATAGAATCGTTTTACTTGAACTGCACGGCGAAAACGGTCTGAACGAAGAAAAATTTGCGAAGTAGACCTAAGGATTTTAACCTCCCTTACAATTAAGCATATTTTTGTGCATCACTAGACGCTCGCAAATCTGCCTTTATTTTTGCCACTATTTCCAGGACCACCTGTTGGTTTTGCTGCTTCTATTGCTGTTTGATTCAGTTTGCATACAAATATTTTAACTTTATCTTAACGAAATTAGGCCATCCCCTCTTTCACACCCAATGATTTGAGTTCCTTGTAGAGTTCTTGGACTCCAGGATAAGTAATTTCGTAATATTTGTCCTGATACTTCAAGACCACAATATCATTTCCAGACATATATGAGAAAAGCACCGCGTTTTTTCCGTTCTTTAAGATAAACGACCCTGTCGCTAGACCTGCTATTCCTATCCCCCTTGTTCTTGATTCAGGTGCCCATTGACTTGAGTCGGAGCCAGACACCCAAGCCATCCTTGTTGATTTCAAATCGATAGATGCGTTCGAAGGAGGGGCTTTAAGTAATAATTCATCGCCTTTCAATTGCCACCCCGAGCCAAGTTCCGAACCGACAAGGAGCACGGGGACGGCTAGAAATATCAAAAAAATGATAATACTTTTAGGAAACATTGGCGTACCTCTATCACCGTATGCCTTCTTGCCTGCGTTAATTGTTGCCAGTATGATGATTATAGTAACTAAAATTGACATTGTATTCAGCGGAAAAAACCATGCTTTAAGAACATCAATTATACTAAGATGATAGTTCATTATTTTCGCCTCTCTTCTTCAAGATCAAGATATACCTAACCGTCGGAATCACGCCCAGAACACTGCTACTACCTCCACTCGAATATTTACTAACGCACCTGTTTGAGCCAACTTTACCTTGGCGATATTCTCCATACTTAAGATGTCAAGCCAACTGGAGACACCGCTCTCATTCACCATTCTACATAATTCAGAATATTCGGTAC
>NZ_MASS01000117.1 GCF_001707885.1 Desulfosporosinus cupriresistens | reverse complement strand
GAGAACGTCCTATACTGGAAAGAGAAAAATCCAAAAAATCCAATCAGCTAGAATTAAAGAAAAAAAGAACCCAATTTGAGAGGAGTTATTCACAACATGAAAAAGACGAAAAAAGCTTTAGCATCTTTAGCGATTGCTGGTATGGCAATGACCATGATACCATTTAACGCCTTTGCTAATACCACAATCCCAACTCGCTTAGCGGGTATAACTGCTGAACAAACCGCAGTAGCCATTGCTGATCAAACAGGTTATACCGGTACAGCAATTCTCGCCTCATCAGCTTCTTATGGCGCCTCGGATGCCTTGACCGCCGGCCCACTCGCTGCGTTCTTAAACGCTCCGATACTTTTACAAGGCCCTGGAGCTGCTCTGAATGCCGATACTAAAGCTGAACTCACAAAACTTAATGTTACGAAGGTTTATGTAACCAGCGGAACAGCAGTAATCAGCCAAGGAGTTATTAACGAATTAAAAGGCATGGGTATTACTGTTGAGTCCCTTGGTGGCGTTGACCGTTTCGAAACATCTGTAAATATTGCTAAGAAAATGGTTGAACTGGGTGCTCCTGTGAATAAAGTCGCAGTTGCTTACGGTTGGTTAAACCAAGATGCTCTTTCCATCGCCTCAGTTGCCTCTGCAGCTAAGGAGCCGATTATCTTAACTGAAAAATCGGGACTGTCTGCAAGTGCTAAAGCTTTCTTAGCTGCAAACATAGGAATCACAGCCTCGGATGTAATCGGTGGAACCGGCGTGATCGATGCTTCAGTTATGACTCAGTTGCCAAACCCAACTCGTCACTATGGAATCACAGCCTATGACACGAATAACCAAGTTATCCAAGACTTCGCTTCTTCCCTGAAGTTCGATAATGTCTATGTAGCCAATGGCAAAACGGGTATTGATGCTCTCGCCGGCGCACCACTGGCAGCTCAAACGAACTCTGCTATTGTTCTGACCGACGGAGCTAGTGTTCCTGCTGCTGCCGCGTTCACCCACAGTAAATCGTCTGCTAGCACAGTTGTTACAGCGCTTGGTGGTACAGCGGTTGTTCCTGAAAACATTCGTACAGGCGTTGCTGCCGGTGAAGTTACAACCGTACCGGGAGATTTGGCGATTACTTCAGTAACTGCCCTTGATGATACCAACCGTTTCTTAGAAATCGACTTTAGCAAAGCGGTAACCAGTCTGGAACCTTCAGATATTACCATTGAAGATGCAGCCACAAAAGATCACTACGGTGTTCAAGAAGTCAAATTGTCTGCCAATGGAATGGCTGCGACAGTCACATTGTATGCCGCTGATTCTTCAGATGCCAACGTTCTTCAGTACCTTACCGATTATACCGTGACAGTAAACGTCAATGGACAGATGTTGACAGCTAACTTCAACCGTTCGTATTCCATGGAAACCCTGGTACAATCGATTGATGTAGATAATAGCAAGATCACCGTTCATGACACGAAATCAGATACTGTAAAAACTCTTAAAGTCCTTGATCCTAAGTTTAATTATGAAGCTGCGTTAGGTGAAACCGTACAGGTTTGGTATAACAATGATAATGAATTACTGAAATCTCAAGTTATGACTTCAAGCGCCAAAGAAGACGCTATTGAAGTGACCAAAGTAGACCAAATCAAAATGGTTAGCGAAGACAAAAAGTATGACGTTACCAGTGATAACTTCTCCAATACCTCAACGGCTAAATTTGCCTTCTATGTAAATGGTGCGAAAGCAAATATTGCGGATTATGTAGGTCAAAAACTCAACTTTGCCAAAGTAGGCTTTGACAAATCTGGGGACATTGACTTTGTCAGTGCGTATACCTTAAAAGATTTCTTAATCTTCAACTCCGTTGACGGAGACGAAGTTCTAGGAGTTAATGGAAGTGGTTCATTTGACGCATCCCACGCAACGATCGTTAAAGACGGAGCCAATATCACGACAGCTGATCTCCAAAAAGGCGATGTAATTTTCTATAATGAAGATGCCAATGGCGGAGACGGTTACGCAGAAGTTTACAATAACCAAGCGGCAACTGGTGAGATCACAAACGTGTATAGTAACGCAGTCGAAGTCGGCGGAAATAGTTACGAATTTGATTATGACTCCAATGACTACGACTATAACCAATATGCCGTTTATATTGACACAGACGGTAAAGTAAAAGATGTTGATTCCGATGCAGCCGAAGCACTGCAAGCTGCCGGTGATGTAGCCCTTTACACCGACCATGCAGGAAACCTAGTCTATATTAGTGGAGATGTAGCAAATATCACCACCAATGATAAGGTAGCAGTATTAACGGACAGCATTATAGGTTACTCTGAAGCTAAGGATAAGATTGACGTTGAAGCTGTAAACCAAGATGGCGATGAACTTTCCTATGATATCAATTTGGATAGTCTCGACACAATTACGCTAAACGGCAAAGATTATGATATTGATAACACCGCTGGAGCTAATAGTGATTGGAAAGCGACGTTAGCTGGTGCTGGCATCACACTGCACGATAATTCTGCAGGAACTAGTACAGCAACTGACGTAGTAATCAACTTCAGTGCCGAGGGTAGCCAAGGACACATGGTTAAATTAGATACCGATGACAATGGCAACCTTAAACAAATTGAATTCTTTAATAGCACCACAGCGTCCTACGGTTACGGCACAATAACCAGCCTCAAAGCCGGTGACACCTATGTGAACGGCATGAAATTGACTTCAGGAACCATCATGTTTGATGCAACGGATGCTGGTGCGGCCACGAAAGCAGGCGATTATGTAGAATCGACTTTCGGAGACTACAACGGCTCAGACATTACGAGCGGAAGTTATATCTATAATGACGATAATGAAGTCGTAGCAATTTGGTTCGATGCGACCTCAGCATCCGATACAACGTATGATGAAGCAGTAGTGACTAACGTTCTTCGCGATACCGATGACAAAGTAGTAAGTCTAACAGTATACGCAGGTGGCAAACTACAAACATTGGCAGCCGATAAGATTTCAGGATTAACAACGAGTGACGATCTTAAAAAAGGCGATGTAGTAGTGCTTGAATTTGACAAAGGAAATCTTGCCTTAGTCAAAGACATTGCTACAGCCACTCATGAAATCGTGGATGGAACCGCGAATGAGTATGGAGATCGTGTAGTAAGCCCAGTAACAGTTGGGACAGATGGTGTCGATGTTGGTAATAAGAAAGTTACAACAAGTGACGGTACGTTTACCCTTGCTGATAACGGTTTAGTGCTTGATGTCACAGATCCTTCAGACATTTCCGTGAAATCTTTAAGTGATCTTCGTGGCGAAACGAACGTAACTGTTGTCCGAGATGCTACAACTGGCTCATTTGCTAAGTTCTTCCTTTACACGAAGTAATTAGCCTAGATCT
>NZ_MASS01000116.1 GCF_001707885.1 Desulfosporosinus cupriresistens | reverse complement strand
TAGTAATTAAATATTTAGCATTTAATTTTAACCGGAAAATAAATTACATGAAAATAGTTCCATTGTTTGTTTTCCATCTCTCTGTTAGTCTAACTAAGTAAGAAGAATTCTTTTTAATGCATAGTTGGGCTAAGGAGGAATACAAATGCAAGTGTGGTCAACCAAAGCGTTCACTAAAATAGGAGTTGTAGCAATACGACGCATATTTTTGAGCATTCTTGTGTCAATTATAATTTGTTTATCCATACAACCAGTTAATGCAGCTACACTATATGATAACCTTAGTGCACTTACGAACGATTCCAGTTCTCTTCAAGATCAGGTTAATGTACAGCAACAATTACAGGCCACTGCAGAAAGCCAGGCACAATCGATCCAAGAATCAATTAATGTATTGAAAAGCGCTATCGATCAGGATAACCTAGGTATACAGCAACACCAAAAATCCATAGCAGATTTAGACGTGGAGCAACAAAAGTTAGCTGATCAGCAGAAAAAAGATACAGAGACTCTTGAGAGCTACGTTAGAAATCAGTACACTGAGGGGGATACTCCCTATTTAAGCTATATAAGTTGGTTGGTTGGTTCGACAAGCATTAATGACTTGATCAACAGATGTAGTTATATTGATACAGTTCTTAGTTTCTATCGAGATCTGAGATTTAAGATATCGGCAAATGCTGATGAAATCAAGGTAAAGCGGAGCTTGGAAGAAGACGAAACAAAAAAACTAACAGATGAGATTCAGTCTAAGCAGCAACTTTTAGACGGTCTTAATGTAGCGATGGCAAAGCAGACTGAACTAGTAAATTCAATTACTAATGATGAAGCACAAATTATGCAAGTGCAAAGTCGAGGTCAAGAGAATATTAGCGAAACTGAGCGCTTAATTGCGGCAGAACAACTGCAATCTCAACTTGTTTCACAAGCGAAGTATCAGGAGATACTAGCGTCTCAACTGAATACAGATAGTTTACTGGGAACGTTTAGCACCCCTGTGAAATTAAATGGACAGGTAGGCCAGTTGCTATCCTTTGCATCAACGTTCCTGGGGGTACCTTATACTTGGGGAGGTACTTATCCGCAATTCGATTGTTCAAGCTTTGTACAGTATGTATTTGGACAGTTTGGTATTAAACTTAGTAGGGTAACTTGGGACCAATATAGCGAAGGTCAGAGCGTTTCGAGAGAAAACTTACAAGCTGGGGATTTAGTTTTCTTTTCTACGTATCAAGCAGGTCCATCTCACGTTGGCATCTATGTTGGTAACGGTATAATGATTAATTCTTCAAATAGTGGTGTTTCCTACGCTAGTATAAATAGTGAGTATTGGTCTAGTCGGTATTATGGCGCAAGACGTGTGATTGCTCGTTAATTCCGGGGTTGTTTCATCAGTGATCATGCGGTTGAAATTATAATTATAGTAACAAAATAATTGTGCAGTAAGGGATTAAGCTTCAGCTTGATCCCTTTTCCTAGTGTGTTACGAAGCATTCAGATCACTTATGTACGCTCCAGCACTCTTATGCCGTGTAGTTCTACCTACTGATTAGGGAGAGTTTGTTGAGGTTTGTTAGGTCTGATGAGTATATTTATTAACATATGGTCAAGCTTAAAACTAAGTTTAAAATATGTAACAAATTGGGGGTCCCTCAATGAAAGATTACTATTTGATACTTGGAATTAATGAACATGCTACGAGCGATGAAATAAAGATTGCCTTCAGAACACTTATGAAGGTTTGGCATCCAGATGTATGTTCTCAAAATGACGCTTATAATAAGTTTGTTGAAATCGTTGAGGCATATGAAATATTAAATAATCCCCACCAACGTAAACAATACGATGAAATGCGCAAAGCAAGTGAGGGCACTTTTCAACCGACAGAGGAGTCATCTATGTCTTTATTCGGATGCCTTATAATAATTTTCCTCGCAATACTAAGTTTTACTTTTGTCGCGTTTATTGCTTACAAAGTTTACATTACTCTACACTCTACATAGTATTTAATCTATGAATGATTCGATCTGAATCGCTTACCATAGGCGGTTAGAGTTTTTTAGGTAGGTAATAATCTGTACAACGGGGATTTTTTCTCGGACCTGATTATTTACTCCAACCATTGTTTCAGCCTGGAACAAAGAGTTTAGACAGGCCTCCTCGGAGGCATCTGAAACTGCCATCATAAAGGGGTCAAGAAACTCTGCGTTATCAATGATTAGAGGCTTTGCTTGAGGATGAATCCAAGGGTAATTAGAAAACGCCATTTCAATATTTCCGCACCCCCAGCGACAGATATTTCCTACTCTACTTAAACCCAACGGAGGTCTTTTGGCTAGACGCTTTAACTGGGGGCAGGTCAACGGAGCATCGGTTGCTATTATAGTAATATTTGAGTTGCGATGGGTTGGAGCCTCATTGACTGGAAACATGCGACCAAATGGGATGCCTTTAATTATTAAATCTTCACGCTCGCCAAAGTTACAGACCATTAATACTCCCAAGGTCCAGGTTCCCAAGCTGTTTTTTATGATGCGAGAACAGGTACCCACCCCCGACTTGTAGGCCACGGTGCTCATACCTACCCCTGCTCCGACATTACCCTCCGGAACAGACCCACCAGAAGCCGTGGCAATGGCCTGCCAGGCATGTTCCCTTTTCACATGCCTGCCTCTGGTATCATTTAAATAACCATCGTCACATTCGAAAATAGTTATATTGGGTGTCCGTTCTGAGATACCCACCCCAGGGTTATGTCTGAGTACCCAGTCAATTCCGCCCTCTAATGCCGAAGCAATGCTTAGAGTATTTGTGATAAGAATTGGATTTTCACAAATTCCTAGTTCTTCTACATACATCATACCGATGGATTTGCCGTATCCGTTGAACGGAAAAACTGCTGCAGGGCATTTTTGAGTATACAAGTTACCGCCGTGGGGAAGGATAGCAGTGATCCCGGTGCGAACCGGTCCTTGACCAGGGATAAGCCTGCCGTGACCTTGGATCAAGCTAACATGGCCCACAGTAACTCCAGGCACATCGGTTATAGCATTGTATTTGCCTGTAGGCAGGGTGCCAAAGTCGAGCCCTAACTCCCTCGCTCTAATTCGAACCACCTCCTCCATACTAACCAGTAAATACTATGAGTGTTTATTGGTCTATATTCTAAGGTGGAGAGGCGGTTTAGCTTTATAAATCAATGAAACAATTCTGAAAAACAGATGGGACAGATGAAGAAAATATAAAGGAATGATAAAGAAAGGTGATAAAGAAAAGAAAAAAGCATACGAAGGAAAATAACTGTTGACAGCACACGCTGAAAATGGTACTATAACTGAGCGCCACAAAGACGCACAATGATTGAACAAGCAAGGGGTTGAAACCTCGAGCTAGTCAATCTAGATCAGACAAATTAGTCATTGACAACGCGAGTTGAAAATGCTAAAATTAAAGTCTGGCCCAAGTGGCCTTAGAAAAAACCAT
>NZ_MASS01000115.1 GCF_001707885.1 Desulfosporosinus cupriresistens | reverse complement strand
ATGCTGACGCGAAAATGCGGATTGCCGCAGATGTAGCAGACACGGGCCAGAGGGTCCATCAAGTTATACTTGGGCGAGGGCTCAGATATAGCTGCCGACTTGATTTTAGCAAAGAAGTCCTTTTGTCTCGCAAAAGATTTGTATAGTGCCAGCGACACTGAACAGGCTTTATTCTTGGCATTTCTGTATCTGACCGATAGCGAGCTTCCAAAGCGGGCAAATACTTTCTTAATGCTGATGTCGAATTTGCGTGCTAGGGTTTTAGCGATAGAATACATTACAATGTATTGGACGCGCCAGCCCTTAAAGAAGTTAGAGCAGCCGCGTTGCTGAGTCAGAAGTCCGCGGAGTACCTGGTTGCCGTATTTGATGATTTCTTCCGGAGGTTCCCTAAGGAGGCGAGAGATACCGATGGGATAATAGTTACCCCTACACATACCGTTTTCACGTAGCTTTTCCAGGATACCCTCCGTATTCATATGGATGCGGAGGGTTGAATCAAAAGGGTCGTAGATGTGAAATTTGCAGTGTTTGCCGATGCCCTTGCGGATAATATATCCAAGAAAAGTCACCTCATCTTCTGCAGCATGCGTGATTTTGGTCTTTTCATCGCTCAACCTTAGGCAGAGCTCGTTGTTCAAGAACTCCTTGATTTTACGTTTCAAATCGACTGCATAAGACTTGGGAGCAATCACGCCAATCAGAAGGTGAGTAGACCGGAGGAATTTCACCTCCAGTCTCTCTCAGAACCGGACTTGAACCTCTCGGCTCATCCGGCTCCCATTATCCAGCCCCAGGTAAAATCCCCATTTGCCACTGAACGAAAAGCTTCTGCTCGCGTCTGGCAATCTTGCCAAGCCAAGCATTTGCTCGCCGTTGATGTATCGCTAGTTTCTTGTATTTACGCCTAGCCCATCGAACCAGTGCTCGATTCATGTGTCTGAGTACAGAGTACATCTCCGACTTGTAAAAGCGTCCGTAGTAATTGACCCAGCCCCTAAGTACAGGGTTGAACATATGGGCCAAATCCTCAAGGGTTTTGTCTGGCTTTAGGTGCATGCGCCAGTCATGTATCGTTTGTTGCATGGCCTTCTTTGCCTTGTTACTGACTGCCGGCGTAAAGTTAATAAAGTGTTTTCCATCTTTGTTCTTTGATCTTCTTGCACGAAATGTGTATCCAAGGAAATCAAAGGTTGTCTCAAGATAGTCCCCACGTCGGTCGTCATCTTTGCAGTAGACAATACGTGTTTTGGTCGGATGAAGTTCCAATCCACAGTCCGCAAACCTCGTTTCCAGACTTTTCAAAAGTCCTTCGGCGTCTTCTCTCCTACGGCAGTGCGCCACAGCATCATCTGCGTAGCGAGCAAACGGTTTGTTTGGATGATACTTTTCCATCCATTTGTCAAAAGCATAATGGAGAAACAGGTTTGCTAAAACCGGACTTATGACTCCGCCCTGCGGGGTTCCTTTTGTCCGTTCCTCGACTGTTCCATCGGGCATTTGAAATGGAGCCTTAAGCCATCTTTCGATGTATAAGATAACCCAAGGATTATCTGTATGTTTGCAGACTGCCTTCATTAGCAATTCGTGGTCAATATTATCGAACAGCCCCTTAATATCGAATTCCAGTACCCAGTTATACCTCCAGCATCGCTGGCGAGTAATCTTGAGTGCGTCAACAGCAGACTTACCCGGACGATATCCATATGAATCAGGATGAAAATAGGGTTCTACTCTTGGTTCAAAATAGAGTTTCGCCACCATTTGCGCTACACGATCGGCCACAGTCGGCACACCAAGCATGCGCGTTCCACCGCTTTTCTTCGGTATTTCTACTGCTTTAACTGCTGGTGGAAAGTAGCTACCGGATGACATCCTGTTCCAAATCTTATAGAGATTGTTCTTTAAATTACCCTCGAACGTTTCTAGGTCCACTCCATCAATACCAGCCGCACCCTTATTCGCTTTTACTCTCTTAAATGCCTCCAACACGACATGTTTGGAGATTTCATAAGACTTTGTTTCGTCCATTGGTTCCTCCCTTGCGGTTGACCGCTATTCAAAACTGGATAACACAACCCCTTCGCTTCACTTCCATTACGAAGCTTCATCACTACTACGGGTTGTTCCGCCCCTACAGTTCGCATCGATACTTTCATCCTTGTGGGTCTTCCACTTGGATTTTTCTCTTAACATCGAAGTGCAGGTTCCCACGTTCCACACAGAAGCCTATGCTATGTTCACGCCACCTTCATGCCGGCCACCGCCTGGACAGTAAATAGGTTTCCTCCAGACTTATCCCGGGATAACGACTACCCCCCGGTTTTGATGACGTTCCTACGCTTTCGACACGTTGTCAGCGGTTCATTTGTATTCGTCTCCATAGCACCTACCTGACGAGGTCGAGCCTCGCCTTTTCCTTAACGCTCACCACCATGGCTTTTGACCACAGCAACTTAAGGTGGTTTGGAATCTCTACCTATATAGCGATTCCGAGGGGCCTACCCTCATCATCTGTGCAGCATAGCTGCTGTTCAAGCGACAATTCTTGTCGCTTGAACGCGCCTTCGTGGCGCACAATCGTCGGCGTAACGCACATACCTCACTCTGCGAAAATTGGGATCATATCTGTCAGAGGACGGGAGGTTTCCCATTGCACACTTCAGTTGTTTAATAGAGTTGGTGTCGCTGCCGTTACTGACCGCCTTTCTGTATTGGTATCTTGCCTTGGCGTAATCAGAATTTTGTCTACGGTAGACGCCTATGGTGTCTGTTTTGATGATGTTTTCTATAAAACTGTCCAACTTGTCAAGATAGATGTTGCAGAGGATGGGGCTGCAACAGGAGCCCTGTGCGTTTCCGGTTTTGGTTCTCTGAAGAGTGTGCTGCAAGTCGAAATAGCCGGCCTTGAGAATCTTATTGATAAGCCGGATGAAACGTTCGTCATTGATACGTTCGAGGAGTATCGTTTCCAGGATGCGGTGGTCAATTTCATCAAAGCAGGCGGAGATGTCACCCTCGATAAACCAAATCGTACCCTTCCACGTCTCCGCCTCAGCGATAGCTCCTTGAGTGGAGCGCTTTGGGCGGAAACCGTAAGAAAGGTTCGAGAAGGTAGGTTCGTAGATGCACTCCAGGATAAGGCGGATAGCCTCCTGAACAAGCTTGTCCTTTCCATTTGGAAAGCTAAGCTTACGCATTTTGCCATTCTTCTTGGGAATCATCGTTGTTCTGTTTGGCTGAGGTTGGTAGGATTCGTCGCGCATGGAAGAGATAAGTTCTGTAATCCATTCCTCACAAAAGCCGTGCAGGGAGGTGCCATCAGCGCCGGATGTCTCCGCGCCGTCGTTGGACTTTACGGAGTTGTAGGCAATGATGTATAAGTCTCTGCTATAGAACAAGCGATAGAGGTCCCTGTTGACATAGCAATGGTTGGCACTGTTACGACGGCGATAACCTTCCAGTCTTTCCACGAGTTTTGATTGCTCCATTCAAAGCAACTCCTTTCAAAATAGGAACTTGGAATACTGCCCCCCTTCACCGTGTGCCTTCCATTACAGAAGGCCATTAGGCTACTGTTAGGGCTCTCTGCCATATGCCAGGAACGGCACTTAGGCAGGTCACGTTTGGCAGTTTCATATAGTGTATCCATACGTAGGTACCCGGTTGGTCGTTACCCTGCTTA
>NZ_MASS01000114.1 GCF_001707885.1 Desulfosporosinus cupriresistens | reverse complement strand
GCCTGCCGCGAATACGAATTCTTCTTCGACAACAACTGGAAAGACCTAATCCAACGCATCAAAGCCTCCAACGGACACTTTTCAAGAATTGACTTAGCCATTGACGACTTCGACGGCCTATTCACCCTAGAACAAATCGAAGAAAAAATCAAAACAAGCGAAATCATATCCTACTTTCGCAAAAGCCGAATCCTCGAAGAATACAACCTCTCCGCCCAAGACAACCTCGGCAAAACCATCTACTTTGGCTCCCCCCAATCAAGAATACGAATTCGCATGTACGACAAAGCCATAGAGCAGCTCCTCAAAGAACAAGCCCAACGCGAAGCAGAAACCATCCGTACCGAATCAAAAGCCAAACTATCCCACAAAGAGCGCCAAGAAAACAAACACACCCGCGAAGAACAATATCGCAACGAACGCCTCGAACACAAAAAACAATGGCTTCGCACCGAAATCCAAAGCCGTGACGAGCGATCCGATGCCATCGCCGAATACATCCAAGCCGACATAAAAATGGGAGAAGTCGTCTTTGGCGTCCTCAAGAACTACCTAAACTTCGTTGACCCCTCCAACACCGACACCAACAAATCCCGCTGGGAAATCTCCCCCTTCTGGCAAAAATTCCTGGGAAATATCGAAGAATTAAAACTCACCACCGAGAAAATACAAAACACCATAAAGCGAATAAAAAACTGGATCATCAAGCAAGTCGCGCCAAGCCTTGCCTTACTAAGCATGGATAAGAATCTCAAAGTAAACCTAGAAGAACTCGTCGAAATCATCCTATTTGCCAAAAACAGACTTAAAAAGCGCCATTATGCCTTACTCCAAGCAACCTAAAGAGAACTTAAGGTTTTAAAATCCATTTGCTATAGTAAACCCAGTTAAACAAACCAAACACCAAACACCAACCAAACACCAAAAAGAAAATGAAACGAAAAAAACAAGAAGAAAGGGGTTACACAATGATCATCACGATTAAAGGCCAAGTCCTGGAAATCAAAGCCAAAGAAGACAAACACGCAACCGATGTCACGCTCTATCAACCCGGCGAACGCTATAACCCAGTCGTCAGAATCGCCGATGGCTTACCCATCCCCAAAGTAGGCGAAACCTATCAAACCACAGGCAGCTTGCTCCAATGGTCCACCAAAGGCGGCGGCGTCGGTTCCATGGTCTCCGTACGAGAATTAGTCAAATGATTACCGCAGATATTACCGGAACCATAGACCCCATAACCGGTAATGCCATATTAAGCATAAGCTTCCAAGGCTTCGAATTATTCCTTGGGGCAATCCTCGGAGGAATAGCTGCTGTCGTCATATGGATAACCCTTAAAAATTTCGCAAAATAAAACGACATCTTGCATTGCACAAAACGACAACATGCTTCCGGAAATAGGGAGGGATTGAAACATGGACGTACAGCAGCTACAACTAGGGTTCACATTATCCTTCGGCTGCCTATTTATAGCAGGATTTTCAGCATGGGGGATAAGTGCCATATGTAATTTTTTCAAAATGCTGAGTGGAGGGTGATTTTATGTTCAAAAATGTAATGAATCGCGCCAAACGATTTGCTCCGGCTGTTATCGGTTCAAGTGCCTTTGTCGTTGGATCGGCAGCAAAAGTTGCCTTGTGTGAAGGTGTCGCGGACACTGCCGTTACAGGTGCCTTCACAGGTATGGGAGATAACATTGTCGCCACGATGGGATCTGTCGCTCCCTATGCCATTGGAGTCATGGCCTGCATCCTTGGCTTTAAGTACGGAAAGAAAATCTTCAAAGTCATTGCCAACGGCTAACAAAACGACCTCATTCTAATTGCATAACAAAAGTACATACGTACCTGCTAGCGTATGTACTTTTTTATTTCTCAAAGAGGTTTAAAAGGAGGTTGAAAAATATGGGTAAAAAAATATATAAAAAATTACTATCGATAGCCTTAATCGCCATAATTTTATGTTTCAACATAGTATTAAACGTCAAACCCGCTAGTGCCTTTTTACCTATGGTACCCATCGAAATAGGGGAAACCCTATTAGCCAGATTACTCACTCTAATAGAAGCCGGACTCGATATCCAATCTATGATCAGCGGTGCAGATATTGCAGAAAGATATTATGAATCCGGTATTACAGCGCCAAGCTGGGACGCAGAAGGAAATTTAACCATTGATGTTCAAGCCATCGACAACGCCCGTAATTGGCTCGACGCAACCCTTCCAGGATTACCAGCAACGATTCAAGTGGATGGTGGTCTATCCTACATAGGACAAACATTGCCAGCAATAGAACCCTACACCGCCGAACATTCCGAAAGAACATTATTCTCAAATCATGATTTTAGTGCTCCCGGATTATATCAGATTAATATCTTAAACTTTGGCTCAATAACCACTTGGATGGATTACGAGAATACCAATTCAACCTATGAACCACCAGAAATACCCTCAATTACATTTCCTACCTTACCTACTAGTTATAGCTGTAATGGGCATCTAATAGTTGGTGATACAACGGTACCAACAGATAAATCATCGTTAAAATTATTCAATTATGTCGATGATGGCACCGTTAATTTATATATGCTTGATAGTAATACCATTAAGTCTAATAAGACCATGAGTATATACACTTATACATTAGTAAATGGTGCTTGGGTATCTGGTAGTTCTTTATACAGCAATACAGTTTGTAGCACCTTTAACGGATTAGTTTATCAATCGACCGATAGTATCTATTACGATAGTTCATTAACAAAT
Organism: Desulfosporosinus cupriresistens; assembly: GCF_001707885.1. Taxonomy (GTDB): domain Bacteria; phylum Bacillota; class Desulfitobacteriia; order Desulfitobacteriales; family Desulfitobacteriaceae; genus Desulfosporosinus. The sequence goes on along the minus strand of NZ_MASS01000114.1, from coordinate 1,189 downwards.
TTATTTTATCCTTATCAAGCTCCATCAACAGGCTCAAATAATTGTGTCATGTCGTTAACAGACAGTGAAACACTAGATTATTATGATCTTGACTTATCCATGGAAACAGCCTTTGCTAGTTGGGGTGTCCCTACGGGATCAACCAATGTCAATTATTTAGTGGATAATCTAGCTTTATGTGATCAAATGAGATGGAATATATCCTCTAATCCTAGTATAGATCAACCTGGTAAATTTGATTTAATCATCTGGCCTAGCTTTCACGACATGAGCTATGGATGGTCCGATTCTGATCAAGCACCAAACTTTACCTTTGAGGGTACATCGGCAAATAATATCAATTTATTTATCGATGCATCCCCCATGGACACGATACAAGCCCAAATGCAATATTATGGCTCGTATCCAAAAACCGATTTAGTGCTTGGTGATAAATTAACAACGGATCAAAAAGTTGGTAAACCAACGTCTTGGAGTGATTTAATTGTACCGCCAGCAGTCCTTGCACCGACGGATATCCTATCGGATATTCTCACGGTGAATCCGGATGATTCTATCGACTTTACCAAATTGAAAATAACAGGTGATTTATTATCGAGCAAGTTCCCATTTTCCTTACCTTGGGATCTAAAAAACATGATTGCAACCTTTGGAGCAGGCACACCCGTAGCACCGACAATACCAATTGGTATTGGTACAATAACCGGAGAAATAAAATTAAGTCAGTTTGATAGCCTGGCAGCAGCTGTACGAGTTTTAGAACTCTTTGCATTCAATATAGGCTTGCTTTTTGGCACTAGGAAATTAGTAGGAGGTGCTTCCTAATGGGTTTCATTGCCTCGTTAATCAATTCATTATTAAGCCTTATTGCAGCTGCCATCACAGCAATATTATCCCTTCTTCCATCCTCGCCATTTGCTTGGAATCTTGATGGGGCATCACCCGTGTTAACCTGGATCTTCTGGCTCATACCCATACCCCAAATGTTGACGACCATGACCTTATATATTTCAGCAGTCGTAGCCTACTTTGTAGTTCGCATAGCGTTAAGATGGCTCAAGGTGGTGGGATCATGAGCATATCGCTTTACAGTGGTACCCCAGGCTCTGGCAAATCGTACAATGCCATATGCCAAATCCTTTGGGCCTTAAGACTCAATAAAATGGTCATAGCCAATTTCCCCATAAAA
>NZ_MASS01000113.1 GCF_001707885.1 Desulfosporosinus cupriresistens | reverse complement strand
GTACCGTGTTAAATCGTGTCTTATCTAATCTTATCATCAAAGACCTACCTCTGAAAAGGTAAATTTTTCAGAGGTAGGTCTTTGCAGCAGACCTAGAATCGAGGAATTTGTCGGCATATTGGTGTTAATATCAATGCCTTTAAATACTTTGGGATTAGGACCCATATCTCGATCTGCCAACGAGTAGAAACCGCGGGTGCAGCCCATCATCAAACCAGAGTCCGCAGGTACGCCTTTGCTTCATCGCCGATCCGGTAGCTCTCAACCGCTTTCTGGATAGCTTTGTTGTGCGTCCATTTCGCCAAACGCTGTTCCCAAAATAAGGCAAAGCCGCTTCGTACTGCTTGGCCAAGGCTGTTGCGAAATACCCGCAAAAGACTGACAATCTGGATGACTTCCTCTTTCACAATGCCCAAATGATCAGAGATATAATTAATCCTTGCTTCCGCGACTTCATCACCGGAGCGAAAAACGCCCCACCCTATACGAAAGTTACGCCCGGTGTCAGCATTTGCTGGAATGGAAGTGTTGGAAACAATTGGAGGGCTATTTAGAGATGGAAAGGTTTAATTAAGTCGGATACTATTAACATTTACATTCCCATCCTTTATTTCCAATTGCCCTTTAAAGTGTGGAACATCTTTTAGCATTTCGGATGTTGAGTAAAACTCGAAGTTATAAATTCCATCGTTAACTTTCTTCGTAAGATTTTCATACCAGATATCATAGCCTTGCCCAATATAATTTATATCACCATTAGCTATTAATATTTGGTGTGTTTCCCAAGCAAATTTGGCAACATTTGGATTATCTTTATAATTATCATATACTATATTTCCATTCTTTGACAAGATAAAGTCAAATGTATGCGTATTGGAAAATATTAGTTCAATATCTTTAGATGTGTTATTTATTATCAGGAATTTCATCATGGATTTGCTATAAGTTAGGTTTAATGAGTATTCCAAATTTCTTTTTACCGGTTTGCTCACCGTCCCAACACTTGTGCTACTTGATTTTTCAACAGGTACAATTGACTTCTTAATATCTGAATTCAACTCATCAAATAGTGCTTCCGTTTTAGATTTGGATTGATCATTTAGAATAATTAATTCAGATGTAGTCTTTATATAAATAAATGGTGGTTTAGAAGTGTCAATATATAAAGTCACATTACCAATATCTGAAGAGAACTTTCCTTTCTGAATAGAACCTAACCCAAGACCATTAATCTTTGATTGAATCACCGGAAGGTTATTCTTTAATTGTACACTTTTAATTTCCGATAAATATACACTCTTACCATATTGTGTAGAAATAACTAAGGTACCATTGCTAATAGCATAAACAGGAGGCTTGCTACTAAAATACATTGAAATTCCAACTAGCAAAGCTATAATAATTGCAAGTCCAATACCAATCATAGTTTTATTATTGAGCTTTCGTTTATCGATTATTAAATCGGTTACTTCTCTATCAGAATCAAGTTTCAGGCAATATTTATTTGTGTAAATAATTGTTATGATGACGGAGACAAAAATAGCAATTAAAAAGATGATGGCATTAATTAGTGATAAACCTAAGGCTAACATTGCAATCGAGATTATTATTGACATCATGCCTGTTGCTCGGGTTAACTTTTTCCTGTCATATTTATTTTGCTCTTCTTTACTCATTGTATTATACCCAGCAATTAGCCAACTTCCTCTGCCTGATAGTAGCATTATTGATAATACGAACATTAACCCTGCCAAAATATACATGACAATCATCTATTTTCCTCCTCGTATACATTAACCTAGTAATTTAATTTCTAATTATAGTAATTTGTTATCTCTTGCAAGTTAAGTCAACACTACTCGCAAGGAGATGATTATCTTTAGCATGGTCATCGTTTGGAGTGATCATGCAATTGGATATTCAAACGGTTTATATTTAAAGAATGTATTTCCGCAACAACTTCGGATTGGATATCACGGAGTTGAACTAAACAGCTATGAGGTAGCTATAATTCAGTTAAAACCGGATACTTATCTACTTTACAGGAACAATAACCAAAAAGTGTAAAGGATGTAAGTATGTCACTCGAAGCAAAATGAAAATAGACTTAGAACATATAATACAAGGGGTTTAGTCAAAGCACTTAGAGAACATATAAGGGGGAAACTAACCATGTCAAACGTGGCACTACTTGGAGCATTGCAAGCCCGTTTTGAGAAAAACATGAACCGCCATAAAGGTATTGAATGGACTAAATTACAAGCAAAGCTGGAGGCCAATACTGAAAAACTGTGGTCACTCAATGAAATGGAAAGAACCGGCGGTGAACCGGATGTTGTTGGTTATGATGAAACGTCGGACGAATACATTTTTTATGATTGTTCAACAGAGAGTCCTAAAGGCCGCAGAAGTGTTTGTTACGACCGTGAAGCGCTGGAATCAAGGAAAGAGCATAAGCCAGAAAATAACGCTATGGATATGGCTACTGCCATGGGCATTGAGCTTTTAACGGAAGAACAATACCGGGAGCTGCAGAAACATGGGAATTTTGATACGAAATCATCGAGCTGGGTGAAAACACCTGCTAATATTAGAAAACTAGGAGGGGCCATCTTCTGTGATCGTCGTTACGACACTGTCTTTGTGTACCACAATGGAGCAGAATGCTACTATGCTGGCAGGGGTTTCCGTGGCTCGCTAATGGTTTGAATTCACTTTGAATTTTAGCATTTATTTCAGACATCGCAATGTATCAACTATTCGGTTGCTGGATTGGTTGTGGAGGATTGAATTATCTACCAGAACACAGTTTGCATAAATAGACATTATCAATACTTATACTCTATCGACTCCACTTTTACCGAAATCCGAATTCATTGCCTAGTTGGTAATTGTAACCTACACTTCGGATAATTTTTACACCCTTTAAAATCTCCATATTTGCCCTTTCTCGTGATTAACTCCCCACCACATTTGGGACAACTATTAACGCCATTTGGTTCGCTACTTCAGCTTTCTTTTTATGTATTCCTTCGACATGCTGAGTTCTGACTTTTTTATAACGTGAGTCACCCGTGAGCGGAAAATCTGGCATCCTATTTCTAATAGCCGTATAACTGCAAACACTTTCTATAGCCTAAATTCTTCATTATTCTGTAAAACCCTGCCAACAACTGTTCCTTTTTACAATATTCTTGTAATCATACACTATTGACACGGACCTTCTACTTTTAGTCTATTTTGCATAGCTTACTCTGCGTAAAGCATAACACTCAGCTCAGACAATTCTACGTGAAAAAGGAGCGAAGCCTAAGATTTTGATATGCTCCCTTTCATCCCTGCATAGACCGTTTCACATCACACACATCCATATTAGTCACTATTTCGTGTTACAGCCCGATACTGCTGCTTGCTACTGTTTGGCTTGTCAGGAACAGTCATCTCAATCAAGCCAAGTTCCCACGCGGGACGCTGCCCCAGCGGCGAAATGGCCGCGATACGGGATATCAGGGTGATTGACATGACCACCAACGATCTCTACGATCCACCAGTGACGTAGGCAATTTACCCACAGAAAAGGAGGCTCCTTTTGAACTGCACTCAGTTCTTTAGGCGCCTCCTTCTTTTGTCTTCATTCCTGAACACCGGAAAAGCTATAGTTTCCCTTATTCTGCCTGCGTCAATTTTCCAGGAATTTTGAGCAATTCATCCTTTTCAACCTGCCCGCCGCAGGAATAATAGTAACCATTATCCTGCCAATCGAGCATGTATTTGACACCCGCCAATTCGATCTTGATGAGTCCTCCTGTTGTTTTCTTGCCTTCAAACTCAAGTTCTACGGGTTCCGTGCTTGAATTTGACGGCAGATTGGTATGCGGCACCGGCCCTTGTGTGACAATCAACAACGGGTTTTGCTCACCGAGGACGGAATACATACTGAACAGAGCACCTTTACCCTCTCTTACTTCAATCCATTGGTGTTTGATCTTATAATTCTGACCAGCCAAAATATAGGGTGCTTGACCG
>NZ_MASS01000112.1 GCF_001707885.1 Desulfosporosinus cupriresistens | reverse complement strand
TAGGCACTGGAAAAATCCAGTGCCTACGACGCTTGAAATGTATATATCGGAATAACTTTTTTATCGGAATAATCCGAGATAATCCGATATCGGATTATCTCGGATGGATATGAGGTATATCATAAATTAAACTCCGATATAACGGTAGTTGGATGCCTGGCTCATCTACGACGGCGGTTCACAAATTGTATCCAGTCTCTTTCGGAAGAAGAAAAGAAAACAACCGCTTCTTATGAGGGACTTCAGTTCTGTGATACCCTCTTTGATATAGAAGAAAAATTAATAGCATATTCCATTGAAGAACGTCATCAAAAACGTCTTATCTTATTAAAACCGGTAATGGACGCTTTTTTGGCGTGGCTTAAAGAGATGCAACGAAATGCTGTTCCTAAAACTCATTTCTATGATGCGGTAAACTATGGGTTGAACCAGTGGCCGTATTTTGAAAATATCTTTTCAGACGGAAGGCTTGAACTTTCGAACAATTTGGCGGAACGGAGTATTCGTCCTTTTACAATCGGGCGCAAGAACTGGGTCACGATGGAAACGCCTCGGGAGCAACAGCTAGTGCCATGATCTATAGCGTTGTGACGACAGCCAGAAATAATAACCTAAAGCCATATAATTATTTGGTTTATATATTGAAACAGATGCCGAACACGGATTTCATAAACCATCCGGAACTTATTGAAAAATTCGTTCCGTGGTCAAAGGAACTACCAGCAGACTGTTACAAACAAGAAAAAGCCTAATTATTGAATCCAGCCTGAATGGTTGGATTTTATTTTTTGGTTAATGTGCCTACTATTTGACATTTACGTATCAAAGGGGAGGTTGATCTACACGACGGTGATTGTTCCACCGCTTACCTACTACTTTAGAGGGAACCATCGTTGACTATATCGAAACTAAGACCGATGGAGGTTTTGAAATACGGAAGCCAAAGACGGATCATGCCGAAGGCTGTGGTGGGGTTGCGGAAGTTGCGGTGGAAATTGCTAATATGTATGAGAGAGAGCTCGATCGAGGGCCCTCTCCCATCAATTAAAGACCAGAAGTAGTCAAAGAAATTGAAATAATAGCCGTTTGTTTATGGCCTTTGCAATAGCGTCCAATTGTTCTGTGCTAAGTTCAGAAAACGGTGTAGAGATATCAAACAATATTAGTTCGCATGATCTAAATGCCATCTCTAGGTCGTCAAGTTCTTTGAAAGGAATCTGACCTTGGAAAACTTCAATTATACACCCATTGAAAGCCACAGTAGCATAATTGGCAGATGTAGTAATAACATGAAAATGGAGTTTGTAAGGGTGGTCAGTAACAGTCTGAATGCTACGAATTATCATTTGAAACCTCCGGGATAGACAAATTGAGTAATTTATTGGTAATTCGCTGGGATGGGACATATTTCCTGCTAGATATAATAGGATCTGTTTTTCTTGTTATGTATAAATCCTAGGTGAAACTGTGATGCGATTATAATGTATGTTACTTTCCCAGTGGATGAAAAGGTAAAAGCTAGGTTTGATGCAGTATGTAAATCTCTTGAAATAACCTATGAAGAAACGTTTGAGATGGCTTTGATCGAATCAGGGTATGACGTTTGACTAATTTTCTGAGTAACACTTCAGGAAATCAATCAGACTGGAAATGGGATGATAACCAGCGCTGGGCAAACAGAGGATATTTAGTATGCGCAGAGCTAGACCTAGATAATAGTGAACTTATTGGTGAGCTAGGACGCAATTAAAATACGGCGAAAGAATAAGTATGAAGAAATAATAATCCGCCGGACAGCTTTTTAACCTGATATTATTTTGTGCTTTTTACGCTTGAAATACTCTTAGAGAGGTGAAAATTATGACTGAATTATGATTGTGCAATTGACGCGTAAATAGTTACACGAGTATGACTATGTCGTGGATCTTCTTATGTAAAGCATTTGAATTTGATAATTGATAATTAACGGCTAAATTGGTTAAAGCAAACTACTCGATTCTATTGAATGAGAGGAGAAAATTGTGATGCCAATACAAATCAAATGTCCCAGATGCAATAAACGTTTACTAGATATACAGAGGAAATCAACCGGCCAGATAGCGATAAAGTGCACACATTGTAGGCAGATTGCTTATATCGAACTGAATAGTTTCACCTGATTATACCGAGCAAGAGGAGTTTAAAAGTACTACCTAATAGCCGGATAATTGCCAGGAAATTGGCGATTATCCGGCTATTTTTTTGTCAAAAAACGATAGAGGGCAAGAAAAATGGGTTACTTAGTCACGTTACCAAGCGGTACAAAAGTTCCGGTCTCTAAGGAAGTTCATGAGGTATATTACGAGCAGGAGTGGCGAGATGAATATTACAAAAGAATGAAGAAAAAGCTGCACCAATCGTATGAAAACTATCTCAAAGTAACCATCCCGCTGAAGACCAGTTATCTTGGCGTTTTTAGATTCGCCCATCAATAAGGATAGCTGCCTCATTATAAAATTCTATTGGGATGGTTATTTGACGTTTCATTTCTTCGACTGGCCATGCTCGAGGAAGCAGAGTGATTAGAGAAGAAAAGAAGGAAGTAACAAAAAACTTCTTAAAAAAGGTATGGACGTAAAATCAAACAAGAGCGAATCCACATTAAATGCGGGTTCGCTCTTGTTCTCTATTATTAGCTCTTCTCAGGAACTAATAAGTTATTAGAATTCATTAAATCAAGATAATTAAACGAGTTAGTCGTGTTCACTTTTGGAATCCAGATTTCAATTCGATCGTTAATCTCAGAATTGGTTGTGCTAAAGTTTATTTGTAGGTTCAAAGTCCCAACGCCATCAAGCGAGGCAGTTTGATTTCCACTTAGGGTGTTCATCAGTTGAGCAATCTGAGCTACGTTGAACTTAAAATCAATAGTTCCAATTTCTTGAATAATATAACCGTTAGAAATAGCATATTGCAAATCGATACCTTTATCGCCTAACAGGGTCGTCTTGTTCAATTGATCAATAATGTTATTAAATTTTACTAAGAACTGGGGTCTATCAGCCTTGAACTTATCAAATTCCTGGCTAAAATCATTTAAGGAGTTTGTGTTATCCGGAATTTGATTTAATTCAATAACTTGGGTTATGAACTCCTTCACAAAATCCATAGCTTTTTCGTCCTTCACAAAGTTATTAACAGTGTAGCGGATGAAGTCCTTAAATTGAGCGTCATTAAGTTTTAGCTCATAAATTCGTGCCGATCTAGAATCATCCCTTGTTGTCACATGCTGAATTCCCTTGTCCGTCACATCAATACTTGGATTGAAGCGTTGAGAATAACTGTTCAGGAATCTAATGAAGGTATTATGAAAGTCTTTGTTGAAATTCATGAGCTTGGTCATGTCGATACTCCCAGTTGCCGGGCTACTCATATCAGTGGGATTTAGTACCATATATTCCTTACTTGCAAACTGTGGGGGTAGAGCTGCGGTTGCCATGGGTGGAAGTTTGATAATCTCCGTGATTTTTGGAGCACTCCCCGTTAAATCGGATTCGACCCAAAGAGGAATATTCATGGTCATCCCCTCGGTGGCATAATCGACAACCATTTTTGATTTACTAATGGTTTTCTGGGTATTGGATTTTGTTTTAACATCACATTCCAGTTTAGCGTTATTCACAAACATAGCTGTCTGGTTGATCTGTTGTTGTGCATCAGGTTCAAAACCTGTGCCATTCAATTGAAAGGTCATTGTTGTTTTTGAATGTACAGAGTTGACATTTTGCATTTTCATGCCGGCCTTAAATATCTCCTGCTGATTCGGACTACACCCTGTTAAAACTAGGAGTAAAGTTATTGCCAACGCAACCCAGGTTAGTGATTTTTTAGTCCTCTTTATTTTCCTCGCCTCCCCTTCCTTTATAATGAATTAATATCACGGAATCGCAAGGTTTTCAATAATAATATCTTAATAATTGGACAAACAAAGAAATTATAAGAGTAATACTTTTAATAGTTTATTGAATATCCTAATTAATTACAGGATAATTTTAATATAA
>NZ_MASS01000111.1 GCF_001707885.1 Desulfosporosinus cupriresistens | reverse complement strand
AATAGGATGTCGCATTACTGACAGAATCCCAGTTTAAGTATATTTCGCTGGAGCTTTCGGCTGAAACGCTCAGATCTGTCGGTGCTGACAGTGTATCAGACTCATCAGACTCTTCAGTTGTAGCATTTTCTTTAGAAGAATAGGAGCTTGTATCAGAACTGTTGACGGCCGAGACTTTGTAATAATAGGTGGTATCAGCCGACAAGTCAGTATCTGTATAACTTGAAGTTTTCGTTGTCGCAATTTTGGAGTAAGTGCCCGAAGAAGAGGTGGCTCTATAAACATAATAGGATGTCGCATTACTGACAGAATCCCAGTTTAAGTATATTTCGCTGGAGCTTTCAACCGTAGCGCTTAGGTCCGTTGGTGTTGATAGAGTACTTGTTGCTAAAGAATTTTTTGGAAATATTAACGCTGAAAATAATAAGAAAAGTATTGTGGTTATTAATTTGTGATAGCGTTTCTTCATCGATTTACCTCCCCCATATTCTTGCAATTTAGCTGTGTTATCTTTCCTTTTTACAATCAATTTAAATTTAAGGTGTTCGTATTAAATTGAGAAAGAGCTACTTCAAAGATTACTCGCCGTTTGTTAATTCAAGAAACGACTAGACTATTCTTTAACGTCTAATTTTAGTGCTTATATTTATTTCTTGTTTTTTCTTCATAATCCTTCCGGTGTAAGAAATATTTTCTAACTGTCAAGGTCCGAGAGAGTGATATGTGAAACAACACTTCAACAGTATAAAAGGTATTATTGTCAGAATATATAATAGCCACTGGTATGTCTAATAATCTCAAACTGAAGATAATACCTATAAGACTTTTTGTAGTTTAATCTTGTAATGGTATAATTCATATGTAATTTCTAATACAGGAGGATTTAAAATGTTCAGTAAAAAATCAGTTTGGTCAAAGTTAATTTTTCCTATTCTTATGATTCTATTATTAAGTGTAGCTGGCTGTGGAAGTACGCCAAGCAAACCTAACAATTCTGAGAAATCCTCAGGGGATTCAACTTCTCAAGTACCAACTTCCCCGGCACCCAACTCACAAGATGTTAAACCTAACAGTTCAACTCCTGCAAACGGAGTAGTTACCTATGAAAACTACCTTAAGATTAAACTCGATACAACTTACGAGAATGTTAAAAGCATTCTGGGAGAAGGCAAGAAAAAAGCGATCAATTCCGACGTTATCGATTACACATGGAATGAACAGACTAAAACGATCCTAGTCCAAACTAATAAGGGTAAAGTTGTAACTAAAATTCAATCAAACCTTGGAAAAACCACATCCAAGCTTACCTTAGATCAGTTTAATCAAATCACAACAGGCATGACTTTTGATCAGGCGGTTTCCATTCTTGGACCTGATTACCAGGAAGTCAGCTACAAAAAAAACCATGCTAATGTAATATTAAGAAATGTCGTCTGGATGTTACCTGACTCTACGTCCATTAAGGTTTACCTGCAGGATGGGAAAGTCATTAACAAAAATACTACCCTCAAAAAATAATCTCTCCCGTTTAAATTATGAGCAGAGCAGATTAGAACCCGAGATGAAAGCTCCTAAAGCTCTCATCTCGGGTTCTAATCGTAATTCCCACGTCTTCCTTAATACCTTTCATTATTAGACCATTGTTCTTTTGAGGACCACCAATGGGTTATAAGAACTCCCCTTAAAGATATTTTCTCTATTAACCTTTACTGATTTATCAAGAATTGCATAATCCGTTTGCGCATTTTCCTCGATATGACACTTTGGAAGGATTATGCTATTTTTTATTTTGCATCCTCGCTCTAAAATCACACCTCGAAAGATAATTGAGTTAACTACTTCTCCTGCAATAGAGCATCCACTAGCAATCAATGAGTTGCTGACCTTTGCCTGTGAGGTGTATTGAGTGGGAGGATAATCTTTAAATTTTGTATGTATTCGATCCCCTCCCAACCATAATCTACCTCGAACTTCCAGGTCCAAAAGTTCCATACTTCGATCAAAGTAATCTTTAAGCGTATGAATCGTCCCAATCGACGAACACGTTGGGCTACCATAAATCTTAAAAATTTGCAAGTTTGAATTAAAAATATCTATTATGTCAATACACCCAATGCCACTATACTTCTCAACAATATTTAACAAAAGCTCACGTCGGATTATTAACATATCGACAAAATGTGATTGGGGGAACAGTCCTCTCTCGCAACCTTTTTTGTCTAGAATATTAGTAACTCTCCGTCCCTCACCCATCTCGAGAAATACTCCATCCGTCTGTTTATCTGAGGTAGCGGTCTCGCTGTATATCAAAGTAACATCTGCATGCTTGTCATTATGGAATTCGAGTGCATTCTTAAAATTTATATTATATATTTGATCACCACTACTGATGATAACATTTTCCGCAAAGTCTTTTTGCAGAAACTCAATATTATTATATAAATCCGTAACACAAAACGTATGATTGTTCTCGGAGAAGCCATGAATGGCTTCAGGCAAAATAAACAACCCACCATCTTTTCTGTCCAGAAACCAAGCTTTACCAGCTCCCAAGTGATCCAGAAGTGGTCTATAATGGTGTGGGGTTACCAATCCAATCGTTCTTATTCCAGAGTTAACCATGCTGGATAACGCGAAATCGAGAATTCGATATCTGCCTCCAAAGGGAACTGCAGCTATCGGCCTTTTTAGGGCAAGTCCTTGTAAGTTGTCAGTTGCGCTATTTGCATAAATAATTCCTATAGCGTTCGACATTATTGCTCCCGCCTTTCAAATTATCTGGGGCCTATAAACATTCTTACCTTCTTCGATAACGGAGCCTTCAGAGATATTATGATTATCCTCAATAACCGTAATCCCTTCTTGATCCGGAGTGACTTGTCCCTCAGCACCAACAATACAGTGACGCATAATTTCTGCATTCTCTCCGACAATCGTTTTTCGTATGCGTGATCCAGTGTGAACTTTTACATACGGTAATAATATAGAATCCCTTATTTCTACCCCTTTGCCCACATAAACTCCAGGCGCTATGATTGAATTGTGCACATCACCGTGAACAATACACCCATTACAAACAAGACTGTTCTCTATTTTCGCGGTAGACCCAACAAAATGGGGTGGTAAAATATCTTCATTCGAAAATATTCGGAATTGCGGATCAAAGATATTAAGAAAATGTCCCTCCCTCAAGGACTCCATATTAGCGTGATAATAACTTTCAATTGTGCCAACATCTCGCCAATACCCATGGAACTCGTAAGCATAGACTCGTTTCGCTTGTTTTAACTGGTGTGGAATGATATCTTTGCCAAAATCATTTTGAGACCCTAAATCTTTTGCATCTTCAATTAACGCTTGTTTAAGTGTTGACCAGTTAAAAATATAGACACCCATAGAAGCCAGATCACTGTCCGGTTGGGCAGGTTTTTCCGAAAACGTTGTTATTCTAGCATCTCCGTCAACAGTTAGAATTCCAAACCGAGAGGCTTCCTCTCGAGAAACTTGAATGGCCGCAATGGTTATTTCAGAACTCTTCTCTTTATGAAAGTTTAGCATTCGCGCATAATCCATTCTATAGACGTGATCCCCGGAAAGAATAAGTACATATTCAGGATCGTGAAAATCAATAAATTCGTAATTTTGGTACACAGCATTCGCTGTTCCGTTATACCAACTTCCTTCCTTTTCACCTAAAAAAGGGGGGAGAATGTGGACTCCGCCATACGGGTTATCTAAGTCCCATGCTGAACCCAAACCAATATATGAATTAAGCTGTAATGGCTTATATTGGATTAGAACACCGACCGTATTAATGTTTGAATTTGTGCAATTGCTCAAGGTGAAATCGATAATTCGATACTTACCACAGAAGGAAACTGCTGGTTTTGCCCTTTTTCGAGTTAAACCGCCCAATCTGCTACCTTGTCCACCAGCTAACAGCATTGCCACGCATTCCTGCTTGCGCATGTATGTACCCCCTTCCTCTCATATTCTTTGCAATCTTCTCGATGTTGACTTGACCTTTCAAACATTAACTTGGAAGTTATGTTAACTTCATCAGATAGACCTTTTTAAGCTATTCGACACAATATGTTAGTTACCCTTCTTATTTAATGATAATTAGTATAAATATGCTTGGATGTAGTTCAATATCAGACGTGTTAATAAACACAATCTATATATTCTGCATAATTGATTATTTAGATACATTAACAAAAGCTCACTTACAACGTTAAGTGAGCTTTGTTTAGCGGCGAAGGTAAATTGGTAGCAGCGAGTGAAAAACTT
>NZ_MASS01000110.1 GCF_001707885.1 Desulfosporosinus cupriresistens | reverse complement strand
GGGATAGTATCCTTAGCCAAGGGGCTAGCCTATGGAATTACTGCGCATAGCCAAGAGCGACAGCAACTGCAATGCTGGAAGGCGATGTACAGGGCTCATTGTCCGTGTAGCTATGGGATTTGTAGCGATTAAACGTCATTTGCGACGCCACTTCTTGTATCCAGGCAAGTAAATTTGAAGATACCTTTTCCAAATCAAAGCAGTTGACAGAAGTTGGCTGCTTTTTATTTCGGGAACGTTCTATTTGAATAGTTGAAGGAGGTGACAAAGATGGTTGTTGTCTTTATGGCTATGATACAACAGCAATTGGCTGGAGTTCAGTGCGAGGGTGGCACTGGCTGTAGGAATGCTTATAATTGGGTAATGACTGACATTGTTGGTATTAGGGTGACAAATTAGGAGGAATTTGAACTAATTGTGTATGCGGTCTCAGGTATTGCTGAGCAGAGAATCTTCTGGCGCTCAATGCTGTCATCAAGTCCGTGGTAGGGACTCTGTGTTGCAGTGTTTTACTTGGGTTATTTCAAATGTTTTGGAAGGAAATAATCTGCTGATGTTGAATTGTAGAAAGAAATATCTTTTCTTGGCGGTGTTGACACAAACTACATCTACATGCTGCTTTGGGGCGTAATATAGAAACAGTTACAGGGTGTACAAAGGAAGGTATCACAATTTGGCATATCGGCGAAGTAATTATTTTTGAACTGAAGAACTCATCGGCACTGAGAAAAGTTGACCCCATTACTGGTTTTGAACTATTAGAATTGTAAATAGGATTGGTTTGGGGTCCAAGTCGACGCCAGTGGGAGTGACTGGAAAACTTATGAAGCTAGCTGGTTTTTAAAATATTGATGCAGGTAGGAGTGGGGTAATGAAGAAAATTATCGAAAGGCTAAATTATCTAATCGAGGCGCTACCAATCAGAGTTAAACAGTTTTCGGAACTGGAATTTTCAACACGGCTATTAAACAGGTGGTCGAAAAAAGAAACTCTGGGGCATCTATGCGATTCTGCTACCAATAACCTGTATCGGTTTATAACAATCCAGTCTGAAAAGCAACCGTATATAGTCGTGCCTTATAATCAAAACAACTGGGTTTCGATTCAAGATTATCAAAGTATACCAACTTCTGAAATTGTAGGTTTTTGGACGACTCTGAATAAACATATCGTTAGAGTCATTTCAAAGATCCCTGAGGAAAAACTTTTATATCTGTGTGATATCGGCGATAATAAATCTATGACGCTAGCCGAGCTAATTGAAGATTACTTAAGGCATATGGATCATCACCTAATTCAAATCGTTGATACATCTAATCTTTAAGAGGCCGTTCTATTGAGAATTATTACTGGATTTATCAAAAGATAAGGAAGTGGTTTATTGAGTTCAGATTCAATTTCTAGCATCGAATTCTCTACGAAAAGTGAATTTGATGCTAGGAAGAATATTTTTATTAATGTTGTTGAGATAGCAAAAAGAATATGCCAAGCAAAATTGATAAGTGGTGAAACAGTAGTTGATTGCACTATGGGAAATGGAAATGATACTGCATTTTTATGCCGTTTAGTTGGCGAAAAGGGCAAGGTATATGGTTTTGATATTCAAGAAGATGCTATTAAGAATACAAGAAAGAAGCTCGAGGAACTGAATTTTATTGAAAGAGCTGAAATAATCCTTGATGGTCACCAAAATATTGATAACTATATAAAAGAAAATGTCAAATTAGTAATGTTTAATCTGGGATATCTACCTAAAGGGAATCATGAAATCACTACAAAAAAGGAAACTACCATAGTAGCAGTACAGAAATGTTTAGATATACTCGAGCCGAATGGAATTATATTACTTATACTATATCCAGGACATGAACAGGGGAAAAGAGAAAAAGAAGCTTTAGAAAGTTTCACAACAAAATTAAACCAAAAAGAATATAACGTAGCAAATATTTGCTTTACAAATCAGATTAATAACCCGCCCGAACTTATTTGTATTGAAAAAGTTTGGCCTAAATAATGTTTAAGAAATGCGGGACTAGAAACTACATCGAATGCTATCATATGATTTTTTAGGTTATCCCTAATAATCATTTTGGCCATAGCGCAAGTGCCTACCGGTACAGAACTTTTGATAATAGGAAGGTATGGCAAGTCGGCACTCGGCATCCCCTTATATAGCAATCTTTAACTCATCGGATAGACACATGGCTAGGATTGAAACACATACTAAAATAAATTTTAAAGTCTTCCAAGTGAGAGCGCAGTTTAATATAGTTGTTTTGTTCTAGAATGCAAGAAGTACCCTCCCACATTGATTTAATGCGAGAGGGTACTTTATTTGGCGATAGCAAAGCTTTTGGTGAGCAATGTTTGCATCGAGCAGATCGGGCAGGTGGAGTGGACACGATTCTAAGCTGCGATTATTAACGAGGAAGTATCCAAGTAACTCCTGTTTCTTGAATAACTACCTTTTCCATTTGACCGGATGCTGCTTGGCGGAAACGAGCTATAGGTTCTTCCATAGGCTCTTTGGATAGTTTGAACGATCCCCAATGCATGGGTATAATCCATTTTGCCGCGATTTCCTCGGCCATTTTCCAAGCCTGTTCAGGAGTAGCGTGTCTAGCTTCAAAGGATTTTGGAGAGTAGGCGCCAATACCCATGATGGCTACGTCTATAGGCGTCCCGTTCAGTTGTTGTCTGAATAATTCCGTGTAGCCAGTATCTGCACCAAAAAAAAGATTTATGCCGTTTTTAGATAAGAGGTAACTATTCGCTTCCATGCCTTTTTTCCATGGTATCCGGGCTCCCCAGTGTTTGCCTTCAATCGCTTTGACATTGACACCGGCAAAAGACTTGCTATTTTGCCAGTGAAGTTCATCAATCGATTGATAGTTCATGCCTTTCCATAAGGGAAGTGTATTTTTGGCAGTCACAGCAAAGGTGGTAGATGATTGTAGCTTGCGTAATGTGGGATAATCAAAGTGGTCTGTATGAGCGTGCGATACAAGTAACAAATCGATCGGGCCAACTTCGTCGCTCTTCAAAGCTGATGCTACAAAACGAGTAGGTCCTATAGTAAAGTTACCTATAGGAGTTATACCGATATTTGAGGTTAAAGCTGGATCAATGATAATTCTTGTACCAAAAAAATTAATTAAAAAACTGGCGTGCCCGAGCCAAGCTATCGTAACTTCATTGTTTGACCATTTTTTTGGGGTAGGGGAAAAGTTGGGCTTAATTAGTTTAGTTTGTTCAGCGAATACTTTATCAATAACGCTTATACCTCCAGTCAAGCCCGGAGCTTCGATAGCCCCAGGCCAATAAATTTTCTTTGGGTTATAGTTTTATAGGTTGGCGAGTTAACTCTGTATTATTAAATTGCCCTGATTCTTAAAGGATATCACTTCAATTTTCAGTTTGACAATGTATTATGACATTATATACGATATCAAACCTTTATGGTAGGTATCAAATATTGAAGATACGTAAACCATAATTCAGGGTAACCAAATAATTCAAGAGGGGAAAATCATATGACAACGGATAGAGCTAATGAAATCGGGACATTGAGCCCAAAAAGTAGGCTTGTACAAGCCCTCAGCTTAGGCGGGAGAGTACCAGAGCTTAAAAAAGAAGAAAGAATGCTTTATCTAGGGGAATTGAAGGAGCGAGTTATTCGCAAACTATCAAAAAAGCAAGTTGCCAACCCTTCAATTTTCCCGGAAATTAAAGAAGCCCTTAAGGATAAGAGGACTATTAAAATGCTAATCAATGGCGACCTTAGTTATAAGTTTACAGATAAATATATTAAATTGGCCAAAGAAGTGGGCAAACCATTCACTATAATTCATAATTCTGAACTAAAAGGGGACACAGGGCTGGCCGTCATTAGTGACCAAGCGATTGATATTACAAACATTGATATCTAGCTAGGCACTAGGCAGTGCTAGAGTTCGATTTTCACCTTATGACGCTTCATGATTACACGTAATAATAAACTGATAGCTCTTCTCCGGTGGTAACTCGAAGGAAAAGATAAAGAACTAGGAAAAGATAAAGATAAAGAACTAGGAAAGAGGAAATAGGAAATAGGAAAAGAAAACAAGAAATAAGAAAATATATGTTGACAGTATATATTGAAAATGGTATTATAACTGAGCGCCACAAAGACGCACAATGATTGAACAAGCAAGGGGTTGAAACCTCGAGCTAGTCAATCTAGATCAGACAAATTAGTCATTGACAACGCGAGTTGAAAATGCTAAAATCAAAGTCTGGCTCAAGTGGCCTAAGAAAAA
>NZ_MASS01000109.1 GCF_001707885.1 Desulfosporosinus cupriresistens | reverse complement strand
CGGCCGTCAACAGTTCTGATACAAGCTCCTATTCTTCTAAAGAAAATGCTACAACTGAAGAGTCTGATGAGTCTGATACACTGTCAGCACCGACAGATCTGAGCGCTTCAGCCGAAAGCTCCAATGAAATATTTTTGGACTGGGGCTCCGTCAGTGACGCGACATCTTATTATGTTTATAGAGCCACCTCATCTTCAGGCACGTACTCCAAAATTGCGACAACGAAAACTTCGAGTTACACAGATACTGACTTGTCGACTGATACCACCTATTATTACAAAGTCTCGGCCGTCAACAGTTCTGGTACAAGCTCCTATTCTTCTACAGAACATGCTACAACCGAAGAGTCTGATGAGTATGATATACCGTCAGCCCCAACGGACCTTAGCGCTAAGTTCGAAAATTCAAGTGAAATAAACTTGGACTGGGACGCCGTCAGTGACGCGACATCCTATTATGTTTATAGAGCTACCTCATCTTCGGGGACTTACTATAAGATTGCGACAACGACAACGTCAAGTTATACAGATATGGAATTCTCGGCAGATACCACCTACTATTACAAAGTCGTGGCTGTAAACAATTCTGGCACAAGCAACTATTCTGCTAAAGCTTCTGCAACTAGTGCCGACTCAGACAACTCA
Source organism: Desulfosporosinus cupriresistens (assembly GCF_001707885.1). Classification (GTDB taxonomy): domain Bacteria; phylum Bacillota; class Desulfitobacteriia; order Desulfitobacteriales; family Desulfitobacteriaceae; genus Desulfosporosinus. Next base: position 3,747 of record NZ_MASS01000109.1, on the reverse strand, counting down.
ACTCCATCGGATACTTCATCACAATTTCAGTTCGAACGATTAGCTGGAGAAGATATGTATGAAACTTGTGCAAAAGTTGCTAACGGCTGGAGTACTTCTTATTATGCCATTATTGTAAGTGGAGATAATTTTTCAGATGCATTATGCAGCGCCCCGCTTGCCCAAAAATATAATGCTCCATTACTCCTAACCTCAAGAGATACCCTGAATGAGCATACGAAGACTCAGCTTTCACGCTTAAAAGTGAAAAATGTTATTATGATTGGCGGAGTAGGTGTTATTTCAACAGGAGTTGAACAAAGCATAAAAAACTTAGGGATAGAAGTATCAAGAATTGCGGGAAACAATAGTTACGAAACATCGATCAAAATTGCTCAATCTATGGGGCAATTCGACCAAGCAGTAATTGCTAGTAGTGAAACTTTCCCAGATGCATTGTCAATTGCTCCCATTGCAGCAATGAAGGGAATTCCAATCCTTCTTACACCTAAGGACAATCTGCCGGGAAACGTTAAAGCATATTTATTAAAAACCGTAAAAAGTACGTACGTTGTTGGAGGGACAGGAGTTATAAGTGAGAGTGTTCTTAACCAACTTCCATCTCCTAAACGGCTCAGCGGGATAGATAGGTATGAAACAAACATCAGAATCATCAAAGAATTTGAAAATGAACTTCGTTTCAACATTAGTTATTTGTCAACAGGAGAAAATTTCGCTGACGCTTTAGCTGGTGCAGCTTTAGCTTCATTAACAGATTCGCCAGTTTTCTTGGTTAGAGATCCAGTCGATCAGTCAACAAGAAACTTTTTTAGAGGTAAAAGGAACAGTATTGAGAAGGAAATTGTTTTTGGTGGGATAGTCGTTGTGCCTGATAGTATCTTAATTAGTCTTAATGAAACTACCAATGGGTCTGATACACCGTCCGCACCGGCGAATCTAAAAGCAACCACCGCAAGTTCCAGTCAAATAAACCTTACTTGGGATCCTGTACAAGAAGCAACATCCTATTATGTTTACGGAGCAACCTCGTCTTCAGGAACTTATACCCAGATTGCGACGGTAACAACTGCAGGCTATATAAATACAGGCTTATGGGCAGATACTACCTATTATTATAAAATAAAGGCTGTAAACGATGCCGGTACAAGCTCGTATTCGTCTATAGATTATGCAAAAACTAATCTGTCTGACGATTGATTTGAATGTTCTAATTTTGTACATTCATTGTACTCCATTATTTATTTAAAAAGATGTTGTTCAGTAAGAGAAGTAATGAACCAATGGCACATCGAAGTCATTCGCCAACCATAAGCAAATTACGTTTTTAATTTTGAGTCTATTCTAAATGACCGGACAGATTTGTCCGGTCATTTTTGTAGGTATTTTTTTCAGCTTAAAGGAGGGGAAGAGATGTAGTCAAAGGTAAAGTGGTCAATTATGAGAAGGGGTATAAATGCAGAAATATAATTAAGTAAGGGCACGATACTAAGCTTACCTTTGAATCGTGCCTTTCCGAAGCTTCGCTTGTTGTGGAGAGATTAGCCTTTGCAAGGAGGATCAATTTGGGTTTGCCAGGTTAACCGAAGTTGAATCAAAATAATCATCTTTTCTTGTACCTTTTTGAAAGTACCTTCTTCAAAGGGTCCCCATTTCAATGGCTCGCGGTCGAGTGCATCATCCATTTCATTAATTTGACTGAATACAAGCGTACAGGTTGGTAATTGATTTAGGAACTCATTGCTTACCTGGTTAAATTCGGAGATATCGCCCGACATCAAATGGTCTTTAGTTGAAAACCCAGAAGGAAGTGGCTGGGTGCTTAAAAATTCATATTCTTGCTGTTGGTTAAAAAGGGTAGGTGGTATCGCAAGGGTATTGCCGAGGTCAGCAACACACGACCAAGGTACATCAATAACAAAGTCTTTAATAGTACCTTCTACTGTGTGTTTAGTTTGTCGAGTTGGTTCAGAATATTGAATGTCTTTGCGTACAAAGCCTGCAAGAAACAACTTGGGAGTATCTTGTGGTTTTCCGAATACTGGGATTGAAAAGTTGAAGAAACGGCATTGTGTTATCTTTAGGTTCTTTTTAATTTTTTTAATTTCTAGTGCTTTGGTAGGCAAGGTGAAAATTGTTTCTGCAGGGATCGATACTGTAACTAATGCTGTATTTGGACTTGTTTGGAGTACTTGTAGAGGGGTACATGTCGGTAGAGTTGCAGTAACAGGGAAAACTGGATTTGGCTCAACATGATCAACCGGTGGACATGCTGGAAGCCATCCTGGAGTAGGAGTTTGTTGGCCCCAACTAGGTGCAAAACTATCTGATTGGGTCCACTGATGAGGACAACGATTTTGATTACTCATATTTTTCTTCCTTTCTATTACCAAAATACTTGTTCTATACTGTATAAGCTATGTTTAATCTTTAGATTTTGTGAAGACAAACATTAATCTACTACGAAATTTTTTTATGGTTGATATGAGCAAGTCCATAATGATGTGCAAAAAAGAGCCTTTACTAGGCTCTTTTTGATACAAGTCAAAAGTATAAGTTTTTGATAAGGCCTTTCTCCGTTCTGATAAGCGAATGGCCATTTATGTTGATGCTCAAATCTCGAAAGCACTTCAAATCATGGCTAGAGCATCAATGCAATAGTCCCTTTGGTGAGCTTAGTGCCAGCAATCTGATATTGTTCTATTTATTCAATGGTGTTTATCTATTATTCTATTGTTTTTGAAATCAATCAACTACAGGTGAAGAATCAATTATGTGTTGTAAGTTCAGACGAAGTTGGATCAAGATAATCATCTTTTCTTGTAGTGTTCTGAAAACCCCTTCTTCTGAGGGGCCACCTGGCAGTGGTATACGATCAAGTGCATCATCCATTTCACTAATCTGACTGAAAAGAAGCTCACAGTGCGGTAATAAGTTTAGAAACTGTTGAGTTACCATATTAAACTCGGTGAGTTCGCCTGACAAAAACTTGTTTTCAGGCGAGAATGGACCAGAAGTAGGTGGCGTGTAGCTAAAATGAGTAGGTGGTATTATAAGGGCATGGCCTAGGTCAACAACACACGAAATGGGTATTTTAAGGATAAAATCTTTTATAGTTCCTTCAATGCTGGTTGCAGTTTGTCGAACCGCTTCGGAATATTGAATGTCCTTACGTACAAAGCCTTGTAGAAATAACTTCGGGGTGTCTTGTGGTATACCTGGTGCTGGAGGAAGAAAATTGTAAAAACGACATTGAGTTATCTTTAGCTTTTTTCTAGTTGTTTTAATTTCCAGGGCATTTGTAGGCAAGGTAAAAACTGTTTCTGCAGGGATTGATATAGTAATTAACACTGTATTTAGGTTTGTTTGATTTAATTCTAGAGGGGTGCACATGGGTAGGGTTGCAGTAAGAGGGAAAGCAGGATTTGGAGTAATGGGCTGATGTTGTGGAGTATAAATCAATCTAGAAGGATGCTGACGAATCCAATTCGTTATAGATGGAGATTTTTGAGTCCAGAGATGGTGGCCATTATTGGTCAATTTATTTTCTTCCTTTCTTAATAATAATAGTCATAATCTGATATAATCTACGTTTGATCTATGGTTTCTGTGTCAGAAATGTGGATACTATCCTTCTTACAGAGGAATTAAGTAAATGAGGAAAATAAAGTATATAATTACAAAAAAATACATTAGGAAAAATACCAATATTATTATAATTTGCTTGGAAAATAACAAGAGTGAGGGTAC
>NZ_MASS01000108.1 GCF_001707885.1 Desulfosporosinus cupriresistens | reverse complement strand
TCTGGAAAAGGGAGACGTCTTGCAAGTCATGGAATTGTCCGAACTACTATGCGCAGCTAGCAAAGCTTAATGTCTTGTAGAAGATAGAGGCAATAGCTAGGGAGCTATCAAAATACGGTGATACCATTCCCCCTGGTTTCCAGGGAGGTGTCCAAATATAAATTACTCTAATGTGCCTGTTTGGCAAACTAGGAAAAGTTAGGAGGAGAAAGCATGAATATCGTCGTTTACATCAAACAAACATTTGATACTGAGGCTAAGATTGTACTAGATGGTAGTGGCAAGATTGATGCCAATGGGGTTAATTTAATTATTAACCCGTACGATGAATTTGCCATTGAAGAGGGAATTCGGCTGAAAGAAAAATTGGGTGGTGAGGTGACCGTCGTCAGTATTGGAGGTGCTCGTGCTCAAGAAGCTATCCGTACCGCTTTAGCAATGGGTGCTGACAAAGGGGTTCTTGTTACCGATGCTGCCTTAGAAAATGCTGATGAATGGGCAAACGCAGAAGTCCTTGCCAAAGCAGTTTCCCAAATTCCGTGTGATATTCTCTTGGCTGGTCGTATCGCCATTGATGATGGCGCTAGTCAAATTGGTGTTCGCGTAGCAGAAATATTGAATGTTCCTTCAATTAGCAGTGTTCTCAAACTTGATATTGCTGGAACTCATGCAACTGTGACCCGTGAAATTGACGGCGGAACAGAGACCATTGAGGCCGACTTACCACTCGTAATAACTGCTCAAAAAGGTCTAAATGATCCTCGTTATCCTTCTGTTGCAGGAATTATGAAAGCTAAGAAAAAGCCATTACAAACGCTCTCTCTCGCTGATCTTGGACTTAGCGCAGGAGATTTAGCACAAAAAATGAGCGTACTAAAATATACTTTACCAGATGCTCGTCAAGCAGGTCGCAAAATACCTGGTGACGCTGCACCAGCTGCTCAAGAATTGGCACGACTCTTGCACGAAGAAGCTAAGATTCTGTAAAGGGAGGAATTAAGATGGCAAAGGGAATTATGATTATCGTTGAACAACGCAACTTGGAAATTCGTAAAGTTTCATTAGAACTTCTCAGCCAAGGACGGAAAATAGCAGATGAAACTAGCGAGCCTTTAGTAGCCGTAGTACTCGGTCAGGGTATTGATGGTCTTGCTTCCACAGTTGCTTCATATGGAGCGGATAAAGTTATTCTTATTGATGATGCGAAATTGGCTGATTATACGACAGGTGCTTATACTTCTGCGCTTAACAAGCTTATCAGCAAAGAAGAGCCACAAGCTGTATTAATTGGAAACACCGCTATTGGTAAAGACCTGGCACCTCGCTTGGCACAACGTCTGGGAGTTGGCTTAGCCTCTGACTGCACAGGAATGGAAACTGACGCAAGCAGCTTCTTAACCTTCAAACGCCCGATCTATGCTGGTAAAGCATTTGAATATCTTGCTTCAAACGTTCGCCCAATTTTGGCGACAATTCGCCCCAATACTTTTGCTCTAGCTGCACCTGATGCTTCACGTAGCGCAGAAGTTGTCAAAGAAGCTGCGGATATCGATGCAGCTGATTTACGCGCAATTCTTAAAGAAGTTGCCATTGCAGCGTCTGAACGTCCAGACCTTACTGAGGCCAACATCATTGTCTCTGGTGGACGTGGAATGAAAGGCCCTGAAAATTATGTGATCCTGGAAGCCTTAGCAGATGTAATCGGTGCGGCTGTTGGTGCTTCACGTGCGGCAGTTGATTCCGGTTGGAAAGAACACAAGTTCCAAGTTGGACAAACTGGAAAAACGGTTGCTCCGACTCTCTACATTGCTTGCGGAATTTCCGGAGCAATCCAGCATCTTGCTGGTATGGGATCTTCAAAGTTTATTGTTGCCATTAACAAAGATCCTGAAGCGAACATCTTTAACGTTGCCGATTATGGTATTGTAGGCGACCTGTTTGAAGTAGTTCCTGTGTTGACTGAAGAATTGAAGAAAATAGTCAAATAAATTTGAATAACATTTAGCGAAGCGCCTCTCAAAGGCGCTTCGCTAAATAGAACAAGGAGAGAGAAGAATGGCCACACGTCAAGTGTATTGGAACATTGAAGGAGAGCATTGGCTTTATTTACTCTTCATCTTCGCGCTTGTTTTCTTTGCTTACGGTGTATATAAGCGAGTGCAGCTATGGAAATTAGGGCAACCTGAAAATCGCTGGAAAGACGTTGGGCAAGGGATTAAAGACGTTATTGTCTATGGGTTAGGTCATAAACGGATTCTTAAAGATTCCTACCCTGGAATAATGCACTTTGCCATTTTCTGGGGATTCGTATTTTTAGCATTTGCAACTGCAATTATTACTCTCCAAGCGGATGTTGGCTTACAAATTTTTCATGGCTGGCTTTATCTTTTTATTAAGTTAACAGCCAACATATTTGGACTTGCAGCTGTTATTGGTATTCTCATGGCGGCCTATCGACGTTATATCAAAAGGCCAGATCGTTTGGACAATAAAACAGACGATGCTATTACTCTTATTTTGTTATTCGTGATCTTACTGACTGGTTTTCTTATTGAAGGAGTCCGTATGGCTGCCTTATCGGACCCTTGGGCTAGTTGGGGCTTTATTGGAAAGTGGATAGCAGTTCCTCTAAAGGCTTCGATGAATGAAGCACAACTCTTGTCCTTACACCGTTTCCTTTGGTGGTTCCACCTCGTTCTTGCTATGGCATTTATTGGCTATTTCTCACATTCTAAGATGTTCCATGTCTTGTTGGGTCTAGGGAACCAGTTTATGCGTAACCGTGGTCCAATCGGTATTCCAGAACTTATTGATTTCGAAGATGAAAGTATTGAAACCTTTGGAAAAAGCCAATTGCGAGAGTTTTCCTGGAAAGCATTATTCAATACAGACGTGTGCCTGCGTTGTGGGCGTTGCCAAGATAACTGTCCAGCATATTTGAGCGGTAAACACCTTAGTCCTAAACGAATTATTCAAGATATGAAAGTCCTTATGGAAGAAACCGGTGCAGCTGTTGAAGCAGCAAAGGAAAAAGCAACTTCAGTTCATGCTGCTGAGGGTCAAGAAGCAGCTGCGGCAAGCGAGACGGAAGAGTGGACTGGTCGTGCGCTCATTGGTGAAGTGATTCCAGAAGAAGACCTCTGGGCTTGTACGACATGTCGTTCTTGTGAACAACAATGCCCTGTATTTATTGAACATGTTGATAAAACCATTGATATGCGTCGTAATCTAGTCCTCATGGAAACAAGATTCCCTGCAGAAGCTCAATTGGCCTTCAAGAATATGGAGAATAATGGGAATCCTTGGGGGATTGGTTGGACTACACGTGCTGATTTCCTTACTAACCTGGGAGTGAAAACTTTTGAAGAAGATCCTGGTGCTGAGTATCTGTATTGGCCCGGTTGTTCTGGAGCCTTTGATGCTCGCAATCAAAAAGTGTCTGCTGCTCTGGTTAAATTACTCAATGCAGCAGGTGTTCGATTTGCTATCTTGGGAAATGAAGAAAAATGTTGTGGTGACTCTGCGCGTAAATTAGGCAACGAGTATTTGTTCTTCTCCTTGGCCACTGAAAATATTGAAGTTATGAATGGTCATGGGGTGAAGAAGATCATCACACAATGCCCGCACTGTTACAACCTGTTGAAAAATGAGTACCCGCAGTTTGGTGGAAACTTCGAAGTTATTCACCATACCGAATTCCTGTTAGATTTAGTTAAGTCTGGCAAGCTAAAACTTTCCCGCGTTGCCAACAAATCGGTCACCTATCACGATTCTTGTTATTTAGGTCGCTATAATCAAATTTACGAACAACCGCGTGAATTGCTTAAAGCTGTTGGCTTAGATATCAAAGAAATGGCTCATACTGGCGAGAAGAGTTTCTGCTGTGGTGCCGGAGGCGGCCGTATGTGGCTTGAAGAACACGAAGGGCTACGTATCAATGAAATGCGTACAGATGAAGCTATCGCTGTAAAAACAGATTATGTTGGGACTGCATGTCCGTTCTGTCTTACTATGATTGCTGATGGAATCGGCGCTCGTGAAGTCGGAGAGCAGCTTAAGGCATTAGATATTGCTGAAATCTTGGAACAGAATATCTAATTATGCTATAAGTAACAGTTTCATTGTGGACGGCGAGTAGCCTTCAGCTTATCGTTGGTGTGCTTAATCGCCGTCACATAATATCTCTCGCGCAAGAGTTTGTTGAGACTAATTCTTTAAAGATTCAGAGGACTCATTTGCCGACCTGATGTCTTGTAGGAAAATGAGGTTTTTATGAGCAGGACCACATGATATGGGGGATGGCTGAGTGATATAGTTGAATAATAGGGCTTGGTATTTTGAAAGGGGGGATGTAATGCTAATACAATAACCTCTGGAAAGAGATGGTTCCAAGTTTATTCACTAGTGATTCTGCCGTATATTCTGACTATGCTATGTTTCTTCCAGCAATAGTATTTAGCATGCTAATCGTTGGAAAGGATCTAAAGCATTAAAATGTTTAAGAACTTTCAAGTTCTTAACT
>NZ_MASS01000107.1 GCF_001707885.1 Desulfosporosinus cupriresistens | reverse complement strand
AGATGAATCAGTATTTTCCAAAGCTGTGTCCTCCAAATTGTGGGTTGGAAATTAACTTTAAACGGATCAAGCAAAATCCCTTGATTAAATTTTTCACATTAGCAGAGATTGAACAAATCGAGGGTGGAGAAGGAGATTTTACGGTAACAGTGAAATCGAATTCCCGTTATGTAAATCAGAACTGCACAGCATGCGGAAAGTGCGTAGAAGTGTGTCCAGCAGAGAGGTCCAATGAATTCAACTACGGATTGGATAAAACCAAGGCTATATACAAAGCCCATGCGTTCGCGTTTCCGATGAAGTATGCGATTGACGATAAGGCATGCTTAGGTGCGGAATGCGGGAAATGTGTAAGTGCCTGTCAATATGGTGCTATCGAATTAGACATGACAGCAAAAAGCTTCAAGTTAAATGTTGGAGCCATAGTCTGGGCGACAGGTTGGGAACCCTATGATGCCAAGAAGGTTGATTATTATGGATTTGGCCGACATCAAAACGTCATTACCAATGTAATAATGGAACGAATGGCAGCGCATAATGGACCAACTGGGGGCAAAATAGTACGTCCATCAGACGGCAAAGAAGTTGAAAGCATAGCGTTCGTACAGTGTGCCGGATCGCGTGATGAAAACAATCTGCCTTACTGTTCGGGAGTTTGCTGTATGGCTTCCTTAAAACAAGCTACTTATGTGAAAGCACAGAACCCGGATGCGAAGGTGTCTATGTTTTATATAGATGTCCGGGCGATGGGGAAATATGAAGATTTTTATACCAAAGTACAAGAAAGTATTTCTATGATAAAAGGGAAAGTCGGGGAAATCTCCGAAGATCCTTTGACCAAAGATTTAATTGTACAAGTTGAGAACCAGGTTACCGGGGAAATAATGAAGGAAAAGGTTGACATGGTAGTACTGGCGACAGGTATGGTACCGGCAACGGCTGGTTCAAAAGTACCGGCTACAATAACGTATGATCAAGATGGATTTATTGCTACTGATTCACAGCAACCCGGGATTTATGGCACGGGATGCGTAAAGAAGCCATTGGATGTTGCCTCATCGGTAAAAGATGCTACGGCTGCAGCTCTAAAGGCCATTCAATCTACGGTGAGGAGGTAACTCAATGGATAAAAAAACAGGTGTTTATATCTGCACCGGCTGTAGTATCGGGGAATCTCTGGATGTAGGGGGCCTGTCCAAGGTTGCCACCAAGGAAGGCAAGGCTCCGGTTTGCAAGTCACACGCTTTTTTCTGTGGAGCAGAAGGTGTGGCGCAAATCAAGAGTGATATAGAGAACGAGGGAGTCAATACAGTCGTTATCGCAGGTTGTTCATCCCGTGTAAATTATGATGTTTTTGATTTTGGACCATCCGTAATCTTGGAAAGGGTCAACCTAAGAGAACAGATCATCTGGTGTCATCCGGCGAACGATGAAGATACCCAGATGATGGCAGAGGATGCTCTACGGATGAGCCTGGCCAAAGCAAACCATGTCCAACTACCAGAGGCTTACCAAGGTGAAGATATGGTAAAAACCATACTAGTAGTCGGTGGAGGTTTGTCAGGCATAACAGCCGCTTTAGAAGGAGCGAAAGCAGGATATAAAACGGTTCTCGTGGAAAAAAGTCCAGTTCTAGGTGGCTGGATGAACAGTTTATATAAACAGGCTCCGCAGAAGTCGCCGTATAGTGCTCCAGAAGAAGTTGATATTGCTGAACGAATTAAAGAAGTTGAAGCTCACCCAGATGTAAAAATCTATGTGGGAGCTGAAATAAAAGAGATAGCTGGCGCGCCAGGAATGTTTAACGTGAGCATCAGCCAAAATGGTGACACGCTGACAGAACGAATCGGATCGGTAGTTCTGGCTACTGGGGCAGTTCCATATGAGGCAACAAAGCTGGAAAAGCTTGGCTATGGTAAATACGAAAATGTAATTACAGCGCAACAAATGGAAGCACTGGCCAAAAAGGGAAAAATTGTACGCCCAGACGGCAAAGAAGTCCAAAGCATTGCGTTTATCCAGTGTGCTGGCTCACGGGATTCAGAACACCTGCCATACTGTTCAGCGGTATGTTGTGTAGAATCCTTGAAACAGGCGACTTATTTAAAGGAACAGAATCCTGAAGCCGCGGTCTACATTTTCCACAAAGATATACGGACACCGGGCCAATATGAGCGTCTCTACCAACAAGTGCAAAAAGATGGAGGAATTTTCGTCCGAGGTGAAATTGCTGGCATCAAAGAAGACGGCGGAAAGAACCTGATCATTGAAGCAACTGACGTTCTAACCGGATCGGGAATTAGCACAGAAGGTGTGGACTTGGTTGTCCTAGCGACAGGAATGGTACCAACCACAGCCATCGGAGAGAGTTTCGTAGCGAAAGCCGAAACTGAGGATGGTAAAGAAGAAGAACCAGTACAAGCGGGCGATGCACCAATTCTCAAGTCAAACCTCTTGAACCTGGCTTATCGGCAGGGACCAGAGATGCCGACTTTGAAATATGGCTTTGCAGATTCCCACTTCATCTGCTTCCCGTATGAAACTCGCCGTACAGGGATCTATGCGGCAGGGAGCGTAAGGGCACCGATGGATGAGGTGTCCAGCATAGAAGACGCAACAGGAGCTGCTATGAAGGCCATTCAATGCATTGAATTGAGTGCGTTAGGATCAGCAGTACACCCACGGGTAGGGGATCTATCCTTCCCAGATTTCGCCATGTCGAGATGCACACAGTGCAAACGTTGTACAGTGGAATGTCCTTTCGGGGCGATTAACGAGGATGAGAAATTCAATCCACTGCCTAATCCAACCCGTTGTCGTCGGTGTGGAGTCTGTATGGGGGCTTGTCCTGAACGGATCATTTCCTTTAAGAACTATTCCGTACCAATGATTGGTAACATGATTAAGGCCATTGATGTGCCTGAAGAAGATGAAGAAAAACCGAGAATTGTCATCTTTGCTTGTGAAAACGATGCTATTCCTGCTTTAGATATGGCGGGGATCAACCATCTCAATTATAATGCTTGGGTGCGTGTTATCCCGGTAAGATGCTTAGGCTCAATGAGTCTAGTGTGGATCGCCGATACGTTGTCGAAGGGTATTGACGGAATACTACTACTAGGTTGTAAGCACGGTGATGATTATCAATGCCACTTCGTAAAAGGTAGTGAATTGGCAGAAATCAGATTATCAAAAGTAGCAGAAACTTTAAACAGGCTGGACCTCGAATCAGATCGGGTGCGGATGGAGCAGGTCTCCATCATGGATTATGACAAGATACCGGCTATATTGGACGGCTTTGCCGAGAGACTAGAAGAACTGGGTCCCAATCCCTACAAAGGGTTCTAAGTAGCGGCTAAGGAATGGGGACACACCTCCTAAATCTGGTAAGGCTTTGGAGTGGGAGGAATGTCCCCGATCGGAAAGATTTCGGGTCGAGGATTGTCCCTAATCAATAAAGTTTTGACTCCGAGTGGGGAGGAACGTCCCAATAGAGGTAAGGGGACACCTCCCAAAATATAGGTTTGACTCCGGGTGGGGAGGAATGTCCCCATTTAAGTGCAAAGGAGCATGAATATGGATGAAATAAAAGAAGTATCTCTGGAAATGAAAGATTATATTGTTTCTTCAGGGGCGGAGACACTTAGTTGGTGTATGCAGTGCGGACTCTGTACCAATCTTTGTCCATGGAGGCAGGTTACCGGTGAAATAAGCGAAGCATTTAACATACGGAAGATGCAGCGTTTAGGCCAACTAGGATTAGAAGGCTTCGAGGACGAAAATATCCTGTTTGCTTGTGTTACCTGTGGAATGTGTCTAGTAAACTGTCCCAGAAAAGTTGAAATCATCGATAACGTTCGCTCAATGCGGAACACGACGGTGGCAGCAGGCTTTTTACCAGGAACACTGCGTCCTATAGCAGGTAGTCTTCACGCCAACGGCAACCCGTGGGCAGGCCCGCAGGAGAAACGTGCTGAATGGCAAGAAGGTCTAAATATACCAGCGTTCACCGAAGATACCGAGTATCTGCTTTATGTGTGCTGTACCTCCAATTATGATACACGGAGCAAGAAGATAGCCAAAAGCGTCGTAAAACTGTTGCAAAAAGCAGGAGTAAGCTTTGGAGTTCTGACAGCAGAAGAGAATTGTTGTGGAGAGACCATACGTAAGATCGGCGATGAGGCCTTGTTCCAAAAACTAGCCGAATCGAATATCAAGCTGTTTAACGGAAAAGGCGTGAAAAAGATCATTACAACGTCGCCGCACTGCTTGTACGCGTTCAAGAAGGATTACCCAGAACTGGGTGGAGAATACGAAGTTATGCATTATGCAGATCTTCTGGGCAGTCTTTTAAAAGAAGGAAAGCTCACATTCTCTGAAGAATTAGCGAAAAAAGTAACCTTCCATGATCCATGCTACTTGGGTCGCCATAATCAAGTCTACGATCCACAAAGGGATCTCCTAGAAGCTGTTCCAGGTGTCGAGCTCGTCGAACTGGAGCGTAATAAGAACAAGAGTCTATGTTGCGGTGGCGGCGGTGGCCGGGTCTGGGCCGAGGTACCCTTTGGCGAACGATTTGGCGAACTAAGAATTAACGATGCTGTGGATAAAAAGGCAGATATCTTAGTTACAGCATGTCCTTACTGTATAGCAATGCTCGATGATGCTTGCGCGGG
>NZ_MASS01000106.1 GCF_001707885.1 Desulfosporosinus cupriresistens | reverse complement strand
TAGGAGGGTGAAAGCAGAAGGTAGAAGCAGAAGTGTAGAAAGAAAACAATAGCATCTTAATTTCCCTATAAAGAAGGAGGAGAAAGAATGAGACTATTTAGTAAAGGCTTCACCCTTGGTATGATCGCTTTATTAAGTGCTTCACTGGTTGCCGGGTGTGGAACAACAAATAGTGGATCGAGTGATTCGAGTGCACCCATTAAAGTGGGTGGTAATTTAGAATTAAGCGGTGGAACAGCAATGTTTGGTCAAGCGGCTCAGAATTCCATTAATTTAGCATTTGAGCAGCAAAATGCTAAAGGTGGAGTCCTAGGCAGAAAACTAGAACTAGTTGCAGCAGACAATAAGTCAGATGCTGGGGAATCAACTTCTGCGGTTACAAAGCTAGTCACTCAGGATAAAGTCGTTGCAGTTATCGGATCAATGACAAGTTCTGTTACACTGGCAGCGGTACCTGTCGTGACAGATAATAAGATACCTATGATATCTCCAAGTGGTACAAATGCAAAGTTAACAGTAGATCCAGCTAATGGTGAAGTACGCCCCTGGATTTTTAGAGCGTGCTTTATTGACCCTTTCCAAGGACAAGTAGGTGCTAACTTTGCTTTAACGGATTTAAAAGCTAAAACTGCAGCCGTAATTATTGACCAAAAAAGCGATTATTCAAAAGGGTTAGCAGAAGCCTTTGTAACTAATTTTACAAAAGGAAATGGTACAATTAGCATTACTGAGCAATATGTCGGTGGAAGTGATAAGGATTTCCGTTCTATCTTAACAAATATTAAAGCAAAAAATCCGGATGTGGTATGGTTACCTGGTTATTATGGTGAAGTGGGTCTTATTGTTAAGCAAGCTCGTGAGTTGGGTATGAAGATGCCATTTATGGGTGGAGATGGCTGGGATGACCCACAACTATTCAATATCGGTGGAAAAGAAGCGATGAACAATACCTTCTATTGCGATCATGTGGCAACAGATGATCCTGCGATGGCCACGTTTGTTAGCGAATATAAAGCCAAATTCAATAGCGTACCGAATGCTATGGGCGCCTTAGGTTATGATGCAGCAAATCTTTTAATTAAAGCTATTGAAAATGCTCAAAGCACTGATCCAGAAAAATTGCGTACTGCCTTAGAGACGATGAAAGGGTTTCAAGGTGTAGGTGGAGAAATCACAATTGATTCTAAAACTCATAACCCACAGAAGAGCGCCGTAATCAAAGCAAATAAAGACGGTAAACCAACGTTCTTGAAACGTGTTGCTCCTCAGTGATAAATAAATAGTACTTTAGGCATATATAGTTGGTATAACGGTCATCCTGAACAGAGAGAGGGCGGGGACAGAATCACCCTCTCTCTTCTATTGGAAAGGTTTAGCAGAATAGGGAGTGAGTTTATGGGAAGTAGTATTACACAACAAATATTTCAACAAATAGTCAATGGATTGTCCTTAGGAAGTATCTATGCGCTCATTGCCTTGGGTTATACGATGGTCTACGGTATAATTAAGCTGATCAATTTCGCGCATGGAGACATTATGATGGTGGGAGCCTATGCTGGTTGGTATGCCATAACAGTCTTACATTTATCATTTCTACCCGCGTTGCTTTTTGCGATGGTCGCTTGTGCTTTGTTAGGTGTTATAATCGAACGGATTGCTTATAAACCTTTGCGAAACGCTTCTCGTATTGCAGCTTTAATTACAGCGATCGGAGTATCGCTATTTTTAGAGTATGGGGGTATGTTATTGGTAACGGCTCAAGTGCGTACTTATCCCCCGGTCTTTCCAGAAACGATGTATTCATTTCATGGTGTTATCTTCAAATATGGAGATATAGTAATGCTTCTGACCTCTACTATACTTATGGTGCTCTTGCATATAACCGTACAATACACCAAAATGGGTAAAGCAATGCGTGCAGTATCCTTCGACAAAGATGCTGCCCTACTGATGGGAATAAATACAAATAATATAATATCATTCACCTTTGCTATTGGTTCAGCTCTTGCAGCGGCTGCTGGAGTATTGATGGGTGTCTACTTTAATACCATCGACCCGTTAATGGGAATTATTCCAGGTTTGAAGGCGTTTGTTGCGGCAGTATTAGGGGGAATTGGGATTATACCTGGTGCAATGGTGGGAGGTTTGATGTTAGGTTTGATCGAATCGATTGTAAGCGGCTTAGGAGCTTCAACTTGGCGGGATGCTGTTGCCTTTCTTATCTTGATTCTCGTGCTTATTGTTAAACCAAGTGGTCTTTTTGGTAAAAATGTACGTGAGAAAGTGTAGGTGAGAAAAATGCGCAACTTGTTTAACCGCCAAAATTTAGTAGCTCTTTTGGGGATTGTACTGTTATATGGAGTTATCCAAGGATTGATCGTATTGGATATTATGCCTCCGTTTTATAAATTAACATTAATACTCATATGTATTTATATTATTCTCTCTACCAGTCTGAATTTAATTAATGGTATTACAGGACAATTTTCCATTGGTCATGCAGGTTTTATGGCCGTAGGCGCTTATATTTCTGCGATTGTTACGACTATTCATCATGGCCCCTTATTATTAGGACTTCTGGCGGGAGCAATTGCCGCTGCGTTAGCTGGTCTGGTGGTTGGATTACCTACATTGCGTCTTAACGGAGATTATCTGGCTATTGCAACGTTGGGATTTGGAGAAATTGTACGAATTGTGTTTTTGAATACAGAGTATGTCGGTGGAGCAGCAGGGTTCACCCTATCGAGTAAAATTACATGGACGTGGGCTTTTGCTTTGATGGTATTAAGTGTAATTCTGATGAAAAATTTTGTTTCCTCAACGCATGGTAGAGCGTGTATATCTATCCGCGAAAATGAGATTGCCGCAGAATCCATGGGAGTGAATACAACAAAATACAAAGTGATTGCATTTACAATGGGTGCCTTTTTTGCCGGGTTAGCTGGCGGAATTTACGCCAATTATATGTACATCATTCAACCTATGACATTCTCCTTTTTAAAGTCCTTTGACATTTTAGTTATGGTTGTGCTTGGTGGCCTTGGGAGTATGACTGGTGGTATTGTAGGTGCAATTGTCATGACCTTGGTTTCAGCGCTCTTAGCCAGTGTTCCAGAATGGCGTTTGGTAATTACAGCGGTTTTATTGATCGCGATGATGCTCTTTAGACCCACCGGGATATTGGGAACGAAAGAATTTAGCTTAAGTTTCTTGGGAAAGAAGGGTGATAAAAATGCCACTTCTAAAAATTGATAATCTTTCTAAGTCTTTTGGTGGTTTAAAAGCGGTTTCCAATTTAAATATCGAAATTAATGAAGGTGAACTGATAGGTCTGATTGGGCCAAATGGAGCTGGTAAAACTACCGTATTTAATTTACTTACGGGAGTTTATGATAAAACTGAAGGTAAAATAACATTTCAGGACAAAGAAGTGAGTGGGCTTAAACCCTACCAAGTTACCCATAGGGGGATGGCGCGAACATTTCAAAATATTCGTTTGTTTAGTGATTTGAGTGTCATAGAAAACGTAAAAATCGCATATCATCAACGGTCATCTTACAGCTTAGCAAGCGCACTTCTTCGCCTTCCAAAGTATTATTTAGGGGAAGAGGAAATGCAACGTAAAGCTATGAATTTATTAAAGATCTTTAATCTTGATGATAAAGCAGAAGAGACTGCCAAAAATCTCCCATATGGGGAACAACGTCGTTTAGAAATTGCCCGTGCTCTGGGAACGGAACCAAAACTTTTGTTGCTGGATGAGCCGGCTGCCGGTATGAACCCTCAAGAAACACACGACTTGATGAATCTTATTCGTTGGATTAGAGAGGAGTTCAAGCTAACGATTCTCTTAATCGAACACGACATGTCCTTAGTAATGGGTGTCTGTGAACGAATCTATGTTTTGGATTATGGAATGATCATAGCACAAGGTGTACCAGACGAAATCAAGAGCAATCCTAAAGTAATTGAAGCTTATTTAGGGGAGGAGGTTGTCTGATGCTTGTACTAGAAGATGTTAACGTATACTACGGTGCAATTCATGCCTTAAAAGGGATCTCCTTCGAGGTAAACCAAGGGGAAATTGTCACTCTTATTGGCTCAAATGGTGCAGGGAAAAGCACAAGTCTTAAGACAATTTCTGGATTATTACGCCCAAAAACGGGTAAGATTACGTTTAACGGTGAGAATTTAGCAAGTATTGCTCCACAATTAATCGTGTCCAAAGGGATATCGCAGGTTCCTGAAGGGCGGCATGTGTTTGCTAATATGACAGTAATCGAAAACTTGGAACTTGGAGCCTATTTACGCAAGGACAAAGCAGGAGTCAAGCAAGACATGCAACGCGTTTATGGGCTGTTTCCCCGTCTTTTAGAACGTAATACTCAAATTTCCGGTACTTTGTCCGGTGGAGAACAGCAAATGCTGGCCATGGGGAGAGCCCTAATGTCTAAACCTCAACTTCTCCTCCTAGATGAGCCTTCAATGGGTTTGGCACCTATCTTGGTCAAACAGATTTTTTCGATTATCAAAGAAATCAATGAGGGTGGAACGACAGTTTTGCTTGTAGAGCAGAATGCTCATATGGCCCTCTCTATTGCTAATCGAGCCTATGTGCTTGAGACAGGAAAGATTGTACTTTCAGGAGATTCCAAACAATTAGCAGCAAGTGAAGAAATCCGTAAGGCCTATCTTGGGGGATAAGATCCCCCCCTAAGGTCCCGCCCCTAAAAGGGCAAGAGGTCCGCAGACCA
>NZ_MASS01000105.1 GCF_001707885.1 Desulfosporosinus cupriresistens | reverse complement strand
TTAATTAACGTTCCTACTTTGTTCGTTTTTACCATCAAAACATCTTTGCTGATTTCAACTGAATGTGACCTAACATAATAAATAAGCGTTCCAACTATTCCGATTAAGATCAAACCCATGACTAGCCAAAATACTTTTTTTCGAATGCTTAGTTTTTTCATATTCTCCTCCTTCGAATGAATTTGTATACTTTCTCTTTTTTCGAAATTAATTCATTATTGTTCAGCTTCTTCTAATTTAGATTTTTCAGGTTGGTGTCCATTCCTTGGGCCTACACCGTTAACCGTTAGATGTATTGCTCATGGATTAAAGAAACAAATTGATCCCATTGGTGGTTAAAGTTTCTTACTATCATTTCCCTCCCCCTAACGCAAATTGGCCTTAAAATTCAGGATTACTGAACTAGCCTGTGCCCATAAATGAGTGATCAAATTCTATTAAGCTTAAAATAATAAATAAATGTTTATTTATTATTAGAATAAAAAAATTAGCTAAAACCTTTAACGCAAATTTCGGCAACTCTTTTAGCTTCTTCCTGTGTAAACTTTTTCTTTCTGTCTACTTCTAAAAAAACAGAAATATATCTAAAAGGAATTGTTAAAGCTATAGCAACTACCTCCATTGGAATAGCTTGTGGATTTATTTCTTTAGTTTTAATCCCTAGATCAATTATTTGTTTTGCCAATTCCACTAATATCTTATAATTCTCCACCTTTTCCATACTCGGTACTTTTACATCCAAAAAAACAGCAGCAGTAAATTTTGCGTTAATCGGGTGAGAATTCGCATACATAAATAAATTGTAAACCGTTTTATAAGCTGCTTCATAAACAGAGCTAGAAGTACTGATATTAAATTTAAGGTTTTCAATGATACTATCCATTTCTGTTTCGACTAGTTCCTGGACCAATTCTTCCTTACTTGAGTAATGTTTGTATAAATAGCCTGGGGACACTCCTGCTTTTTCGCTGACGGAAACAATAGACATTCCACCGTAACCATGCTCCACAAGCAGTTCCATAACTGCTATTTTGATATTTTCAAGCTTTTCAGGATCAGCTATTCTAGCCATAAAACCTCCGCTGTTAAATAATAAATAAATTTTTATTTATTGTTCTTAATGCAAATTTTTTTCAAACAAGAATTCACGCACGTTTGTTTAGAACACTGTGTCCATTCATTAACCCAAAGTGGATAATTCCCTAAAGCGAGGAAGGCTGTAGACATGTTCAGTTCCTAGTATAACACAAAATAATCCATCCATAGCAATCTGATAAAATGCCAATAGAAGCTGTCAATTCTTTACCTTCCTATAAAGCTTAAAGGTTAAGGTATTTTTTTCTACGAAACTACGGATTAGGAGATAAGCATCTGTACTATTTCTGAATCTGAAATCCAGAATGGGAAAGGCCACAGTTGCATCCTCCCCTGAAGGAACATAACTAATGGGCAAAGTATGACGGTGTCTTTCAAGGATCTCTAAATGGGCAAGAATTACAGCATTATAAAGAGTGGAGGAAACTTGGCAAACCCCTCCTCCGAGCCCCAGGGTGAAGATGTTTCCTTCAATGATTAGCGCCTCCTTATAACCAGCTTTGACCGTTCGTTCTCCGACACTCTCATTAAAGGAGAACCTTTCTCCGGGAGCTAAGACTTTTCCATCGAGAGCCTTTACGGCAAGGCGAAGGTTCTCGGTACGATTGACAAGAGTTGAATCAAAGTGAGTAGAGTATTGAGCTGTTGGTATTGGTTCTTTAACAGTAAGATTAAGTTTGATTGCTTTGCCATATCCGTCTACAACTCCCTCATAAACACTTGACCTGATGCAACTGGTATCTACAGCCTTGGAATTCCATTGAACAGGGACATTTATCGTATCACTGTTATAAAGTTTAGCTTGAACAGTTGTAGGTAAAGAATAGTCTTCATCTTGAGTAACTGTTGCAGTTATATCAGCTATAGAATAAATACTAGTTTCTTTCGCTATTCCCGAAATTAAGTCTTTAGAATTTTTTATTATCTCATCCGAAACAATTCCACTGCCTCCGAAAGAGATTAAGTTTGGCCTTGAATTGTTTGCATAAAGTTTCCCAAAGTAACTGGCTACTGATTTTGGCAAGGTTGGTACGGAAGGGTCTATAAATATAATGGGATCTCCTTTTTTAGCTGCCACGGCACTACCTGCCAAAGCATCAGCAAAATCGTAACCTGTGGCTAGATATACTGTTGAGGGGTTCGGCATAAAGGTTTCTGCAATGATAACATCTGTATCAAAACGAGATTGTCCCGTCAACCGTTGAACACTAGCCTGTGGTATCAAAGTACTTATCTCAGATTTTACATTGTCTGAGATCACTCCTTCTCCTCCAGCGATGTATACTTTTGAAGGGTTTCTTTCTAGTAAAAAGTTCTCCATATCTTGAGGGAGCGTATCGTGAGGAGATAACAGAATCGGCCAGCCTTTATTAGCAGCAAAACTTGAGATACTTAAGGCATCAGGATATTGTTCTCCGGAGGATATCACAACTGTGGATTCAGTTAGATCATCAAGTGAACTGGCTATCTTATACGATGTATCATACCTATCTATGCCGGCGATTCTAACAATATTTTGGAATCCAAGGTTATTAAGTTTAGTCTCGAATTCTGTACTTATTATTCCAGCACCACCAATAATATAAATGGTTCCCGAGGAATCAAGATGTTGAATGACATAGTCAATTGCATCCTTAGAGCTATCGACAGATGTATCAACTAATAAAACTGGTGCTTCCTTTTCATGGGCTAGAACACTTGCAGATAAAGCATCTGCAAATTCGTTTCCTGTTGAAAGGACTACGTTCTTAACCGTACCATTGCTATAATACTCAGAGATAGCCTCGGCGGTCTCATATCTTGTATGCCCGAAAAGCCTATCAGTGGCAATAATTTTAGATGAGTTAGTATCTGAAGGATTATTAGTGGCAGCAACAGCTGGTGTTCCAAAGATGCAGCTACATGAGATCAAGATTAATGTAATTGTTTTTCTGGTCATCCTATACTACTCTCCCTCAAATATAGTATTTAAGATAATTATCGCATGCCGAGGAAGTAAAGGATGTCGAAGGGACAATTGTATTAATCTACTTTTTATTAATAACGATGTCCCATTTGGACGATATCGCAACTATTATCACAGAATCAAAAAATCCCTACAAGAATCGATGGAAAATGTGTAGCACCATGTTGCCAAATAGCGCTGTCTCATGTCAATTAACCCATAAAAATTAGCAACCCTATTTCGCAAGGTTGCCACAATCGTTTGTTCGGATTAGTCACTCGATATTGAGAACTTATAAAAAATGCCAAACATCATTCCTTGATTTCAGGAAATACTATTAGAGCTTAATATATAGGGAGGTGTTCTTTTTTGAGCGGTAAAATTATAGCTGGAAGAGAAACAGATGTGAAGGTAGTGAGTGAGTTAAGACAGCTTAAAGATGAAAATTTCCAAATGAAGGTAGTCAACCAATTGGAAGAGCTCAAAGATACTTATTACCAGAGAGATATTTGGTAACAGCGGATTAACTTGTCCAGGTCACTAATGTCAAATAGGTGACATAGCATCCATATGACAACTATACACTCGGCAAATTTACATTTAAAATATACTAACGTTAACTCACTGTCCTATTGGCAGGCGGATGCACTAACGGCTATCCTCAAAGCCAAGACTGAGCCAAAGCCAATAGTAAAATTGGCCCGGGTTTATACCCGGTTTTTTATTTTGGAGATCGAATTTGGCCATCATATCAAATACCCTAATAAATAACCTTAATGCTTAAAGCCGTTTGCCAATTTATGCAACTCTTCATCACATACCCTATATACAGTCCAATCATCCATTGGGGTCGCCCCCAAATGTTTGTAAAAGTTAATTGAGGGTTCGTTCCAGTCCAAACACCACCATTCTAATCTACCACATTTCCTTTCTATTGCTAATTTCGCTAGGAATGAAAGCATAATCTTGCCAATCCCTTTTCCTCTCATTTTTGGTTTCACAAATAAATCCTCCAGATAAATACCCGGTTTTCCTAGGAAAGTTGAAAAATTGTAGAAGAACAATGCGAAACATACTGGTTTGTTTTGAAATTCACCGATTATCACCTCAGCAATTTTCCTTTCGAAGAGAGATTCTCTTAAAACCTCTTCTGTGGCAATAACTTCAGGCAACATTTTTTCATATTCAGCAAGTTCTCTTATAAACTCTAATATTAATAAAGTATCAGATGGTTGTGCAAATCTTAATTTAAAATTAGATAACTCAGTGTCAATCATATCTTACACGGTCTCTCCTTTTGTGTTTTTCTGCGTACTTTTTCATGTAAATTCATTATCCCTATTTAGCAGAGCTGTCCAGTCGCTTTTAGAACCTAATTTCTTGTCACCGATAAATATTATTAACCTTTTGCTCCACATGCTAACCCTCACAAACCTTGTCCCCTAGTCTTCTTGATTTCAAATCCTTCATAAATTGCTCTCTGTCTTGAATCTTCAAATGGGATAGCAATATCTTTAGTTGCTTTGTAGAGGAACCTTGAGTAAATGATATTATCAGCTTCTTATTTTTATCATCAATTGCAGTAATATCTTTTAAGAGTATTACTTCCTTCTTCAAAAGGCCATTGTTAACAATTAATTTCTCTTCATCCAAACCAAGATATGGCGTTATATAAACGTAAGCATCATAAGCGAACATCAATGCCACTAATATCTGAAATATTGCCGCATTATTATTCTTCATCGTTAATTGAAGCAACCCGGAAAACAAAATCATTACACCACAGAATAAAAATAGGATTGACATAATTGCCTTGCGTTTAAAGTATCTCAACGCAGATCTCCTCCCTTAAATACCAAAAAACATTTACCCGATTAGTCTACTTATGAAGCTTAGTAAACTCCGACACATTCTGAATTTGTTAACCCTCATTAAAACGTCTAAAATGTAGAGCATCTGTTTCATCAAATACAAATACACATCATAATTGCACTTTACCTCACCCTAAACTTTCCACATCATTCCTCAATTTCCTGTGCGCACGTTGTGCGTTTCATATATTTTTTTCAGAAATCATCGCTCCTGCGGTGCGATGTAAGACAACCGACTAACCTCATGCGAAAGCCTCTGGGGGACAATAGCATGTCGGTAAAGCCAGGATTAGACTGCTAACGCTGTCGAGTTGCCTGGCGAGTCAGGCCATATATGGTAAAGCCTGTGGGCTGAATCCGAGTCTGTGGCTTTGAAACGCTGACGGTCATGCACCGGCTATTAATAGGTATACCTAATATGAGGAAAGTTGGGTATAAGCAGGCCTATTGACGCACCTGTAG
>NZ_MASS01000104.1 GCF_001707885.1 Desulfosporosinus cupriresistens | reverse complement strand
TTGCCGGAAAAAGGCAGTTACGGCGTAGGGATGGTCTTCGCCCACAAGTATGACGAGTTCCGAAAAACACAAATGGAAACCTTCGAAGAAATTGTTCACGAGGAAGGTCAAACCGTCTTAGGCTGGAGAGAGGTACCCATCGATAAGACGATCATTGGCGAAGGCGCCAAAGCCGTCATGCCTCGCTTCATCCAAGTCTTTATCGGGAAGAATCCCAACCTAACGGATGAAATGGACTTTGAACGAACGCTTTATATTATCCGAAAACGAGCCGAAAAAGTCATCGTCCCCATGTCCGAAGACAAGGGAGGCACCTTCTATATCGCCAGCCTCTCCTCCAAGACCATCGTCTATAAAGGCATGCTCACAGCCGAACAGCTCAGAAATTTCTACCTCGACCTAGCCGATCTCGATTTCACCTCCGCCCTGGCCATGGTGCACTCCCGGTTCAGCACCAACACCTTCCCCAGCTGGGAGCGGGCCCATCCGAACCGTTACATCGTTCATAACGGCGAAATCAATACCATCCGAGGCAACGTCAACTGGATGAAAGCGCGCCAGAAATGCATCGATTCACCGCTCTTTGAAGATCTCACCAAAGTCTATCCCATCGTCGACGAAACCGGCAGCGATTCAGCGATGTTTGACAACAGCCTGGAATTCCTGCACCTCACCGGCAGATCCTTACCGCATGCCGTCATGATGATGATACCGGAACCTTGGGAAAAAAATGACCTGATGTCCAAAGAGAAAAAAGACTTCTACCAATTCCATGACTTCCTAATGGAGCCGTGGGATGGCCCAGCAGCCATGGCCTTCTCAGACGGAGACGTCATCGGCGGCGTCCTCGACCGAAACGGACTGCGACCCTCACGGTATTATGTCACCAAAGATGACAAAGTCGTCTTAGCTTCCGAAGTCGGCGTCATGGACATCAAACCTGAAAATGTCCTCTACAAAGGCCGCCTGGAACCCGGCAAAATGCTGCTGATCGACACCAAAGCCCAGCGAATCATCTCCGATGAAGAACTCAAGAAACGTGTATCCATCATGCATCCCTATGCCGAATGGAATACCCGACATATCGTCCATCTGGGCGATCTATCCGCTGCGAACACATCGGAAGAACCCCTAACAGAAGGTCTAAGAGAAGAACTCATTAAACAGCAAAAAGCCTTTGGCTATACCTATGAGGACATCACGAAAACCATCCAACCGATGGTAACCCAAGGCGTCGATCCCATCGGAGCCATGGGAATGGATTCACCGCTCGCAGTCTTATCCGAAAACCCCCAGATGCTGTATCTCTACTTCAAACAGCTGTTTGCCCAAGTCACCAATCCCCCCATCGACGGAATACGAGAAGAACTCATCACCTCCAGCAGCATCCTCCTCGGAGATACCGGAAACCTGCTGGATCCCGACCAACGCAACTCAGCCAGTGTCGCCTTGGACCATCCCATCCTGACCAATGAACAACTGACCACCCTAAAGCATCTCAACAACGACCAATTCAAAACCGTGACCCTATCCATCCTGTATAACGTCTCCGAAGGGGCCAAAGCGATGGAAAAGGCCTTAGAGAGAGTCTTCAAAGAAGCCGATCAAGCGATTAGCGCAGGCGCCAATATCATCATTCTCTCAGACCGAGGCGTCAACGAAAAACTCGCAGCCATCCCCGCCCTCTTAGCCTCCTCAGGACTGCACCAACACCTCATCCGCCAAGAAATCCGAACCAACCTCGGAATCGTGCTGGAATCCGGCGAACCCAGAGAAGTCCACCATTTCTGCACCCTGATCGGTTATGGCGTCACCGCCATCAATCCCTATCTAGCTTATGAGACCATTAAGGACCTCGCCCAAAACGAGATGCTCGAGGGACTCACCTATGAAGAAGGTAAAACAAACTACATCAAAGCCTCCGTCAAAGGGATCCTGAAAGTGCTGACCAAAATGGGCATATCAACCGTACGCAGCTATCACGGAGCGCAAATCTTTGAAGCCGTCGGACTGGGAAGAGATCTCATCGAAAAATATTTCACGTTGACCCCCTCCCGAATCGACGGAATAGGCCTGGAAGAGATCGCCCTAGAAAACCAAATGCGGCATGAAAGTGCCTATCAGGAAAACGCCCTGTATACCGACACCCTGGAAGTCGGTGGCTACTTCCAGTGCAAAGAAGGCGGAGAACGCCATCTCTACAATCCCGAAAGCATCTACATGCTGCAAAAAGCCTGCCGAGAAGGAAATTACGCCCTCTACAAAGAATACTCCAACAAAATCAACGGCGAACTCTGCACGCTCAGAAACCTTCTCGATTTCAAGTACGTCCTAGGCGACATGATCCCCATCGAAGACGTCGAATCGGTGGACTCCATCGTCAAACGATTCAAAACCGGAGCCATGTCCTACGGCTCCATCAGCAAAGAAGCCCACGAATGTCTGGCCATCGCCATGAATCGACTAGGCGGCAAGAGCAACACCGGTGAAGGCGGCGAAGATTCCGAGCGCTTTACCGTCCTGCCGGGCGGAGACACGAAAAACAGTGCCATCAAACAAGTCGCCTCCGGACGATTTGGCGTAACCAGCAACTACTTGGTCAATTCCAAAGAGATCCAGATCAAAATGGCTCAGGGTGCCAAACCCGGTGAAGGAGGTCAACTACCCGGACGCAAAGTGTATCCCGAAATCGCCCGCGTACGGCATTCAACCCCCGGAGTCGACCTCATATCCCCCCCGCCGCATCACGACATCTATTCCATTGAAGACTTAGCCGAACTCATCCATGACCTAAAAAATGCCAACAAAGACGCGCGAATCAGCGTCAAGCTGGTATCCGAAGTCGGCGTTGGAACCATCGCAGCCGGCGTAGCCAAAGGAAAAGCCGACCTCATCCTGATCAGTGGCTATGACGGCGGGACCGGAGCCTCACCCAGCACCAGCATCCGAAATGCCGGACTCCCTTGGGAATTAGGGCTCGCTGAGACCCATCAAACCCTCGTCCTCAACAAACTAAGAGACCGAGTCGTGGTCGAAACCGATGGCAAACTGCTTTCAGGACGAGATGTCGCCATAGCGGCGATGCTGGGTGCCGAAGAATTCGGCTTCTCAACCACCCCCCTCATCGCCATAGGGTGTGTCATGATGAGAGTCTGCAACCTCAACACCTGTCCGGTAGGGATCGCCACCCAAAATAAAACCCTACGCAAGAACTTTACCGGTAAACCCGAGTATGTCGAAAACTTCATGCGCTTTGTCGCTCAAGAACTGCGAGAAATCATGGCCAAGCTCGGCTTTAGAACCGTCAATGAAATGGTCGGACGCACCGACCGAGTGAAACCCAAAGAACACGTCAAACATTGGAAGGCAGCGAGCCTCGACCTGTCACAGATTCTGTATCAACCGTATGCCGGCGCCGATGTCAGTCGCTTCAAAACTCAAGCCCAAAACCATATGCTCGAAAAATCGCTCGACATTAAAAAACTTCTGAGAATGTGTCAGCCGGCGCTGGAAAACCGGAAATCCATCCGAGCGAAACTAAAAATCAATAACGTGGACCGAGTCGTCGGAACCATCGTCGGAAGCGAAATATCCAAGAGATATGGCAAAGAAGGACTGCCCGAAGACACCATCAAGCTAACCTTTGTCGGCTCAGCCGGACAAAGCTTTGGAGCCTTCATCCCCCAAGGAATGTCCCTCGAACTCGAAGGCGACGCCAACGATTATTTAGGCAAAGGCCTCTCCGGCGGTAAAATCGTCGTTTATCCGCCCAAAGTCTCCGACTTTGATCCCAAGCAAAACATCCTAATTGGTAATGTAGCCTTTTACGGGGCGACCTCAGGCGAAGCCTATATCAACGGCATCGCCGGCGAACGATTCTGCGTAAGAAACAGCGGAGTCAAAGCCGTCGTGGAAGGCGTGGGGGACCACGGCTGTGAATATATGACCGGCGGAAAAGTAGTGATCCTCGGCAAAACCGGCCGAAACTTTGCCGCAGGCATGTCCGGTGGAGTCGCCTATATACTGGACTTCGACGAAATCTATTGCAACAAATCCATGGTGTTACTGGAAACCATGGAAGCAGACGAACTGAATGAAATCAAGGCCATGATCAGCAAGCATGTGGAGCATACCGGCAGCCCCTTTGGCCAGACGCTCCTTGAAGACTGGAAAAACGCTTCGCAACGATTCACCAAAATCATTCCTAAAGACTACAAACGGATGCTGGCAAACATTGATAAGGCTCACAAGGCAGGCTTAAACGGCGACGAAGCGTTAATGGTCGCGTTCGAAGAGCATTTTAAAAACTAAGGAACCAGACAAAAGCAAATTAAGGTGGGACTTACAATGGGAAAAGCAACGGGATTTTTAGAGTATGAACGAGTCAACCCGCAGAAACGGCCTCCAAAGGAACGAATAAACGACTGGAACGAACTCAGGCTCCCACAGGATCCTGACGTCATAAAAACCCAAGGCGCGAGGTGTATGAACTGCGGAATACCCTTTTGCCACGGCAGCGTCCTACTCAACGGCATGGCAGCAGGATGCCCCGTACAAAATCTCATCCCCGAATGGAATGAACTCGTATACAAAGGACAATGGGAAGACGCCTACAAACGACTGATCCGAACCAACCCCTTCCCCGAATTCACAGGCCGAGTCTGCCCAGCACCCTGTGAAGGGTCCTGTACCGAAGGTCATATCATGGAGTCCGTGGCCATCAACAGCCTCGAATATGAGATCATAGAAAAAGCCTTTGCCGAAGGCTGGGTCGTCCCAAAAAAAGCCAAAGCAACCGGCAAAAAAATAGCCGTCGTCGGTTCCGGCCCAGCAGGAATGTCCGCAGCCTATTATTTAAACGCCGTAGGCCATGACGTAACCGTCTACGAACGAAACGATCGGGCCGGAGGTCTGATGATGTACGGGATTCCCGCCATGAAACTCGAAAAACGAATCGTTAAGCGACGCATCGAGCTGATGAAAGCCTCCGGAATCCAATTCATCCTGAAGACCGAAGTCGGTCGGGACATCCCCACTCAAGAACTCATCGATACCTATGACGCAGTCGTCCTGTGCGCAGGAGCAACAAAGCCCCGGGGACTGGAGGTTGAAGGAAACGAGCTTAAAGGAGTTCACTTTGCCGTCGATTTCCTAAAAGCCACGACCCAAAGTCTCTTAGACTCAAGTCTCGAGAACGGGAAGTATATCAGCGCCCAAGGCAAAAACGTGATCATCATCGGCGGAGGCGATACCGGAACAGACTGTGTCGCCACATCAATACGGCATGGCTGTCAAAGCGTCAACCAGTTTGAAATCATGCCGAAACCACCGGAAAAAAGAAACGAAGAAACCAATCCCTGGCCGGAATGGCCGCTCAAGCTAAAAGTAGACTACGGTCAGGAAGAAGCGATCAGCCTCTATGGCCAGGATCCCAGAAATTACCTCATTTCTACGAAAAAGATCGTAGGCAATGAGCAAGGTGAAGTCCAAGAAGTTCATACCGTCGAAGTCACCTGGGTAAAGAACGCCACCGGAAGAAGAGTACCGCAAGAAGTTCCGGGCAGTGAAAAAGTATGGCCAGCGGACCTAGTGTTACTAGCCATGGGATTTTTAGGTCCCGAGGATACGATCCCCAATGAACTGGAGCTGGAGAGAGATCCCAGGAGCAATGTGCAAGCAACGTACGAGGTCTTCGAGACCAATGTAGAAAAAGTCTTCACCGCAGGCGATATGAGAAGAGGGCAGAGCCTCATTGTTTGGGCGATCCAAGAAGGAAAGCTGGCAGCCAGGGAAGTCGATAAATACTTGACGGGTAAAAGTGTGATTAAATAG
>NZ_MASS01000103.1 GCF_001707885.1 Desulfosporosinus cupriresistens | reverse complement strand
GGGAAGGTGGGGTAAGCGTGGTAGGCACTGTAGTATTCTTTATTTTTGCAATCATGGCGATTGCAGCTGCCTGGGGTGTTGTCACCTCGAAGAACATTGTGCATAGTGCGCTCTATCTGGTCCTTTCTTTTTTAGGCGTAGCTGTACTTTACGTTCTTATGAACGCAGATTTTTTGGCGGCTGTCCAGTTGCTTATATACACGGGAGCCGTAGCCATTATGATCGTCTTTGCGGTCATGTTGACCTTGCGTGGTGAGGTCAGTGAGAGCAATCCTGAAAACCATCATTGGGGATGGGGAGCGCTGGTGGCGTTATTAGTTTTTGTGGTAATGGCCCTAGTCATCCTCGCGAATCCAGACTGGCGTATTTTGCCTGCGCCGTGGACTGGCGGAGGTTCGGCAGAGGACATGTCGTTACTCTTACTCACTAAATTTATGATTCCTTTTGAAGCAGCCGCAGTACTCTTGACCGTAGCATTGGCAGGAGCCGTGATCTTGGCGAAGGGAGTGAAAGAAAGCAAATGAATTTAAGCGATTTAAGTGTTGGGCTTTCTACGTATCTCTTAGTTGGAGCGATGCTCTTTAGTCTTGGTCTTTACGGGGTATTCGCCAAGAGAAATATTATTGCGATTCTCATGTCTATAGAGCTGATGCTGAATGCCGTAAATATTAATTTTGTGGCCTTCAATCGATTCATCTGGAACCAAAAGATTGATGTCCACTATCTTCTGACCGGGCACGTCGCGGCACTTTTTGTGATCGTCGTCGCTGCAGCGGAAGTGGCTGTTGGGCTCGCTTTAGTTATTACGATTTATCGTAACCGTCAGACGACCAACGTGGATGAATTTAATTGGTTGAAGTGGTAAGAGAGACTATGGAGAAGGTAGGTGTTCAAGGAAATGCATGATCTCTTTCGGTGGGCATGGTTAATTCCTGCTTTGCCCTTCCTGTCGTTTCTACTCATCGCCTTTGTCACGAAGCGATCCAAAGGACTGTCTTCCACAGTGTCGATCCTCGCGATCCTTACCTCGCTTTGTTTGGCTATAGCAATTGCTGTAGGCATTATTCAGTCAGGTACGGAAATTGTGGAACATGCTGCGATCGTAAACGTGAATTGGCTAAATATTGGGGGTCTAAAGATCGATTTTGGTACCGTTGTCGATCCCCTAAGTGGCATGATGTTGTTTGTTGTTACCCTAGTAGCCTCGATGGTCCAAATCTATTCTTTGGGGTATATGCATGGAGACAAGGGCTGGTCGCGTTACTATGCGTATCAATCACTGTTTGCATCCTCTATGCTAGCAATGGTTCTAGCCACCAATTTGTTACAACTCTTTATCTGCTGGGAATTGGTTGGACTATGTTCCTACTTGCTGATTGGTTTCTGGTACTTCAAAGTGTCAGCGCGAGAAGCGGCGAAGAAAGCCTTCATGACAACTCGTGTCGGAGACTTTGGTTTACTACTCGGAATACTTTTCCTCTATACTAAGTTCGGGACGCTCGATTTTCGTAGCGCTGTCAGCAGCTCTGAACACTAATATCCAGAATGTCGCAGTCATAGGAACTGCATCCTATGTGACCGTCATGGCGTTCCTGATCTTTATGGGACCCATAGGGAAATCCGGACAATTTCCATTGCATGTCTGGCTACCAGACGCTATGGAAGGTCCTACGCCGGTGAGTGCCCTGATTCACGCCGCCACCATGGTCGTGGCAGGGGTTTACTTAGTGGCTCGGATGTATTTCCTCTTTGATCACGCGGACCCATCCGCTCTGCAGTTTATTGCCAATATCGGTGCCTTCACAGCCATCTTTGCGGCGTCCATCGCGATTGCGCAAGACGACATAAAACGGATCTTAGCGTTTTCTACCTTGAGCCAACTCGGTTATATGATGTTTGCCCTTGGTGTGGGTTCGTACTCAGGATCCATGTTCCACCTAATGACGCATGCCTTCTTTAAGGCCTTAATGTTCTTAGGTGCTGGTTCAGTGATTCATGCTATGCATGAAAAACAAAATATCTGGGATATGGGTGGTCTTTGGAAAAAGATGCCGATTACCGGTTGGACGTTCTTCATAGGTGTTATGGCTATCTCAGGAGTCCCACCGTTTGCTGGATTCTTCTCCAAAGACGAGATTCTAGCTAACGCTTTGCACAACGGGCATCCAGTAGTTTATGCAGTGGGTCTGTTTACAGCCTTCCTGACGGCATTCTACATGTGCCGCTTGTTCTTTGTGGCATTTTGTGGACCTGAAAAACCAGAAAACCATCCCCATGAATCCCCTAAGACCATGACAATTCCACTCATAATTCTCGCGTTCTTTAGTGTTGTCGGTGGCTGGGCAGCCTTACCGGAGCATAACTTCGCTTTCTTTGTCCACTATCTTGCAAGTGGACACGAATTCGAGCGAGAAGCGATCGACTGGGGTATGGCCGGAGTTTCAGTGGTTGCGGGACTTCTTGGGATCGGACTCGCATATCTCATCTACCTTAAAAAAGCTATTTCCGCAGAGAGTATTGTGGCCCGCTTCCCAAGGGTTTATAAAGTACTCCAAAATAAATACTACATTGATGAATTATACCTTTGGATTATCAATAATATAATGGGCGGAATTGCGAAAGTCTTGTACTGGTTTGACATCTTTGTGGTTGACGGGATCATCAACGGAATCGCCTTCATCACGCGCGGTAGTGCTAAAACACTGCGTCGAACAAGTACCGGTCAACTCCAAACCTATGCTATGGTGTTTTTCTTCGCAGTGGTCGTTATATTCATGGTCTTCGCATTTGGGGAAGGTCAACTGACGTCTCTTAACCCCTTAGCGACGCTAGGAGGTGTGAAATAATGTCAGCACTGCCAACAACGGGTTCACTCCTTCTGCCGGCTATACTGCTTGCGCCGGTCGTGGCCATGTTAATGATTGTTTTCCTGCCCAAAGAAGAGGGTAAGACAATTAAGATCATAGCAGCCATTGGCACGCTTCTCTCCCTGGTCCTCTCACTATATGCTTTCTTTGCATATGACCTCGCAACGGGTGGAATGCAGTTTACCTTAACGATTCCCTGGATTCCAGATCTCGGTGTCAATTTGGCCTTAGGAGTTGATGGAATCAGTTTACCTATGCTTCTTCTGACGAACATTATTGGTTTCTCGTCTGTCTATGCTTCCTGGAATATGGAAAAGCGGGTCAAGGAGTTTTTTGCCTTGCTGCTGATCTTGATCACAGGTGTCATGGGGACGTTTATCGCGCGTGACTTGTTTATCTTCTTCCTCTTCTATGAGATCGTGGTTATCCCAATCTATATCATGGTCATCATCTGGGGAAGCACGAAGCGGGTTAGCAAGGAATACGCCGGTATGAAGCTGACAATTTACTTGCTCATTGGATCAGCTTTCCTTCTAGTTGGAATGATCGCCCTTTATTTGGCCGCAGCTAAAAATGGTCAGCCCACCTTTATGTTTGACCAGTTAGCTCTAAGGCAAGACCTCTATAGTCCCTCATTCCAAAAGGTTGCCTTTGGCTTAATGCTCTTTGGTTTCGGATCATTGATTTCTATGTTTCCCTTCCACTCTTGGTCTCCTGATGGTTATGCTGGAGCTCCAACGGCCGTTAGTATGATTCATGCTGGAGTCTTAAAGAAAATTGGGGGCTATGGATTAATCCGCTTAGGGATCTTTGTACTCCCCCTCGGAGCAAAGTACTGGGCCCCGATCATCGCCTTCTTGGCCATTTGTAACGTGCTTTATGCAGCGTTCATCGCCTTGGCTCAAAAGGACCTCAAATACGTCGTCGGTTATTCTTCTGTGAGCCACATGGGGTATGTTCTTATCGCCCTGGCGGCCATGAACCCAACCGCGATGAACGGTGCTATCGCCATGATGTTTGCGCATGGAGTCATGTCCGCCCTCATCTTCTCGATGATCGGATTTATCTACGAAAAGACTCATACGCGCAATATCGCTGATTTGGGTGGACTCGCCCATCAAATGCCTCGTGTAGCTATTGGATTTCTGCTGGCAGGTATGGCTTCTCTTGGCTTGCCGAGTACGGTTAATTTTATCTCAGAACTTACCATCTTTATGGGTACAATCCATGTCTTTCCCGCACTGGCGATACTTGGGATTTTCGGGATTATCTTCACAGCAGTCTATATCTTACGGATGATTGCCAATGTTCTGTTTGGACCACGTCGTCCGGAATGGGACCATCTGGTTGACATTCGGGGACCCGAGTTAGTGCCAATGGTCGTGTGTGTGTTCGTGATCTTTATTGCAGGGATATTCCCGAACATTTTATTTGGCATGATTAATAGTGGAGTCTACTCCTCTGGCCTTGCCAAAGTCCTCGAGACAGTGAGTCAAGTGAAGATGGGAGGGTTGTTCTAATGGTAGATTTCAATATTGCTACAGTGCTCACGCCTGAAATTGCGATGGCCGCTTTAGCCTTGATTCTGTTGGCCATTGGACTACTGATTCCAGCTGGCGCGCGAAAAGGCATGATGCCACTCACTGCATTCTCATTAATAGGGGTTCTCAGCTATACTCTCTTTGACTTTTTCCATGGTTCAAAAGCCTTATTCTTAGGTGGTCTGTATTATCACGATCAATTCGCAGTCTATTTCAAAGTGCTCTTCTTAGCGGCGGCTCTTCTGGTTGTCCTCTCTTCAGGTGGATATATCCAGAAATTAGCTAATCACCGTGGAGAGTTCTATTCTTTGATAATGACTGCGACGTTGGGAATGATGCTCATGGCCGGAGCCGGCGAACTCATTTCAATGTATGTCGGCCTCGAACTGATGACAATTTCCTTCTATATACTCGTCGCCTATTTGGCCGATGACGCGCGTTCCTCAGAAGCAGGTATTAAGTATCTTGTGCTTGGCGCCACATCTTCGGCTATTTTACTCTACGGTGTCAGCCTTATTTACGGGTTGACCGGATCAACTCAGTATACAGAAATTGTTAGTGGGCTAGGGGCAACCTTGACACCCGCATCGTTCCTGGCAACTGTTTTTCTTCTTGCCGGGTTAGGCTTTAAGATCTCCTTGGTACCGTTTCACCTCTGGGCTCCGGACATTTATGAGGGGGCACCTACCCCTGTCACAGCTTTCTTGGCCATTGCTTCAAAAGCAGCAGCCTTTGCTGTGCTGATTCGGGTATACCTCTTAATGATGAACAGTCAAGCCTTTTCAAGCACTGGACAAACATTGTTAGTTGTCTTAGCTGCCCTAACAATGATTATCGGAAACTTAATCGCTATTCCTCAAACGAACATCAAACGGTTAATGGCCTTCTCGAGCGTTGCTCAAGCTGGTTATATCATGGTGGGTATTATTGCCGCATCGGTGGCGGGAGTCAAAGGTGTTCTCTTCTATGCGATGATTTATGTCTTTGCCAATATGGGAGCATTTGCTGTAGCGACCCACGTCTCTGAAATGCAAGGCAGTGACCAGATTAAGGACTTTGCTGGCTTAGCTCGCCGCTCGCCATTGGCAGCGGTGGTTATGACGGCCTCTTTATTATCTCTAGCAGGGATTCCACCACTCGCTGGATTTGTAGGGAAGTTCTATCTATTCTCTGCTGTCATGGACCAAGGGTATACGGCGATTGCCTATATCGGTTTCGTAATGAGCATGGTGTCTGTGTACTATTACCTCTCCGTTGTCAAGGTGATGTTCCTTGGAGAAGGTGAAGGGTTGCCAGATGTTCCAGTTCATGGAGCGATGAAGTTCACAATGGTATTTACTATGCTGATCACGTTAGCAATTGGTATTTATCCGACTCCTTTGGCTCAAATGGCAATTGCGGTGGCTCAGAGTTTAATCAATTAGAACTAAA
>NZ_MASS01000102.1 GCF_001707885.1 Desulfosporosinus cupriresistens | reverse complement strand
ACAATAAGTGAGTGTTCCATGATCTGCCTCGGTTCAGGTAGACTCCAACTGCGCCGCCAAGTGTTCCTTTTAGAAGGTGCGGATTTGGCGAAACCCTAGTTTACTCCCCCTGAGGAATTTCTGGAACGGCTTCATCAATATAATAAATATTTGGGCCAGTTCCCACCTGTTTTAACAATTGCCGAGTCGGATACTTGGCAATCAATTTTGAGACGATACTATTCGGGTCGTTGAGGTCTCCTGCTTGGCGCGACTTTCCTAAGCACGTTTGAACGCACGCCGGTTCTAACCCTTGCTCAAGGCGCTGCCAGCAAAAAGTACACTTATCGGCCTTTCCAGTCACAGGATTAGGAAAACGGGCATCATACGGGCAAGCTACAATACAATATTTGCACCCGATACATTTACTGTTTTCGACTATTACGATACCATCTACCCGTTTTTGAGAAGCCCCTGTTGGACAAACGTTTACACAAGGTGGGTGCACACAATGCATACAATTACCCGGTTGAAAAATTTCCTTAACATTAGGAAACTGTCCCTGAACTCCGCTGCTTTTTACCCAATTACGCTTATTTCCGAGTGGCACATCATTTTCCGCGCGACAAGCCACCATACAAGCATCGCAATCGATACAGCGTGAAGTAATAATGACGAATCCCATGCGAACAGCCATATTTTTTCCTCCTACACCTTCCCTATGCCTTTCTCACCGTTACAAAGGTTTCACTTAAAGAAGAACCCCCTGAAATCGGATCCGTTACGGTTTTGTGCAGGGCCGAATCACTCGCTCCAAGGCCATAAGCGAACTTAAGCCCTTTGCTTACGTGCCCAAATCCTCCGACCATAAAAATGCAATCCGGTCGTATACCCTCAGTTACATAAGCTTTAATGCTAACCTTTCCGACCTCGCTCTCCACAACCACATCATCATCCGTCTTGACACCAATCTTTGTGGCAACCGATGTATGCAACCACGCACGATTGACAGAAAAAACTTCCAGTAGCCAGCGATTGTTCTGGGTGAACATTTGTGAATGCTGAGCCGTCTTCCCCGTTAAGAGATAATATTGACCTTCCTCTGGCCGTGGCGGCTCATTCCAGGTCGGTACAGCCTTCTTACCCATTTGAGCCATTATGCCCGATAAGATTTCGATTTTCCCGCTACTCGTTTGAAACTCAAAATCTTTGGAATGGTCTGCTTTGAAGTTTGCTACTTCATAGTGCCCAACACGTTGTAATTCTTTTAAACTCGCTGGAAAAGGTTTAAGTTGCTTAGACAAGAGATCTACTTCATCCTTATATGGCAAAAATTCTCCTAAACCCAATTTTTCGGCCAATTCCTTATAAATAATCAAACTACTTTTAGTGTCATAAAGGGGCTCAATCACTGGCTGACGAATAAAGATTTTATTTCCAATCGGAATCAAGCCGTCATAGCGTTCGAGATAGCTGGATTCAGGCAAAATCACATCAGCATAATACGCCGTATCACTCGCTTGAATATCGATCACAGCAACAAAATCCAACTTCATAAGAGCATTGATGGTTTTTTGTCGTTCAGGAATGGAGAGCACTGGATTTTGCCTGGAAATCAACCACCCTTTTGCCTCATAGGGTTTGCCTGTCAAAATATTATCCCGCATAGTCTGGATAACACCATAGACTAAAGGCACCATTGGATACTGCCAAGGTACTCCATCCAGACGCATCCCCTGGGCTGGTGGAAAAGGCGGATGCGACAAAACTCCAAGCTTAGCTGTACTCATTTCCTGATCGGGAATGAGCCCACCCGGCTGTGCCCAATTACCTATAAGAGCATTAAGCACGGCAATCGCCCGTTCGTTTTGAAAGGAATTGACAAAATTAGAAGTCCGCCAATTAGGATGTGCTATGGCCGCCGGAGCAGCAGCGGCAAAGTCCCGGGCAATACGCCGAATCGTCGTCGCAGCGATCTCACATTTTTTCTCCGCCCATTCAGGGGTATAGTCTTTCACTTCTGTGACTAGATCTTCAAAACCTTGAGTATAACGGTTGATAAACGTTTCATTGTACAACTTTTCTGTAATGATCACATTAATCATAGCTAAGAAAAAAGCGGAATCCGTACCAGGACGAACCGGCAACCATTCAGTAGCCTTCGCGGCCGTTTTACTAAAACGCGGATCAAGGACTACTACCTTTGCACCCCTGGCCACCATTTCGATCATTTCCTGTGTTTCATTATTCGAAATTCCTTCCGCTAAATTTCGCCCCGTAAAAATTATATACTTGCAATTGCGATAATCAGTGCCCGGTTGAGGCATACCGTACGTATACAGAAACCCAGTCGTCATGGCATTAAAGCATAAACTTCGTTGAGTTCCGTAATTAGGTGTACCATAAGCTTTAAGAAGAATTTCGAAAAATGGCTGGGAGAGGTTATCCGTGGAATTAAACATCATCGCCTTAGCGCCATAATTGTCTTTAATCTTCTTCATTTGCTCAGCAGTATAACTTAAAGCCTCATCCCAAGAAGCCCTGCGCCACAAGCCGCTCCCTCGTGCCCCTGCTCGTATAAGTGGAAATTTAATTCGATCAGGGCTATACAAGGTTTCAATGCC
This sequence comes from Desulfosporosinus cupriresistens, assembly GCF_001707885.1. Classification (GTDB taxonomy): domain Bacteria; phylum Bacillota; class Desulfitobacteriia; order Desulfitobacteriales; family Desulfitobacteriaceae; genus Desulfosporosinus. Next base: position 3,237 of record NZ_MASS01000102.1, on the reverse strand, counting down.
GGCATTACCACGCGGGCACAATTTTCCCAAATTGTTTGGATGATTTGGATTACCTTCCAACTTTTTCACGACGCCGTTTTCAACCTTAGCAATAACTCCGCACCGCCATACACATTGCTCACAAATAGTGGTAACATGCTTTACACCCTTAGCTAGTGTCTGCGCAGAACTATTTATTCCTAAACTGGATTCAGGTGCCAATAGACCTATTCCAGCAGTAGCTGAAGCGCCAAGGGCTGCCGTAGCAACTGTTCCTTTGATAAACTGACGGCGGCTGAACAATTGGTCCCAAGTAAAAACTTTGGCCACATTGTCCCCTCCTTTCATTCAGCATTTGATGCTTTAGGATTCTATGGAACGTTGTTGTTCCGATTCCTTGGAACTTTCCACAATTTTGGAACCCACGTAGAAAACTCCTGTACATAGGACAAAGAGTCCAATAAATAACCAATGGTTGACATGGAAAAGCTCTGCCAGAGTTTTTTGCCCATAATCACCGATGGTAGAAATTTTCAAAAAAATGGATTGATAGGTAGCTCCGAATATAATTCCACCCGTAAGAAAACCCAAGAGTCCAGGAATCGAGTAATCTAAATTTCCCTGACCACAACCTGTGATCAACGTACCCGGTCACGTGCCGGCTAGGGCCATTCCCACTCCAAACAGAAGTCCGCCAAATAGATTACCAAAAATATAAGTGGAAGACACTTGATCTAACTGGATAAAACCAAGATCTTTCAGCGCATAGAGACAGACTAGTCCGACCGAGATCCCCGTCATCATAAACTTCATGACCGTGTTATCCTTAAAACGGAATTGATTGACAATTTTATGATAGTGTCCGAGGCCAGCCTTTTGGAGGGCAAAGGAGAAGAAGAAACCAATAACTATGGGGACAACGTAAGTTATCATCTTAATAATCCCTCCCATACAAAATCTTGGTCGTAATAATCCCAGACACGAACAACCCGACAATGAAGAGCAACCCTGCAGGAGATAGTTGCATCGTTCCTGAAATAGCTAAGCCACTGGTACACCCACCAGCAATACCCGCGGAATACTCGATGATGATCCCACCGATAAAAATCATGCTCCAACGTTTAAGCTTGCTTGGTCCGAATATCTGTGTCCATTGCTGATCCGGCATCATTCTAAACTTAAAATCTTTGGACCAGATACTGGACGTCAAGGCACCTAGGAGCATTCCGACAAACAATAAAATTTGGAAACTCACAACCGGCGGCATCTGAAATTTAAAATACATCGAATTAGCTAAGCTTGAATGGAACAGTTTTAGGAGTATACTGTCAATGCTTTCTAAACCACCGGATGAACCGATTGTTTTGTCCACCAGAACATAAGAAGCGGTGGCCGTTAATCCCAAAAGAATTCCGGCGGCCCATGGGGACCAAATTTTTTCTTTCATTTTTTCATTAAAGGCCAAGGTGTTCTCCCTCCTTTACGCTCTTCATTACGTCACTCAAGGAAGACAAGGACTTTAGGTCATTTTCATTGAGAGTTTGAAGTTGTGCTTGTACCTTTTTAGGCAAGTGAGACACGGCCTGTAATAATTGACTACCTTGTTCATGTTTAAGAATTTCGTGAAGGGCCAAGACAGTCTCCATATCCCCTTTTAATAACTTGGCGAACACTTCCTGCACTTCTGGAGGAAGTGTATTAAAGGGAACATTTTTTTGTTTTCCTTTAATAAAAGACCAAGGCCAAAATCCTTTTTTCCATCTCCAAATCAGGACTCCCAAAATCAAAAGAACAAATGCATTTATAATACCAATAACCCACGCTAACCAGGGAACCATATCTTTTACATTAAAATCAATGATATCGAAATTAGGATTAGCACTTGGCGGAACTTGAGTTGCTGCCGCGGACGGAGTAACCGCTCCAGTCCCTGCAGCGGAAGAATTCGTATCTCCTGACACTGGTGTGCCTGATGCGGATGTTGAGCCGCCCTTAGAACTTGAACCACCAGTCACCGTGCCACCATATTTAGCAACCCGAGCTGCGCTATCCGATGGATGGCAGGATGCACAAGATTGATCAGGTTGAGCTAAGGGTTTGGCGACTACTCCGGCATGAGCTTTTGCCTTATCCGTCTCTGTTGCCACTCCCAGATGACAGGCTTGGCAAAAATCACCGAAGGCATGCTGCGTATGCCAATCACCTTTTTTCGAGACAGGGTCTTCTCCCTTAACCTCATGACAGGTTTTACAGGAGGAGGTTGATGCACCACAGGCAGCTTGAGCAATTTTTGGCGGGGTAAGCCAAAAGGACCCAATGAGCACAACACTGAATAAGCCAAAAATTAAGGCTGATAAAGACCATTTCTTATTTTTCACGTTTGCTCCTCACCTCACAAGTTAATCTAATGTTCGCTTTAAGTAAGATCGTTTGTCTTAGTACCACCTCCATAGAACATTTTGCGATGTAAAAGTTTATGGTTCGATGGGATTATCAAGAGGATAACATATGGGCGCCTCCAGATTCCCCCCCGGGGGTATGGGGTTTGATATTCTTAGAATACAATGAATCAATAGATAGGTCAATATCAATTTATAGCGAAGTCTTAAAATTTCTTAATAATTAAAATATTATAAAAGGCAACAATAACTCATCTGCCGATAAGCGAAAGAATAGAAAAAGGAACCTCTTCCCGAAGTTCCTTTCTAAAATCAATATTTTATAATATTTACTCAATAACTCTAATACTTTTACTTTGCTTGCAATGCTCCCATCGGGCAATATTTTACACATTTCTTACATTTGGTGCATTTCTCTTGGTCGATGGTAGGCGCATCAACTCCATATTGCCTAATGGCTGAAACTGGGCAAACTTGAATTGCAGGACATGAATGATTCTGAGGACATCTCTTTTTGTCAACTGATATTTGCATGAAAGCCACGCTCCCTATAAAGATTTATTTTCTGTTTCTTCTTTTCATTATCTTTTTTAGATTTTCCATCCCCGCCTTTTCCTTATCCCCCTATACCCCGGTGGGGTATACATTGAGTTTAACTTAAGAAATATAACTTGTCAAGGGTTAAGAAAAAACAAGACTACAGATTCGTTTAATTATTCTTGATGCCACACTCGGATCTCTTTTGGATGCTGAAAATTTTCGACATAGATTGGAATGACTTTATTCCCATGGCCATGTCGTTAAAAAGTTTGAAGCTTATATGATCGGATTAACGCCAAATAAACACCACTATATAATC
>NZ_MASS01000101.1 GCF_001707885.1 Desulfosporosinus cupriresistens | reverse complement strand
TGATTGTCACCGTATTGTCCGTTTCTTTCGTAATAATATCCAGTTTGCCTCCACAAGGCATTGATTCCGCAGCATTAACAATAATGTTGACAAAAACCTGTTTTAATTTTTCAGCATCAGCTATGATCTTAGAAAGTTTATTATCCGGTTGGAATTCAACCACTACATTTTGCTTGTTTAACATGGCGGCTGAAAAAGAGAGGACTCCCTTGATTAATTTATTGACAGAGCATTCTTTCATTGACACTTTAGAGGGCCGCCCAAAGTCAAGTAATTCTTGAATTTCCACTTCTTGACGGTCCACTTGTTCGTCTATAGCCCTTGTAAATTCTTCGATGCCGCTTACTTGAGAATATTCCTGTTTCATAAGTTCAACTAAGGTTTTGATAATACCAATGGGGTTACGCAATTCATGAGCTACACCAGTTGCTAGACGACCAAGTGCTATAAGGTGCTCGGATTGCCGAAGTTGATCTTCCAACCGTTCCTTTTCTGCTAGGCCAACAGCCATCCGGTTGACGGCTCGGGCCACCTGACCCAGTTCACCTGACATTTCAGGCAAAAGTTGATGAATATCACTCTCCATGCTATGTAAGCCCTGCTTTAAACGATCGACCCCGCGGGTTAAATTTTTGATTATTATTAGTGTACCCATCATAACTAAGGCCAGAACGCCAACAGTGAAGTAACGCAGCAGTTTACCAAAGTAACTACTCTGGTAAAAGAAGGGGTTGAGTCGCTCCTCTACCCACATAACTGCTATCACTTTCCCTTTTAGTACAACAGGTGTAATGTACGCAACAACCTGATCATCCCAAGAGCCGGAAATTCGAAAGAGCGGTTCCTTACCCATCTCCGTTGCTATCAGACCAGGTTTAGTATTCGCTAATATGTCTTTCTCCCTCTGAGCTTCCTCTTCCTGTGAGAGGTTTCGATAGTTATGCAGGAAACCTAGTACTGCAATCTTTTCAGTACTGGGAACATATAGACCGAAACGAATCCCTGAATTCGCTGGAACTAGGGGTTCTACGACCCGGGTAAACTCGTCATTAAGCATAGTCGGAGAGATATCTTCTGGCCCGCTCCATTGAGACTCTAAATTTCTGGAATATTCAATATTTGTACTTTTAACCAAGGCCTCCAGTCTCTGCTCTTTGTCTAAAAATACAACTTCATCCGTCCGTGAAGCGAAAAAGATGTCATACATCAATGCCACTAATGAGACAAGCATGATAATGGCAATGATAATTACAATCTGATTAATCAAACTGTTACCTTTAAAATAGTAAAATATTCTTTTATTCTTCACCAAATCAGCCCCTATAATGGAAGAATCCCAAACTGAATTATATAATACATACAATTGAAGAAAAGATACATTACCAAGAAGGGCTCTAATACTTCATAAAAAAGAGTATGAAGATGATAAACAGTCTTAAAAGGTTAATAATAATTATTTCGAAGTGTAGCATTTGATACACCTCTTTTTATTATGATTGGATAAATACTTGAATATAGTGGGTTTTAAGGTTGGCACGTTGTTTGCAATATAACAATTATATCATACAAGCAAAGGGGGAAAGTTATCTTTCAGGTACCAATGGCCGTGCGCAGATATAAAATCATTAAAAGGTGGTATTTCAAATGATTGATCCTAATCCGTTAAAATTGCCCAACTTAAAATTCGATAAATATTCACCTTTAGTTGATAGAATGAAGAAAGAATCTGGAGATAGATCTAATCCGATTTGGCTCTTAATTAATCCCAAGTATTCCTCTGTTCGTAACGATATCTGGGCTCCTATATTAGAGGAGATTCAGGATAAGGTATATCGTAAACTTCGCACTAGAATTGATTCTACAAAAATCTTCATCAGAAATACTGTTAGTGATATTGGAATAGTTCCTAATACCTCAAATCAGTGGGTGACGGAAGTAGCTGAAGCTGAAGCTGAAGAAATTGTTATGTTAAGAGATAGTATCCATAAACATCAGCCTAAAATTCTTATTACTTTTGGTAGCCTTACATGTGAATATGTAAGGCGTGTCTTTGATATAAGACCTGAAAAAGGGCCTAAATATTGGAGTACTACTAACCTAGAAGATGAATTCGAACGCTCAATTGCGAACTTTGATATAAACCAAATTAATAGGATTCCCTTACCTCGTCGAATAATCAAGCGTAGTAATTTCATTGAAGATTACAATTTTGCTTGTTGGGAAGATAGTGAAAATTACTTTCGTGATATTGGAACAAAAATCGCTGATAAAATTATCGAAAACAAGGATAGCCTTAAAATATGGATCGAATAAGCGTATAACAACCGCCAGTTATTTATTGTCTGCACTCTCGTTGTTTCTTTCAGATATACTCCCCTTGAAGAGATATAGTTATCCGTGGAAAATAAATATATCTGAAGTTTAGCAAACTAATGAACGAATTCTACACTTCTATAATGTAAAATAACGATTGAAAGCCTCAATGGCTCAAAAGGAATTCAGAATAATAATAGAACTATTATTGTAATTTTTTAAAATATTAAGTATAATATTTGGTATCGAAATAACTAACTTACCCCCTAAAAACTGTGCATATTGAGGCGAAAAAGATGTACTCTAAGCACCAAACATACTAAAGCCCCGAAGAGTTAGGTTTTCTCTTCAGGGCCTATTTCAGTATACTGACCTTAAACTTACGCGAACCTATTTTTCTTATTTCACCAGATTTTTCTGAATCTTGGACATCTTGAAATTTTGTTAGACAAGCGTTATTCAATCCAAATATTGAGACTTTCCTTATTCTCAATAATCTTTTCAGCGATCTTTGTCCCAACATAATGAAAGTAATTTTGGCCATAATAATTGTGGTCTTCTATGAACTTACCACTGGAAATTACTCTACGAAGTAAAGGAATTCGATTAGTCTTGTTGATATCGAAGTTCTCAATTGATCTTCCAAATTCATCTCCTAAGTTGGAAGTTCCCCAATATTTTGGCCCTTTTTCAGGTTTGATCTCATAGACACGTCTCAAAAATTCAAAGGGAAATGCACCGAAAGAAATAAGAAGCTTTGGTTTATGTTCAAGAACAATTTCCCTGAACTCCTCTATCTCTTTAGCAACTTCTGCTCCCCACCAATTCAATGTGTTAGGAACTATTGCGCTATTGCTAACAGCATTCCTAATATAAATATTAGTAGTGTCGATTCTTGTATGAATTTCCCTATATACTTTGTCCTGTATCTCAGCTAAAGCCGGTGTCCAGATGTTATGACGTACAGCAGGATGCTTTGGATTGACTACGAGCCAAATTGGGTTAGCTCTGTCTCCCGACTCTCTTTTGACCTTCTTATCTAAAGGTATATATTTATTAAGTGGTAAGCTGGACAAACGAATCCCACCTTTCAGTATTTATGGTTACTGCCAACAATCTACTAAAGATTGGCGCATCGTTAAACATCCTAGTACGTTAAACTTCTGAATATGGCACCTCTGGCATAATAATTGGTTAAAGTGTTTTTCCTTTTGAATAACCTCTCTACGTCTAGAACGAACTGGTGTTCTTGCTAGTAACACTGGCGCCACCGCTAAAATTCGAAACAGACTCTAATAGATTACATGCCATCGATTTTATTTTGTTATCCTTTTCACAATTCAGAACAGCTCTTGCTCTCTCTAAGGCATTAGTGGAAGAGGCGAAAATCTCATTCTCGGACATAAATATATTGTCAACGTCGATATCTGAAACAAGATTCGTCTTATTAAGCATTGAGCTAAGATCTGACTTTACCCCACTGACAATCAGGACCCCACCTGCTTCTCTCACAGTCCTGATGAAAACTTTTAAAGCATTAAGTGATGTTAAATCAATAGTCGGAACATATTTCATCCTTAGGATAAAGACTTTAGCTTTATTCACCAGGCTATCAAGTCTTTCTTCAAGGTCGTATGCCGAGCCGAAGTAAAGATTTCCTTCCAACTGTATAATTAGAACATCGACTTTTCCTTTGACAGATTCGATCTCCTGTTCAATAATTTGGGAATCTACGCCTTGTGTTGGAATAAGAATTTTTATAGGGACTTTGTTTGTATCTTTCAGGTACAGGATAATGGATAGTGCGATTCCTGTATAAATTGCATAATCTAGGTCCGGCATTAAAATTGTTGCTAAAAATGTTACGCACAAAGCAATGGAATCAGATTTAAATTTGCCTACTTTCAATACCTTCTTGATTTCCTTTTTGTCGACTAGTCCATATCCTGTAAGTATTAACACTCCAGCTAAACATGGATTGGGTATATACTTAGCAAACGGAGCAAAAAAGACAAGAACTAAAGCAACTACCACACCTGAGAGGATGCCAGCGATTCTGGTTACTGCTCCGTTGTGATAATTTATTGCGGAACGTGTAAAGGAACCAGATCCAGGAAAACACTGGAAGAAAGAGGACACAGCATTCGCTAAACCTTGCGCGACAAATTCCTGGTTAGCATCAATTTTTTGTCGCGAGGTGCTGGCAATGGTTTTTGAAATTGATATAGCTTCTACTAGTCCTATGATTGAAATCGCAATTGCTCCGCTGAAAACTTCCTTCATCGAAACAATATTGAACTGTACCATCTTGAAGGGAGGCAAAGAAGATGGAATATTGCCTGTAAGTTTAACGCCCTTCTGATCCAATGCAAAAATTACTATAAAGATAATTGGAATAATAATCCCGATTAATGCACCAGGCAAATTTTTATTGATCCTTTTACAAATCAAGATCACCGCTATGGTCATTATACCCAGTCCCAGTGCATACAAATTAGTTTGACTTAAATGAGTCATTACATAGTAAAATTTTTCTGTTGTTGGCATTTGAGCTGAATTTTTGATAGATATGCCCAGTAGTGTACTCAATTGTCCTAAGGCAATCAGCACACCAGCCCCAGCACTAAAACCTACAATTACAGTATGGGACACAAAATTTATCACTTTACCGAGTTTAATGACTCCAAAGAAAATTTGTAGAGCGCCAACCATAAAAGTCATTAAAAAAAGCATTTGATAAGCATTTTCAAGTCCCATAAAGTTTCTCATACTACCTGCTACTAGTAGAGCTATAGCATTAGTCGGTCCGGCGATTAGGTGCTTCGAGCTTCCAAATATCGAAGCAACAATAGTTGATACAATAGCTGTGTATAGACCATAAACCGGGTTAACACCCGCGATCAGCGCATAAGCCATTGACTGTGGAATAGCTACTACGGCTACGGTCAATGCGGCTATCAAGTCTTTACTAAAATATTCCTTTTTGTAGGTTCTAATAGTTCCAATTAAAGGTATATATTTGAATCGTGTTAAGTACAAACGAATCCCACCTTTCATCCAAATCGCAACAACCAGCAGAATTACCCCGGTGGCGATTAGCTTACTTCAAGGCTTATCCTGCAACAGTTTGCTCATTAGTACACAGAGATTTATTTGACCTGACTTTCACAACCATGCGATCAAATCTTTTCCGTTGTGTGCCTTGGGTTAATTTCTGAGGTCTTATTGATAGGCTGGGAGAAGAAATTTCTTTAATTATCACCCAGCCTTTTTCACCAAACAGTGCTCTGGGGCGATGACATAATAATTAAGACCTTTCACGAATTTCGTGATATAATGATCTTGATATACCTTCTTAGCGGCCTTTAGAGGCTGCTTTTTTTATTGATAACTCCAAAAGGCTAAAAGTTCAAACATGTTCCTGTCCTCCTATATTTTGCTTTTGCTGCATGTAATCAACAAAAACAATTCCAAAGACTGCGATCATGACGATGATAGCGATGAAACCAATTACCATTCTTCTTCACTTCCTTTCCTCTCGTAAATTTTGATGATCACAAGTAAAGATTAGCATTGAGTTAATTTTGTGTCTATAGCAGATCAGTATACTCATAATCAATATGTTCTATGGATAATTCATTTTATATAACACTCTTATGTCGAAATCCTTCGAATTTTGTATTCCTTTCCCTACTCGATAACGCCGTCTTCATTTCCATGACCTAAAAGGTACCCTGTATCAGAGAGTTTCTTACAATGACTCTCTAGGACTCTCTAGCTTG
>NZ_MASS01000100.1 GCF_001707885.1 Desulfosporosinus cupriresistens | reverse complement strand
CAATAACTCTATGCCCTTATTTATATCAAGAGCGACTGAGGCAACTGCCATATTAGGGATGAATAGATAGAAGGTAGTAATGCTAAATACAAGTAATAAAACCGCTACTACAGTCGAGTACTTCAACCAGGAATTATGAACCCATGGTATCCTTTGGGGTTTTACCTCTACTTCAATTGTTTGACCTACAAGAGGCGGCTCTTTAGGAGTAGGAATTTCTATATAGTCGCCTTTCTCCGTGAAGATGACAGTAACCTTTGTCGAGGTTCGCATAACGATACCATTGGTCTTTTCCATTTTTCTTACACCTACTCTCCCGGTTCTGATGGAATCTGCATGAAATTTTTTAGCGGATGAAATTCTGGTTCGGATAGGACGAGAGCCAGGGCGATAAGATATTTTCGCCCCTTTTCCAGGACTTTGCGTTTTACACCAGTCAATAACTCTAGCTCTTTAATGGGTAGAAGTTTATGTTTTTTTAGATGGGCCATAAGGTTAGAGTTATTGCTTAAAGCCAAGACCACCCTTAGGAGAGTTTGCTTGCTGTCTCTGTGTTTTGGGGAGACCTTTACCAAATCATCTAATGTTACGTTATAGTCACTTAGCACGTGGACGTAGTTTTCAACGACTTCCGCAAAGATAGCTGTGTTCTCGATTTCTTGATATTGCTCTTGGGAAGTATCAAGATCGTAGCGGCTCAGTTCTTCATCCTCGGGGTTCATTGGGGAGAGAGAAAGATGTTGATGTTTTCCTTCTTTGCGAAAATAGTCCACTAATCTTCGGCGGATCACCATATGAACAAAACTGTAAAAAGAAGCTCCTCCGTGAGGGTCGAAGGTGTCAATAGCTTCATTAAAAGCTATAAGAGCAATGCTAAGCTCATCGTCATTATCCCAGGTTAAATACCTGTTGCAGATTTTGGAGCTTACCTGTGCTATAAATGCTTTATGAGACCTAATAAGTTCCTCTCGAACGAGCGTTTCTCCGCTTTGAGCCGATATTAAGGTATCTATCAAAACCTTTTCTTTCATTTAATCACCCGCTTACTAGTTATTCGTAAAAACTGAAGCAGTTTAGAGGGATAGCAAAAAACATTCTATACCCATTATAGGTGTTGAATGTTACAGCATCGTCACATTAATGTTTCTATTGTGTTGCATAGAGTAAGAAGAACAGCAAGCCAGTCACAATCTAAGGTATCTAACCGAACGAGAAAGAATCATAATTGACGTTAAACACGTGAGATAGTTCAATAAAGCTATTCATGTAAAACAGGGAATGGAATTTTCTTTTTGACCTGCCCCTCAAAAAGCTGTCTCCTTTAACGAATAACTAGACGACACAGGGGCGGCCAAAATGAAGGGAGCGTTTAAAAAGTTTTAAGTAAACGATCATATGATTGAAACATTTATGAAAAAAGGTTTAAAAAGGGAAGGATGATTTGTCATGGAAAAAAACAACATTAAGAATACATTAAAGGTAAGTGTCTTATCACTTTGTTTAATAGTTGGTACAGTCGGTATGGTCAGTGCGGCCACTTCCAATTCCACGGGCAATACCGTTGATAAGCAGGCTGCTCACACGGCGGCAACTCCAGCTATTCCAGCTGTTCACATGGCTGATACCCTAGTTGCTCACACGGCGGCAACTCCAGCTATTCCAGCTGTTCACATGGCTGATACCCTAGTTGCTCACACGGCGGCTACTCCAGCTACTCCGGCTGTTCACATGGCTGATACCCTAGTTGCTCACACGGCGGCTACTCCAGCTACTCCGGCTGTTCACATGCTTGATACCCCAGCTGTTCACCATGATACTACCTCGGTTGTAACCCACAACGAGACTCAACATAGTGGTAACGGGACTGGTCACCATATGTCTGATGTCGGGTCTGGTCACCACGAATAGGTAAAGAGATAAGGTTAGAATAGGACAGGCAGCTTACAATGAGCGCCTGTCCTATTCAATATGTGTATAATGGGAAAATATGGACATGATTTTAACAAACAAGAAGGAAGAATTACGGTGTTTATTACTCGGTGTTGTGTTGAGTAGCTTTCGGTAAGTTATTCTACCTGAACAAGCCTAGTAATCAACAGGCCAGACCAGTTAACAAAAGTGTTAAGAATTTGTGACGTGGGCGTAAAATAATAACTCTATACTTTGCTTAACAACTTAGAAAGGAGGGAACAAAATGAGGTTATCTAAAATAGCCCTAATACTTTTTGGAGGCTTAGCTTTACTTACCGCAGGGGCACCAATTGCCTCATTAAATATTGTAAGATCCTAACTGTAATATATTTATCTGAATAATACTAGGAAATCTTCGTAGCCTTCAAGTTTTAAGTTCTCTTTAGGAATAAAGCGCAGTGCAGCAGAGTTAATGCAATATCGGAGACTTTCTGGGCCTGGTCCATCAGGAAAAACGTGTCCCAGGTGAGAATCGGATTGTTTGCTTCGAACCTCAGTACGAGTCATGCCATGGCTTGAATCAACATTTTCTGCGACGTTGGCCGAAAGGATTGGTTTTGTGAAACTAGGCCAGCCGCAGCCACTTTCAAATTTATCATTTGAGCTAAACAAAGGTTCACCAGAGATGATATCGACATAGATACCTTCATGTTTATTATCCCAGAACTCATTCTGAAACGGGGGTTCTGTTCCATTTTTTTGAGTCACGTGATATTGCAGCTCGGATAACTTATTCTTTAAGAAAAGCTTGTCTTTTGGCCAATATTGATTATTAAAGGTCTCGCGACCAGAACCTTTATGATAAAGCGCATAGTGAAAAGAATTTTTCTTATGGTAATCTTGGTGATATTCTTCGGCTGGGTAAAAGGGCATTGGGGGTAGAATTGGGGTAATAACAGGTGTTTTGAATCGCCCACTTTCGTTTAGAGCCTTTTTAGACTCTTCTGCCACACGAAGTTGTTCATTGTCGTGATAGAAAATGGCAGTTTGATATGATTGGCCTCGATCGTTGAACTGACCACCAGGATCTGTGGGGTCAATTTGCTGCCAATAAATCTGTAGCAATTTTTCGTACGAGATTCGATTTGAGTCAAACGTAATTTGCACTGCTTCATAGTGTCCCGTCGTTCCAGTACAAACTTCCTTATAGGTTGGATTCTCAACGTGTCCACCTGTATAGCCGGACACAACCTTAATAATTCCATCAATTTCATCAAAGGGAGAGACCATGCACCAAAAGCATCCCCCAGCGAAAGTAGCTAATTTCTCGTTAGGCTTAACTAACGTGTTCAAAATGACTCACCTCGTTGTTGATTATTAACTATAGCATGTTACAAAGGCATACTATTAATGCGGAAAATGATCGGCAGAAAGAATTCACTGGTCAACTTCACCTAGAAATTTGAGACTTATATTATGTTCTTAGACAGAGAAATTCAGTGATGACAAAAAGAAAGTAAAATATTAGTTGTGTTAGTTGGAGCAATTCAGCAATAAATAAAGAATTATCGATGATCTAGTTAGTATAAGAAAGTTGTTAGGTAAAATAAATTAGAAAATGGTTAAATAAGATAAATGTAAAGAACAATATTTTTATGAAGGTTAAATCGTTTAGATAAAATGAGGAATTTGAAATATTACATGGATGTTGAATTTTGGAATCTAATAAGCTGGTAATATATTATAATTATAACATTAGCATGACTATTTAGGGAAAAATCGTGTCTAACAAAGGGGTGCGGTATGGCAATCACTTTAAGGTATTTATGTAAATATGCAAGAGAAAATTATGGAATGAATCTTATTTGCGGGGAAAGTAATATGAACAATTTAGTTAATTGGGTTCATATGCTAGAAGACCCGGAAACAGCAAGCTTCCTTCATGGTCAGGAACTGATCTTTTCTACCGGAATCGGACACGATAATACCGATTGGCTCCACGATTTTGCCAAAGGATTAGTAGAGAATCAAGCCAGCGGGTTGGTGCTTAACTTAGGACCGTATATTCAATCCGTACCTGAAGACCTCATCGCTTATTGCCGAGAGGTGCAATTTCCTTTGTTCACCGTACCTTGGAAGACTCGAATTGTGGACATTACTAATGATTTCTGTCGCAAAATTATCAAGTCAGAAGAACATGAAGTAACTGTGGCAGGTGCTTTACGTGACGCAATATTTTTTCCCGAAAAGATTTCTGAGTATCGGGCTGTTTTAGAACGGAAGGAATTTGATTTAGATGCTGAGTTCTGCATCGCAGCGTTATCCTTTCAAATACCTTCCAGCGAAAAATTTTTAGATTATGACAAGGCCATCAGGCTGCATCTGACTAAAATATTAATCAACTATAGTGATAGGTTTAATATCTTTCGCCAAGATAAAAACCTGATTGTTGTTTTACAGGAATTTCCTCAGGAAATTGTGGAAGATGCCATGGATTGCCTCGTTGAGGTGTGCAAGTACGGTTACCCAGATCATCGGATCAGCGCAGGAATTAGTGTTAATGATTTGGGAATCCACTCTCTTCCCCGGAATTATAAGCGAGCAATTGCACTTCTGCGCATAGCTGAAAGACAGGATCAACCCAAATTATCCTATCGGAACAGCGGATTATTTAAGCTGTTGATTGAGATAGAGGACGCAAAGGTATTAAAAAGGTTCTATGAGGAGACATTGGGGCAGATGGAAGCCTACGATAAAAAAAATCAGACAGATTATCTTTTAACCTTGAAATCTTACCTAGAAAACAACGCTAGTGTTCAAGAGGTTGCCAAAGAAACTTATGTCCACCGGAATACGATTAACTATAAAATAAAAAAGATCAAAGAAATTCTGCAGTGTGATTTGGATTATCAAGATGGCTTAAAGTTGCTATTGGCTTTTCAAATAAAGGAGTTATTATAACATCCCAGATCATTAACCACATTGAATCAAACCACCCTACCACAGAAATCTACTGGAAGGTCAATGATTCTGTCGGGTATCAGTTAGACTGGCGGGATGACCCTAGTAATGCGATCAAGATTTTCGAAGTAGAAGTATCTAGGTTTTGAGCGAGCAAAATAAATAGAAAAATGGCTAAATAAGCCGTAATTGTGCATGGGCACAAAATTTTTTGTGCTGGAATGTGTTGAATAGAATTTTAAACCTGATATCATAGGATTTAATAAATGAAGGCAAAGGGGCCTGTTCGCAAGAGCAGGTCCCTTTGTTATTTAGTAATTGGAGTGAATTAGCATGGAATTTGAACTAACAGCTGTCAAAGAAATTAGTGAAGCGTCAAAGAAATACAACTTACACTCTTGGAGTATACAAGGGCAATTAAATCCTAAGGTTATGATTGGCGGAGAGGGTATTTATTTCTGGGATGGCGAAGGAAAGCGCTACTACGATATGTCTTCCCAGTTGGTGAATTTAAATATCGGCCATGGCAATAAAAAAGTTATCAAGGCGATACAAGAACAAGCTGAACGCTTGGCATATTCATCACCCTCCTTTGCCATCGATGTCAGGTCTCAATTGGCAAAGATGGTTGTCGAGTTGGCACCTGCTAACATGGGAAAGGTGTTTTTTACCTTAGGTGGATCAGATGCCAATGAAAATGCCATTAAGATCGCAAAAATGATCACTGGGCGCAATAAAATCTTTTCTAGATACCGTTCTTACCATGGTGCTTCGTATGGTGCAGCAAATTTAACTGGGGAACCCAGACGTTATACCTGTGAACCGGGCATCCCTGGATTTATCAAATTTTTTGATCCCTATGTCTATCGAGCCCCAGTACCCTTTGTCAGTGATGAAGCAGCAGCCAAATATTATTTAGACCAGTTGAGGGAGCAAATTATTTATGAAGGCCGAGAGTCGGTAGCGGCGATTTTCTTGGAAACCATTACCGGAAGCAACGGCGTGATTATTCCCCCCAAAGGTTATTTAAAGGGAATTCGTGAGATTTGTAACGAGTTTGGTATTTTAATGGTCTGCGATGAGGTCATGACGGGTTGGGGTCGTACCGGGGAATGGTTTGGAGTCAATAACTTTGATGTATTGCCGGATATGATAACCTTTGCCAAAGGAATTACCTGTGGGTATGCGCCGATCGGTGGCGTCCTTGTGAGTAAAGAAATTGCTAGCTACTTTGATGACCATTTTCTCAGCTGTGGATTGACTTATTCTGCCCATCCCCTAGGCTGCGCGGCAGGTGTTGCTACCATTGAGTATTACAAGGAAAAAGGACTTATTGGGCAAGCTAAAGAACGCGGCATTACCTTAGGGAAACTGTTGGAGGCGCTCAAAGAAAAACACGCTTGTGTGGGAGATGTTCGCTACATTGGTTTATTCTCCGCAATTGAATTGGTCAAAAATAAGGATACCAAAGAACCGCTCGTTGAATATGGTTTAGATCCTAATAAAATCATGAAAAAGATTCTTGGAATGTTGGATGCCAAAGGCTTTTACACATACTCCCATGAAAACTCGTTGATGGTTGCACCACCCTTGATTATTACGGATCAGGAACTGGTAGATGCCCTAGCGATTATGGATGAAGTATTAAGCGAAGTCGACAAGATGATAATCTAGGAGGAATCATGACGAACAAATATTATATGCCTACCAGAGTCATTATAGGCGATGACTGTATCATTAAGAATAGCGAACTATTTATTCCTCTGGGAAAGAAAGCGTTGATCGTAACGGGTGCCCAATCAGCGAAAAGTAACGGTTCAGAAAAAGACGTTAGAACGGCCTTGGAATCTGTGGGTATCAATTATCTCGTGTTTGACAAAGTTATGAGCAATCCGACTATTTCCTGTGTCTACGAAGGTGCCTCATTGGCTAAAGAAAAAGGCGTCGATTTCATTATTGCCATTGGTGGAGGTTCACCTATGGATGCTGGCAAAGCCATTGCCTTATTGGCTGTCCAGGATATTGAGGAGGAGAGCTTATTCTCAGGAAATTATGAAAAGACGGTGTTGCCCATGGCTTTTGTCCCAACCACGGCTGGAACAGGCTCGGAAGTAACGCAGTATTCGATTTTAACTAATGATAAGGCCCAGACCAAAACAAGTATCGCCTCTGATTTATTGTTTCCAACCGTTACTTTCCTGGATGCCAAATATACTGAGCATCTAGCGGTAACGACAACAATCAACACAGCGATTGACGCCTTATCTC
>NZ_MASS01000099.1 GCF_001707885.1 Desulfosporosinus cupriresistens | reverse complement strand
TAGACACATCAGAAGTCGTTGCATGAACCACAGATGAGTAATCACTTGTTCCAGAACTATTAACAGCCTTTACTTTATAATAGTAAGTTGTATCATCGGACAAATCATTATCGGTATAATTAGTGGTTGTAACGGTATCAACTTTGCTGTAAGTTCCGTAAGAAGAAGTTGCTCTGTAAATATAATACGATGTTGCATCACTAACTGAATCCCAGGCTAGGTTTATTTCACCGGAACTTTCAACGGTAGCAGTAAGATCATCTGGTACGGACAGTTCATAAGACACATCAGAAGTTGTTGCTTGAACTACAGATGAGTAGTCACTTGTTCCAGAACTATTAACAGCCTTTACTTTATAATAGTAAGTTGTATCATCGGACAAATCATTATCGGTATAATTTGTGGTTGTAACGGTATCAACTTTGCTGTAAGTTCCAGAAGAAGAAGTTGCTCTGTAAATATAATAGGATGTTGCATCACTAACTGAATCCCAGGCTAGGTTTATTTCACCGGAACTTTCAACGGTAGCAGTAAGATCATCTGGTACGGACAGTTCATATTGTTGCACCTGTTGCCCACGTCGCTGTCCAGGCTTTTGATCCTGTTGCCCAAGTCGCAGACCGGGCTTCTGATCCTGTTGTCCAAGTCGCAGACCGGGCTTTTGATCCTGTTGCCCAAGTCGCAGACCAGGCTTTTGATTAGCTTGCATGGAAGCAGCATTTGCTACTGGAACATTTGACAGCATACCCCCAGCAACTAAACTTCCTACAGCTAAAACACTAACTAACGATATTTTCCTTAGTAGTTTTGACATTAATTTTACCTCCCCTTCAAAATTATGGGTCATGTTAAGTAATACGTATTAATTATTCAGTTTGGGTGGGTGTATAAGGAAAAATATTCAAAACCTTGAGCATGGATAGTGCTAGACTTGATTATAGCACTCCATAAGATCGAATATTTAGATAGGGATGCACATACCGATTATAAACTCTTAGAAAAAATCAAAATACGTTGGTTGTTAATTTCTATCTTTTCAACCAACGCATTTTGATTTTTTCCATTATCGAATTCTTTAAGCAGCGAATCCCTGCCGTTTATTGTCTATGAGATATTTTTCAATATAAACCGCTATTTATGGACAATATAGAAGAAATATAGGAAAAGGGGGGTATAAAGAATTGATATTAAAACTTTTAATGAAATCACTTATTTACCCAAGATTTAGCAGAATGAAGGATACAATTAGTATCGGACTACTTGGAGGCTTAATAGGAGCAGTCTTTATGGATATATCTAATTTATTAATATTTAAGGCAGGAAAAACAGAAACTTTATATGGATATATAGCTGGTGGGTTATTTGTTACTCCTTTTAGGACAAAACAAAGGAAGAATTTTATTCTAGGTGAACTAGCACATTTAGGTATAGGTTCAATTTGGGGGATTCTATTAACATATATTTTAAAAAAGACAGGGAAAGATCATCATCTGGTTAAGGGCTCGTTTATATCAATTCTTTCTCTCGGTTGCCTTATATGTGGGCAAAAATTTGGTGTAGTGAAAAAGTTTCGGCTGACAAAGACATTTTACTCTGCTATTTGGAACCATATTGTTTATGGTTTAGTTTCTGCACAGGCCATAGTATCATTATCTGATCCAACGATATTTCCGTCAGATAACGACGAACAACACGCCACCACAATTCCTAATCCGTAGGAGTTCACCTTGCTGGCGACGGAAGTACGTTCTTAGAGATAAAAGGCTCCGGGGATCTTCGATCTGGATTGCTTTAGCTACCTGGGAGTCGACGTATTGTTTCAGGCTGCCTTTGTAGTCCGTTTCGCTGCGTTGCGCGGAGTAGAACACCCCTATGAAACGTTAGCTATTCCATACAAATAATTGAATAATTACTATTATAGAGGAAAATCTAGAGAAAGCGTCTAATTAAAAATAAATAAAGAGGTGACTTTAAAAATGGATGTGCAACAATTTAATCAAGAACAATCCGAACAAGTTCCTATTGAAGCTGTCCATCACTACGTTTCTAATATCCTGCCAACCTCTGCCGAAATCGGCTATCTTTGGTCTGGATATTTAGCAGAGTGTATGTCAGTTTGTTTTTTGAAAGATTATGTTTCAAAATCTAAAGACCCAGATATTCGAACCGTTTTACAACGTGCTCTAAATGTTTCCACCCAACGGGTAACATCTATGGAAGATATTTTTCGTTCAATGAATCATCCGATACCAAATGCTTTTGGCGAAAAAGATGTAGATGTCAATGCAAAAGAGCTATTCTCGGAATCATTCACACTCCAATATACAAAATTAATGCACAAATTTGTTTTGTATTACTATTGTAATGCTTTGACAGCATCAACACGTTCGGATTTTCGTAAATTTTTTATTGAATGTATGAATACGTCTACCGAAATTCATCAAAAAGCTACAGATGTACTCTTAACAAAAGGTATTTTAGATAAACCACCCATTATTCAAGTTCCCGATAGAGTGGACTACGTTCATAATAAAGATTATTTTGGAACTAATATTTTCGGAAAAAAAAGACCCCTCACTGCCCTAGAAATCGGCCATCTTTATTCCATAATAGAAACCAAACAATTAATTGAGACTTTAAATGTTGGGTATAGTCAAATCGTCAAATCAGAAAAAATTAAAAAATATCTATTAAAAGCCATTGAAACTGCTAGAAAGCATATAAAAGTTCTTACTGCCTTTTTATCGACTGAGAACCTTACTGCGCCAACAATGACGAAGATTATGGTGTCCGAAACGAAAGAGTCTTCAGCCAGTGACAGATTAATTTTAACCCATTCTACAGCGGTTATAGCCTATATTATAACTGAATACGGGATTGCATCCACAAATACTGCTAGAGCAGATTTAATATCAACTTTTCGTGACTTAGTCACTGATGTTCTTTTCTTGGCTAAAAATGGAGCAGAATTAATGTTGGAATACGGCTGGTTAGAAAAGGTTCCTGATACAGTTGACCGTGATGACCTAGTACACTAAATGACTTACTTTGCTTAATTAGTGATCATTGCATAAATTGCTTCCACCATCGCCTTGGTTTGAACATCCTGTTGGATTGTACCTGCCTCGCCAATATTTAAGGGCTGGGTATAAATGTGCCGTTTGGTATAGCCGGCATATTTTAAGTTTGCGGATGTCATTAACACTGAGCCAGCCCCATTGTTCAAGTTAGAGGCTGGAGATAGATCACTATCTCCAAGTCGAACTATTAGGTAGTAACTTCAATAAATTAAATTTTAATCATTATAAGTAATTTTTTGAGAATACGGGAATGCGAATATAACTTCCTTGTGCAGGCAGAATCGGAGGTTAAGTAATGATTGACCTAAATTTGCTAACGGGGCAATGCCCAATTTATAACGAACCCAAAAGGGCAAATGTTATTCCCTTGGTCAAAAATTAGAGCGCAAAAACATTGCCATCAATAACATCCTGTACTACTTTACAAGTAGTACAGGAACTGGAGATTGTTGAACAACTGTATGACTGACGCTCCCCAGAAATTCCTTAAATCCGCTCAGTCCTCTGCTACCCATAATAATCAGGTCGCAGTTGTTTTTTTTGATATAATCCAATAATACATGAGCGGGTGACCCTTCTTCTTGAGAACATTGAATCTTGTTTGGTATGGACCTCAGTACTGATTGAGCATAGCTAAGAATCTTCAGACCGTATTGGCTTAAATCATCATGCATTTTCTGATATGCATCTGTTATGATTACCTCCTGAGCTGGAATAGCCATAACGTGTAAAATGTGGATCTCAATTGAAGGGTTTATCTTAGCAATTTCAAGGGCCTTTTCCAATGATTTTTTTGCCAAGTCCGACCCATCATAAGCAACTAGAATTCTTGTACATAACATCTAAGAATACCTAACTTCCCCTTTTATTAAGCTGTCGTTTGAATTACGGCAACTTTTTATGCTTGTATCCAAACAAATAGATAAATGACAGAAAACCACCATAAGCAAAGAAGAGTCACGACAAACTTAACTCGCTCGCTTTAGTTTTTCTCTTTTGTGTTAGAGCAAAATATAGAAGGCCAGCAACAATAATCAACACAACTCCCACCTCATAAACGCTAGGATAGCCTGTAACACCCGCTACGATTCCTAAAGAATACGCACCAATTGCCATCCCAGCATCCATCGAATTAAAGAATAAAGAGTTAGCAATTCCTACCCGTTGCGGCTCCACCGAACTAATGATTTGTGTTTGAAATATTGGTGTTACTGAACCATAACCGATACCAATAATAGCTCCAGCCATCAAAATATAGCCACTCGAGTGGGCTTGGCTTAATAGGAACATTCCAACTGCAAAAAGAATTAAGCAAGGATAAATAATAATTTTTGTGCCCCATTTATCAGACCAGCGTCCCGAAAATGGGCGGGAAATCAGAATAAATACTGCATATACAAGGAAGAAATAACTGGCTGCTGTTACTAAACCTAAACTTTTTGCGTACAAAGGTAAAAAGGCTGAAATACCTGAATAGGCACACGCTAAAATAAATGTGGCAAAGGCAAACGGTGCAGCTTTTTTGTCAAATAGGTCATTCCAGGAAAATCCACGTTTCTCTGAATGAATAATCACCTCCGCACCTTGAGGAACTCTCATGAGCAGAGCAAGAACGATATTTACCGCTGAAATAATCATACAAATGACGAAAGCGGTATTGTAAGCATTCATATTCGCAAGGCTAAGGCCAATAAATGGACCAAACACCATAGCTAGGCTCATAGCCATTGAGAAATAGCTCAATCCTTCTCCGCGTCTTGAAGCCGGAATAAGTTCAGCACAAATCGTTCCTTTCACTGTTGTGATAATACCAAACGTTATGCCATGGAAAACACGCAGAAGGAGTAAT
The DNA here is from genome assembly GCF_001707885.1 of Desulfosporosinus cupriresistens. Classification (GTDB taxonomy): domain Bacteria; phylum Bacillota; class Desulfitobacteriia; order Desulfitobacteriales; family Desulfitobacteriaceae; genus Desulfosporosinus. The sequence goes on along the minus strand of NZ_MASS01000099.1, from coordinate 2,261 downwards.
TCCCAAATATTAGTTGCAAATGGATAAAGCATCGTCGCAATTAAAAACGCAATGGCCGAGTAAATAAGAATTTTTTTCTGAGAACCTTTGCCCACCCACTGCCCCGCAAAAGGCCGAATAATAATAGCTGCCACTAAAAAAAGTGTAACCACCAAACCTACTTTATCAGTGCCTGCATGGAGTGTACCTACTAAATACAAAGGTAGAGCTGTCAGTAATATATAAAAGACGAGAAAAATAAAAAAACTGATAACGGTAATGCTAATAAAGTCCTTAGTCCATAACTTTTCTTTGTGCAAGCAGAAACACTTCCTTTATTAATTTTGAAACAACACTTTCTCATTATATCACCGCAAGCCATGCACATCTAATTGTCTTTTGCATGATATTGATGCATAATTGTAATATAAATTATGCATTAGGGGGCTTAAATATGGATTGGCATCAACTTAAATATTTTCAGACATTGGCTAGTATCAATAACTTTACAAAGACTGCCGACGAATTAGCTCTTTCGCAATCTGCACTGAGTCGGTCGATCTTACGACTTGAAGAGGAGCTAGGAGTTCCCTTGTTCGAACGAAAAAGCCGGGGTGTGGTCTTAAACCGTTACGGGGAACTTTTTCTAAAGCATGTCAATCAAGCTCTGTCGGAAATAGCCGAAGCAAAGCAAGAAATTAACAATATGGTCGATCCTTTTCATGGAACCATCGCACTTGCGTTTATTCAGCCACTCGGCTCAAGTTTTATACCTGATTTGATGGGTAAATTTCAAAAAGAGACACCCGAAATTCGATTTCAGTTAATTCAAGATACCACAAAGATAATTGTGAGCCAGATAGAGTCTGCGGAAATTGATGTTGGCTTCTGCTCGCCGCAAGAATCCATTGAAAATCTAAGTACTTTACCCATCATGAACCTAGAGCTATTTCTAATTGTTCATAAAGAGCACAGGCTTGCTGGCACGGAACAAGTTGATTTATGTGAGGTAGCCGATGATCCATTTATTCTTTATAGACCTGAATCTGCACTTCATGATGTAATTGAAGGGCTTTGCCATAATGCTGGGTTTCATCCGAAAATGTCCTTCGAAGCTTTTGAAGAACGGACCGTTGCAGGACTTGTTGGAGCAAAGTTTGGCGTTGCACTCATCCCATTCATGCCAGGACTTGATATGCAGAAGATTTCAGTTATTCGCGTCCGTGAACCTCATTGTTTAATAGTCATTCAAATGGTTTGGCGAACAAATGGGTATATGTCGCCTGCCGCAACATATTTTAAGTCCTATGTTGAAAACACCATGCGTTTAACTGAATAATTAAGATTCCACTTTCAACGCTCTGCTTCGGTGGGATTAGAATCCCCAACGAAGTCTCGATGTTCAGATTTAGCAGAACGAGTTCACTCATCCAATTAAAAAGCAAGTATTGCCTCAAAAACAAAAGCGCTGGTGTGAGAATTTTCTTCTCAACCAACGCATTAAATGTTTCTTCATCGAACTCTTAAAGCAGTAAATCCTGCTGTTTATCGTCTCTAGGATTTCATCAAACCTTTGCTTCAACCCATTCTTTTAATCAAAACCGTACCATCAAAAAAATAAACCTTGTCACTCAAATACCAAGATCTATTCCTCGATTGAGCCTAGGAAACCTGATTTTTAATAGTTTCGACACTGCGTTCCTTTAACATTTTGATAACTATATCTTGAATGGCGTCAGTTTTGGGATCAGCGATGCCTTTGGTGTTATGTTCTGCTTTTTGGAACTCACGGCGTTCCCCTCGTTGATTACCCTCTTCGCCATCTTGACGTTCCTTGTCAATGTTTTTTGTTACAGACTTGCCATAGTCTGTTAATGTCTGATATTGGACAGGCGTAAGAATTTCATAAACCTGTTTTACAAGATCATTGATTGACGGCGAACTAGTTGTAGTAGCAGCAGGCATTTTTTCAATCAGAGGCAGTATTGCTTTGGCTTGCTCCGGTGACAACTTTAACGTTGAGGAATTATCCAAAACCACTAAATCTTGCTCCACGGACCTTGCCATCTGCGCTGCGACATTTGCTTGCATATTCATTTGTTGCTGCTGTCTAGAGTAAAATTTTGCTGCTATTCCACCGCCCCCTCCTAAAAGTATGATCAAAGCTAGTAATAGGTACCACTTCTTGTTTAGACTTTTTAGTTTTTCCAACATCATTAATTACCTCCCCTATTTTTACCTAAGTATAAATTCCAAAACTTTAATTCACCTTAGAAAAGATC
>NZ_MASS01000098.1 GCF_001707885.1 Desulfosporosinus cupriresistens | reverse complement strand
AACACGTCTTTCGACGCTTAACCATAATATCATTATATTGCTTTTCTGTCAACTATTAAATTTGATTTGCAAGATGTTTGCAATGTGTATCAGTTATTAATGTGACCAGCAACGTTATAAAATATACCACACTTGTCCGAACGTCGTCAACCTTTATTTTACCAATCAGAAAATATTAATTTCTGATGGTATCGGTACAACTTAGGTGGTCACCTTCGTTGGCCAGTTTCTCTATATCCAGTAGATTTCCTTTCAATGAACGAAAGGAAATGCATTAATCATGAGTTGCTATCCGAGAGGGTTTGCTTTAAACTTATTATAGTATAAACTGGAAGAGGAGGATTTTGTATGCTAGGTGATATAACGGAGCTATTAAGTCATAAAAATTGGGCTGTGGTCGGTGTGTCTAGTAACTCAGAAAAATATGGTTATAGGGTGTACATTAAACTCAAAAAAGCAGGTTACTCTGTTTATGCAATTAATCCCAAACTCGAGAGCATTGACGGGGACCGCTGCTATCCTTCATTAGCCGCATTACCGACAAAACCTGATGCAGTGAGCATTATCGTGCCACCTAAAATCACTGAACAAGTTATCAAAGATTGTATCGAGCTTGGAATCAACAGAATATGGTTGCAACCTGGTAGCGAAAGTGAAGAAGCTATCCGTAACGCCGAAGCACATGGGATCACTTTAATTCACAATCAGTGCGTTTTGATCCAAGCACGAGATAAAGTTTTTTAGGATTTCGAACAAGCTTTTAACATAGAAAAACCGCACTTTGTAGTGCGGTAATTTTTTTATGGAGCGGGTGATGAGAATCGAACTCACGTAGCTAGCTTGGAAGGCTAGTGCTCTACCATTGAGCTACACCCGCATATGGTAGCAGGGGGGGGATTCGAACCCTCGCATGAGCGGGTATGAACCGCTTGCCTTAGACCGACTTGGCTACCCTGCCATGGCTCCCCGAGTAGGACTCGAACCTACAACCTACCGGTTAACAGCCGGTTGCTCCACCATTGAGCTATCGAGGAATGTATTTGGCGGAGAAGGAGGGATTTGAACCCTCGCGGCAGTTACCCACCCTAACGGTTTAGCAAACCGTCCTCTTCAGCCACTTGAGTACTTCTCCAAGACTTTCTTATTTGGTGCGGAAGACGGGACTTGAACCCGTACGGTGTTACCCACACGCCCCTCAAACGTGCGCGTCTGCCAGTTACGCCACTCCCGCATTGATGGAGCCATTGACCGGGATTGAACCGGTGACCTTATCCTTACCAAGGATACGCTCTACCAACTGAGCTACAACGGCGAGTTTTAATTTTTTGGTGCGCTCGGAGAGATTCGAACTCCCGGCCTTCTGATTCGTAGTCAGACGCTCTATCCAGCTGGGCTACGAGCGCATATTTTTTTGGAGCGGGTGACGAGATTCGGACTCGCGACTTTCACCTTGGCAAGGTGACACTCTACCACTGAGTTACACCCGCAATTTCTTGGTGGGCCATCCGCGACTCGAACGCGGGACACCCTGATTAAAAGTCAGGTGCTCTAGCCGACTGAGCTAATGGCCCGTTATGGCTGGGGTGGGAGGATTCGAACCTACGAATGCCAGAGTCAAAGTCTGGTGCCTTACCGCTTGGCGACACCCCAATCTATATATTAAGCCTAGGCGGTTGCCTAAGGACCCAATACCTTGGTTGCGGGGGCCGGATTTGAACCGACGACCTTCGGGTTATGAGCCCGACGAGCTACCGCTGCTCCACCCCGCGACGTTTTTATAATATGATTTCTTGTTACATTAAACCTTGGACTTCTGAATTGGTGGGCAGGGATGGATTCGAACCATCGTACCTCGCGGAACAGATTTACAGTCTGTCGCCTTTAACCACTCGGCCACCTACCCACTTTGAAACAATATTTGTATGGCGACCCCGATCGGACTTGAACCGACGATCTCCTGCGTGACAGGCAGGCATGTTAACCACTACACCACGGGGCCATTATTTATTGGTGGGCGATGACAGGGTCGAACTGCCGACATCCTGCTTGTAAGGCAGGCGCTCTACCAACTGAGCTAATCACCCAAGATATTGTTGGTGACCCGTACGGGATTCGAACCCGTGTAACCGCCGTGAAAGGGCGGTGTCTTAGACCGCTTGACCAACGGGCCACGTTTTGAGAACTTTTTTAGTATAGCTGAATGATGTTAAAATGTCAACCTTTTTTCATAAATTTATTTTTGGCCTTATGAGTTTAGTAAATTGGAACTTTAGTATATTTGGAATGGCAGTAAGAAGGTTCTGAGCACGTTTACTACCTCACTTATGCACATCCAGTTGAGGATCTATTTCAACTAGAAGGTACGACCAAGCAATAGTCTTCATCCAAAGTCTTTCAGTAAATATTATGGACAGAGACCACGTCTTACATGAATAGACAATATTGTTGTTAGATTCATAGTTTGCGTCCAAAAAATATTATAATACATGAATATCTATAAGACAAGCGTATATTTGGTACTTTCTATAGTCCCTGGTGAGCACACGCCAAAAGCTTTACAACATTATATAGGTTAGCGTTGCATAAAAGCATTAGCAAAATGTCAACTGCCAAATTGGGTGAAAAGCGAAGAAAATCTCTTAATAATGCCTGTTATCTCTGATTGTTCCTGTAAAATCAATAAAAAATCCTTATAATTAGAGTTAGGGTAGTTCTTGCCCAAATCTCTAATCATAAGGAGATAAATATGCAGGACAAGAATACTACGCAATCCACATTTATGCAACTGTTTCAACCGATTCTATAAAAATAAATCGTGTAAAAATGTGGAAAAGAACTACTCTTGGGCCAATGCCCCTTTGGACCTTAGTTGTCAGATGAGTCTGGATGTATACACCAATAAGGTTAAATTTAAGCATATTCCTAGACACATCTTTTTGTTGACAAAAGCCATGTAGCTATGCAACTCTACTGTTCAAATATAGTAACATCATTATTTATAACAGATCCTGGACTACGTCAAACGACAAAAAGGAGGGTTCTCAAGTTCAAGTATTGTATGTATTACAATACTTGAATTTAGCCGTCAGTTTAATTGCTGCTTATGTTATTACTATGCACAATTGTCTTAACTTGGTGTTCTATATCGCACCTCATAAGTAACTCCTGTTGTCCCATCCATTGCAACGAATGTGACGTATACCATTTAAGTCTGTCTCCATAACTATTATTTATTGTATGGCATCTGCTAGTACCATTGATGTATTATCTGAGTACTGTATGTTAGAGAATGCGAAATTCCTTTGCGGACGTGGTACCCGTTTTAATTACCAGTCTACAAATATAATTATCGCTTTATTACATGCGTGGTGTTCCTCATTCCGAGAAAAATAACCCCACCTTAAAAGGCAGGGTTATTTCTTTAAGTTATCTGCTATTCATATTTTTTATTCATATATTTCTTACGCAGATAGCTAGAATAGCAAACTGCCAAAGGGTTATGACCTAAACTTCGATCTTTAACTGCATAGGTAGTGACCGGCGCCTCTGAGTATTTATTGAATAACATATCATGACCAACACATAAACCTACTGCCAAGTTAAGTTCTGTTTGATCATTATTTAGTACTTTGGCTTGAAGAATTGGATCACAAACGATTTCTATTTTATCCTCTTTTACTTTCGGTATTTCATAATCCTCTTTTTTAAGTCCGCCAATTTTACAACAAGTAGAATATACCTCAAAATGTTGAGACAAAATCTTTTCAAGAATTGCAGCTTCATCAACCAAGCCTATACAGAAAGCCATGCCTATTTTCTTATAACCCATTTTCTTCGCAAACATAATCACTTCATCCAGACGGCTCAAGTTATTACCATATTCAGCTTGAAAACAACCACTTAGACGGTGAAAGAGTTTGTTTGATTCATCGAGACATTCATCTAGCGTGTACTTGCCCCCAGTGCAATCAAAACCCTCTTTATCACACATGTTTTTAGTCTTCATTTTACAAGACGCACATTTCATTTTGAGAACCCCCTATTATTGATTACAATAAATCAGACTTAAGATTAGATATTAATGCCAACTAGGGGCAGCATATATTTCAGACCAATGTAGAACAGGATAATAGAAAGAAAAATTTTCATATAACGAGCATTAACGTACTTAGATACGCGGGCTGCTACTACAGTACCAATTGCAACACCAATCAGTTCTATCGCTAGAAACTTAACGTCCACATGACTACCCATAGAAATATAGTTGAGAATACTGGTCGAAGATGATACTAGGATAGAAAGCACGGAAGTTCCAGCCACAATATACATTGGGAATCCCATCACACTGGTCATAAAGGGAACCAGTAAGAAACCACCGCCAACACCAAGAGAGGCAGAAATAACTGCAACAATAAGACCTGTAAAAAAGACGGTTACGGCGCTATACTTAAATTCTTGACCAGCAAAAGTAAAGGTGTTTTGAATACCAATTTTGCTAAAGTTCACACCGATTTCTTTAATTTCACTCATCTTGCCCGAGGCCTTAAGTTCTTTAACCTTAGCCGCAAATAGATTATTGGCAGCTTTTACACCCTTTTGACCATCTATAAATTTTGCTGTGCACTCATAGAAAAGACGCAACGAAATGGCTAAGGTAAAGAAACCAAAGTAGGGTTGAAAGTTCTTCATCTCTGTTAAAAAAGAGGACGAGAGAGTAGATCCAATCATTGCACCTACAATACCACCTAATCCTAAAGCAACGGCGGTAGGTACTACAATTCGTTTCTCACGGAGATATAAGGGAGTCCCAACGATAGGACTAACAAGGGTTAAAATCTGATTCATCGGCTTAACCATATTTGCCTTTTTAAGTCCAAAAATGCTCATATGACCAACGCCTGCTAAAATGCCGCCGGCTGCTCCTACTGATGTAAAAACATAACCAACAAAGATTCCCCAAAGAAGCAAACCGATGGGATTAGCATCTACACCAGCTAATGCGAAATGCATAAAATCTTCCTCCATTTTCAAATTTTATTTGTAACAGATGACCTGATAAAACCAAAACCTAATTTGGATAGCCTAGACTTGATTGGGGTTGCAAGTAATTGTCCAATATTATATATCAGATATGAGACTAGGTATGCCCCCAGAATATTTACTTGCCAGTTTAGTATTGGAACAGTAATGCTTTGCCATTTTAAGCTGATTATCCAAATTATAAGAACGTGTGGAACTAATTTGTAAACCGAGTCTACTACTACAACTGTTAAATAATCAAAGAATACTTCTTTCATTTCCGTCTGAAGGGATTTGTAGGCCGCTGCATCACCTATCTCAACTGCCACATTTGAAAGATCATCTAATTCCTGGTAACGCTCCTTAAAATGCTGGATTTTTTTTGTGTGGAGGTTATTTAGGAGTTTCAATAGTTTAGAAACTTTTATCATAGGAAACGCCTCACTTGCAAACATTTTAGAAGAAACAATTCTGAATCCTTATTATGCCTCCCTTCATGGATGTATTTGCATTCGACTCTACTAAATCCTCACTCTAGGATTTCTGAATTACGCTCACATTGGATTCGCTAAAGACGTAATTCACTCCCACTATTCTTTAATAAAAGAATAACAAATCCTAATACTTATTTATGTCAAACTTATGACGTTATTAATGTCATTGTAAATACGCAATTATTGTCGTCTAGATGGCATTATTAATTGTACATGTATGATATTCAAATCGACAATTCTTTGCTCTCTAAAGAATTCAAGAGACTAGCATCACCTGCTAGCCTCTCTAAACAATCCACTTATTTAACTTTTCGATGTCGAGGATAATCATTTCTCGTTCCTCAATCGATATACTGTTTTCCTGCTTGAACATATTAAGCAATGAAGTGACCGTTTGTCTTGACGTACCGATCATACAAGCTATCTCTTCATGAGTTAAACGTAAAGTGATTTTCGTGCCTGTATCCGTTTCTACTCCTGCACGTTCAGACATTTTAAGAAGTAACATTGCTAGCCTACCCGGCACCTGCCAACAAACCATTTCCTGGATAATAGCTTCAGCTTCTCGCATTCTTACACCCAAAGTTGTAGCCACCTTAATGGCAATAAGCGGATGCCTCATTAGCAATCTTTCAAAACAACTTTTACGTACAACTACCAACGTCACATTGTTAATCGCACCTGCAAAGCATGTACGCTCCCCATGATATAAAGTTTCAGCCAGACCCATTAGCTGCCCTGGACTTCTCATACTTCCAACCGTAACTCTTCTACCATCCGTAGTAATACGATAAATCTTCACAAAACCTTTTTCTATCAGATATATCCGGTCAGCCGTATCACCAGCGGAAAAAATTATTTGTCCTTTGGAGTAATTAACTACTGTCCCATATTCTCTAATAAGATTTTTTTCAGGTTCCTCCAATGCCAATGGTTCATGATTAATGTTTTCCATCCTAGAGTATCCCTCCATTATTGATTACAGTTTATCACAAATCCTCTGAAAAATACTACATTTATTGTAGATTATCAACTTAATCTGGCGAATATTCTCAGATTAAATTCAACTATAGATGGTGTTAATCAGAACTGTATTCAAATTTAAACTTTTTTTAAACTATTTTTATTCACGGCCATTGAAGATTATTTAGGAATTGTCCAATAATCTGAAGGCATTTGAAGATTAACCATACTCCAGGAAACGTTGTTTACTGCTAACTCTTTCCTAGGTTATGACCTACGTTTTTTAGCGCTTGCACCCAGGTATTCATCGTCGTCTGAAGTCCATAACTTCCATGTTCGTCTACGAAAGGCATGATAGTGGTCGTAGACACTATCGCCGAACCACCAAACCTAAAAAAATACTTCGTGGCGAAGGCGAGGTTTTCACCACACTGCGGCTCATAATACATACTCCAGCAATGTGACGATAAGCGGACGAGCTTTTCGCCACACTGCGACTCGTAACGCATACTCCAGCAATGTAACGATAAGCGGACGAGCTTTTCGCCACACTGCGACTCGTAACGCATACTCCAGCAATGTAACGATAAGCGGACGAGCTTTTCGCCACACTGCGACTCGTAACGCATACTCCAGCAATGTAACGATAAGCGGACGAGCTTTTCGCCACACTGCGACTCGTAACGCATACTCCAGCAATGTAACGATAAGCGGACGAGCTTATCGCCACACTGCGTCCCGAAACAAATTCTCCTGCAGTGTGGATCCCGAACGGGTGGAACCCCAGCCCCAGTCGCTTCTATTCATAGCTTATAAGGAACACAAAGAGACTACCTCGTTAGAGATAGTCTCTTGCTTGTTACCTGGCGATGACCTACTTTGCCAGGGGCTTGCGCCCCAAGTATCATCGGCCCTGAAGGTCTTAACTTCCGTGTTCGGTATGGGAACGGGTGGAACCCCTCCGGCATGATCACCAGATGTCTGAGATCTCACTGTTTTTTCAAACATTGCTCTCTCAAAACTGCACAGAGTCGTTAGTCTAGTCTTTGTCGAATGAATTTGAGCCACTTACCTAGCGTATTGACCTTTT
>NZ_MASS01000097.1 GCF_001707885.1 Desulfosporosinus cupriresistens | reverse complement strand
TCATTTTATGTTTTTTTAAAACTTTTAACAGACTTATATATCAATCAATTATACCAGAGGATTGCCTAAAGATAAATGAGTGTATTCCAAAACAATATGAGTACCCACTCATATTGTTGACCTTTAGGCCCTTAAATTTGAATACATAAAAAAATCCGAATCCCTATAATGATCCGGTTCGAATTTTGTTATTAATATGTCTCCATTTCTATGAATTCATTTCTAGACCAAATGAATAACGCAAAATATCTTTTTCAGTATACCCCAAACTGACCGAGGCTTATTATAGTTATGAGGGAGATATATTCTGCACCCCCCTTTCACTTTATACATGTGGAGTGCAAAAATTAAGGACGCGGCGCCCATAACATGATAAAAACACCCACCAAACATACTACAGCGCCTATCCAATCATAGGTATCGGGGATTTTCTTATCAATTCCCCATCCCCATAAAATTGCCAAAAATATAAAAATACCTCCGTAGGCAGCGTAGGTTCTGCCAAAGTTCGGGAACCTCTGTAAGGTCGGTATGACACCATAGAGAACGAGGATTATGCTCCCTAATACGCCATACCAAACTGGACGTGATTCTCTAAGCCAAAGCCATACCAAATACCCACCTCCTATTTCAGCTAAACCAGCGAGAATAAATAGGAAAATCGCATTAAGCATAAATTTTCCCTCCCTTTAATCTAATCTAGTGATAAATATATTCCATCATATCATATAAAGAGTATTAGATTGGCCAATGTCAGAAGTATTAAGCGATAGTTTTAATAAACTCCTTATTTAGAAGAATGATGCTAGTGATATATCAACATGTCACTGCAAGGAAATGTTTTTTAAAGGTAAATTATGTTAAAACGCTCCTTACTGCGCTTCCATGTATACAATGTTTTTGTAAAAACCAACTAGACGTTTGCACAAATACTCCGTATAATAACCGTAATGAGCAAAGGCGCTCTCGAATTTTTTCGAGAGCGCCTTATTTCATACAAGCAAAGGCGCTTGGGCAGAGATGTCCGAGCGTTCTTTATATTTAGAGGAGGTGATTCTTATGACCATGATAAAGGTCCTACTTGGTGCAGACGTCTTTTTAATTCTCTCAGGGCTGGCTTGGTTGCTGCTGATTCCAAGCTTTAACTTAACCGCTTTTAACAGACCGTTATCGTCCGCTTTTCTAGGAATGCTTGTGCTATTATTTGGTATTTACAAAGGAATGCAACTGCGCAGGGCCTATCTGCGAATTAAGAATCAGTTGTAAATGACTACACCTACCTCAGACCTAGTAGTAATTAGGAGGATTAGACTGAGGGATGAAAAACAATGTTCAGAAAGGGGTAAGGAAAAGATGACGAAATCAAGATTTCTCAAAATCATGTTATTAACGGTATTTTTTGTATTTATAATAGCTACAGTGGCCTTAGCCGGCGATCCCTCTGGTGCAAACACGGGTGGTATCGCGGATATCGCAGCAGCTAAAGCCGGAGATCCGACTTTAGCTGAAGTCGCTGCTCAAGTTGGTAAAAACAAAATCGGCATCAACTTCGTGTGGGTATTACTTACCGGTTTCATGGTTTTCTTCATGCAAGCAGGATTCGCCTTGGTAGAAGCGGGATTTACCCGGGCCAAGAATGCCGCCCATACGATGGCCATGAACCTAATGGTCTTTTTAGTTGGAGCAATTGGTTATTATATTTGCGGTTTTGGTTTGATGTTTGGTGGGGTCGGTGCAGTCAGTGCGATTGGCGGTACGGCACCACTGGTTAACGAATTTACTCTTAACGGCTGGGGACTGTTCGGGCACACTGCATTTTTCCTGACCTCCGGCGGATCATATGACGTGGGGGTATTTATCCTCTTCCTATTCCAAATGGTATTTATGGACACGGCTGTGACTATCCCTACCGGAGCCATGGCCGAGAGAATTAAGTTCTCAGCAGTGGTCATTGGCAGTTTCTTCATTGCCATGGTGCTTTACCCTATCTATGGCAATTGGGTGTGGGGCGGCGGCTGGCTTGCCCAAATCGGAACACATTGGGGTCTTGGACATGGCGCTGTAGATTTTGCCGGTTCCGGTGTTGTGCATAGTATTGGAGGAGGTGCCGCTTTAGCTTCCGCTTTGGTTTTAGGACCACGAATCGGGAAATATGCTGGCGGAAAAATCAATGTAATCGCTGGGCATGATATTCCAATGGCAGTTCTGGGTACAATAATATTGTTCTTTGGTTGGTTCGGTTTTAATCCTGGTAGTACCTTAGCAGGAACAGACTTGCGTATTGCGGTTGTTGCAGTTAATACAATGTTAGCTGGGGCGGTCGGCGGTTTTGTGTCAATGATGATTATGTGGATAAAGTATAAAAAGCCAGATCCCTCGATGATGTGTAACGGCACCTTGGCAGGCCTAGTAGCAATTACCGCTCCCTCCGGTTTTGTCAATGTTAATTCTGCTGTTATTATTGGAGCAATTGCCGGAGCGCTCGTAGTCTTCAGCGTACTCTTTATTGACCGTAAATTGAAAATAGATGACCCTGTCGGGGCAATATCCGTTCACATGGTTAATGGTATCTGGGGTGTTATCAGTGTCGGAATCTTCGCTGATGGGACCTATGGTGACGGGCTTAACGGAGTGGCTGGCGGAGTAACTGGTTTGCTCTATGGAAACGTTGGACAGCTTTGGGCTCAATTAATCGATGCAGGGGTAGTATTAGTATGGGCCATCGGTTTATCTCTTATCTTCTATAAACTTCTCGATGCTACCCTAGGTATGCGTGTAAAACCAGAGGATGAAGTGGCTGGACTGGATATCCCAGAGATGGGCATCTTAGCGTATCCTGAGTTTGTTTTGCAATCTTCTACCGGTGAATAGCTTACAAACACGTTCAATATTCAGTATAATGAGTGAAATGAAGAAGGGGGATTTTCTATGAAAAAAATTGAAGCCATTATCAGACCAGGCAAGTTGGATGAGATCAAAGATGCTTTGGCTGCTGCTGATATCTTAGGTATTACCGTTACTCATGTGCTTGGCTTTGGTCGGCAAAAAGGCTATACTCAAATCTACCGGGGTCAAGAGGTGACTACCCATTTGTTACCTAAAATTAAACTTGAAATCGTAACTGGAGATGCAAAAGTGGAAGAGGTTATCGGAATTATCGTTAAAGCTGCGCGCACCGGTCAGGTTGGCGATGGCAAAATATTTGTCCAAAACGTGGATGAAGTTGTACGTATCCGTACTGGCGATCAAGGTGAAGAAGCTATCTAGCTCAAGGTAAAAGGTCAGGGAGCGGCTGATTATTTACTGGTTAAATAATCAGCTGTTCCAATTTCTCTAGATTGGAGGCAACATTATGATACTCAACGCACCAGTAATCATAACCATCGTAATCTTTTTTTTGACCTACGGACTAATAATCAGCGAAAAGATTAACCGAACTGTGGTTGCCTTAATCGGAGCAAGTTTAATTCTTTTTGCTAATGTAATTAATCAAGAACAAGCCATTCAATACATAGATTTTAATACTATTGGATTGCTCATTGGCATGATGATCATCGTCGGGATAACTCGCCGCACAGGAGTTTTTGAATATATGGCAATCAAAGCTGCTAAGTTAACTAAAGGTGATCCTTTATTAATAATGGTGGCCCTAGCTGCAGTAACGGCAATAACCTCGGCTTTGCTTGATAATGTAACGACAGTATTACTGATTGTTCCAGTAACCTTTTCAATTTGTTATGAACTCGAAATAGATCCTGTCCCGTTTTTAATAAGTCAAGTCATAGCCTCTAATATCGGAGGTACAGCCACTTTAATAGGAGATCCTCCAAATATTATGATTGGCAGTGCTACCGGATTAAGTTTTATGGATTTCGCCAGTAATCTCATCGTACCCATATTAGTTATATTTATAGTGACCATGTTAATCTTACGGTTTGTTTATCGCAAAGACTTAATAACTTCGGAACTTTCCAAGTCTCGGATCATGGAGCTACGTGAGGTTGAAGCGATTAAGGATTACGCCTTATTAAAAAAGTCTTTGCTGGCACTGGCTCTGACAATCCTGGGTTTTATTATTCATAAGATGCTTCACTTAGAACCGGCAACTGTTGCCTTAGGAGGGGCTTCCTTATTAATGTTTATTTCGAAAGAAGAACCTGAAGATATCCTGCTGGCCGTAGAATGGCCTACTCTTTTCTTTTTTGCAGGTTTATTTATAATCATTGGCGCTCTAGACCATGTTGGAGTTATAGAATGGGTAGCCAGGGAATCTATCGAAGCTACAGGCGGAGCACTCGTTGCGACGTCAATGTTAATACTATGGTTATCAGCTATTGCCTCTTCCTTTATCGATAATATTCCCTTCGTAGCTACGATGATTCCGCTAATCCAAAAGATGGGACAAATCGGAGGAATTGAAAACTTAAGACCTTTTTGGTGGGCCTTGTCTTTGGGGGCTTGTCTTGGTGGGAATGGCACACTAATTGGGGCTTCCGCCAATGTCATTGTCGCGGGATTAGCTGAGAAGAATGGAATCGTGATTACTTTTAGAGGCTTTATGAAAATCGCCTTTCCTTTGATGATTCTATCAATCATCATTTCCTCAGTATATATTTTTCTTGCTTATATGATTTAGTCGAATACGTTATGAGCAGAACTCAGTAAAAGTTAAAATATTGAGGAATATTGCGTAACGATCAAATACAGCCCTTAACTACGATATAAACCATGATACCTCCCATTTATGAGCCATTTTATATCGTGACAAATTACAACTTGAAAGGTATTATTTTAAGCAGGACTTAAGGTAAATCAATCGGCAAAGAAGCCGTCAAGATGTCTAACGATATCTGGCGGCTTTTATAATTTCATAACCGGGCACCAAATCTATAGCTGATTTGGAGCGGTCAAGTGTTTTAGTGAGCCCTTAATTATTATAAATTAAGGGCTCATTTTGTTTTTTTTTAAATAAATAAAGAAAGAAATGATTTTATGGTTTTAAAACAAAAACATTTATTTACAGATCCTCATAGACAATATGAAGGAAAAGACACTGCCAAGATCCATTGTGAAGGCATGATAAATTTAAAAGAAGCGACCGACTATGCTCAAACCGACGATAGTATCTTAGGAACGGAAATGGTTAATGTTTGCCTTGAGGACCCCTCTAAAGCTGTTGCCTTTAGTAAGTTATTTTCATTATCGATTGCTGAATTTGATAAAGAAAATGGTATTAATTTCGAGATTTCAAACAAACTCCTTGAAATCAAAGAGCTATTGGGAGAGGATCTTTGTAGTTGGTGTTTTAAAAACCACAAAGGCCTTGCAGGTCTAATATCAATTTTGAATTCCTATATAACCACTTATGAGGATGCCCAAAAAATAAGACTGAACTTAATCAGCTTATTAACGCTCTAGCCTTTAATAATTATGAAGCAAGAATTACTCCCTTGATCTCGGCATTTGGAGTGAAAGATGAGACAAGTGGGCTTACGAAACTGTTTGAAAGGACCCATATATACTATGTCCGAGATCTATTAAACTTATTAACTCTGACAATAGACCAAAAGGACGTCCTGCAACTAATTAAGGTTGTAAGATGGTTGGGTGAAGACAGGCAGACCCTATTGAGAGAAGAGCTACACAACTTGTCTAAAAACGAACGAGATGAAAAAATACTTAGAAAACGTGCCAAGGGAGCAACCCTTGAGCAAACAAGTATCGCCTATGAACTTACCCATGAAGGAGTACGTCAAATAGAGAAGAAATTCCAAGGACGCTTCGATCGTTATATTACTAGGGCCATGCCTCATTATATCCTTTATGCCTTTAGCAAAAATACCGGGTATATCTCTCTTGATGATATTAACGAACTGTTAGGCAGTTTATCCGATATATTTATATATTCTGTAAAAAAAAGTAACTGCTCCACAGCACATTGGTCTGACGAACTTAATGGCTTTATTATCGGAGATCAGAAATGGTATGAATTACTAATCGAATTGAAAGACGGCTTGCCTGAGATACTCAATTCTGAATCGGTGGATGAATTGATAGCCAATGTTATTGGTAATTTCACCTTTGCTCTGTCAATGGACGATGCGAGACGACTCGTTCTAATAGGCTATAGCCTAATCGGTAAAGTTTATCTGAAGAAAAGAGTAAGCCTTTCACGAATGTACTATGCCGTGCTTGAAAAGTACTATCCTGATGGGATCAAACTATACGACGATTCTGAATCAATTCGTTTTCGCAATTATGTGCGTGAGTTGTTTGGTGATGTTCGTCTGCCTGAGAACAACCGAGCAATTGATGTAAGGTTGACTGAACTAACGATATTATGTGATAGAGGAAAACGAATACTGCCCAGTGGCATCAAGATTAGCAAAGAGTTACTGAAAAAGATCCATGAAGCAATTATCGACATTGACCGAAATATAATTAAGTTCCAGGATATATTTGAAAGATTTAAAAACGAACTCATCGAAACCAGCAATATTACCAATAAATATTTTTTGCAGGGCGTTCTAAGGTATCATTATTCCAATGAGTTTGATTTTTCTCGTTATACATTGAAGAAAAGAGTTAAGTTGTTCACGGCGCCCAACCAAATTAGTTCTGAGAGGTGGCAGAAACTTCCCTCTTGTCTAAAAACGTAGCCAAGAGCAACTATACTTCTAACCCCATGTCTATGATCATTTGGATATCTTCAGCAACGGTACGCCCGGAAGTGGTTAAATAACTACCCACCAAAGTAGCATTGATTCCCGCCAAATAGCCTAAAGCCTGCAAATCTCGCAGGCCATTTTCACGACCACCCGCGAAGCGCAACTTTGCTTCTGGCAAAATAAATCGATAGATGGCGATCGTTTGTAATATTTCCAAAGCTGGTAAAACACTTTGATTCTCCAGTACCGTTCCTTTGATGGGATTAAGAATATTTATGGGGACTGACTGAACCTTCAATTCTCTCAGGGTAAAGGCCATCTCCAAGCGCTGACCCATAGTTTCACCCAACGAAATAATTCCGCCGCTACAGACCTCCAAATTAGCAGACTGGCAAGCTTCTCTAGTGTTGATGCGATCTTTATAGCTATGAGTTGTACATATCTGAGGAAAATAGCTTTCTGATGTTTCCAGATTATGATGATACATGGTTACACCAGCCTCCCTTAAACTTCGGGTATTTAGGGTAATTAGATCTTGATCCAAGAGCGGAAATTGACTAATCAATTTCCGCTCTTGGATAGGAACCCAGAAACTTATAAAAAGTAGTTTTTCGCTTTACCATCGTTAAAGCATCTTTAACGTCTGGATCGATCATATGACCTTCAATATCAATAAAAAAGATATATGTACCGAGCTTTCCTCGAGACGGCCTGGATTCAATTTTACTCATATTAATATCCCATAAGCTAAATATATTCAGAATGCAAGAGAGACTGCCGGGTTTGTGTTCGGTCGAGAAGACAATTGAGGTCTTGTTCTTATCTGCAGTGGAGTGGGCTGAATCTGATTTTTTTCCTACGACTACAAACCTAGTAAAATTATTATCTTTGTCCTGTATATCA
>NZ_MASS01000096.1 GCF_001707885.1 Desulfosporosinus cupriresistens | reverse complement strand
TTTACTGAAGAGGGTCTTGATATTGAGCTCTCGAATGGTCAAGGTGCAGACAAGGTCATGACTGCAGTTTTATCTGGTCAAGTTGACATTGGTTTTGCGGGACCTGAAGCGAGTGTCTATGTTTATAACGAAGGCAAAGAAGACAATAGTGTTGTCTTTGCACAGCTTACCAACGGAGATGGTACGTTTCTAATGGGTAGGAATCCTGACCACAACTTTAAATGGAGCGATCTTAAGGGAAAAAGTATTATTGGTGGACGAAAGGGTGGAATGCCTGCCATAGTCCTTCAGTATGTATTAGGCAAAAACGGTCTTACCACTGGAAAAGATGTTTTCATCGATACTACGATGCAATATGCTGCCATGCCCGGTGCCTTTATGGGGGGGCAAGGGGATTATGTTATTATCTTTGAACCTACGGCCTCGAGCATGCAGAAGGAGGGTAAAGCGTATATCGTTGCTTCTCTAGGTAAGGAGAGCGGTGAAGTTCCCTATACAGCATATTTTACAAAAAAAAGCACCATCGAGAAAAATCCGGACCTCATTCAGAAGTTTACAGATGCAATCTACAAAGGGCAGCGTTGGGTAGCAAGTCATACGCCTGAGGAAATTGCTAAGGCGATCAAGCCCCAATTCCCTGAGGAAAACGATGAAATTCTGGTGAGCGCGGTTAAACGTTATAAAGAACAGGACAGCTGGAAAATAGACCCTGTGCTCCAAGAAAAAGATTTCTATCTCCTGCAACAAATTATTCAAGATGCGGGAGAGTTGAATAAGATAGCTCCTTATGAACAAGTGGTCACAGGAAAATTTGGAGAAACTGCGCTAAAGAACCTCAAATAATCAGGTTAGAGGGGGCTGTACTAAAACTTGTAACTATATTTTTAACATCCCCACTTTTGGCTTCTATATCATTAAATCACAAGCGTCCTCACTCCACTTTAATAGTGAAATGAGGACGCTTATTGATTGTTGTAACCACTTGAAATTTTGGAGACTGAGTTTTCACACATCCCCTTTTATTAATGCAAAACTAAAATCAATCATTCATAATATTACAAAATATTCTAAAATATTTATGCATAATTATGGTAATATATTAGTTGATAAATATTCGCTATTTCAGAGCAAATAAATTAGGAGGAATGTTATGAAAAGAGTAATTACCTTCATCGGCGTTGCATCGCTCAGCCTAGTACTTATGCTTGGTGGTTGCGGAACTAAAGCCATACCCACGTCTTCCAGTCCACAATCGTCAACTGTGGGCACTCCTGTCTACAAAAGGACTGAAGTAATCACATCCTCAGATGTAGCGAAAAAGCTACTTGATGATGGAAACGCGCGCTTCACCTCCGGTAAGACCTTAAACAAAGACCTCAGTGCTACAAGACGAATGGATTTGGAGAAAAATGGACAACACCCCTTTGCCGTAATCGTAAGCTGTTCAGACTCGAGAGTTCCTCCCGAGGTGCTCTACGACGAAGCACTTGGGGATTTATTCGTAATACGGGTAGCCGGTAATGTCGTTACTCCAGTGGAATTGGGAAGCGTAGAGTATGCCGTCGAGCACTTGAAAACACCACTAATAGTTGTTCTTGGGCATGAAGGATGCGGAGCCGTCACAGCCGCTGTGCAAGGTGGGGAAATACCTGGTAGTATTGGTTCAATTGTCGAGAAAATTAAACCCGCTATCGATGAGGCCAAAACTAGTGGCGTAACCGGTAATGATCTGATCGAAAAGAGTGTTGATTTTAACGTTCAAAACGCAATACAAGACATCCTCAAAAGCCCGATTGTAAAACACGCAGTAGATACTAAAGAATCGAAGATATTAGGAGCCAAGTATGACTTGGATACTGGTGTTTCAACATGGTATAATGAATAAGATTAATTATTTAGAATAATTACGTTACCCATAGCTTTTAATTTTTAAAATCTCTGATCGAAAAAGTGTTAATATTGACTTTCTATTGTGAAAATGTCTGAAGACATATAACTAAAGAGCCTGCAACAGTTATAACGTTGCAGGCTCTTTGAGTATATTCGTAAATGTGCAGATAGAGTAGAGAAAGGGAAAGATGAGATGAGAAGGGTGGAATAGTTAAATTGAGTTTAAGTACATTAAAGGTAGCCGTTATTCAGATGGCTGTAGCCCTTGGGGAACCGGACGAAAACCTCAGAAAAATTGAAAAACTAGTTCGGGAAGCTGCCTTAAATAAACCTGATGTCATTGTATTACCTGAAACATGGAATACTGGGTATTTTCCGATAAATATTTCTGAACAAGCCCCCGTTTGGGGAAAAAGAGCTGTGGAAAAAATGAGTGACTTAGCAAGTGAACTAGCAATCTACTTGGTTGGAGGGTCAATCTCTGAAGTTAATAATGGGCAACTTGTTAATAGTGCTAAGGTTTTTAATCGAAAGGGGCTTGAAATAGCCAGCTACCAGAAGATTCATTTGTTTTCACCAGGCGAAGAAAATAGATTTTATACTGAGGGTAACAAGGTTGTAACTTTTGAGATAGAAGGGCATATTTGTGGAGTTATTATCTGTTATGATCTAAGGTTCCCCGAACTCGTCCGGCGACTGGCTCTCGATGGAGCAGAGATTCTCTTTGTACCCGCTGAGTGGCCTCATCCGAGATTAGAGCATTGGCAGATTTTACAAAAGGCCAGGGCAATCGAAAATCAGATCTTTGTTATCAGTTGTAATGGGGTAGGTCTGGGCAACGGTGTTAAATTCTGTGGGCATTCCAGTGTTATTAGCCCTTGGGGAGAGATAATGAAGGAGGCAGAGGAAGAAGAGGAGATCTTCCAAATAGAGCTAAACACCGATGCTATAAGTGAGGTTCGTAAGAAAATTCCAGTATTTATAGATCGAAGATACTCGTATTATCAACTTTCTTAACTCTTATTAAACGATCCCAGATCATAGAACGCTTTCATCCGCCGTGCGGCCCAGCGCATTTCGGTAGCGACGACAGCAATTTCCATCATGGCCCTCAGATAAAAGATGCCACCTACAGTACGTTGCCAAGTATCCATAACCTGATCGAATTCGGCCCAATATTCGGTGTCTTCGCCAGCTTTTTCTGCTGCATGGGGTTGGGTTAACCCAATGCTTACTTTACGGGCCCAGAGTCCTAACTTCCGTTCTCCTTCTAACAACAAATTAAGTATCCTTTGGTATTCTGTACTCAGCCCATCTTTGGGGAGCGGAGAATCTGACGCATTACGCCGTTGCACGCGCTGAGCTGTCATTTCTCCAATAGTTTGGCCTCGTTCAATGAAACCTCGGCATATTTCGAGGACACGTTCAACCAGTAAAGCATTGTCTTGCCCTGTCAATTCTCCGCGCGCATGTTCGTAAAGATCCATTGCATCCTCAAGTCGCTGTGATAGCTCCACGGGAGCTTCGGCACTGAAAGATACCAAAGAAGCAGACGAGATAAACGTGATCAAACTGTCTAAGAAATACGTAGAGGCATCACGGAAGAGTCGTTCCAATTCCGCGAACAACTTTTTCTTGTGTTCTGGCGGTAATAGAATATGGTTAACAACCAGAGCTACCGCGAGACCGAGGAAAACCGCTATCGAACGACTCGCAGCATGGGGTAGAAATTCATTGGCTGGTGAATCAAGTACAAAAACAATCGACACTACGCCTATCGTAATTCCCCCAGACCATCCCAGTCGATTACACAAAAGAATGATAATAATGACCGCTACACCAGTGACCACGGGATTAGTACCCAGCGTGAGCCCTAGAAGAATAGCCAAAGTGATGCTGAGTAAATGTACCCAGACTTGCTCCCACGCATTATGGAGTGCTTTACGGACAGAAGGCTGCATATTGACTACGACAGAAATGGCGGCGAAAACCGCCGGTTCAATCTGAAAAAGTTTGCATAAATACATCGCCAATGTAACCGCAATTCCCGTTTTTAATATTCGGGCCCCAACAAACATGCTATTCCCCCTTTATGTTTAATACTTCGCGGATGCACAACGTTTAGAATATATTGTACCAAGTCGAAGTACTGTTGTCACACGTTCTTTTGTTGGTTTTTGAGGAGAACATCCTACCTTTGATATTCAGGACGTTTTTGATATAATGGCGTAAACCAAAAAAGGAGTGGAAACGATGGCTGAATTTAAAGAAATTACTTCTTCTCAAGAATTCGGAGAGATTCTGGATGAGTCTTGCCAACGCAAGATCATCCTTTTCAAACATAGTACAACCTGTCCTATCAGTGAACGTGCTTGGCAGGAGGTACGGACTTTTATGAAAGAAAATACGGATGATGTTCTGGTGGTCATGATCAAAGTGATCGAGTCGAGAGCGGTGAGCAACCAAGTGGCTAATGATTTAGAGGTTAAACATCAATCGCCACAAGTACTTCTTTTAAGCAATAGGAAAGTTTTATGGCATGTATCACATCAATCAGTCACTCAAAACAACATTATGAAAGCCTTGGAAGGTGAGATCCTGCCGTTTAATCTAATATAAGAACCGTTTAATCTAATATAAGAAAGAATTAGATTTACAAAATTAAGAAGGAAACGCTTGGTCAGTCAAGACAAAGCGCTTCCTTCTTTTAACTTAGGGTTAAACGGTTTAGAAATAATATTGGTTGGATTCTAACTCTTAGGGCTCGAGGGCTTGCAGTTCTGCAAGGGTAGATGTTCCATTTCGGGTAAGTTGGATCAGCTCAGCTCCATCGACAGAAACATAGTTCTCATCACCGTGTAATTTTACCTCTTTAAGTTGACCTGCTGTGATGATATAGGCGGTTTGATGATCATAGACAACCATTTGCCCTTTAGCACCGATCAGCGTTCGTAGGTTCTTGTTAAAGGGAATCGAGCCTTTCCATTCAGTGGTTAGAGAAGGGTTACTTTTAACTTCACTCAGGTCAGTCGTTGTTTTAATCTTAACGAGCATATCATTTTCAACTTCACCGATATAGACTTTTCCATCTCTAATTCCAAGAATTCTATCGTTACCGTTTGAGGAGATAACGTGACGCTTTGTACCGTTCAGGGCAACGACTTGTCGAGAATCCCCCACTTTACTGTCAATATAAAGAGTTCCATACCGATCAGAGGCAGCCATATTATCGATTGTCTCTCTCGCTTTGCTTAGAGTGCTTATGTCCTTCATAATATCTATTTCCATTAGTTGTTCAGCCGAGCCATTTTTAATAGTGAGGTACATCAGATTGGTTGTGGTTGCATCAACCCATTCTTCAATTTCTCCACCTGCTGGAAATTGGTCGATCGTTCGATTAAAACGATTATCTGGAGCTACGTCTTCCTTACTATCTGGAAGATCAAGAGAATACAATTCTGTTATTTGTGGATTTCCATACCGCTTTTCAATCCGAGGTTCTACGGGAACCTCTTTGGTCACATCCTTGGGAACTTCCTTAACGGTTTTTTGGTTAGGGTCTTCTGTCTTCGGTTCAACAGGCTGCGGAGTCTGAACCGATGCCTGTGATTTCGATTTAGGAGGGTACACGGTAACGTATGTTACGGGGTTAGGATTCTTTTTAGCATAAAAATAGAGTAAAGTATTTCTATCCGGCAACCACTGGTACGTGAGCACTCCTAATGTTTCATCGTTAGGAGTAGGAGGTTCTTTCTCAAAAACAACGGTTTGTTTTTTAAGGTTAAAGACTTTAAGTGTGCCATTTTCTGAGTAGGCTAAGTAATCCTTAGCGTAGGAAATCTGGATATTAGTAAGATCAGTACCCGGGATGGTGGCTTTCAGCTGGAGTGTGATCGGTCCGGAAGGCGCAGGCGGAGCCAGAACTTTTTGAACCTGGTTATTCAAAAGAGAGTAAGCTCCAAATTGCAGGAGAAGTGAAATTAATGACCAAATCAATATGATACGCACTATTTTCTTCATACGTTATAACTCCTTTTTTAGTATATAACCCCTATCTGCCTTATAAACAGCATCACGCAAGGAATAGTAACTCCGCATCAGTATAACAAAACAAGTATGTTCTATCAAGGATAGTCTATTTTTCCACAATGAATCCGCAGTCCTATGATATACTTTCTTAGAATGTTTCAGGCTAAGTAGATTAGCAGGGAACTATAAGTAGTTTAAACAAAACTGTTAGTCAAAGCCCAAGCAAATCCAAAATTAAGCACATATGAACATAAGTGCATGAGTTATCTGTTTCTGTAAATATTATTATAATTAATTTATTATAATTGTTTGATCAAGAAGGATATTAACTTAATTACGTCGAATAGATCAGAAATGATGAAATATGAGGAGGAGATTATATTGAAAAAAATACTGGTGGCAACTGATGCATCAGAGTATTCACGACGAGCATTAACAACTGCATTGGAGCTTGCTCGGAAATATAACGCGGAAGTTGAGCTTCTGTTCGTTACGCACCTGCCGATAGTGTATGACTCGAGTGTTAATAGCTATATAATTGCGCCGGAACAAATTGAACAAGAAGGTAAACATGCCTTAGCAGCCACACTTAAGGGAATTGATATTAGTGATGTCACCTTGGTTAAGAAACAAATGCAAGGGAAAAAACCAGCGGACGTTATCTTAAGCGAAGCTGAAAATGAGAACATCGACTTGATCGTCATGGGGACCCATGGTTACGGGGCGATTGCTGGTTCCTTGTTAGGTAGTGTCAGTCAACACGTCCTTCACAAGGCAAAATGTTCTGTACTCATTGTAAAATAGGAATGAACATGTAATAAGTTACCAAAGCAGATGACGATCAAACGTTTAACAGAATGTCAAAGAGATATTCCGCTATAAAAATAAAGTGCAAAGCTTTTAAGTAAGACAGAAGCTTTTGCACTTTATTTCATTATTAGGGACTAATGATGACCCTCTTCTATATGTGGGTTGAACACTAGCAACCATGAGTATTTTAGAACAGCCCTATATATACTACTATCAGTTCTTAGTATCCAAAGGAATGACAAGCCAAGCAACAAGATAAGCTAAAAATCCAGTTCCTGCTACAAAGAGAAGCAGAATTCCAGCAATCCGGACAAGGCTGGGGTCAATTTCTAAGTACTCGGCCAAACCTCCACATACCCCACCGAGTTGTTTATTCTGACTGGATCGATACAAATGTTTAGACATATTTTTCCTCCCTTTCGATCGTTTTTCAGCCTCTTGGAATCTAATACTAGCTGCTGTTTGTCGATCCCTACACCTTAATACGTATGAAAGGATTTGAATGTTACATTACTAAGAAATAATTTTAATAGTCTTATCTGGGTGGTGAAAAGGAGGGTAAATTTCCTCAGACGTGCGAAACTTGTCAGCAAATTAATTACATAAGTTGGAAGGAAATGCAATTGTCGAAGAGAATAGTTACTTTGATATAGCAATTGGAACAGAGTAAGAGGTAGTGATGATGTAATGGACAAGAAGTGCTTTCTTAATCAAGATGAACTATATCTTTTTAACCGTGGAGAAATGTTCCACAGCTATTTTAAGCTCGGCGCGCATATCATTGAATGTGCAGGTGTTTATGGGACGCATTTTGCAGTTTGGGTGCCTGAAGCGCTGAAGGTTTGCGTGGTAGGAGAGTTTAATAATTGGTG
>NZ_MASS01000095.1 GCF_001707885.1 Desulfosporosinus cupriresistens | reverse complement strand
CAGAATCAGAGTTTGAAATTGACCAGTCGAGTTCTTCGATTGTCCGAGATCCTAACAAATGTATTCGCTGTCGCCGCTGTGAAACGATGTGTAATGAAGTTCAGACAGTTGGCGTATACTCTGCGGTAGGGCGTGGTTTCGAGACGGTGGTTAAAACAGCCTTTAATCTACCGCTTAACCAAACTGCTTGCACGTTCTGTGGACAATGTCTGGCGGTATGTCCAACAGGTGCTTTAACTGAATTGGATCAAGTGGATAAAGTTTGGAAAGCCCTCAACGATCCCAACCAATTTGTCGTAGTACAAACTGCACCGGCCGTACGGGTTGCTCTGGGTGAAGAATTTGATTTAGAACCAGGGACAATTGTCACTGGCAAAATGGTTGCGGCTTTGCGGCGACTCGGATTTGACCGCGTCTTTGATACGGACTTTGCTGCTGATTTAACCATTATGGAGGAAGCAACAGAGCTTGTTCACCGTATAAAACATGGCGGGCGATTGCCGCTGCTCACGAGTTGTTGCCCAGCTTGGGTCAAATTCTTCGAACATCAATTCCCCGATCTCTTAGACATTCCTTCAACCTGCAAATCCCCTCATGAGATGTTAGGTGTCTTAACCAAAAGTTATTACGCTAAAACGTTAGGTATTGATCCTAAAACGATAACCGTTGTTTCCGTGATGCCCTGCGTCGCCAAAAAATACGAAGCAGCCCGCCCTGAACTAGCACAAGGAGCAGAAACCGCGGATGTAGACATCGTTATCACCACACGTGAATTAGCTCGTATGATCAGGGAAGCCAGCATTCATTTTGATCATCTTAAAGATCAAGAGTTTGATCATCCCTTGGGAGAATCAACAGGTGCTGCCGTCATCTTTGGAGCGACAGGCGGAGTTCTCGAAGCGGCCCTACGAACGGCCTATGAGGTTCTAACTGGCGAAATGTTAGAGAAAGTGGAGTTCGAGGCTCTCCGGGGAATGGATGGAATCAAGGAGGCGGTCATCCCGATAGCCGGACGCGATTATCGGATTGCTGTTATCCATGGTCTGGGTAATGCCCGCACTGTTCTGGAGAAAATACAAGCTGGGGAAAGCAATTATGACGTCATAGAGATTATGGCTTGCCCGGGCGGCTGTATCGGGGGCGGCGGTCAACCCTATCATCATGGCAACATGGAAATTCTTAAAGAGCGAGCTTCCGCTATTTACCGCGAAGACCGTGCCAAACCCTTGCGCAAGTCGCATGAAAATCTGGCTATTATTGGTCTATATAAAGACTTCTTGGGCGAACCCTATGGGAAGAAAGCGCATCAATTGCTGCATACCAGCTATACGGCACGAAAGAAAATCTAGAATAGACTATGTTTAAGCTTGTCTAAAAAATTTTATAGGGAGTGGATTTATCTGTTGTGTTGGAGTTATCTGGCAGAGTGGATCCCACAAACCGAAAAACTACACCTGATTGTAAGGATTATTCTGAGCAAAAGGAGAAGGTTAATAGCTAAGGTGCCTTCTTACTGTTGTAAGAAGGCACCTTAGCTATTTTAGAAGTATAAACGGCGAGTACCAGTCAGAAAATATAAGATAAATATTCTGGAAGGGCCTTCTCGCCATCACGGCACCTTGCCATCCTTGGCGATGCTCTAATCTCGAACGTCCTGTTCGAGTCATGGCTACAGGGACACTCGGCCATCCTTGGCCAGCGCTTCTCCGCTAAGCTAACACGTGCAAAGACAGTGTCTTCGTGGGCGCTAGCCAAGTTTTCTATATTTGGAGGAAACAAAACATGGATAAGAGAATAGGCGTCATAGGCATCGTGATTGAAGAATTTGAAAGCGCTAATAAGGTTAATGAAACGTTGCATGATTTGGCCAGCATCATAGTCGGCAGAATGGGGATTCCCCGTAAGGAAAGGGGCATATCGATTATCTCCTTGATCGTTGAGGGAAGCTCGGATGAAATTAGTGCGATGACAGGTAAATTAGGGAAGATCATAGGGGTAAATGTTAAATCAGCCTTAACTAAGAAATTGGAGGAATAAAAATGCAAGAGTATTTGGCGAAAGATTTTATTATTGACGAAGAAATAAGGGAATCATTGAATGAGGGATTTGAAAAGGCCAAAGAAAAGGATCTAGTCAGAGCAATTCTTGAAAAAGCAAAGACTTGTCAAGGACTGACCCATAGAGAAGCAGCAGTGCTGCTAAATATTAATGATCCTAATGTTTTGGCGGAAATGTTTAAGACTGCCAAAGAAATAAAGGAAAGAATATATGGCAAGAGAATCGTTTTATTTGCCCCCCTTTATATTAGTAGTTATTGTGTCAATGGCTGTGTATATTGCGGCTATCAGGCCTGTAATGAGAGTCTCAAGAGAAGCAAACTGACGATGGAACAATTAGAAGAGGAAGTGAAAATACTAGAATCGTTAGGCCACAAAAGAATTGTCATAGAGGCAGGAGAAGATCCAATCAATTGCTCCTTGGATTATGTAATTGAGTGTATAAAGAAAATCTATTCGTTGAAATTTGATAATGGAAGCATAAGGCGAATTAACATCAACGTAGCGGCAACGACCGTTGAGAATTATAAACGCTTAAAAGATGCTGACATTGGTACATATACTCTATTCCAGGAGACGTATAATCAAGAAGTTTATGAAAAAATGCATCCGACAGGTCCCAAGCATAATTACAATTGGCATACTACAGCCATGGACAGAGCCATGGAAGCTGGAATTGGTGATGTGGGTATTGGGGTATTATACGGTTTATATGAGCACAAATACGAAACAATAGCGATGCTTATGCATGCTGAACATCTCGAGGATGCCTTCGGCGTTGGTCCGCACACAATTTCTGTTCCCAGACTGAGAGCTGCTGAGGGCGTGGATCTGAATGATCTGCCCTATCTAGTTACAGATGATCAATTTAAAAAATTAGTCGCGGTTTTAAGATTGGCTGTTCCCTATACGGGTATGATATTATCGACCAGAGAAGAGGCCGGGTTTAGGGAGGAAGTACTCGCCCTAGGAATTTCACAATTCAGTGCTGGCTCATGTACAGGAGTAGGCGCTTACTCGAAGGAACATGGAATTGATAAAACAGGCGAAAAACCGCAATTTGAAGTGGCCGATCATCGATCGCCGATGGAAGTCATTAAGAGTTTGTGTGAAACCGGTTATATACCAAGCTACTGTACTGCTTGCTATCGAGAAGGAAGAACTGGGGATAGGTTTATGGCTTTGGCTAAAGCGGGACAGATAGGTAATGTTTGTCAACCGAATGCTTTGCTTACCTTTAGAGAATTTCTTTTAGACTATGCCGATGATGAGATGAAAGAATTAGGTAAAAAAGTTATCGAAAAAGGACTGATGGATATTCCTAAGGAGGCGGCCAGAAAAGCGGCCGAAGAGAAACTGAAAAGAATTGAGGCTGGAGAGAGAGATTTAAGGTTCTAAAGTGTCCTAATGCAATAGTTGCTTTTTGTAGGTCACTAATGTAAGCAAATTAGTAAGCCATAATTTGTGGAGGAAATAACGTGAACTTTAGAATCGAAAAGGACCAGATTGGAGAATGGAATATCCCACAAAATGTATTTTATGGGATCAACACAAAAAGGGCTCAAGTTAACTTTGATTTAGGGTCCAAAGGTGTCAATCTGAAACTTATCTATGAAATTGCTTTAATAAAGAAGGCAGCAGCCTTGGTAAATAAACAATTAAAGCAATTGACGGAGGATAAGGCAAATTCTATAATTCGAGCAAGTGAGGAAGTTATTGAAGGCAAATTCGATCATGAATTTATAGTATCCGCTTTTCAAGGGGGAGCGGGTACATCAACTAATATGAACGTAAATGAGGTTATTGCTAACAGGGCTATTGAGATATTAGGTGGAATAAAAGGCGACTATGATGTTGTACATCCTCTGAATGATGTTAACATGTCGCAATCGACTAATGACGTTTATCCAACGGCGCTGAGAATTGCTGCGATCCATCTGCTCAGAAAATTAAGCAATTCTCTTGCAGAACTTCAGGAAGCGTTGCAGGGAAAGGAAAACGAATTCAGTGATGTGCTCAAACTTGGCAGGACTGAGCTAATGGATGCGTTGCCGATGATGCTTGGCCAGGAATTTGGTGCCTATGCTAAGGCCATAGAACGAGACCGCTGGAGGGTTTACAAGGTAGAAGAACGATTGAGGCAGATTAATCTGGGCGGTACGGCCATCGGTACCGGAGTCAATGCTTCTCACAAATACATATTTATGGTTACGGATGCCATCCAGGAGTTAACAGGATTAGGTTTGGCTAGGTCCGACTATCCCATGGATATAACCCAAAATAATGACGTATTTGTAGAAGTTTCCGGACTCTTAAAAGCCTGCAGCACGAACCTTTTGAAACTATCCAATGATTTAAGATTGCTATCTTCAGGTCCCAAGGGAGGGTTCGGCGAAATAGAGCTTCCTCAGATGCAAGCCGGTTCAACGATTATGCCAGGAAAGGTGAACCCGGTAATACCAGAAATGATCGGTCAGGTTGCGATGAGAGTTATGGCCAATGATTATGCTATTACGATGGCCGCTTCTTCAGGGCAGCTCGAACTCAACGCCTTTATGCCTCTTATAGCGGAATGTTTGTTGGAATCACTAGAACTGCTGGATAAGGGAGTCACTATATTTAGAGAGAAGTGCATTGAAGGAATTAAAGCGAATAAGGAAAAATGCCAAGAAACTCTTGAGAAATCAGCAGCGTTAGCTGCGGCTTTGGTTCATCATCTAGGGTATGAAAAAGCCGGTTATATAGCGAGAAAAGCTTTAAGCGAAGAAAAGACGATAAAAGACATAATAATGGAAGAAAAGATTTTTTCTAATTCTAGAATCGATGAGATTTTAAATCCATTTGAAGTCACAAAACCAGGAATACCGGGCTTTCTTGGAGTCCCTGGAAAGTAAACTCGTTTAGCTAAAGCTAAACCATCAGGACTTCAGGTGGGGAGTTTAACCCATTTGAAGAGGAGCACCGGGGGAATGCCCACTTATAGAAGTGGCCGTCTCGCTGTAGGATGATCTGGGGAGGGATTTAGATGAGCTTGAATGAAACTCCGAGAGGCGTGAGAGTCCATTTGGCGCTATTTGGCAAGAGAAATGCGGGAAAATCCAGCGTGATCAATGCCATAACAGGACAGGAAACAGCGATAGTGTCAGACGTGAAGGGTACAACGACTGACCCAGTATTTAAAGCAATGGAAATATTACCGATTGGACCGTGTGTAATCATAGATACAGCTGGAATAGACGATGTCGGCGAATTAGGACAACTCAGAATCCAGAAAACCTTGGAGGTTCTAGATATTACAGATGTGGCTCTGCTGATCGTTGATGTCAAGAGAGGGATTAGTGAAGAAGACAGCTTAATAATAGATAAGTTCAAAGAAAAGATGAAGCCAATTATCTTGGTTTTAAATAAGGTCGATACCCTTGAAAATGATGATCCTAACAAAATAGCAACTAATCTTCAAGAATCACTGACCATACCGATAGTTGCTGTGTCCGCTCTTCAGCATCAGGGAATTAAAGAATTAAAGAATGCTATCATCTCTGTTATCTCGGAGGATGAAGATAAGTTTAAAATTGTAGGAGATCTAATTAACCCAGGCGATTTTGTGGTACTTGTCACTCCTATTGATAAAGCAGCTCCAAAGGGGAGGCTTATCCTTCCTCAACAGCAGACCATAAGAGACATTCTAGAAAGTGATGCTATGGCGATTGTAACCAAGGAATTCGAACTGAGAGAAACCTTAAGTAATCTGGCTAAAAAGCCAAAGCTGGTCATCACCGATTCGCAGGTCTTTCTAAAAGTTGCGGCAGATACCCCCAAGGATATTTTAATGACGTCATTTTCTATTCTTTTTGCCAGACAAAAGGGAGATTTAACAGAATTCATAAAAGGGGCTAAAGCCATCGAAAGACTTAAGGATGGAGATAAGGTTTTAATAGCTGAAGGGTGTACACATCACCGACAAGCGGACGATATTGGCAAGGTGAAGATACCCCGGTGGATACGTCAGCGGACTGGTAAGCAGATCGAGTTTGAATTCTCCGCAGGAGCAACTTTTACTGATGACATTAAGAAATATGCCCTGATCGTTCATTGTGGAGCCTGTATGATGAACAGAACAGGAATGCTCAGCCGGGTAGAGGGTGCAAAATATCATAATGTGCCCATTGTCAATTACGGTATTCTCATTGCATATGTTCAGGGCTTACTTCCGAGAGCACTTGAACCATTCCCACTGGCTAAGATGATATTGGAAGAAGAGGATCTATGCTGAACGGTTATTTAGGGGCTAGGAGCTACTTATCATAAGTGGCAGTCAACCATCGGATTAAACTTATTAAATAGATAGCTTTATATGGACAAATCAGATTGAGGGAGTGGTTCTGTGAGTGACGTGAATAATTTACTAAAGAAAGCCTATCAAATGAACGATCTCACAAAAGAGGAAATCACGTACCTCTTAGAAAACATAACTGATGCAGATAGAGCGGCCTTATTTAGCTACGCACTGAAGACGAAACAGGCCTATTATGGAGATAAAGTTTACTTGAGAGGGCTAATCGAGTTCTCGAATATTTGTCGGCAGGATTGCCTGTACTGCGGAATTAGGGCTTCCAATGCCAAGGTGGAACGCTATCGGTTAACCCTAGAGGAAATCCTAGCCTGTTGTGATCAAGGGTATAAATTAGGTTACCGGACGTTTGTCTTGCAAAGCGGGGAAGATCTTTGGTACACAGAGGAGATTCTCGTTGATCTAATCAGCGCAATTAGCAAGAGTTATCCAGAGGTAGCCATTACGTTATCCATCGGCGAGCGGAGAACAGAAACCTATCAAAGCCTCTTTGCCGCCGGTGCAGACCGCTTTCTGATGCGCCACGAAACAGCTTCGAAAGAACTGTATGAAAAGCTACATCCCACGATGCGGTTTGAAGATCGCCGTGCCTGTCTGAGTACATTGAAGGATCTGGGCTACCAAGTGGGAGCGGGGTTTATGGTTGGTCTGCCAGGACAAACACCCGCAGATTTAGCCGAAGACTTACGATATTTAAAGGAATTCCATCCAGACATGATCGGAATTGGACCGTTTATTCCGCATAGCGAGACACCACTGGGAGCGGAAAAGGGCGGGACGGTCGAGGATACGTTAGTGATGGTGGCCTTGGCGCGACTGCTTATTCCGGATAGCCTTATTCCGGCCACGACGGCACTCGGTACTCTGAATCCCCAAGGCAGGGAGCTCGCCTTGGAAGCAGGTGCCAATGTTGTCATGCCGATTATTACCCCTACGTCGGTCAGGAAACAATATGAACTTTACGAAAACAAGATTTGTGGGGATGATCATCCTGAAGATTGCCGATATTGCATCGAGCGTAAAATTCAGGCGGCGGGCTTTGATGTTGATCTGGGCAGAGGGGATAGTCAGCAGTTTGTTTCACGGTGAAGAGGGAGTAGAAACAATGTTTTCTTCATATTTTAAGTACAAGGAAAAGAGCCATATGGTAAAGTATGGCTCTTTTCCTTGTGCGTCACGCATGACTATTGACTAGGTGTTAACACGTGATTAACGCTTTGGGTAC
>NZ_MASS01000094.1 GCF_001707885.1 Desulfosporosinus cupriresistens | reverse complement strand
AAATATTTTAAGGAAGAAACTGTAGAGAGCTACGCTAAGCAGTACGGCTGGGAGCTGATCAATCCTGCCAATATGAAAGATAAGTTTATAGACATGGTCAGGACTATGGATATGAGTTTTTCCTATAAACCGGTACTGCTCAAAGCCATGCTTGAGCATGTGGACGAAAGTGGAAGAGTTCGGGTTGAGGACGTCGTTAATTACTTCATGGATTTTTATAGGGCTAGAAAAGAGAGCGGGCTGGTGGTTGAGAAGAAATCCAGTCTGTATTGTAAAGACGGATATGCGAGAAAAGATGTCGAGAGAAATATCTTTAGCAATCCATTTAAGCGGTTTGAGGATATGCGGTTTATGAGCCGGTGCCGGGATATTGAGTATAGTACGAGACCGTTATAAAGGGAATGAACCCTGGCTTATTCCTCCCAGGGATTAAATAGTGGGAAATCACCTTTGTTTTTGTGGTAGATATCTATGTAGATATCTATAATGAAGGAATTGATATTCCTGAAGTGAATACGGTTCTTTTTCTGCGGCCCACGGAAAGCTTAACTGTGTTTAAAAGAAATAAATCAGGCCGCCTCGTTTTATGAGGCGGCCTGAGCCCTGGAATAGTCAGGGATAAGTTTCATCATTTTGTCTGGAAGATTATGCTATAATAGTTGCAACAGTTTGTCGAGGGACGGTTAGCCACACCCTTAGAAAGGGGGTGGTAGATTCTCGGACTCCTGACAAACGGTAGTGTCTTAATTTGACTCGTTTGTCTTTTAATGCTGTCGACGGACTCAAGACCTCAATCACAAGGTCTGGGACGCCGACCCAGCCCTTGTGGTGTATTTTGGATTGATCACATATCAAATCAAATATAAGAGGTTGTTTAAAAACCACGGTTATATTTCAAAAGTGGCACACCAATGGAAGATTCATGAGCCAAGATGACTTCATAGGGATGGACAAGGAAAAAATGAAGCTCATGGAAACAAATCAGGCCGCCTCATTTTATGAGGCAGCCTGAACCCTGGAATAGTCAGGGATAAGTTTCATCATTTTTCCTGGAAGATTATGCCATAATAGTTGTAACAGGTTGTCGAGGGACGGTTAGCCACACCCTTTTAGAAAGGGGGTGGTAGGATGATCTCAATGGTTGAGGCGATGTATCTTATGATTGCATTTGCGACACTCATTGTTATGATCATGAAGAAGAAATAACCGCCCCCCGGCCAGGATGGCGGTTATTTCTTATAACTCCAATTCGGGCTAACCGTTGCGGTTGACAATCTGCGGGCTGGCGTGCTAGTAACACGTCAGTCCTTATTTAATATTATATCCATAGATTGTAAAATATGCAACCGGCTCAATATCTAGTGTTCGGGAATGAAGACAAAAGGCGCCTCCTTTTCTGTGAGAACAAATAAAACCTTGTAAGATTTTCTTTGAAAAATCTACGAGGTTTTTTTGCATAAACTACTTAATTTCCTGCTCTAGATGGGAAAACAAATCACTGTCGAAAAAATATCGTATGCTGATTCCGAGCCCATCACACAACTTTTTTATGGTACCAATTCCTGCGTTATATGTTTTACCGCTTATAATATCATTCACTGTCGATTGCGTAACGCCCGAAACGTTACTGAGGGCATTAATGCTCAGATTCCTTTCCCGACACAGCTCTTCTATGCGGCGGATTACCGCCTGAGAAATATTCATTCTATCACCTCAAAAAAGAAACGCTATCCTTATAATTCACAGGATAGCAATTTATATTACAAAAAGTTAACGGAATACCGTTGAAAAGGAGCGAAAAGTGATATATACTAACGATATATCGTTAGTATATTCAATAATATGGAAAATCAGGGGGTTAGCATGAAAAATATTCCTCTTAATGAAAAGCTGGAAAAAGAAAAGGAGAAACTCAATGAACTTGCGAATGAAGCATGGAGAAAGGGTATCCCTCTCACACAGGATGAGAAATTTATGACACAAAATCAAAAGGTCGACGTATTAGTTGCCGAAATACAAAGAAGAAATACATATAAACCTACAACGGTAGTACCATAATATAAAACTTCGTAAGATTGTCGCAGTCTTACGGAAAAACACCATATTGGCTGTTGCCGACAAAGCGGCGGATTCTACAGCTTTTGTTGAATTTATGCTCCGCGTGATCCGAGATGCTTTAAATGAGCTTATGCAAATCGAACAAGTTCGCGAGCAAGTTACCGATCAAGTCGAGCGGCAGCGATCGTGTTCTTGTGAATATCCATACCACAACAACGCTCGTAAATAACATTCATTGAAAGACCTCCAATGATTTTAAATTTACGGCGGGCTTCCTGTAAAGCATTAATCTACCCTACGTGCTCATGGCAACAATTTGTGGTGCAAGCAGGAAGGCTTAATCAGTCTATAATATCGGGCTCGAACGCACCAAGACAATTCGACTTATGCCGTAGCAAAAGTATCTCACGAGGGCAATGTTTTCATTCCAACTATTTCCAAAGTTTTCATTCATTTGATGGCGTGGCACGAAGTGTCACATGGGAGTCTATAATGCGAACCTCTGAAAGCTGTTAAAAAGGAGTAACAATAGGATAAGATGTGACCAGAATAGGAAAAACCTGAAACAAACATCATAGTAAATCGACGTGAGCGAGAGAAAAACGGACCTTGGTCTTTCGAACAAAAAGACGCTCAGAAGGGCCAAATGAGAAGGAAACGAAAACAGGTAAATCGACTGTCAAGGAGGAATTTGGACAAAAACGGGGAATTTGGTTTTAGTGAACTTTACATAGTGTGCATTATCGGACTCAATCCCAAACAGTGGTTTAAAAAAGCCTAGGAGAAAGAAACTGGAATGCCGTTAGGTGCTCCGGTTTCTTTCTGTAAGCGGTGGAACAATCACCGTCGTGTAGATCAACCTCCCCTTTGATACACTAGAGCAAGTGATCAGAGGGGAGGTTTTTAATGTGAAATCCACAGGTGAAAAACTGTAACTTTGGGAGCAGCGAATAAGAGAAAGAGTCCAAAATGGCATGACAATCAGGGATTGGTGTGAAAAAAATGGCGTGAGCAAGAATCAGTACAATTATTGGAACCAGCGGGTGCGCAAAAGTCAAAAAACAGGCAAAGAAACGACTTTTGTAGATATTACCCCTATCATTTCACCTGTTGATACAGAAAGCCAAAATCCGGTAGTAACTTCTGACTTCCAGATCTTCTTCAATAGCTTTCAGGTGCGCGTTCCTTTTAATTTTAGCCCAAATTCGCTGGCAGAACTGATGAAGGTCCTGCGGGAATTATGATGCAACACATAGCCGATGGGGCGGAGCATATCTACCTAGCTCTGGGTGCTACGGATTTTCGCAAACAGCAGAATAGTCTGGCTTCGTTGGTAGCGTTAAATTTTAAACTGGATCCCCATGCGGGAGCAAATGTATTCTTATTCTGCAATAAACGACACAATGCCTTGCGAGCCTTACGGTGGGACGGGAATGGATTTATTCTGGTTACCAAAACACTTTCCGATGAGATGAAATTCCAGTGGCCTAAGAACCAGGGTGAAGTGCGGGACATCACAAGACGCCAGATGGATTGGCTCCTGGAAGGATTGCAGGTTGATCAGAAAAAAGCGCACTCAGATATAGTTGACACAACTGGCATTATTTACTGAAAATGCTCTAAAATGCTGAAAAAATGCCACTTTTTTGGTATAATTGAAGTAAGAAATTCATTAGGAAGAAAGTGGCCATGCACGACGAAAAAGATCTGCGCATAGTACAACTTAAAATGGAAAACCAAAAACTGCAAGAGAAAATTGACAAGTTAGAACGCAATGTCGAAGCTCTCACGCAGGCTGTTTTGCATGCAGCAAAGCAGCGTTTCGGGGCATCCAGTGAGAAAACGCCGTCAACAGTAGGACAAGCATCTCTGTTCGGCGAGGAAGACGCAGATAACATTCCTGTACCTTATGCGCCCGTCATTCAAATCAAGGAACACAAAAGACCTTTACGAAAAAAAGGCGATCGTGAGAAACTCACGTTAGGACTGGACAGAGAAACCGTGGAATGTGTTCTAAATCCTGATGAATCTGCATGTGGGATCTGTGGCAGTGAACTGAAAGTCATTGGGAAGAAAAAAATACGTTCTGAGATGGAATATATCCCAGCAAAGCTGATTATGAAAGACTATGTCCAATTTGTTTTTAAATGTGTGGAATGCGGGAAGAACGACGAGAATCCCTACGATGCGATTTACAGCGCGCCGGTGCCGGCGCCTGTACTGACGCACTCCATAGCCTCCCCATCCAGCGTGGCTTGGATCCTGTACCAAAAATATGTGCTTTCGGTACCTTTATACCGGCAGGAACGGGATTTTCGAAGGATGGGTGCAGCCCTGAAAAGAGATACCATGGCCAACTGGGCTATACGATGCGCCGAAGATTGGCTGAAACTGCTGTATGACCGAATGCACGAACAATTGCTGAAGTGCGGCATCATCATGAGCGATGAGACTACTTGGCAGGTCAACCGCGAGCCAGGGAAAAAGGCTTCAAGCAAATCGTATATCTGGATCCACCGGAGTGGCAGTTACGAGGGTCCGCCCATTATTCTCTACGAATACACACGAAGCCGCTCGGGAGACCATGCCAAGGAATTTCTCGCAGGATTTAGCGGTTTTCACCTCAGCGATTATTCCGACAAAAAAGTTATTCCGATCTTTTATGAGTTTAGAATATTGAGCTGCGGTTTAGCAGCTTAAAAATCGGCATTTCTTGTTATGATTAAGGCCGGTATATGGGCACGCCGGTTCTGGTTGTTGAGATCTTATCGCCAAGCACTAGGTCCAAAGATATGGTGGATAAGCTGAATACCTTTATGATTTCCGGGGTCAGGGAGTTTTGGATTGTCGATCCTGATCAAGAGATTATACTGGTTTATGGGTTTAAAGACCTGGATATTGATCATTTTCGGACCTACAGGAAACAGGAAACAGTTCGGTCGTATTGGTCTCCTGATTTGGAAATTACAGGGACTATGGTTTTCCCTTGAACTCCTCTGGGGAGGTACATTAGATTTGTCCAACTCCCTGGGGACATTACATTTACCCATTACTGTGGAAGAAGCAGAAAAGGACGCTTCATGTCCATATTCTGAGATAATTGACATTTGCCACAGAAGTGTAATAAACTAAATTATACCTAAAAACGAGAGGATGGTTTTTTTGTTAAATGTGTCTGTAATGGTGATTTTCAACTAAACAGTTGAGAGAGGTTACTTTATAAAACGTGGGTGTTAACCTGCTTTTTTAAGTGTGCCTTTCTGAAAGCGCAACGTTTGCGCTTTTGGATAACGCCTTACAGATTACTTCCTACAATAACCATTTGAGTTATAGCAATGTCAACCTTTGGCGATAAGGTCAACAAAGCTGACATTGAAGCTATGGCGATTATTATCGTTATAGTTTTGTAGAGTGTAACAGGCATGTCCTGTCGCACTCTATTTATTTTTCTCAAGATAGTTAGGTGATTTTATACGTCAGTTAAAATCATCGCCCACAGGAGTATTCTGCGTATTTTTGGGAATTGAATGATCCTAAAAATAAGGTAATCTCTCTTGTGGGCATTTTCATTGTGATAAGGAGGAATTTTCATGAACGTCAACAATACCCTGGAATTTAATAATATACTTGAAACTTTAGCCGAGCATGCACTTTCTCAAAAGGCAAGGGAAAAATTGCTCTCATTAAAACCATTTTTGAGTGAGCGCGAGTGCAAAGTCAAAATGCAGGAAACAACCGAGGCGCGCAAAATTTTAGAGGGTATCGGCACGCCGCCCTTAGCCTCAATGAAAGAGCTTGCTAAAATTTTAGATCTAACTGTGAAAGGCTCTATGCTGACCCCTGAACAGCTCGCAAGTATCTGTGCTTTTATTTCTTCAGGCCAAAGAATGAAGAAATATCTTAAAAAGGCTGAAGCTTTCAATGCCGACATAGCGTTTTATGGTCATTCTTTCAGTTCGCTGGAGATGCTTTTTGAGGAGATTGAGCGCTGTATCAGAAATGAAGCGGTTGACGATGACGCTTCTCCGCCCCTTCGTGAGATACGCAGAAAAATAGAGAACACAAAATCTGCCGTTAAATTAAAGCTGGAGGGTATCCTGCGCAGTAAAAAGGAATGGTTCACAGATGGATATGTCACCATCCGTAATGGTCGGTTTGTCTTGCCGGTTAAAAAGGGCTATAAAAATCAGTTAAACGGAACAGTCATTGATACTTCAAGCACAGGCGGTACCTGTTTTATGGAGCCTACAGCCGTTAGAAAGCTGCAGGAGGAACTGGCCGTTTTACAGATTGATGAAGAGAATGAGCTGAGAAAAATATTATATACCCTTACAGTCCTTGTTGAGGAGCATATCAATGAGTTGAGAGTCAACAAGGACTGCATGGAAACCTTGGACTTTATATTTGCCAAGGCCAAGCTATCGATAGAGATGAAAGCAGTTCCTGTAGCCATTACGACGGACCGAAAAATAATCATTAAGCAGGGAAGACACCCTTTATTGAAGCCGGACCGCTGTGTTCCGCTTGATTTTGAAATCAGAGGGGATCTGGGTGATGACGCTATTAACGGTGTTGTGATTACCGGGCCCAATACCGGCGGGAAAACCGTTGCCTTAAAAACGATTGGCTTACTGTCAATGATGGCCCAAAGTGGACTTCATGTTCCTGTGTCCCCTGGTAGTATTTTTTGTATGCACAATAGCATTTTCTGTGATATCGGGGATGGGCAAAGTATTTCCGAAAATCTATCCACGTTTTCGTCCCATATCCAAACTATTATCGCAATTCTAAAAGGTATATCAAACGAAAGTCTGGTTTTACTGGATGAGTTAGGCTCCGGTACAGACCCTGCTGAGGGAATGGGATTGGCCATTGCCATTTTAGAGGAATTAAATCAGAGAGGATGTCTATTTGTTGCGACCACGCATTACCCGGAAATAAAGGATTTTGCCAAGCACACTAAAGGACTTACGAATGCCCGAATGGAGTTTGATCGCGAAAACTTACAGCCTTTATACAAGCTGGAAATTGGCGAGGCTGGAGAAAGCTGTGCCTTATACATCGCCCAAAAATTAGGGTTCCCGGCGCATATGCTGAAGCGAGCCCAAATGGAAGCCTATGGCGGCAGATCCTCTGGGTCAAGTGATAGACCCACCATTCTGTTTGATGAGGATAACCCTAAGCTAAATACTGTTTCCAAGAGCAAAATTCAAAAAGAAATTCCGAAGAAAGAATCACCCTCTCGGAGCGAAAGCTTTAATATAGGTGACAGTGTAAGGGTTTACCCCCAAAAAGTGCTGGGCATTATTTGCAAGCGGACCAATGAAAAAGGCGAGCTGGGAGTGCAGATAAAAGATAAGAAGCAGCTGATCAATCACAAGCGGCTTAAGCTTTTCCTTCCTGCCAGCGAACTTTATCCTGAGGATTATGATTTTTCGATTATTTTTGATACAGTAGAAAACCGCAAGGCCAGACACCAATTAGAAAAAGGACACGATGTAGTGATCGAATATGAGGAGGATTTGAAGTTTACTGATTGATTTAATTATTTTGATCAAATAGAGCTTCATAATTTACTC
>NZ_MASS01000093.1 GCF_001707885.1 Desulfosporosinus cupriresistens | reverse complement strand
TTATTTAAGTAACATAAATTTCGGAATATAATGAAAAATATGAAAAGAGGTGGAGATTATGTTATCAGGTCAAGCCCTAACTACAGCTATGGGGATTTTACCACATACAAATTTACCCGACGCACAGAAACTGGCCCTTAGTTTAGATATTCCTTTTTGGCCTCAATTACCTCACTTTCGATTCAAGGAAGACATGTACGCTCAATTTGCGGAACATTTTCCAGGAATGAGCATAGACGAAGCTAACAAACGTCTTTCTTTCTCCCACCAACGATTTGCACAGGAACTTGATGAATATCTGGAGCAAGGTGTCACTCTAGAGTATTTTGCCTTGGACAGAGACTCGTCTGCAGCGTTTAATGGTTTTTTGTCGACAGACCTTTCCGCATACCCGATGATTCATGGGCAGACTGTTGGCCCCATCAGTTTCGGGCTCAAAATATGTGATGAAGAACTTAAACCTATGATTTACAACGATTTTGTGCGGGAGATTTTATATGAGTTTCTTCATCAAAAAATAACGTGGCAATATAACCAATTAAAACGAGTTCATCCAAACCCCTTTGTTTGGTTGGATGAACCGGGATTAGAAATGATTTTTAACTCGTTGAGTGCCTACACGTATGAAGTGGCTTTAGTTGAATATCGAACATTCTTATCTAAGCTACCGGGTCCTAAAGGGGTTCATTTATGTGGTAATCCTGATTGGTCCTTTCTTCTAGACGCAAAGCTTGATATCCTCTCCGTGGATGCTTTCAGTTGGGGACACATCTTGGTACGTTACGTCGATGAGGTTAAGGAGTTCTTGCGAAACGGGGGAATTATATCCTGGGGAATCATTCCAACCTTGACTAGCGAATTATGTTCGGAGACTGCCGATTCACTAACGGATCGTCTGCTCCAATTATGGAAGTTTCTTAATCAGCAGGGGCTGGATGACGGTCTACTATTTGACAGATCATGGTTAGCCCCGTCCCGTTGCTGTCTAATTAATGGAGACGGAACAGCGAGTATTGAGCGCTCCTTTAGATTATTGCGAGAAGTATCCAAAAATCTACGGACACGCTAGATATCAAATTCATGAATAGTTTGTATACTTTTCTAATCTTGGCAAACAATACAATAACTATATTTGGCAGAATCGGAAGGTAGTCTCATGAAGCTGCGAACTTTCTTGTATTTAAGCATCTTATCCTTTGCATTATTTGTTGGGGTTACCTTGATATCGGCAAGGCTTCCGTTTCCAATGACGGAACAGGCCGTAGCAGGCAAACTTGTCTGGCAAAGACATAATTGTGTGAGCTGCCACACCCTATTCGGAAACGGAGGGTATGTCGCGGACGATTTAACGCATGTTGCAACGAAGGAGACTCCGGCATACCTTATTAACTACCTTGTCCAGCCGCCAGTGATGCGTCCCAATAAATTGGCCCATCATCCAGCTCTCAACGAGGTGGATGCAGTGAATTTAGTGCACTACCTCGAGTTTGTGCAAACCATACCGACTTTAGGGTGGCCTCCCCAGCGAGAGAAGGCGGAGAAGGACTCATGAAACTGTTAAAGTGGTTTTCCTTTAGAGGTAAGGGTGATAAATCTATTGCGCGAAAACAGCAATTTATTGCCCAAAAAATAAGCCGTAGGTATTGTTTCTCGGCCGTAAGCCTATTTGCCCTGCAAAGTGTGGTGGCCTTGCTAGGGTCATTGGATTTAGTGATACCCGATTTACCTTCACCGATCCCTTTTGAATTTGGAAGAGCAATCCATCTTGGTTTGGCCGACTTATGGCCCCTCATTGGCACCATGGGAATGGTTTTCTTCTTTACCACTGCTGAACTTAATCGGGAGATCCATTCTCCCCGCCTGGCTCGTTGGCAGTATTGGATCGTGATGTTATTTAGTGTATCTATCTTTGGAACCCTAGCCCTGCGGATTGGTAATGGTCGAGAATATCTTGAAGGGATGCCCATCTTTTATGCTGGCATCTGTTTAGCATTGGCCCTAGCCTCCTATAACCTGATTCGAACTTTGCTGACGGACAAGAGGAATATAACACCGGCCTCGGCGATAATGACGGTGGGAATTATCTTTTTGTTTTTACTATTAATTCCGAACACTATAACCTATAGAAATCCGATCACCGATGAGGTAACCAAGTTCTGGGTCGTTCACCTCTGGGAGGAAATGGCCTTTGAACTAACATCGGCTGGTTTTATTGCTACGTTTTACGTCGTTTCTGGTTTAGCTCCGCGTGCTCAAGTGGAAAAGTGGCTCTATCTGGAGGCCAGTATGGCGGTGGTTGGAGGCTTTTATGGTACCGGACATCATTATTATTGGATTGGTTTTCCCGCTGTCTGGTTAGCCATTGGTTCGTTGGTTAGCGTCCTAGAAGTCATTCCCGTAGGAATGTT
This sequence comes from Desulfosporosinus cupriresistens, assembly GCF_001707885.1. Taxonomy (GTDB): domain Bacteria; phylum Bacillota; class Desulfitobacteriia; order Desulfitobacteriales; family Desulfitobacteriaceae; genus Desulfosporosinus. The sequence goes on along the minus strand of NZ_MASS01000093.1, from coordinate 5,887 downwards.
AGCTATTATGACCTATAAAGGTTTAAAATCCGTTAAAGTTAGGAGTAATAGAGAGAAACTAACCTTATGGTTGCTGCTGAGCAGTGTTTTTTATCATCTAACAGGTGCCTCCCTATTAGGACTATTCATTACCATACCTTGGGTCAATCTGTATATGCATGGAACATATGTTACATCCGGTCATGCCCATTTGGCCTTATTTGGCAGCCTTGGTTTTGTAGTTTTAGCTGGGTGTTATTACATTCTGAGTCGAGGGAGTGAACCCACACTCAAAGGCTATAAGAGGGGAGTCTTGGCGGTATTTTTGCTTAATGGAGGGTTGATCACCATGGCTTCATCTCTACTGGTTGCTGGTTTCATAGAGACTTATTTTTGGCGAATCTTAGGTATCGATTTTATGGAAGTGCGGTTGCTTATTAACCCTTATTTAATTATGCGAGTATTGGGGGGGGCAATGTTTACTCTCGGTGACCTTCTGCTGTCTTGGCGTATCTTTAAGGCTTGGCAAACGACGAAGAATAAAAAGTTGTAAAATATGAAACTTAAGAGGTCAACCCATGCAAATTACGATAACGAGTCGTTCTTGTTGTTGGTGCCGCGATGAAGATGCAGGTGAGACTCTTCTTCCAAAAGTAAACTAGATATCGATCAAGCTGCTACGAGTGTCGTCAATTCAATAACAGCCATGCTTTTAGAAATGGAAGAAGGAATGCGTGCCCTTGGGAAAGCATCACTTAAAGAGCTTTCCGCAGCAGATCTTGTCGCCTTAGATTCCTTAACTACTGAAGTGACAGGAGTAAACGAGTTTACTAAACTTTAGAACTCCTCCAGCCAGTCAGACCATTTGTAAATTTTCAAAGGCCACCTGTTTTCGTTCAGGTGGCCTTTGAAATTCTGGCGTCAAAAGTCAAAGTATTATTTATCCTTAACCACCCAAACAATAACACCGAAGAACGTTTGTGATGGCATTTTTATGGGGGATATTTATAGGGGAAGAGTACATTAAATCCATAATAAATGATATCATGATAATTGTGGTTCTCGTCTGCTGAGGTCGCCACCAATGACCACTTGGTAAGACAATTGAAGCAGCAACCACCTTCACTGGACCTAATTACATTTTATAATCGAGAAAGGTAAAAGTTTGTTCATGTTCCTAAGAATATATGAACGGACTGGTCGTACCGTTTAAGCACAAAGATTAATTGCTTATTTGTTATAAACATTTAAAACAAGAGGGAGTCTTGACATATGTACAGTTTTAAGAACGACTACAGTGAAGGAGCACATCCTAGAATATTAAACTCTTTGCTTGAAACAAACTTTGAACAGATTGATGGTTATGGAGAGGATAGTTATACACTAAAAGCGGTTGAAATTTTAAAGCAAAGAATCGGAAGGAACGACATCGATATTCACCTGCTCGCAGGTGGTACACAAACAAACCTTATTGCTATTTCAGCTTTCCTAAGACCTCACGAAGCCGTAATTGCAGCCAACACAGGTCATATACTGGTGCATGAGACAGGTGCTATAGAAGCTACAGGCCATAAAATCATATCCATCGAAGTCAGTGATGGCAAACTGAACGATTCGCACATCAAGACGGTACTTGATTCACATACCGACGAGCATATGGTGAAACCTAAGTTGGTTTATATTTCAAATCCGACAGAAATAGGCTCAATATATCATAAGGACGAACTTGAACAGATAAGCCGGTTCTGCAAGGAGAACGATCTGTTTTTGTTCATGGATGGTGCAAGACTGGGTTCAGCTTTGTGTTCAGATGAGAATAACTTGAAACTTTCCGATCTGGGAACTCTTGTTGATGCTTTCTATATCGGGGGAACCAAGAATGGAGCACTTTTGGGCGAAGCACTTGTGATTTGCGTAGATCCGCTTAAGGAAGATTTCCGTTTTCATATGAAACAAAAAGGAGCGCTCCTAGCTAAAGGACGACTCCTAGGCATACAGTTTCTTGAGCTTTTCAAAGACGATCTGTATTTTGACCTTGCAAAGCATGCTAACCAGATGGCGGGTTTGCTCAGGGATGCAATCGACAAAGCTGGTTTTAGGTTCTTAATAGACTCGCCATCAAATCAACTATTTCCGATATTACCCAATCGATTGATTACGGAGCTTCAGAAAGACTATTCATTCTATGTTTGGTCAAAGGCTGATGATGATAACTCAGCAGTTCGACTGGTTACGTCCTGGGCGACGAAAGAGGAGGCAGTATTAGCGTTTATCGAGGACATGAAGAAAGTACTCAAGATATGAATGATTAACCCACGTTGCTATCTTTGGCAGACAGTAACGTGGGTTAAGCTCCATAATATTCTCCAATAATTTAACTCTTACAAACGTTTACGACCACCGCCACCAACTATCAAAAAGATATTAAGGATGAAAGTAAACAGGTTGACAAAATCCAAGAAAATACTCAAGGTAACTAAAACTGCATTGTCTGCGGTGCTATATTTAGCGCGCTGAAAATCTAATGCTGTCATCAGTGAAAAAAGAACAGCCCCACCTAAGCCAATCAGCAATCCGAACGGGCTGAAAAAGCTGCTGAAAAACATCGAGAGAATCGTTATTCCTATCAAAACTAATAAGCCGATGAAGAGCACTTTTGCCATACTGCTCAAATTACGTTTTGTCATAAGGCCGTATGCGCCAAAGGCGGCAAAGACAATAAATGTCACTAAAGAAGCTTGACCGAGAACAGCAAGCCCTTCAGAAGTCGCTGCCAAGGATTGAACTATCGGCCCAAGCACAACTCCGGCACAAGTCGCAAAAACTAGGGCAAGTCCTCCTGCTAATCCTGTAGCAGGGTCATTTCCGCGTGCTGCAGCCTGTCGGTTAACTATGGGAATAACAAACAGTAAAACAAATTCTAAAATGACAGCCGGCATAAAATACTGCTGAGGCACTAGGAAAGCTCCTGCAGCCATGGACAGGAACATGAAAGATAAAAGACCCATTACCTGAGACAAGGAGACCGTTTTAACCTGTTTTACATCGATTACGTAAGGGCTATGAGAATAACTAGACGAATGCTCAAAAGGCGGCATGCTCTTTACACCTCGCTTATCTAGATTTATGTGTTTTCTATACTTCTATATTAGCATGACTAAACTAACTTTTCTAACGGTTATAATAGATTTCACAAAACCTTAATATATTGATCACAAGCATGTTTCAAATTGGCGATGATATATTGCATTACATTAGGATATTGTACGACTTGTAATCTCAGCCTGTCTTAAAGATATGTTGTAATAGTACTAAAAAACGCCTATCAGCTAATTGATAGACAGGCATTTTTCTTTATTGATATTGGCCATCCTAGCTTATTAATGTCCTTGAGATGGAGATAAGCCAGGCTTGGAATATGAACGAACACCCGCTTTGCCTATGTAGGCGGTATGCCGAGTGTTCGATAGTAGTAAGCATCGGATTAGAAGACAAGACCCATCGCTATCAGTGTAAGAATAGCAACAACTACGATAGCGATACCAGCACCAAATATTAACATCGGCATATCCCCCTTTTCCAGTATATTACATGATATTCGTGTCCTTTCGATCTGACACAAAATGGATGGAAAAACTCACTTGAGATTTTTCATAAAACTGTAATATCATCATTATCTTAAGAAGAATCAGGGGAGATATATTATTTGCTAGATTAGGGCTGTAAATGGGATAATATGGATAGGAGGCAGCACATGAGCGGAAGAACGTTGTACGGGCACCTGATAACATTGCTTACAGTATCTATCTGGGGGACCACCTTTGTGTCTACCAAGATCTTATTGGAAAAATTAACTCCGGTGGAAATACTATTCTATCGCTTTATTATCGGGTATTTCGCGCTGTTTTTGCTTTACCCGAAGACTCATAAGATAAAGGGACCGAAAGAAGAACTACTGTTCTTTGGACTGGGGTTATCCGGTGTTTCGTTATATTTTCTATTAGAAAACACGGCGTTACAATTTACATTAGCTACCAATGTGGGGCTTCTCTCAGGGACGGTTCCAATTCTAACAGCAATCGTGTCGCATTTTTTCACAAATGACGAAAAGTTCAGCAGAAAGCTTTTCGGGGGTTTCTTAGTGGCCTTTGCTGGAACAGCTATGGTGATTTTTAACGCGCACGTTGTATTAAAACTAAATTTCCTTGGAGATTTTCTTGCCCTAATGGCACCTTTAGCATGGGCATTCTATTCAGTTTTATTGAAAAAATTAGACCATCGTCACAATCCTGTTTTTGTAACCAGAAAAATATTTTTTTATGGATTGATAACAGTGATTCCAATCATGATTGTACGCGGCGGAGATTTTATTCCCGTGAAAGTAATCAGCCTTCAGCAGATTTTAAATATTGGTTTCCTTGGCCTCGTTGCTTCAGCTCTATGTTTTGTTACTTGGAACAAAGCTGTTGAGCTAATCGGGACAATCAAGGCTAGTAATTATATCTATCTCGTTCCGCTGATCTCCATGGTCACTTCAATTCTTGTACTAAATGAAAGTGTTACCAGTTTGGCAGTGGCTGGTGGTTTCTTAATTCTCACGGGCGTGTATATATCTGAACGAGGCTTGAAAGTAGAATGGTTAAATAAGCCTTTTTCATACACCGATTACAAATAAATGGAGTGATTACTACATATTTCTATTATATAAAATAAATAATATTATAGGGATATTAAAAAGTCTAGAAAGGAGATCTCTGAGATGGGTGGCAGCTTGGCACTTGGAGGAGGAAAATGAATTTTATTGGTAATATCATTTGGCTACTATTGGGCGGTCTTATCGCATCGATTGCATGGTTGATTGCAGGTCTAATTTTGTGCGCAACGGTTATTGGTATTCCGTTTGGAATTCAATGTATTAAGATTGCCAGCTTCGTATTGTGGCCTTTTGCAAAGGAAATTGAACCCGGTCATTTTGGCGCAGGGGGATTTCTTTTGAATATAATTTGGCTTATCCTATTTGGATGGGGGTTTGCCATAGCACATCTCGTGATTGGTGCAATTTTCTGTTTAACGATAATTGGCATTCCATTTGGAGTTCAGCATTTTAAATTTGCGCAACTTGGTCTTATGCCATTTGGGGCGAAGATATCTTAACATTAAGCAAAATAACTTTGAGCGGATGGTCAAAATGGAAGCAATGTGGACAGTTGCTCTTAAAAACCACATCATGCCGAATCCATAGGAAACTTAATCTTATTAAAGAACATAGGTGAAAAAAAGTAGCTAGAAGTGCAACAAGAAAAATGGAAATGTAAATGTAATATAAAATATTCATGGTATATGAAAAAATGTGTAAATTGTAAAGAATAACGAACGAGGTGCTTAATGGCTAAAGGCCAAATTGTGTTTCTTTTGCTGAAGTAGCGAGAGATTAGCTCGTGTGTTGAAATTATTAAAGATATTATTGAAGATAATACTTAAATGGGTTTAAGTAAATGCATTCTAAGTAAAAAAGGAGTTGTTTGCAATATTTACCTTACTGGCAACCTTAAAAGCAAAACCAGGCCAAGAGGGAGAATTGGCCATGATTTGTACCCAATTGGCAGAGAAAGTTCTTTCTTCGGAAAAAGACTGTTTGATGGTTTATTCGACTATCCTAGGATGAAATAGGCGGATTAGCAAAGTAACCCGCCCCTTCCCGAACCGTACAAGCGACTTTCACCGCATACGGCTCTCCATATTCCAAATGAGTTATCGTCGTTTCAACTGATTGAGCTGAAATCTGTCAGCTTCGACATTGGCAAAGCAGTGCCCGCATAAAGGAATTTGTCTCCGGTTGATGTCCAGCATGACAGTGACAATCGGAGAGTAGGGCTTCACGAGTAGCTTCTTTGTTTTCCTGTGGTAT
>NZ_MASS01000092.1 GCF_001707885.1 Desulfosporosinus cupriresistens | reverse complement strand
ATTCGTTTGCTTTGGCCGCTTGGGCCAGATCTACATTTTAGCATTTTCAACTTACGTTGTCAATAGCTAATTCGTTTTGTTCGGATCGACTAGCTCGAAGCTTTTAACCCCTCGCTTATTCAATCACTGTGCGTCTTTGTGGCGCTCAGTTATAATACCATTTTCGACATGTTCTGTCAACTAATATTTCTTCATTTTCCTCAAAGAAAAATGAGTTAAAGCTCAATACTTTATAAGCAAAACGTGCTATCCTTAAAATGATGCTTAGGGGCTGCCCTAAAATAGAAATTAATTTCTATTTTGAGGCAACCCCTTCTTGCTTATTGGGCTAGAATGCAACCCAGAACCGTCCCCAGTTGCACCCTCTCCTTAAAAAGATGCTAAAAAACGCTCCACTAAATGGAGCATTTTTTAGCTATACTATTCAACTTCTTGAATAATAGGTAAAATCATAGGCCGACGACGGGTTTTTTCGTAAAGCTGTTTACTTAAGGCATCACGAATTTGGCTTTTTAACACAGCCCATTCTGTGATCCGATTCTCTCGACACCTCGCCATCGTCTGCCTTACTTTTAGTTTGGCGTCGTCTAACATAGACTCCGACTCACGAACATAAACAAACCCACGCGTTACAACATCCGGTCCTGCAACAATCGCTCCATTTGAACGACTTATAGTCATAACGACAATCAAAATGCCGTCTTGAGAGAGTTGTTTTCGGTCCCGTAGCACAATGTTGCCTACATCTCCAATACCCAATCCGTCAATCAAGACTTTACCAGATGTAACCTTACCACCCAGAGCTGCGCCGTGGCGTGTGAACTCAACAATTCCTCCGTTTTCTGAGACAAAAATATCCTCCCGTAGAATACCAAGTTCCTCCGCTAACTGGGCATGTTTGATCAACATTCGATACTCTCCGTGAACGGGCATAAAATACTTTGGTCGGACCATGTTGAGCATTAATTTTTGCTCTTCCTGACTAGCATGGCCAGATACATGCATTCCATCTGTCGATTCATAGATAACATTCGCACCAAGCTTAAATAATTGATCGACCGTTTTAGCCACTGATTTTTCGTTACCTGGAATTGGACTCGCCGAGATTATCACAGTGTCTCCTGGCTGAATAGCTACGTGCCTGTGATCATGGTTCGCCATTCGGGTCAAAGCAGACATCGGCTCTCCCTGACTCCCTGTGGTCAAAATACAGGCTTGATTTCCCGGTAAACCAATAATTTCATCAATGTCTACAAGTGTGCCCTCAGGAATATCCAGATACCCCAGTTCTGCCGCAATGCTAACAATGTTAACCATGCTTCGTCCAACAACCGCCACCTTACGGTTCGTCGCAACTGCCGAAGTGATCGCCTGCTGAAGACGATATACGTTTGAAGCAAAACTAGCAAGAATCACTCGATCCTTGGCATTATGAAAAGCCTCATCAATCATATGCCCGACGTTTCTCTCTGACGGTGTAAAACCCGCTCTTTCCACATTAGTGCTGTCCGATAATAGACATAAAACACCTTTGTCGCCCAGTTCGGAAAACTTATGGATGTCAAGCGTCTCACCTGAAACTGGAGTATGATCTAATTTAAAATCCCCTGTATGAACGATCGTTCCCAAGGGGGAATGAATGGCAATACCTACTGCATCCGGAATGCTGTGGTTGACACGAATAAATTCAATTCGAAATACTCCAAGCTTAATGACATCCCGCGGTTGTACTACTGTAGCCTTTATATTAGTCAAATTATTCTCTTTGATTTTGGACTGAATGATACCTAATGTCAAACGTGTTCCGAAAATCGGAACATCTATATCTCTTAATAAGTAGGGTAAGGCACCAATGTGATCTTCATGTCCATGAGTAAGTAAAATGCCAAGAAGCATTTCTTTATGTTCAATCAGATATGAGTAATCCGGTATTACGATATCAATTCCCAGCATGTCTTCATCCGGAAATGCTAATCCGGCATCGACAAGCACCATCTGATTGTCATAGCGGATCACAGTCATGTTCTTACCAATTTCTCCAAGTCCGCCTAATGGAATAATTTGCAATTTATGCTCTTTCGGCAATCAAATCTACCTCCTGTATTTATTTTATCTCTTGCATTGTGCCAAAAATCTAAGGGGACCCCCGCGGTTTCTTTCGACGCCCAAAATAAGGACAACAAAAAGACACGAAATACCATAAACGAATACAACGACGCCCAGTATTCGTCAATATTTCGAAAAGGATCTATAAAACTAGCCGCACAATATAGATACTATATTATAGCGTGCAAAACGCTGTCTGGCAAGTTTCTTCATCTCTCACGCCTTATTCACAGTACTTATTTCTAGCTTGTCGGAATTATGACATAATACTTTTCAGCTCTATAACATCATTATTCAGGGTGATGCCTAATAATTATACTAATGTTGTTTATTTGGCAACTAAATGCTTATAACAAGACTAGGGAGAGATTAACTAACAAAAATGAACCCCCGCTTAAGCTTAAGCGGAGGTTCATTTTTGTTAGTTATTTTGGTTGCATTTATTGTATGATAATTTACTCAATTACTTACCTTAATTCCTTCAAACAATAGTGTTGCTGGCCGTTTCACAAGCCACCTTTAATTCCGGTGTTATTTGAGCAGTACTTTTATTTGCGCGTAGCTTTTTAATACTATCCATAAGATCGTTTAAAAACTTCATTTCGTCCAGCGTCGCATTAGCTAAAGGAAGACGTACTCCGCCAGCATTAATCCCGAGCATATTCACAATAGACTTAATGGGAACTGGGTTCGTCGTTACGAAAATTCCTTTGAAGATTGGAAAGAGATCCAAATGCCATTGTGTAGCTTGGATGGCATCCCCAGCAAACCAGGCATCTATCATTTGTTTCATCTCTTCTCCAATAACATGAGCTGCCACGCTGATGACTCCGTCGCAGCCTAAGGCTAGCATCGGCAGAGTCATAGAGTCATCACCGCTATAAATCACAAACTCAGGAGGCAAGATTCTTTTAAGTTCAGTGACCTGATCGACTGAACCTGCTGCTTCTTTCAAAGCAACAATATTGGGAATTTCAGCTAGTCTTTTCACCGTCGCAGGCATTAGATTAGTTACGGTCCTACTCGGCACATTATAAAGGACCAGCGGTAACGATGTTGCTTCGGCAATAGCTTTAAAGTGCTGATATAAGCCCTCTTGAGAAGGTTTGTTATAATAGGGCACCACTGCCATCAATCCATCCACACCCGTTGTCGCAGCCTTGCGCGCGAGCGAAACACTGTCATCAGTGGAATAGGACCCGATCCCGGCAATTACCGGTGTTTTCCCAAGTGCCTCTTTTACGACTCTAAAAAGCTCTACTTTCTCATCGTCCTTTACGGTCGGAGATTCTCCAGTCGTACCACATACCACAACGCTATCAGATCCGTGAGCGATTAAATATTGAGCTAAGCGTTTGGCTTCTTCATAATTAATCTCCAAAGCTTCATTCATGGGGGTTACCATGGCTGTCAAGATTCTTCCAAATGACATTTCTCTCATCCTTCCTCATCCTTTCTTTCCAATTCTTTCTTTCCATTAAATACCTAACTGGAACTTTTGGTGTAAGGTTTGAACTGCAGTCACCATGTCTTCCTTATGAACTAGTACCCAAATAGTAGTATGTGAATCCGCTGATTGTAGTATGGTCACGGCGGCATCAGAAAGTGCTTCAACCATATCAGCCATTACACCCGGGACACCAGCAATTGCACCAACAATTGAAACTTTAGCACAACTCTGAACAGCCTCTGGTTCAAAACCCATATTCTGTAGTATTCTAACCGCTTTAGACGCAATCTCATCTCGAACGGTATAGAGTACGACTTCCGGCGAAACGCTGATAAAGTCAACACTAATGTCGGCAAGGGCCATCGCTTTAAAAATTCGTTTGTCAGTAAGACATTTGTCTTGAACATCTGCTGTTAAAATCCGAATTTGCGTAACATTCGGTGTATGCGCAATTCCTGTAATTAAACGGTCTGTAGTAATATCTGTTCCTACGCCACGTTCTGGATGCATGTTAGTAACTAATGTTCCTGGTGCATTTGAAAAAGTCGATTTAATTCTAAGGGGAATATTGCGTTGCATCGCAATTTCAACAGCACGTGGATGAATGACTTTAGCTCCCTGATAGGCCAATTGACATATTTCATTATACGTAACTATATCTAAAATCCGTGCATCTTCAACGATTCTTGGATCCGCGGTCATGATTCCATCGACATCCGTATAAATATCTATCGCTTCTGCCTCAAGTGCAACCCCAAGTGCTGAAGCCGTAGTATCGCTTCCTCCTCGCCCAAGGGTTGTGATCTGACCGTCTTCCGTCATTCCTTGAAAACCGGCAACGACAACCACTTTGCCCTTAGCAAGCTGTTCCAGAATAGTGCGCGGCTCTACGCGTACAATCCGGGCATCCCCAAACTCCTTGTCAGTGATAATTCCTGCCTGCCCACCTGTAAAAAGAACCGCTTCAAAGCCCTGACTGATTAACGTGCTTACTAGAACAGTTCCAGAAATAACTTCACCGCAACTCATCAGAAGATCCAACTCTCGTTTCGGTAAATCGGGATAAATTCCATTTACCATACTCAGGAATGTATCGGTTGCATAGGGATCTCCAGAACGGCCAATCGCAGAAACTACAATAACAGGAGAATACCCACTATGTACCGCCTCGGAAACTTTTGAAATAACCTGAGTTCTACGTTCTGCCGTAGCCACGGAGGTTCCGCCAAACTTCTGTACCAAAATACGCAACTCTCGGTCCCCCCTCTTCGAGGTACGATGTTCAACGCTCGAGGTACAATATTAAAACCCCATAGACTCAAATTTTATACCTCAGGACACTGACTTTTAGCATTAAATTTTGAATTCTCTATTTTAGAATCGCAACATCATGCCTCAAACCTCAGGCTTCATTCTTCAGACCTTTGGGCCTAATATTAATTTACCGATTATATCGAACTTCGTATCTCGTTCTCACGCTTCAATTAAATCAGTCTTCAATAACGAACTTCGAACTTCGAACTCAATGGTCAACTTAAAGAAGGAGTTCTGCAATCTGTACAGCATTTGTTGCCGCACCTTTGCGAATTTGATCTCCAACTACCCATAAGTTGAATCCTTGAGCGATGGAAAAGTCTTTTCGTAAGCGCCCTACATAGACTTCATCTTTGTCAGCACTAAACCACGGCATGGGATAACGATCATTACCCGGATCGTCATCAACTATAAGACCCTCAGCTTTGCTTAAGGCTTCTCGGATTTCTGAGACACTAACTAAGCGATCTGTCTCAACATTAATGGACTCTGAGTGACTGCGGAAAACAGGTACCCTAACCGTTGTTGCTGTGATCGCCATATTTGGAACATGGAAAATCTTTTGCGTTTCTTTGACCATCTTCCACTCTTCTTTGGTATAGTCACCCTCCTGGAAAACATCAATGCGAGGAATAACATTAAAGGCAATCTGATAGGGAAAAACTGCCGACGTTAGATCTTCATTTTGAGACCATGCCTTAACCTGTGCTCCTAGTTCCTCAATACCTTCTCGTCCCGCTCCGGACACGGCTTGATATGTAGAAACTACAACTCGACGAATTCCTGCCAAATCAAAAATAGGTTTGAGAGCAACTACCATTATAATGGTTGAACAATTAGGGTTCGCTATAATACCCTTATGCCATTTTACATCTTCTGGATTAACTTCAGGTACTACAAGAGGCACTTCTGGGTCCAGCCGAAATGCACTGCTGTTATCAATCACCACGGCCCCACTGTCCACCGCGGAACGAGCAAATTCAGTACTGCCTGATCCACCGGCAAAGAGCGCAATATCTACACCCTTGAAACTCTCGTGGGTTGTCTCGTGAACCTCCAGTTCCCGATCCTGCCATGAAACGCGTTTTCCTGCGGAACGTTTTGTTGCTAATAACCTAAGTTCATCGATAGGAAAATTGCGTTCATTAAGTATTTTAAGAAACTCTTGGCCAACAGCGCCTGTAGCGCCAACAATTGCTATATTCGGCATTCCATATGTTCCTCCCTATTTTTGTTTGCATTTAGTCTTGTGAAAAGGGCGCCCTGCGGGATAAAGCAGGACACCTTTTTTACAGGCGATCACCATTTATCGATAATCTAAAAGCACAGGTTGAATTTGTTTCCCTGTACAGGCCATGAGGATGGTTTCCGGAATTTTATCCATATGAGCTACTAAAGAATTCGCTTTAACTTGGGGGTTATCTTGACCAAACGGCACCAAATAAATATTTTTTGTAATGAGTAGAGTTCCAATATTACGTGCATTTAATCCCAGTCCATCATTGGTTGAAATCGCTAAAACCAAAGGTCTTTGATTACGCAAATGTGATTTTGAAGCCATAAGTGCCGGAGTATCTGTTATTCCATTGGCTAGTTTGGCCAGGGTATTTCCTGTACAAGGAGCAATTACCAAGCAATCAAACATCTTTTGAGGCCCAACCGGCTCAGCTCCAGGAATCGTATGGATCGGTTCCTTATTCGTGATTTCCCGAAATTGATTCAGCCAGTCCTCTGCCTTTCCAAATTTTGTGTCCATACTTTCAACTGCATAAGAGATAATCGGTGTCACGTCTGCACCTTCATCAACCAAGCGTTTCATAATTTTGATACCTTCATGTAACATACAGTGTGATCCTGTAAGAGCAAACCCAATTTTCAACCCGTCAAACTGCATCCCTTCGCACCTCCACTTTCAAGACTGAACCGTAGCATTCAATGTGGTCAAGTGACGAAGAATAAGTTGCGGATAGATTTGAGCAAGAATTCGACCAGCCGTTTTCGGAGCTACAATACCAGGGAGACCCGGAGCCAGAATTGCTTTAATGCCAAGCATCTGGGCGTATTCAAAATCCGTCCCGCCCGGAATAGAAGCCAAATCCACGATTACTGCATCCTTAGCCACCTTTTCTAACATCACGCGATCTAATAAGAGATGAGGTACCGTGTTAAAAATAATTTCTGCACGTTCAATCTCATTCTCAAGATCTGCTAGATTTACAGCATGGAATCCCATTTCAAATGCACGTGCTAAGTCTGAAGGCTTGCGAGCGACCCCTGTTACGTGCGCCCCAATCCCTAGTAACATGCGCGCTAGAGTCCAACCGGTCCGTCCTAAACCTAAGACGAAGCTTTCGCTACCATGAATCGTAATGGTTGTATTCTCCATCGCCATTTGAATGGCCCCTTCTGCCGAAGGTATAGAGTTAAGAATAGTAATTTCGTTAAGGGTTATGGTTTCCACCAGTTGGATTCCCATATTCTCTGCTGCTGACTTCAAAGCCGGCCGCGCCCAGCCAATTAACAGTGGAACACGTGCTGGAATAGCTTGAAGAACTTCTTTGTTTAATACGATAGGTTGGTCAGAATATTTGGCTTTGACTACCCCCCGTTCATTCGTGCCGAACATTGGAAAAAGCAACATGTCTACTTGACCAACTGCGTCTTGAAGCGATGGCGCCAGCTCCATTCCTGAAATGGGCGGTGCATTTTCGAATCCAACCCCAACTATGTAGGCTCCCTGCTTTTGGAGTTCGGGGATCAAATAAAGTTCTCGATCGTCCCCTCCGATCACGGCCAAACTAATTCCTTTCAGACCCGCACTCATCTTTATGCCCCCTTTGAGACAATGTCCCATTGACTACAATCCATTATATGAGGAAGCGCGGGCTGTGGTGACGCGTGATTAATTACCTAATCGAGGAAATTCTCGAGTCCTATCACTAGCTCCGTCAAATCTGAAGCCTTACGAATACCCAACATAACCCCAGGCATATAGGTTTCTCTCGTAAATGCATCATGGCGGATTATTAACGTTTGTCCTAATCCTCCAAATAAAACTTCTTGGTGAGCAATCAAACCCGGTAAGCGTATAGAGTGGATATGGATCCCTCCAATATCCGCTCCTCGAGCCCCCGGGATTTTCTCATACTCATTCGGATGCCCCTGAATCATCGGTTCACGAACTTCCGAAATTACTTCTGCAGTTTTTAAAGCAGTACCCGATGGGGCATCTAATTTCTGATCATGGTGCAATTCAATGATATCCACATTGGGAAAATATTTTGCAGATTCCCTAGCAAATCGCATCATTAAAATTGCCCCTATGGCGAAATTGGGAGCTAGGAACGCACCTACGTTTTCTTTAGCAACAAGGGTTCGAATTTCTTCTATTTCAGTTTCATCCAAACCTGTAGTCCCAATTACGGGAACTACTCCGGCCATAATCGCCGTTTTAGAATTCTTTAGAACCGATTGGGGATTAGTGAAGTCCACTAAAACATCCGCCCGTAACTCGCGCAGAATTTCGGCATCCAATGGACCCGTAATATCTACGCCAACTCTTGGTACGCCAACAACAAATCCAACGTCCATCCCTAGATGTCG
>NZ_MASS01000091.1 GCF_001707885.1 Desulfosporosinus cupriresistens | reverse complement strand
CAGGAAACACAGGAGCAACAGGAACAACAGGAGCAACAGGAAACACAGGAGCAACAGGAGCAACAGGAAACACAGGGGCAGCAGGAGCAACAGGAGCAACAGGAAACACAGGAGCAACAGGAAACACAGGAGCAACAGGAAACACAGGAGCAACAGGAAACACAGGGGCAGCAGGAGCAACAGGGGCAGCAGGAGCAGCAGGAGCAACAGGGGCAACAGGAGCAGGATTAGCGGAATTCGCCTATATCTACAATTTGGGTCTTCAAGTAGTACCGTTAGAAGCGGATATATTGTTCAGTGATAACGGAGTAATTGTAGGCAGCATTACCCATGCGCCGGGAACAGCTCCAATTATTCTTGGTACCGCCGGCACCTATTCTATATGGTTCAACGCTTCATGTAATGAACCCAACCAGTTTACTCTCTTCCAAAATGGCGGTCCCGTTGCTGGTGCAGTCTACGGCTCCGGGGCCGGCACTCAACCGAACCCAGGTATGGTAATTATTACAGCAAGCGCTGGTGATGTGTTAACCTTGAGAAACCATACTAGTACGGCGGCGGCTACCTTACAGACTCTAGCAGGCGGGACTGTAAGCAACGCAGATGCCTCCATTTTGATCCAAAAAATCAGTTAGTAACAATGAATTTCTCATGCCACTTTGATGCAGGTTCAAATCTGGCAGGCTCACGAAGTGATATTTCGGTTTTGTTAGTTTTTTCCACTACTGCTCAAACTGTGGTCAGGTTGTACTAGTGTCTATGGCTATAACTTGAAATTAAATCACTATATTTAAAGGAGCCTTCTCACAAAACGAGAAGGCTCCATAATATTTAATATAGAGGTGAAGTAAATGGAAGTAAAAGATAATCAAAGCGGTATCACTATAAGCCTCTCCATGATTGTTAAAAATTGAATAAGATACCATTGAAACTTGACTTAGAGATATGATATTCCTCCCAATCGTAAAAATATTTATTCGCTATAATTTTACATATAATAGCTAATTATGTAAACAACAGGTGGGACACTATAAATTTATTGGAGGATTAATCATTGAATTATACTAATTCTCCATACATGGGGGGGATTTTTGTCCAGCCTTTCGCTTTCCCGTATTTTAGGAATTTATCATACGAACTCATTTCGTCTTTAAATAAATCGATGAATGTTTTGCGCAGGTTGTCATTTCTTACGGTCTCCATTACTGCCCTCATGTGCAGGTCAATAGAATTCTGAAGTCCTGAGAGAAGAATTCTATACATAAATTGATCTTCCATTGCTTCTGGATCTATGCGCTGCACCATTTCAGCGGGTGGCCTTTCAGGTACATGGACACTATATTTTAGACACAGTTCCTCAAGTTTGGCGATCTGCTTTTTGATAATTATTAAGCCCATATCTAAGACAGCAATAAAGCTTGTGTCATGGGCAAAACTAACGGAGAACATGACTAATTCCAGCTGGTCATATCTTAAGTTCAGATGGTCCCAGAGATGGAAAGCTTCACTGATTGATAAATCCTCAGTTTTAATTGGTTTGGAAGGCTTATAAGCTGGAGGATTGTCTTCCCAACTCTTTAATTTGCCGAATTTATACAGTATCTGAAATTGATAGGCGTGGCCTAACAGAGCATGTTTGAAAAGTTCTCGGAGTTGATCATTATTTGTAGTGGTTCTATAAGACCGACCGAGGACAACCATTTGAGTAACTAGGTCTTCAAATATTCTCCTGTAAATATATCGGTCTGTAAGCTCATCGAGCTTTTTATCAATCCGGATATCCACTGCGGGTCTCTTGGGCAAGGTTACCGAATAGTGGGTTGCTTTCTCTTCCAATATCTTTGATTCCTTTATAAAGGTACTTAAGAACCGACTAAGCATAAGATCAAAATCACGGTCATGAATAAAATTCCTATACATCTGAAGGGTTTCTATACTTCCATAACGTGCTCTTAAGGCATTCCATAAATTGAAGGCTCCTAAAATATCAATAACTTCTTCACCGGATATTTTTTTAAAGATAGAAAACAAAACTATCACCCCATACCCCATTATATGATTGTTATAGTATCCGTTTGGCAGGGTATTTTTATGCGATCCACAGAAAGGCCTGATGAACCCGGAATCGACAAGTTATTAGGCATTTGATTTGAATAATATATAAATTAAAGAAAAATAGAGGTGAAATCCAAATAATGTCCAATATAGATAATTTAAAGTACGGAATGAACAGAGGTTAATTTGTGCAAAATCACATTAACGTGAACGAGAGTTTTCCAGTTGTAGGAATCGGAGTCTCGGCTGTTAGGGAAAAGACATTTAAGGCCTTTTTTGAAAACATGCCAGACGCTTGTGGGATGGCCTTTGTTATTGTCGGCCATCACGAAATGACGGTCCAGGTCCTACAAGAATACATATCTATGCCTGTTTTAGCAGTGAAAGACGATATGAAGATGATGCCAAACCATGTGTTTATATGCCCGGAAGAAAAAGATACCGGAGTTGTACGGGGTAATTTTTATTTGCGGGAACCCCTTTCTAATCCTCGAAAACCTTTAGATTATTTTTTTAGCACCTTGGCCTATGACCAGGGTGAAAATGCCATATGCATTATTCTTTCCGGAATAAGTCATGATGGAGCCTTGGGCTTAAAAGAAATTAAAGCACAGTTTGGTACGGTAATGGTCCAGGACGGAGGCATAGCAGGTTGTGCTGATTCCGCTGGCAGTGCCTCGGTCTTGGGATTGGCAGATTATAGTTTACCCATTGGGAAAATGGGTGACCAGCTCCTTGTCCATAGCAAGTGGTTGCAACGGAGAGCTTCGCGGAGTATGAACGAGAAATTGAGTAAGAACTCAGAAATACTCAAGAGAGTGCTTTTTATTATCCAAATGCACAACGGCCACGATTTTTCCCTTTACAAAAAAGGCACTATTTACAGGCGAATCGAAAGCAGAATGCGCGTCTGCCATATTCAAGATATTGAGGAGTATGTTCGTCATTTGCAGCGCAACGCGGCAGAAGTGGAAACCCTTTTCAAAGCGATACTTATTAATGTAACCCGTTTTTTCCGCGACCCTGAAGCCTTCGAGGTTTTAGAGAATCAAGTGATTCCGGATTTACTGGCGGATAAACCGGAGGGATATAACCTACGAATATGGATCCCCGGGTGTTCCAGCGGGGAAGAAGTCTACTCCCTGGCAATCATAATTCAGGAATGCATGAACAAAGCCCGGCAGAATATGACGCTGCAGATCTTCGCTACAGATATTGATGAAGACGCAGTTTTAGCGGCAAGGACTGGCTTATATCCCTTAAGCATTGCGGATGACATGCACCCTGAGCGCTTAAAACGTTTTTTTAAGCAGGAAGAAAATCGATACCGGATATCGAAAGAAATCCGGGAAACAATAATTTTTGCTTCCCATGATCTTATTAAAGACCCGCCTTTCATTAAGGTGGATATGATCAGCTGCCGAAACCTTTTAATATACTTTGAGAATTCCTTGCAAAAAAAGATTGCCAACCTTTTTCACTTCAGCCTTCTACCCACAGGAATACTCTTTTTAGGTCCTTCCGAATCGTTTGGAAGCAACACGAACCTTTATACTGTGCTAAATAGCAAATGGAAGTTATATAAACGCCGGGATGTCATCTCCAAACTCTGGACAAATTTTCTTCCCGGTTCGTCTATAGTTACAGCAGCGAGGGCAAGGGCGGATTTAACAAGCATCGTAGGATCGGAAAAACCAGGAATGATCAATTCTATAGAGAAAATGTTGTTAGAAAACTATACCCCGCCCTGTTTTATAGTCAATGAAAAGGGAGATATCATTTATATCAATGGCCGGAGCGGGAAATATTTTGAACTGGCTACTGGAGAAGCTAGCCTGAACATCGCGACCATGGTTAAGGAGGAAATGCGGTATAGTTTAAGGGCAGTACTTCGTCAGGCAGCTAAAACAAAAGAAGATATTACGATTGAAGGCGTGAGGGTGATCATCAATGACGAACAACTCACTCTTAATTTTGGTGTTAGGCCAATTGACGAACCTGGAACATTACAGGGTTTGATCCTGGTGATCTTTGAGGAAGTTTCTGCATTCCCCCTAGATACCCCGCTAAATAACTGCGCTGACAGCTCGTCCGATACTGTGACTCGGATCGACGAACTGGAGAATGAGCTAAAAAGTACAAAAGTTCAACTATTCAGGACAATCGAAGAGATTGAATTATCCTACATGGAGACGGCAGCGGCCAATGAAGAACTACACTCCGCTAATGAGGAATTACAGAGTTCCAATGAAGAAATGGAGACTTCCCGAGAAGAAATGCAGTCCCTCTACGAGGAAGTCGTAACCGTTAACAACGAACTGCATAATAAGCTGAATGAACTGGCCCACTCCAATGACGATATGACGAATCTTTTAAACAGCACAGAAATCGCCTTTATATTTCTGGATGGTAATTTGAACATTATGCGGTATACTCCTTTAGCCCCCAGGCTTGTTAACATCATTCCCTCAGATGTTGGTCGTCCTCTGGCCCACCTAGTAACAAAGCTCCGAAAGACGGATATTGTCAGTGAAGCTGAGCGGATTCTGAAAACCTATGGCCAAATTGAGAAGGAAGTTGAAACATTAGATGGGGTATGGTACCTGATGCGGTTAACACCCTACCGAACCTCCGAAAACACGGTGGCAGGTGTCGTAGTTTCTTTTGTTAATATCAGTAAACTTAAGGCACTGAATTTATTAAATACTGAGCTGAGGGACAGACGTGATTATGCCTTTAGTATCATTGAGGCCATTGACTTTCCCCTCCTGGTGCTGGACGGTGATTTTAAGGTTCTAACCGCGAACCAGGATTTTTACCGCGTTTTCCAAGTGACGCCTTTAGAAACGGAAGGCAGGTTGCTTTCACAACTTAGCAAAGACCGATGGAACACTCACGAGTTGGAGGAAAAACTTACCACTATTATTACTGCAGGGATATCTTTTCGAAGCTTCCTCATGGATTATGAATTTCCAGGCATCGGCTATAGAAAAATTTACCTCGATGCCCACCGGATTAATAGCAAAAAGCCATCTGCAGATTTAATCTTAGTCATCTTTAAGACGGAGAATTAATTTAGTTATGTTTAAATAAGGGGGTTGGTGATTGCATGGATGGTGTAAAATTACGCCAAGAAGCAGAAGCACTAAGAAACCAAAAGAACAGAGCTATAGGGAATACTTCCGCAGAAGGTTTAATGGAGAATATGGAACTTGAGATTCATCAAATCGAATTATCAATGCAAAATGAAGAATTACAGCGTGTTGGTCTGGAGAACGAATTATCCAGGGACAAATATAGGAAATTATATGATTTTGCTCCAGTGGGTTTTTTTACTTGTGGGACCAATGGCCTGATCCTGGAAGTCAACCGGACTGGGGCTGCTCTATTCGGAGTGGAGAAGGATCAGTTATTGGGTAAGGGTTTTACTAGTTTAGTGGCAGATGAGCACCAACACATTTTTTCTCTTTACTGCAAGTCACTGGGGCAAAATAATACAAAGCACGAATGCGAACTGAACCTCCGGAAGAATGATGGGACAGTTTTTTATGCTTTAGTTGAAGGAATAGCAGAGAAAGAGCAAGAAGCGAAAGATGAAAAAAGCACTCTTTGCTTTCTTGCGGTCAAAGACATTACCGAACGGAAGAAGAATGAGGAAGATAAGCTGAATTATCAACGGATGGAATCTTTAGGAATTCTAGCTGGGGGCATAGCCCACGACTTTAACAATCTTCTGACGGTTATATTAGGCAACATCTCGTTATTCAAAATGAAGAGTTTGAAACAAGAAAACAACCTGGAACTATTGGAAGAGGCAGAAAAAGCCTGCCAGCAGTCCACGGATTTAACCATGCAGTTGCTGACCTTTGCCAAGGGTGGTAAGCCCCTTAAAGAGGTGATATCCATTGTTCCCTTACTTAAAGATTCCGTCATTTTTGCTATGAGGGGTTCTAAAGTGCGTCATGAACTTGATTTGACCGATGATTTATGGATGGTTGAGGTTGATGGCGGACATATCAGACAAGTGGTAAATAACCTGGTCATCAATGCCCAGCAGGCCATGCCCAATGGGGGAACGGTGTCTTTGAGGTGTGAGAACAAATACTTGACCCAGGAAGAGGGACTACCGTTAAACATAGGTCCCTATCTGAAGATAACCGTAGAAGATTATGGCGTTGGCATCCCTAAAGACCAGTTGAACAGGATTTTTGATCCTTACTTTACGACAAAGGCGCAAGGTAACGGGCTGGGATTAGCTACTTCTTATTCCATAGTCAGGCGGCACAATGGTTACATCAGTGTTGAGTCCGAGCCAGGTCAGGGAACGGTTGTATCTGTCTACCTTCCAGCCATACCAGGAATGGCTCTGTCAGAGAAGGAGGCTATAGAGCAGCCTCTCTCTGGGCAAGGCAAAATTCTGGTTATGGATGATCAAGCCACCATACGAGAAGTTATCGGGGGGATGCTTGCCCAGTTGTGTTGTGAACCTTCCTTTGCTGTAGATGGAGAGGAAGCGATCCTTCTTTACAAGGAAGCCATTGAGAAGGGCGAGCCCTACGATGCTGTTATTTTTGATCTAACCATCCCCGGTGGAGGAGGAGGCAGGAAGGCCCTAGCGGAGATCACTAAAATAGATCCCCATGTCAAGGGCATAGCCTCCAGCGGCTACAGTAACGATGCCATTATGACCGATTTTAAAAAGTATGGATTTACAGCGGCTTTACCTAAGCCCTTTTGCCTGGAGGAACTAAGTAGAGTCCTTAGAAATACGATTTTAGGTCCCATAGTATCGTGATCTCGGAACAAATAAAAGCTCTGGGAAGTTGAATCAGGCAAATGTATTTATTAATCAAACCAGGAACCCTGAAATTCCCGTATGCATATAAAGTTTGAGCGAACAAGAAAAATAATCGAGGAAGCTAGTGGTACTTTGAGAATCATCAAATAAAATGAAAATTATAGGTTTTTAAAATGTGACCTTTTGGAAATCCAAACACTAACTAAATAAATTACTACAAAGATGGGGAAAGAATAAATATATTTCCAATGTTTAGGATTATAAAACCCTAAATAAACAAAAGATGGTTCCATAATAAAGGCACTAAATGCAGCAAAGACGATTGCTCTTATAATTGGGCCAATTTTAAATGTAATCTGCAAGGAAAACATTATTGCGACAGGTAGAAGTGTAAAATCCCATGGAATAAATGCAGGAGAAAATGGAACAACATTATAGTAGTAAGACCACAAACCAAATAAAATGCCCATAACGTCGAGCCATGAAGAAATAAGGATTACAAAAAAACCTGCTAGTAATAGTCTATTAGTGCTCTCTTTTTTTCTGAATTTAAGCCATAAAACCCATGGAATAATTGATAGGAATATACCGAACCACCATTGCCAACTAAGGAAGGTGTATTTAACCCAAAGACTAATCATATCAATATTAGCTTGTGAGATTAAGTTATATGCATCTTCCATCCCTTTAAGATATTCATTATTCATAGAACGACGCCTCTCATCTAAAATCAATGTGAATGTTTTTACCCAAGACTTAATTTGCTAACACCGAGTGCGTTATGTTCCCATAATATATCTTTAACCATATCTAACTGATTAGCATTACAATCAATAATCATGACAACCTCCGTTGCCTTAAGTTTTTTCTGTCTATGATTATATTTTTTAGTCGTTATTAGCTTAATAATGAAACCTAAACCAAATCCAATAAAAAAGCCGATTAGTCCCCATAACACAGGACCCCATTTTAATATGAAACCATAAATTCCTCCTAGAAGACATAATACGGTTGCTAAAATAATGGGCAAATCTAACAAACTTAAGCCATCGGCGGAATGAAGGGTGTCAAATAGTTTTTTGTCTTCGCTTCTTTTATCTATAGGAACACAAAGAATGTTTTCTTTGGCTATTCCTTTCATTTGAATGGCCGTAATAGCTAATTCGAGATAACTCGAGTGTTCAAAGGTAGAGACAATATACATTCATTCAACCTCATTCCAGCCTATCGTACAAAGGGCATTTTAAAATATTTATATTGATAATTCTTCTTTAAAAATTTGGATTGTTCCCAATCAAAGAGTTTATTATTTTCTACGGTATTAACATAGGCTTCGTACATGCACCAGACATAGATGCAAGGGATATTTAATAACCAGTGGGCTTCAACAACCGATTTAGCTAGCTCAAACTGCCCCAGTAAAGTGTAGTGAAGAGCGGGGAGTAGCTTGGAGAGATAGGCCATTACTATAAACCAACCCATTGAAAAAAAAGCACTTGGTATCCGATGAATATAGATTTGCCCTAGTCCAGGCATCAACGCTGACCACGACAAAGCAATCCATGGCGTTCTCTTATCTAAATAATTAATTTCTACTGAATCAATGTTAAACGTTTTAACTTCGGCATCTTCTCTTGAAGCTAAGATATATTGAAGATTGAGGTCAACGGTTGTTCGATAAGAATCCCAAACTGCAAATAAATAAGTTGGAGCGTACAACATAACCCAAGTGATATCAAGGGCGTTCTTGGCCATTTCGAATCTGCCTGTAAACGTATATAGGATTCCGAGGTTAATATGTGCTTTGTAATTCAAAAACACTTCCCAATTAAACAAGAAAAATCCCCTTAAGTATTTTGATAATAGCAGGTGTCCTAAGCCTGGATAGGCCATAGACCACCATGCAATTACAAAAGGATTTCTTAAGTGGAGTTGTGTTGTACCCAAGGTACTTAAATAAGCCATGTAACGACGGACGGTTGACGAAGGGGCGGGTCTATCCAATTTTAAATTCACCTCACATACTTGGAAATAGTATTGGTCTCTTAGAGTGAAAATATGTGACCTTTAATATTTAGGTGTCACTCTTCTCCTTGTGACTCGTGGATATCTAAGCGGAGAGATATAAATAACTGAAAGTCAGTTTCCTAGGAGTAAGGAAAAACTGGCTTTTTGCTTTGGGAATATGTCTTAACTAATGGTTTTGGTAACCGAATTGCCACCAATGACATGTGTTTC
>NZ_MASS01000090.1 GCF_001707885.1 Desulfosporosinus cupriresistens | reverse complement strand
AGATTTTCTAATATAATCTCTTATCTCGAACTTGGCAAAAAAGAAATCCCCATGTTGGGCATCATATCGCAAATCATTTAGATCTACCATAAATCGCTCTCAACTCTTCCTCATAGAAATCCTGGAAATAATCCTCTTCTTCTATCATAACCTTTTCCTCGGAAGGTGTGAGGGTAACCGGTTGTATTTTGTCTAATCTCAGTTCCTGCTCCATTTGGTCAACAGTCAATTTATCGGACATATTATTCTCTCCTTTATAATTTATAGATGACCATAGGTGCTTTTCTAAAAGGATATCATTAACAATTACCATATAACCTTCCTCCTCTCTAAGCTAAGTATATAACTAGAAAAAGGAAGATTCAATATCTATAACCTAACCTAATTGGCATATTTTTACTCTTTTGAATTTTAGGTGTAGCTCTGTCTCCGCCAGCAGGGACTTTCCTCCTTTACGTGTAAGTCAAGATGGCGAAAAGAGACATACCCGAAACTTTTTCTTGTACAAGCGTTTTTGTGTTTTAAACACAAACAGCTCCACAATCCTTACGTTATACCAATCCCCGTCGACCCAAGCCCAGAGGAAGTGTCTTAGCTTAGAGAGCACTTTAGTGGAATCGCGTCAATGAGCGCAGACGATAAGGCGTTAAGAAACGCAACGGTTAACATTCAGAACAGCCCAGAGGTTTTGCGTTTTAGCCTTAGCGACAAGCGAATAGCAAATGTAACGTGTGCGAACGTGCTAAGACACTTCCTCCCCACCGTCGTTCCCTCTTCGTCGAACCAAGCCTGAGGAAGTGTCTTAGCTTAGAGAGCACTTTAGTGGAATCGCGTCAATGAGCGCAGACGATAAGGCGTTAAGAAACGCAACGGTTAACATGCAGAACAGCCCAGAGGTTTTGCGTTTTAGCCTTAGCGTCAAGCGAATAGCGATGCAACGTGTGCGATCACGATAGTCTCCAGTGGAGAGTATCGCCGAAGCCGTGATCCCTAAAGGAATACCTACCGGCGTAGGATGCTAAGACACTTCCTCCCCACAAAATCTAATAATCATCATTTCCAATAATAATCCAGGATCCCCGCCCCCGGTCTTTAACGCTAAATCAGTATTCAAACACTCCGACAACGCCTTTGCTAATTGTTCTGTCGATATCCTTTGGGATTGTTGCCAGACTTTTTGCGCTTCATAGGGTGAAATTCCCAACAAAGAAGGGGCCTCGGCTACATTTCCGCCTCGCTTGCGCAAAGCATTACAGCCTAAAAGAAGCCGTACTTGACGAACAAGCAGCGCCAGGATCTTCAACGGGTGCTCTTCACGCGACACATCCTGTAACGTTTGGATAGCCTTATCAGAGGTTCGATTCGCCACCGCGTCCAAGAGATCAAAGATACTGGCCTCTATCGTACGAGGCGTAATAGTTTTAACGTCTTCCGCCGTTATCTTTTGTCGATCCCCAGTAAAAATTACAAGCTTATCTAATTCCTGGCTCAAAACGCCAGTATGATGTCCTGCCCATTCAATAAATTGGGTTGCTACCTGAGTATCCATCGATTTTCCCCGTATTTTTAATTCCGACTGCACCCAGGCCAGCCATTCCTGCGGTCGCTTCGGAGCACAAAATTCTAAGATCTCCCCAGCTCGGTCTATAGCCTTATAAAATTTTCTTCCTTTGTGCACATTCCCAGCTATAAACAAGAGGCAAGTGGCGGGATTAGGATCGGAAAAGTAGTCCCAGAACGGCTCCAAGTCCGCCGTTTGTCCATCCTGAAAATAGGTGACCTCTTCAACAACCACTAGGTGGTTGGCAAAGAAGGACATCGTATTGGCCCGCTCTACAATGCCAGCTGGAGACAGCTCCTTTGCAGAAACCAATTCAATCCCGCTTCCGGACGGATCTGTCGTGAAATAAAACGACTTAAGGACTTTCAAGGCCTCTTGAATTAAGAAGCGATCCTCCCCGTACCACAAATAAACAGGTGAAATTTTTCCCTTCACGATACTCTCTTTAATTCGTTCAATTTCACGCATCTTCTTAGCTCACCCCTTGCTTATTTTAACTCATTTTCAAGCTTCATGGTACCTTTAAACGGCATGGGGGTCTGCTAATACCAAAAAAAGCCCTCCACGGTCAACCGATCGTGAAGGGGCAAAAGAAAGAGGAGGAGAAAAGAGATGTTCCTTGTTATTGTTGCCCATTATTTCCTTTTTATACATCCCCCAATAATTAATGGGAATAAATCTCTAAAAATCTGATTAACAAACAACAAATTAACGACCAGGGAAGATTTCCATCCCGCGTTCACTTAACAAAAGTCGCAAAGTGCCCTTTTCATCCGTCCGATAAACGGGGATGTGACGTTCTTCCCAATACTCTAAAACTTCAGGCGCAGGATGCCCGAACGTGTTTTTCCCCACCGAAACCCATACAGCCTGAGGATGAATAACATCCAACCAAGGTCTGTACAGAGAAAACCGGCTCCCATGATGTGGCTCCTTAAAAATATTAGTCTCCACATCGACGCCTGTCTGAAATATCTCTTCCATTTCTTCTTGCTCCATATCCGCCGCGAGCAAGACACTTTGCCCTAAGTAGTTAAGTTTTAACACCAAGGAATTATTGTTGGGGTCCGAATGCGTTCCACTAAGAACCCGATGCGGACCCAAGACATCCAACCAGGCCCCAGAATCGAGCTCAATCCGATCGCCAGCCTGAAGCGTGCGTATTTCTTCAGATTGACTGGTTAGCCCAAACGGAAGCCCCGCCTTCCATTCTTCATTTTCCAGTCGATCGCCCACAGCGGGCACCCCTACCCAGTCTGTCGGGATATTGTCAAACACCGCCCGAACTCCCCCGATATGGTCCTGATGTTCATGGGTGATCAACAAGGCATCCAAGTGTCCCGTACCAGTTTGCAATAAATACGGAAGGACAATACGCTCCCCAGCATCAAACCGTTCACTGCGCGGTCCGGCATCCAACAAAATAGCATGCTTCTTAGGCGTGCGAATCAAAATCGAATCCCCTTGCCCGACATCGATCATGACCACTTCCAGATCGTGCTGAGAATTCCATGGACTCCACAGCAAAAGAACAATAAACAGTATCCCGCCCCAACGAGCAAGTAATTTTTGTTCAGACCTGAAACTTAGAGGAACTTTCGAGTACAAAGCCTGGACAACTCTTATTTTTCTTAACCCCCTGCCCAGCAGAAGCAATCTTACTCTTACGATAAAAAGCACGCGACTTTTTCCCCACAATATAATCCCGATTCCACCGTACCAGATTACCCACAAGAGGGGACCCGGGTTTAGCACCCAGACATCGGCATAGGGCAATTCTGCCAATATCTTTAAAATCGAATTCGTTCCGGCCAAAAGCCATAAACTAACCTGAAACAGTGGTGCAGATAACACCCCAGAAAAAGAAAGGGCCACCCCGATGAGCCCCACTTCGAGCACACTACCTAATATAAAAAGGATAAAGACATTGGCAAAAAAACCGATTAAAGATAAGCGATGGAAAGCCACGATCAACAACGGAAGCGTTGCCGCCTGCGCCGCAAGTGTGCCAGCAACAGCTAACCGAAAGAGACTGGGGATCCGTTCAAACACCTTCCCTTTAATAATCCGAGGGGTAAGAACAATAATCCCCCAGGCGGCTGCAAAGGAAAGCTGAAAACCGAGATCCCGAATAATTAAAGGATTTTGGCTAAAGAGCCCTACTGCTGCAAACAACAACCACCGCAACGTCGCCACTTGGCCCCGCCCTAACCGTCCAAGCAAAACGACAATTCCCAAAACAGTCGCTCTGACAATGGGGGCATTTCCTCCACAAAGCGCAGCATAAAATAGAAGCACTAGTATCGTTCCGCTAATTCGAATTTTCTTAGGTAAAAACCATAGGAGCATCCAAGATAACCCTAACACAAAGGCTACATTGGAACCCGAAGCCGCAAAGACATGAAGAACTCCGGTCACTTTGTAACGTTCCTGAACCGAATCCGGAATCCGACTGGAATCTCCAAAGAAGATGCCCTCTAAGACCCCCGTTTCCTCAGGATCCCAGCCTTCCAGCCGACTTCGAACCTGCTGCCGAAGCCTCCAGGTTAGATTTGGCTCCCCCGCAGAAAGCAGGACAACATCCCCTTGCGCGCTTAGCGTACCACTTAACCCTCTAACTGCATCATAAAGACGTAGATCGAATGCCCCGGGTGTCCCAAGTGCTTTAGGTCTTTCCAAATGCGCTTGGAAACGTAACAGGTCCCCGGGCAGAACCCGCTTCCACTCTCCCGGCATCTGCCCCAACTTATCGGCATAAACAGTCAGCTGATAGGTCTGACCTTTTAACTCACCTCGAAGATCAGGCAGTGCATCAGCCGCATTTTCTATCGCCTTGCTGCTGTTCTTCTGCACGGCAGTGTCAAATTCCACGTCTTCAAGGCATACTATCCCCACAGCCTTATCTTCTGCGATATTCCAATCCTTTAAAAAACCAACAACCTCAACATGGTCCAGGCTAAGGGGCTCCGGCAGGATGCGATCTGCAAAGGCACTATACGTATAACCAAGCACAAGACTGGCCCCTAGCAAGAGAATCTCAGGGCGAAACACCCGACCAAAAAAATCCCGAGGCCGCCACAATAGCAGACGAACCCCCAGCAATACGAGAACCCCCCAAAAACAAAGACGCACCTGTTCCGGCAAATACGCTCCACAAAGGCCCCCTATCAAGAGGGCAGCCGCTCGCCCGATCCAGACGTCTCTCATGGGCCAACCGTCACTTGCGAAGCCATCTTTTCGTAAGTTTTAGTTCCAATTCCCGAAACGTTTTCCAAATCTTCCGGACGAGAAAATGGCCCGTGTTCAGTCCGATATTGAAGAATACGTTCCGCTAAAACCGGACCGACTCCAGACAACTTGTCCAGTTCAGCAACTCCAGCAGTATTAATATTAATTTTCCCTCCTGTCGACGCTGGATTAACGCTGCCATTATTAATTGATCCACCACCAACAACCCCAGTATTAGCCCCAACCACATTGATTGGATTCCCCACCACTGTCGACTCCGGAGAAAGAAGAATACTCTTATACGGCACAGAAACCTTTTGCTCATCTTTAAGTTTCTCAGCAGGGTTCATACTCTCCAGGTCAGCCTCAGGCAAAGGACTGACCAGCTTCAAAGCATCATCCAAACGAGCATCCGGAGCTAAATGAACAAGCCCCGGTTTCTCAACCGCACCATCAACATAGACTATGATCTCCCGACTTGAAACCGGTTTTCTAAGATAAGCATTAGAACCATGAGGTAGAAAGAGCTTCCAAATGGCAACCATCACAAGGCCAATCAGTACAAACCACCAAACATAGCGAAGCTTTCGTTCCATTGGCAACTGCTCCTCCCTTTACCTTATCTTCTATATGCTCTTTATCTATCATCAACGATCCACGCCAGATCATCTGAAACTATTAAACTTTCTCTTCATACAACCATGGTAAATTCACTTTCGCTTTATTCCTTCTTTTTCCTGCTAAGAAATCTGATCTATCCTGTCGAATTGGGCGTTCTAACTAGTGTCATTTAACTATGTTCACCCTTTTCTCACCCTGTTTCCTCAATGGTAAAAGATACAAGCTGCTCTACCCTCTTAAATACACCTTCCTCTAGCGTACCTTTAATAAAGGCCTTTCTAGAGTAATAAGGGGGTACCACGAATTGAGAAAACTAAAATTAAAAGTTTGGGACAAGGTCAAAGAGAAAATGTTGAAACCCCAAGCCATAAGTTTTGATACACAGAGCTCAGCTCCATTTGCAGTGAGTGTACCAGGTAGATCTTGGGAACCAATCGGGAAATTCGAATTGCTTCAGTGGACAGGTTTTTCAGATGAAAACGGCATTGATGTGTATGAAGGTGATTTAGTCAAAATCTCAGCAGTCATTTACAAAACCATTTGGAACGAAACGCAAATGATGTTCGAACTTATTGAACTAGGGAGTTCCTCAAAACTCAATATCACTTCAACAGTATTTGGTAGCGTTATAGGCAATGAGTTTGAAAATGGAACATTAACAGTTAACGAATAGGTAACAAACGAAGTACATAATAGTACATTTTAATTTCAACTACCCAAAAAAGCCTATCATTAGCGAAAATAGCCACGACTTGGCAGCTGATAACGCCAAGATCGTGGCTATTTCCATTAGTCGGGTCAAAGTCCTCATCGATTTTTCTTATACGTAACAATATTTTGTGGCCTTAACTCTTTTACCAGGTACAATCTATTACTTTATAACTTTTTTAGCTATTTCGCTAAGCTTGTTTCTACCTTTTAATCCTTGCCGAATTTTTTTATACCAGTCGTATATTGTCAAAGTAAAACACTCTCCTTTCAATTAAAGATGAGGAACTTTTAACACATATTAGTATTATGTGTTAAAAGTTCACTATTATTACATGGTGATTTATTACCCCCCCTTGTACACATTCCCCTCTTACTTTCAGACGGTGCACATGAAATGTGCCGTCTCCCCAGCACTCCGTTCCTCGGACCCCAGCCCAGGACGCACAAGTTCACAACAACCGCGCCGCCCGTGTGGCCAACTCGCTTCGTTCGCCATGAATCAGTCGCACCTGACCATAGAAAGATTGACCATTTAACCGAGAAGCAACATAGGCTAACCCATTACTCTCCTTATCCAAATAAGGATGATCAATCTGATCCGGATCCCCGCAAAGCACAATCTTCGTTCCCTCACCAGCTCGAGTAATAATCGTCTTAATCTCATGCGCTGAAAGATTCTGCGCTTCATCAATAATCATGAATTGATTAGGAATACTCCGCCCCCGGATATAGGTCAACACCTCAATTTCGAGTTGCCTCTTCTTGATGAGCAGGTCAATCGCGCTGTCAACAATCGAATCGCCACCTCGCTCCCGCTCTTTTTCTCGCCGCGGGCGAAGTAAATACTCAAGATTATCATAAATTGGTTGCATATACGGACGAACCTTCTGATCCTTCTCCCCAGGCAGAAAGCCAATATCCTTGCCGAAAGGTACGATCGGCCGAGCACAAAGCATCCTAATATATAACTCATCATGAACCGTTTGTTCCAGACCACTCGCCAAAGCCAGCAGAGTCTTCCCTGTACCTGCTGGACCCATCAGATTAACCAGCTTAATCTCTGGATTATTGAGCAGTTCCATAGCCCAAGACTGTTCCGTATTCTTCGGTCTAATGTCCCAAGATGCCCGACTCTTCTCCGTCTGATAAACTAATCTCTTTCCATCCGGAGAAGACACAAGAGGCAGAATACAATCATCAGTCAAAACTGCTTTTACACAGCGATTCGGCATCAAAGGCACCTGCAGAGGGATGTATTTATTTTGGTAAAGTGCATCAACTTCGCTATCCCCAAGCGGCAATATCAAAATCTCATCCATAATCGAAGGCAGCGCTACTTTGTCATTATAATAGTCTTCCGTTAAGATGCCTAAAGCATCTGCCTTAACACGCATGGCAATATCTTTAGTGACCAAAATGACAGTACGCTCTTCCTCACGCCCCAAGTTTAAAGAAACTGCTAGAATACGATTATCTGCCAGAGCAAAATTCGAATTTGCCGGCAAAATCTCATTAGAGTAATGATTCAACTCAATCCGAATCTTACCCCCGTTCGGCAAAAAAACGCCCTGGGAAAGTTGACCATTGTTCCGTAACCGGTCAAGATGACGAATAGCCTCCCGGGCAGCTCGGCCGACATTTTCCGGAAGGCGTTTCTTACTTTCTATTTCCTCTAAAACTACATAGGGAATAACCACATCATTATCTTGGAATTGAAATAGCGCATTAGGGTCATGCAGTAACACACTAGAATCGAGTACATATACTTTCTGCAAAAATATACACTCCTTTTCTGTCGCTCTTTTATACTGTATTCCATTTGCTACCAATTATCTTCTGTGTGGCGACCAGTTACTGAACCCACCTCTCTTGATACTATATTCCAAACCTAGCTAACCATTCTTGCGAGCTACACCCGACTTTTTCACAGGAGCCAAATCAGTTTCTAATTTTAGTCAAATTATAACCTAGTGATGTAAAAAGATAACACGAAAAATGTTAATAATTTGTTAAGTTGTTAATTATCTTTAATATTTTTAAAGGTCCAAAAAATGCCAACTACAATATATTTATTTGTCTGTGTTGATCACCGTAACTAAATAACTATAAATATAGTCCGCCATTAGCTTATTGCCATTATCATTTGGATGGAGTACATCCTCCAACAATCTGTGCAAAGTAACCGGATCTTGAGGAAATGCGCTCCATACATCGATTAGATTTACGCTATTCTTAGCGGCGACATCCATAATTGTTTTTCTTATACCTAAAAATTTAGATTCATCAGGCGAAATCATCGGTGGTTCAACAATGCAAAAAATATCTGCTTTTGGCGCTTTGCTTTTAATTTCATTGATCAACTGAATATATTTTTTACTAAACTGCTCTGGCGTGGAAAAATTTCTATCAATTCTTCCTGTAAAAATAAATACAGCATCAGTATTACTGGTTATCTCCTTAGCTCTCTCTAAACTATAATCTATAAGTTTTCCTGCTGAAGCTTTGTTGTCCCACACTATCTTATTTGAATACTTCGCATATAAAGCTGTATTCAGATCAGAATTCCAACTCGTTGTTGCGGGATTTGAGGCACCTTGACTAACAGCGATCGATTCACCAAGGATCACCGCATTAACTGAGCCACTTTTAATTTTACTAATACCTGTTAAGGTTTGAACTTTAGCAACTATCGTAGCGGGTATAGTTTTCTGGGAGGCCTGAAACTTTTGGCGAATACCAAAACCTGCCAGAGCGAAAAACAGTATTGCTAATAATAAAAATACACTTTTCTTTTTCATAACCCTTATCCTCTTCCTTCTGGCTAGTTTATTTAGTATCAAATTTTTTAAAAACTCACAAAAAAGCTTATTAAATAGTTCACTTACTTCGAAATATTATACTATATATTTACATATTTGTGTTAAACAGTATTTTCCCAATATATTACTCTACTGAAAAATAAATAATACCACGGAAAAACTTGACTTTTAAAAAAGTATTACTTAAAGTTTAAGTAATACTTTTTTTTTGCTGGAGGTACATTTATTATGACAAAACAACTTCTCTCTGGAAAATTAACTAGCAAAGGGCAACTGACTATTCCAGTAGAATTGAGAACTCTTTTAAACCTTAATGAAGGAGATAGATTAGCTTTTGTCTTAGATGAAAATGAAAGAATTATTGAAGTCCAACCCAAAATCAAGAAGTCAATCCGAGGAGTAATGGGAGCGCTAAAAGTTGCCACAAACATCAACGTGGAGGAAGCAATTGATTTGGCCAAGACCGAACGGGCAAAAGAACTTAAAGAGAGGTCAATGGAGTTAACAGATGAATAAGAAAATGATAGTCGATACTAATATTCTTATTCGTTTATTTACGAAGGATGATGACACTCAGATTGAGCAATTAGTTCAGCTTATAGAACAAGGCGATATAGCATTTCATGTTCAATCAATTGTTCTTCTTGAAGCTTACTGGGTCTTACGAAAAGTATATAATTTTGATAAAGAAACGATTTTGCGAGTCTTCGAAGATTTCATTGAAGCTGATGAAGTTGAGCTTGATGAAGATGGTTTAGTACAACGTGTCTTAGCTCATTTCCGTGGAGTAAATGTTGATTTAGTAAATGTTTACTTAGCTGAGAAATCAAAAAGCTTGGAGTTGTCGGTATTAACTTGGAATGCTAAGGATTTTAGAAAGCTAGAATGTGAATTTTACAGGCCACAAGATTTAATATAAAGATTATGTAGGTATTGCCAAGTAAAGCTAATAATGTCCCACTGATGAGAAGGATGCTATACGGCATCCTTCTTTAGTATATTTCCAGCTATCAACTCTTTAGCAGATTTTTGAGTCTCCCCAGCACTCCCGTCTCCCCCGTCCCAAGCCCGGGACGCAGTATGACACGAGCGCGAGGTCTTTACGTAAGCAGAAAAGAAAACTTCCGTGAAAGCGACTGACCCCAGACACGGGGCAGCGCACAAGGATGTGCGCTGCCGCCAATGCGCCAAGGATGGCGCTTTTGGTACGATAGTCTCCAGTACGATAGTCTCCAGTGGAGAGTATCGCCGAAGCCGCGATCCA
>NZ_MASS01000089.1 GCF_001707885.1 Desulfosporosinus cupriresistens | reverse complement strand
GCCTTGGTTCCTGAAAGTCGGAAGACGCAAGGGTTACTGTTAAACCTATCGGTGTGGGAAAACGCAGTTGTTCCCTCGCTTAAGAAATATACTTGGTTTGGCTTATTAAAGTATTCAACAATGTACAAACATGTGAACGCACAAGTTGAGCAATTAAGGGTAGTAACTCCATCCATTCAAGCTTCGGTGAAAAATTTAAGTGGTGGTAACCAGCAGAAAGTTGTTATTGCTAAATGGCTGCTCAAGAACTCGAATATTTTGCTCTTTGATGAACCAACTCAAGGGATTGACATTGGAGCTAAAGAAGAAGTGTACAAAATCATCAAAGGTTTATCTGACAAGGGGTTTGGAGTTATCGTCGCCTCTTCAGAATTGGCAGAGCTAGTACAATTGTGTGATAGAATGGTCATTTTGTTTAATGGTAATATTGTCGGGGAATTTCAGCAGGTAGACTTTAGAGATGAAGCCATACTTCATTGTGCGGTCACGGGAGGGTAAGAATTTGTGAGTAATGTAAGTATTGGCACTGGTGAGAAAAAGAGTAGAACGTTAGAATTGGGTTATTTTTTGGGGAAGTATAACCTATTGATTTTATTATTGGTTTTTATCAGCATTGCATCGACCTTGTCGTCAAGGTTTTTTACGATCCAAAATTTCCTAAATCTTCTGCAACAATCGTCTGTCACTGGAATCATGGCGATTGGAATGACCTTCGTCATCCTGGTAGC
Source organism: Desulfosporosinus cupriresistens (assembly GCF_001707885.1). Lineage (GTDB taxonomy): Bacteria > Bacillota > Desulfitobacteriia > Desulfitobacteriales > Desulfitobacteriaceae > Desulfosporosinus. Next base: position 9,566 of record NZ_MASS01000089.1, on the reverse strand, counting down.
TGGCATCGATCTCTCGGTTGGATCTATTGCAGCCCTGTCAGGTATGGTGGTAGCCATGTTACTGGCCGCTGGTTGGTCAATACCGCTGGCGATTATCCTGGCGCTGGCAGCTGGAGGGGTATTAGGTTTCGTCAGCGGTTTTTTATCAGCTAAATTTAATATTCCATCTTTTATTGCCACGTTAGCCATGATGGTTTCCGCTCGAGGTTTGGCATTGTTGGTTACGAATGGTCAACCAATTTACGGACTGCCCGAATCGTTTAGTTTTCTAGGGGCTGGGTTTATTGGAAGAGTTCCAGTGAGTGGATTAGTTTGGATTATGCTCACAATTGTGGCAGCGCTTGCGCTGAAATACACCCCTTATGGTAGAAATTTGTTCGCTGTAGGAGGAAATCCAGAAGCAGCTCATCTCTCTGGTGTACGAGTGAATCGACATCTCATCTCAGTGTTCGTTATTTCCGGGATTCTGTCGGGCTTGGCTGGCGTTGTACTGACATCTTGGTTAACAGTAGGTCAGCCAACCGCTTCGAGTGGGGCAGAACTTAATGCGATTGCGGCAGTTGTTCTAGGTGGAACCAGTTTAGCTGGCGGTGTCGGTGGGGTAGTGGGAACATTTGCTGGTGTTCTATTAATGAGTATTATTACCAATATATTCAATCTGGTTGGGCTGGCATCCTATTATCAGCAAATTTTTATGGGTTTGATCATCATGCTTGCCCTAATACTCAATAAGTTTGTCATGGGCAAAAATGCTCATTGATATATTCCCACATTGAAAGGGGGGTGCGTCATTAAACTTTAGAATAGGCAAGTTCTTGTTTAAAAAACAACAACAATAAATAAGAGGAGGATTTAGGATGAGAAAATTACGAGGTTTGTTAGCATTAACTATGGTGTCAGTTTTGATAGGGGTTGCTGGATGTGGTACTGCTAAAACTGCTGAAACAAATGCTCCAAAAGATACTCCTAAACAAGTCGTCATCGGATTTTCCCAAGTAACCTTAGATTCACCATTTTATGTATCCTTAATGGATGCAGCGAAGGCTGAAGCAGAAGCCAAAGGTGCTAAAATAGTTTATGTGGATGCTCAAAATAATATTGAAAAACAAAATAAAGACATACAAGATTTAATCACCAAAGGAATCAATGTTCTAATTCTTAACCCTTCCAATCCAACGGCAGTTGCGCCTTCACTTGCGGCTGCTAAACAAGCAAATATTCCAGTGGTGACCGTTGATCGTCCGACAGATGGCAAGGTTGCTACGTTTGTTGGCCGAGATAATAGAAAAATGGGTGAGTTAGCAGGAAAAGAGGCCGTCCTCTTACTAGGTGGAGAAGGTAAGGCAAAAGGTAAAATTATTGAACTTCAAGGGGATGCTGGCGGCAAGGTTATGATGGATCGTCGTGACGGTTTCCATTTAGCCGTGGATAAAGAACCTGGGATTAAAGTTATCCAGGGACCGTATTGTGATTACACTCGTTCTAAAGCTGTCAAAGCATTCCAAGATTTACTCCAAGCCAATCCAGATGTAAACTTGGTTTATGCCCATAATGACGATATGTCCTTAGGTGCTTTGCAAGTTCTGGAACAAAATCAATTAGCCGGAAAAGTTAAAATCGTTGGTGTTGACGGTCTAATGGAAGCTATTAAAGCAATCCCGACTGGCAAGTATGACGCTACTGTCTTAAATGACCCACAAGTGCTGGGCAAAACAGTTGTTGATACTGCTCTAGGAGTTCTTGATGGTAAAACATATGATGCATTTATTGATGCTGGAACCACTCTGATTAATAAGGACAATGCAGCTCAATATATTAATGACAAACTGACATTTGCCGCATCAAAATAAGAGGTATTTGTTTGGATTAAAGGGGCAATCAAAATGACCATGACTCGAAACGAACTAGCTAAACTAATTGATCATACCATTTTGAAGTCTATAGCTACTCAAGAAGATATCACCAAACTTTGCACTGAAGCATTAGAGTATGGCTTTGCCTCGGTTTGCATCAACCCATCCTATGTTCCGCTTGCAGCTAAACTCCTGAAAGATTCAGCAGTCTTAGTTTGTACGGTTATAGGTTTTCCACTTGGCAGCACGTCAACGGCTTCTAAAGCCTTTGAGGCCCAAGAGGCCGTGAAGAATGGAGCACTGGAAGTCGATATGGTGATCAATGTTGGTGTTCTCAAGGAACGTCGTGAGGATGCTGTCTTCCAAGATATTTCGGCAGTCGTTGAAGCAACTAGGGAAGCTAATCCTAACGCAATCACCAAGGTTATCATAGAAACATGTTATTTAAACGATGATGAAAAAATCTTAGCCTGTAAGTTAGCAAAAAAGGCTGGTGCACATTTTGTAAAAACCAGCACAGGGTTTGGGTCAGGCGGTGCGAATACTCATGACATTTCGCTCATGCGTCAAACCGTGGGGACAGAAATGGGCGTCAAAGCGTCTGGTGGCATAAAAAACCTGCAGCAAGTCCTGGAGATGGTTGAAGCCGGTGCCTCAAGAATTGGAGCGAGTGCAGGCGTAGACCTTGTTAAGGAACTAGCGATCTAAATAACTTGTTTATTCTAGACCTAAGACTTATCCTTGTGATAGTCTTAGGTCTACATTGTTTCCTGCACGCGTAATGGTGAAATCTTAGCTTTGTAAAGGGGGGCAAAAGAATGAGTTCAGAGAATTCCACTGCTCTTGATTCACAAGCAAGCAGGTTATTATTGGTCCATACTTTGTTTTTGACCGGAGTGAGTCTATCAAATATTTTCTTCAATATTTATCTCTGGAAAATCTCGCACAACCTAGAGACAGCAGCTATTTTTAATTTATTTCAGTTTACCACTGTGCCCTTTGTTTTTTTCATGGCTACTCATCTGTTTAAACAAAAAGGAATTATCCTCAGTATTCGTCTAGGTTTGCTTATTCATGTTTGTTTCTTTTTATTTGTTCTTCTGTTAAAAAATAAAATAGCTTTCTTAGCACCAGTGTTTGGCATGTTAATGGGCTTAGGACAGGGTCTCTATTATTTCGGGTATAACGTTTCTACATATGATTGGACTAATAATCAAAATAGAGATAAATTCTCCGGTTTTAATGGTGCTGCGAGTGCCTTGGCAGGCATGGTGGCTCCGTTAGTCGGTGGAGCTATCATTCGAAGTATAGGGACTTTCACGGGGTATATCGCTGTTTTCAGCATCATGGTAATTTGCTTTATACTAGCGACCATAGTCACGCGAACATTTGTAGCTAATCCACGCAAATCTCAGTGTAATTTCACACAAGCTAGAGCTTTGATCGGAGTAGAGTGGCGACAAGTGAGTTGGTCTATGTTCTTTCGTGGCTTGCGGGAAGGCGTGATGACCTTTTTGTTGATTCTCATTTTCTATGAATTTTCTCAAAATGAACTTCAGTTAGGGTTTTTTAATTTTGTTCTATCGATAATTACCTTGCTTAGTTACTATTTTGTTGGACGATATATTAAGAGGGAACGTCGCTATCTTTCAATGCTGCTTGGTGGGGTTCTCTTGACGCTTTTTACCACAATTGTGCTTTGGGAACCTAACTTAAAATCTTTTTGGTTGTTTGGAATCGCGAATAGTTTGTTTTTCCCACTGGTCTTTGTACCGTTAACCACAATTTCTTACAATGTTATCCGCAATTGCAGGAAAACAGCTCATTATCAAGTTGAATTTCTATGCTTTCGTGAGATACCACTGAATATAGGACGAATTATTGGTATCCTACTTTTAATCTATTTCTTGCGCAAAAGCTGGCCTGCAGTCTGGCTCCTATGGGGGCTGGGGCTTAGTCAACTCCCCATAGGACCTATATTAAAGCGAGTAAGTAAGAGTTCCTAGAGAACTTGGCGGAAAATAGTTTTGAAATGACCTAGGCTTACATAGACATAGATCAAACATTGTTTTTAGAAAGGTTAACCTTATGAAAAAACAATGTTTGGTCAAAGGGGCCTTTGTTTTGACAGTAGCCTCTTTCATAACCAAGATCTTAGCTTTCAGCAATTCAATTGTTCTCTCCAGAGTGCTAGGTCCCGAAGGAATTGGGTTAAAAAAGATGGTCATGCCCTTTATGGGCTTAATGATGACCCATACAGCAGTCTGGACTATTTCGTCCATCTTTAAAACAAGTGACGAAATGCAGCTAATCTCATGTGGTGGACTGCCTTGGCTCAATACCAATGCCAATGCCAAGTATTTTGGCGTCAGCTAAAAGGTGGGTTAGAGTATTTGCTCTTTCTGCTGCCTTAATCTTTTTTCTTGCTTGATCATTACTTAGGTCAGTAATATCGATATCGAGCGACTTAGCCCGTTCTTGAAGTGATGCCAGGTGTTTTTCTCGACCCGCTGACTTAAATCGTATTTTGATTTCATCATTGGTTAAGCCGATTGTATTTATAGCTAATGTTTCAACCAGGGCCTGGAGAACGTTTGCTTGTTCACTTTTCAGGTTTACTCCGTCCACAAGGGACTGATCCATAAGAAGTACTTCTGACTTACCTGAAGCAACCTGTGCTTGTGCCAATGTTGGTGTTGATAACATTACAATAATCGATATAGTCCCAGCCATTTGTTTCAATTTCACATGATCACATCCTTATTTTTATTTGGTTTGATATCTGCTAGCTTAGATTATCATTACTGCTTACTTCGTGATTTTAACTTTATTAATTGAGTTGGTAACTCCCATTTCTTAAAGAAGTATAGGTTCGAGAGGTTCATAGACTGTTTAACCGTTTAACTCTCTCTTCAATTGGCGGGTGAGTACTAAATAATGAGAGCAGTCTTTTGGTATTAAGTGGGTTAACAATGAACAGGTGACTGGCTGCGGGATTAACATCCATGGGAATTATTTGCGATCCGCGTTCTAATTTAAGAAGGGCATTGGTCAAACCAGTGCTCTGACCTGTTATTTTGGCTGCAGTAGCATCTGCCAGGTATTCCCTGGAACGTGAAATAGCCATTTGTACGAGTAAAGCTGCAAGCGGTCCTAAGATAATAAGCGGCAGGGCTGCCAGACCGCCACCTTCTTCTTCATCGTCACCATTAAGTCCGCCAAACATTAGAGCCCATTGGGCCCAGTTAGCTAGAGTCGTAATCACCCCGGCCATTACTGCGGCGATCGTACCGATAAAAACGTCCCGGTTTTGGATATGGGCTAATTCATGGGCGATTACGCCTTCTAGCTCATTCCTATCCAGAAGAGTAAGAAGACCTGCAGTCACTGCGACCGCCGCGTGAGCCGGATTCCGTCCTGTAGCAAAGGCGTTAGGCTGTTGAGAAGGGGTTAGATAGAGCTTTGGCATAGGCAGGTTGGCATTCTGAGCTAGATTTTCCACTAGCGCGTATAGCTGAGGTTTTTCCTCCCTGGTTACGAACTGGGCTCTAGTCATCGACAGAGCTATTTTATCGCTAAACCAATAGCTTCCAAAGTTCATTGCCAGAGCAAGCATGAAAGCAAGCACCATGCCGCTTTCCCCACCTAAAGCTTGACCTGCTAAGACTACTAAAATGGTCAATAGACTCATGAGCATGACAGTTTTAACTTGATTTCCGAATCCAGTCATAATTTATTCATTTCTCCTCTCAAATAGCAAAATATCAAATGAGTTTAATGATTGGTTTGTAATTTAAGATGCATTTTTAGCTTGCCGGAAATAATTACACCCAACACAATAACTGAGATCACTAACCATTCCAAATAAGAATTAGCAGCAAAGAAGGAGTGTAGTATCGGTTCTTCTACAATCATGCTCCCAGCTGTATAGGCGATGACCATGGAACCCAGATAGATAATAAAAGGGAAACGTTCAATGAGTTTAATAACTACAGTACTGCCTAAAACAACAATTGGAATACTAACGAGCAGACCACACACGACGATGAGGAAATTGCTGTGAGCGGCCCCAGCCACGGCTAACACGTTATCGATACCCATAGCTGCATCTGCGACCATAATAGTACGAATAGCTACCCATAGACTGGTAGATTCCTTAGTTTGATGCTCTTTCTTTTCTTCCACTAAAAGCTTGTAAGCCATCCAGATCAGTAATAGTCCTCCTGCCAGCAAAAGTCCTGGAATCTTCAGAAGCCAGACAACTAGTAGGGTAGCGACTATTCGGATCAGCACTGCTCCAAGTGTGCCCCAGAGGATTGCTTTTTTTTGCTTATTTTGGGGAAGATTACGGGCAGCCAGGCCAATTATTATTGCGTTGTCACCTCCTAGAACTAAGTCAATCATGATTACGGACAATAGGGCAGATATAAAGTCTGGTGAGAAAAATTCCATGTCCTAAGCTCCTCTCTTTTGGTCAAAATAAAGTCCTAAAAAATATATAAAAAAAGACCTTTACCAGTTAATTCTGGTAAAGGTCTTGCTTACAACTTTAATAGTTGCCAACAAAGCCGGGGGTTTTTAATCCCGAAATGACGACTTTGCTGTGTGAGCTACTCCCCTTCAACTATACGATTAAGTATATTGTACGTTAAAATGATTAGATAGTCAAGTATTATGGTTCATCCCATGATTGACGGTCTTTCTGAAATATAAGTCTGTTGAAGCGATAGCCACGGACAAGAGAGTAGTGTTTTAGTCTAGATGGGATGTAGGGAGAATAAGAGGGGGATAAAGAATGATTACATTAAACACAGGAAGTTTGGGTAAGCATAGATTAAAATACTGTTTAAGTGGAGTAAAAAAAGATGCAACTATTTATTGAGATTAATGAACATTTGTTGAATGACAAAAAGCCTTCAGACTACTTTATAGAATTAAGTAAATCTGGTATCTTCGAATTAAACTACCCTTACACCTTACTGGGCGACTTAAAGGAAGTACCTCAATCGCCGCAGCATCACCCAGAAGGTAGTGCTTGGAACCATACAATGTTGGTTGTAGATAATGCAGCGGAACGGAAAAATCTCAGCCAAAATCCAAAAGTACTTATGTGGTCTGCTTTGCTCCATGATTTGGGCAAAGCTGCCACCACAAAGATGACGAAAGGGAGAATAACTGCATACGATCATGATAAATTGGGGGAGAGGCTTTCTGCTAAATTTCTTGAGGAACTTAGTGATGACAAGGAATTTATAAATCAAGTTTCCAAGATGGTAAGGTGGCATATGCAAATACTCTTTGTTACTAAGGGATTACCGTTTGCAGATATCAAAAGAATGGCTTCTGAGGTTTTCCTTGACGAGATAGCACTTCTTGGATTATGCGATCGCTTAGGAAGAGGAGATATGACCCTTGATAAAAAGCTGGCTGAGGAGAAAGGCATAATGACTTTCTTGGAAAAATGCCACAGATATTTAAATAACAAGAATTAGGAGAGTTCACGAACATTACCCGGAAAATCATAATTTAGCAATTGCTCTTGAGTTTCTGGTAATAAAATATAATCGTGATGAAGTAGTTTTTTTTGCTCTGAGTTTTACATCCCGCCGTTCGTGTAGCGGGGGGACGATTAAAGTTAAGCCGTTTAAGCGATCTTTGGTAAAAGGATAAGCCCATCACCGTCCGGTAGCTTAATATCTAACAGGACAATATCGATTAAAGTTTCTTTGAGAAGGGATAACCCTTCTTCAGCTGTGCCGGCTTCCACTATTTCGTAGCCTTTACGCTTCAAACGCTGAGCTATAATAGCGCGCAAAGCTTCCTCATTGTCTAAGATTAGAATCTTTGGACAGTGCTTCATTTGCTGTAATCTCCTGCCTTATGGAGAGGTAAGGTTATCTTTACACATGTTCCTAAAATGTATAATGAAAGCTTCGGGGTGAACTTTTGAATAAGGTCAGAAATTGGAATATAATGCATTGGAAGTCTTGCACGAGAAAGAAGGATTACGATGTTAAAGATTGGATGTCATTTATCGATTTCTAAAGGATTCCAAGCTATTGGTAAAGATGCCCTGAAAATACATGCCAATACGTTTCAGTTTTTCACCCGTAATCCAAGGGGCAGTAAAGCGAAGGCAATCGATCCGAAGGATGCTGAGGCTTTACTTAGGCTGATGAAGGAAAATCAATTTGCTCCGATTTTAGCTCATGCCCCTTATACCCTCAACGCATGTTCCCCTGAGGAGAAAACAAGAGAGTTTGCTGCCCAAGTTATGGCTGACGATTTGGTTCGAATGGAGTATTTACCTAACAACCTCTATAATTTCCACCCTGGCAGCCATGGTGGGCAAGGCTCCGAAGTGGGTATACGTCTGATTGTTGCGCAGCTTAACGCTCTTTTAAAACCCGAACAGACAACCACGGTGTTGCTTGAAACCATGGCAGGTAAAGGTACAGAGGTAGGGCGCACCTTCGAAGAAATCAAGCAGATCATCGATGGTGTCGTTTTATCAGACAAAATAGGTGTTTGCTTGGATACGTGCCATATCAATGACGCAGGTTATGATATTGTGCATGATCTGGACGGTGTCCTGAATAATTTTGATGAGGTCATTGGTTTAGAGAGGCTTTTGGCGATCCATTTAAATGACAGTATGAATCTTAAGGGCAGTCATAAAGACCGCCATGCCAAAATCGGTGAGGGCTCCATTGGTTTGCAAGCCATCACCCAAATCATCAATCACCCTAAACTCCGGCACCTGCCTTTCTTTCTCGAAACACCAAACGAGCTTTCAGGCTATGCCGAAGAAATTGCCCTCCTGAGAGGTTGTTACGAGGAATAGTTGAAGTTTGAGGTTATTGGTAAAGCCATTGACTTCCTGAAAGTTGAGGGAGAGGGGAGAATAGAATGGATTGGCGAAAAATAGTTATCCATCACTCAGCAAGCCCTACAGAAGTGATGAGGGCAGGAAAGACGGTTTCGGTAAATGCTGAGATGATACGTGAGTGGCACCAAACTAAGGGGTGGAGCGATATTGGTTATCATTTTGTAATTATGCCGAACGGGAGCTGTGAGGATGGGCGTCCCTTAGATCGAGCGGGAGCGCATTGTAAAGCAGGACATCGTAATTCCAGTGGGGTCGGAATTTGTCTCGTAGGAAATTTCAGCGAAAAGGAAGTACCGGATACCCAACTCGTTGGGTTAATTAAAAAAGTCGTCCAACTTCTGACCTTCTTTTCTCTAAAGACGACAGACGTTGAGCTGCACCGGGACGTGCCAGGGGCTGCCACGGAATGCCCAGGACGGTATTTCCCAGCAGATGTTCTAAAGAAGGAACTGGAAAAAAGCTTTAGCTAACAGCCCAAAGAGCTCGTAATATAATAGAATATTCGAAAATATGTAATAAACGAAATATTACGGCAGGGGAAAAGAGAAACGTGGAGAATTCTGATGATGGAAGCATATTAACACTATAATTACTTCAGGAAGGGGTAATATCAGATGTCACAGCTTAACAATCCTCTAGAAGTATACAAGTTACTCCCAAAATCAAATTGCAAACTGTGTGGGATGGCAACATGCCTAGCGTTTGCAGATTTGGTAATCAAGGGACAGAAACGTTTTGGTGAATGCCCTCATTTAGAGAGCCAGATCATTGAGGAAGTCGATAGTAAGATTATTAAACAAATGGCTCCTGAAGAGCAACTTAAA
>NZ_MASS01000088.1 GCF_001707885.1 Desulfosporosinus cupriresistens | reverse complement strand
TTACTATCTTAAAAAGTATTAATAATTTTGAACTCATGATTAATTAGGTTTTACCAGAGTTAAAGATCTAGTTCACGATACAAAGATAGAGCCTACATTAAATTTAATGCAGACTCTATCTTCTCGTATTTAGATACCTTTACTAGTTATTTTGCAAACGTTCTTGCCGAAACAGAAAATGAAGTGTGATTTACTACTATTTTAATGCACTTTCTGTAATCAGCTTCACCAGATCTGCTTTAGAAGGAACTTTTCCAGTTGATTTGACTTTTCCATCAATCATTAGTCCCGGTGTAAGCATTATTCCGGCTTTCGCAATCTCTTGAATATCCGTTACTTTAATGACTACGGCCTCAGTCTTAGTTTCCTTGACGACTTCCTTTACTAATTCCTCTAACTGCTTACATTTTTTACAACCAGTTCCCAAGACTTTAATCTCCATTTGGACGAATCTCCTTACTTTTCACAATCACATTTGATATTTCCAGCTATGATCTCTTGCCAATCACCAATTACATCATGAGTCCAACAGTCATCGGCTCCCGCTGCTTCTCGCATGGTGAGTGCCAAGATATAAGTTAATTCCTCTACAGTCGCACCAGCTTCCAGGGCACCTTTGAAATGTTTCAAGGCACACGGTTTTGAGCGACCTTTAATCGAAAGGGCGAAACAAATAAACTGATATGTTTTTTCATCTATCATTCTTTTTTCTTTATATAGCGCATCGAGATCATCTAATTTCTCTGCAAATTCAGGAAAGAATTCAGCCAGCATTCTCATCACTTTCACCCCCTCTTAGAATCATTATATCACTATCTTATAATATGTTAAATATTTTATTAATCATTAGGCTTAACAAAATCAAAGGGCACTCCATTATAAAGTGCCCATGGCTTATTTACTCATGATTATCTTATTCGGCTCCAAGCAATATCTAAGACCTCTTTAACTGTCTGATCATAATCAAGTTTAGTACTTTTACTTTCATCCTCTAAGAACAATTTCCCGCCCTACGTCCTGAGCCAATTGTTCCGTTCTCTAAATAATGAAACGTGGTATTACCAATAACTCTTTTTCTGATTTTCAAAATCTATCGTTAGTTGCTTGTGGAATTGTTTCTGCTTGTATATCGATAATTTCACCAGAGAAATACCTTTTTGGCGACTCCCTAAAGCTTCTTGACCTCTTTCTCCCTAGGTAATAACGATAAATTCCAAATAAGCTAACAATCGCTGCTCCTACAAGAATAAGACCAAAAGTAAAAGTGATAACCGTCACAATAATGAAGAAAATGGCCAAGGACCATAGAACTCTATATAGTTGTTTGGGCATAATAATCCCCCTTACTTAAATTGATTTCAACTTAGTATAACTCAGATTAGTATGACTCAGAGTTGTCCATTCGAAAACTCAAGAAGAGTATCTAGGCCTATATTACCATAAAACAAAGAAGATGGACAACCATACATCACAAGATCTGAGGGTTTCCAATACGCGGACACCCTTTTATTACCAAATAGTTGATTATAAATTGTTTTGTCTGGGGATGGGTGACTATAAGCACTCATTCGTTAAATAATTCACGAGTTCAATAAAAGAAGTTTGTGCCGAACATGGGCTGAGGATAATTTCGAAATAGACAACACAGTCCACTTTATTAATATCATACGTTACATCTTTAATAATTTCCTTCGGGATGTGTAAGGAAGCTTTGAGCTTAGAAATAGTAGATTCTGCTACATTCTCTAAGTTACTAACGATTTTCGGGTCTACTACGGTACTGAAATCAAGATAAAATTTAACTTTATTAACTGCCGCGTAAGTAACCTGATATGGGACTACGCTAATACCTCTCGTTTCTGCGTAAAGTACAGAGTCTTGCTTGAAAGGTTTGACTATCAATGGCTCTTGAGTTGCTGATTCGACAATCGGTTTAGTTATTAATGCAATTCTCATAGCAGTAACTTCGCTTCTTTCTTCTAAACATGGTCTCTAATTTCAATTTTTATTATCTCTATTCTTTACTCTTAAGTGAGTGACTTGCTGACATTGTTGTTTAGACTTTTCCGCACCTAATAAAACATATACGTGCCTATTATTTTTTTTAAGGGGGGTCTCCTGATATGAATTTAAAAAAGTTTAAAACCCTAGGTAAAATTCACCTGGGGTTTTAAAAGTTAGGTTAAGTTATAAAGGTTAAATAAACAATTGATGAAATTAATCATTTCAATTTTTAGTGAACGAGAAAATCTCTTACATCATCAAGAGCTTTTCTTAAACCTGCAAGAGCTTGTTCATCCATTCTCCCAGAATTGCGCATCCTTTGGAGGAGCTCATCAGGTCCTATTTCCTGCCTTTGCATCGTTGTAATTATCATTTTCTCATCTTCGGTTAATTCTTCCCATTTCCGCACAGGTCTACACCTCCGGTTATACTAAAAACAGTTGTCTGTTTAGTATATAGTGTGGTTTATAGTCTTTTTCTATGCACACAACCTTTTCTTTGATCCGCCAAAAAACTGGCTGCCAAGGGTCACTTCTTCTGATCAAGGCAGCTAAGTAGTAACGACGAATCAATCCATCCATTAACATCGAAGATGATCTTATACGGAAGGTTTTCTAAAAGGCAACACCTTGCCTTTATTTTTTTTGGGCAAATTGTCACTGCAAGATGCACATCCTCCACCACAGCCCGTTTTATTGCCTACAAAAACTTTGCGCCAAAACACCTGCCATTTTTCGCCTACCTGTTCTATGCGGGTTTCAACTTCATATTGGGGACCATGTTGTTGATTGGCTAACCTTCCTTCTGTAGTTGCGACAATATTTGCGATATTAAGCGCTTTCTTTTCAGAATCATAAAGAGTCTGTATTTTTACCCATTCCATCATTACCGCTCCTTTTATGTTAGCTTCTATCTTTTCCAGTACTAACCACTTGTTGAATTAGAGAACCTTAATAACCTTTATCAATTTCGACTTGATTAATTAATGGAAACCTTTCCTGATCCACATTTTTGTGAGTGTCCAAAAAACAATTAACCGCCTCCTCAGGTGAAGTTACAGCTGAAATGTGCGGCGTGATTATTATTTCCGGGCGCTCCCATAAGGGAGAATCGTGTGCTAATGGTTCGTTCTCAAATACATCCAATACTGCCAAACGCAAATTTTTATTATCTAGTGCTGTAAGTAAGGAATACTCGTCAACCGATGCACCTCGACCCACATTGATAAAGCAGGCCTTATTGAGATGTTTAAATAGATCATAAGTAAATAATTTATTCGTTTTAAGTGTCAAGGGAAGAGTATTTATCACCCAATGAGCGTCTTGTAGAATGCCGCTTACTTTGTGTATAGGCACAACTTGGTTGAAAGGCTCTTTTTGTAATCCACTGAGCGAGACTCCCATTACATGAGCTCTAAAGAACCTGAAATGCCTTGCAACTTCTTGACCTATAGATCCAGTTCCAAAAATGACAATCTTCTGATTAGAAATGGCTAGAGGTTCGAAAGTCTTCATGACTTTAGTCTCTTTTGATTTTTGAAACACATCATGTAGCTGCAAGTCTTTAAGAACATAACTCAAGCAATATTCACTAATTTTTTGCCCAAAAGAGCAAATAGTACGTGATAATATCACGTCTCTTTTCCAAGCTCTATTGTATAGAAAGGAGTCGACACCAGCTCCAAGCGAATGCACCCATTTTATATTCTCAAACTGAAAGTTAGCTGTTGGTCTAAAAGAAACGAAAGCATCTGCCCATTTTAGGTCAGACTCTGAAACTCTGTCTTCAGATAAAAAGCGTATTTCTTTATCTAGTTTGCTCGCTAAAAGGCTCTGCATAACATCAAATAAACGACCAGTAACGAGTATCTTCTCTATCATCCTGTCCCTCCAATTTAGATTGGTTGAATTTAAAATTAGTAAATCGATTCATCATGGGATCAATGACCTGAGTTGTTTACTTCTTAACTGCCCACAAGCGGCATCAATATCTGTCCCATGTTCAAGACGAATACTACAATTAATACCTTGTTTTTTCAGCGTATCATAAAACGCTAACATCGACTCATGTTCACTTCTTTGATACTGATTATGTTCATCCACCGGATTATATGGAATTAAGTTAACATTTGTAAGATGTCGCTTATCCTCAATTAGGGCAGCAAGTTGAAGGGCATGCTCCCTACGATCATTCAGATTCTTTAACAGAATATATTCCAAAGTAATCCTGCGATTCGTTTTTGTTAAATAGTAATCAACCGCTTGCATCAGTTCCTCTATGGGGAAAGCTCGGTTTATTTTCATTATCTGCGTTCGGAGCTCGTTTGTTGGCGCATGTAATGAGATCGCTAGATTTACCTGCAAACTATTATCGGTGAATTTATAAATTCCATCTGCAAGCCCGCTCGTCGACACGGTAATACGTTTTCCAGCAATGGCTAGGCCTTTATGATGTTTAATAATCCGTAAAGCCTCTGCTACGTTTTTAAAATTATCAAATGGTTCACCAATCCCCATCACTACAACGTGACTCACTCTTTCCTCTAGTTTCGCTTCATCCAAATGATGTTGGACCTTCATAATTTGTTCCACGATCTCGCCACTGGATAAATCACGAATTTTTGTTAATAACCCACTTGCACAAAAACTACAGCCCATGTTACAGCCTACTTGGGTAGTGACACAAACCGATAACCCGAATTTATGTCTCATCAATACCGTTTCAATCAAATTGTCATCCTTTAACCTAAACAAAAACTTAATTGTTCCATCCGCAGATTCTTGCTTAGAGTGTTCGCTTAACGATTGAATAACAAAATGATCTGCTAATAATAGAAGACACTCCTTATTGACATCAATCATTTCCGAGAAATACCTTACCCGCTTCCTATAGAGCCAATCCCAAACCTGTGATGCCCTAGACTTTTTATGTCCATATTCCATAAGCCATGCCACTAGTTGATCAAAGGTTAATCCATACATGGATTCTTTTTGTTCTTCTGGCATAGGCCTCACCCGCTCTCATTAATTTGATATAAACCAATTATTGGATTGCCATTCGACATTTACCTTCGGAATCCCTGCAGTAATAGCGCACCGCGATAAAATACTTAAGTTTCATTCCTCTTCATCTCAACTGAGAGAGATATATTATACCACATTCACTAAATTCCATTCTTAACTTTACAACAAGGTTCCACCTGGTACGCTATACTTGCCAAACTGCGGGCAATTTCTGACACGTCATTAGCATGATTGTCGGTCACTGCTGTCAATTGCTTAATTGCCTCAATTAACAATAGTATTAGAGTTCACTTAATTTTGCTATTAACTTCTCATAGACCCTATGCATATGAGGTTCAGTACTATAGATATTGATTTCTTCAATTGGAATCCACTGAACACCACTATTTTCATCGTCTTTAACCCTCAGTAAATCGTTTTCATCTCCTTCAATTAAATAAGCAATCGATAGATGCAAATGTGGGGATACATAGCTTCCTCTTTTTATATGACCTAATACTGTAAGTACGTCCAAGGAAAAAATATCTGAAGAAACCGGGGAAATATTCTTCACTCCAGTTTCCTCTTTTAATTCTTTTAGGGCAACCGCCAACAAATCTCCTTCTCCATCGGCATGGCCCCCTATCCAAGACCAAGAATTATAAATATTATGATGTATCATGAGTACTCGATCTCTAGCTCGGTTAACTACAAATGCCGAGCTGGTAAAATGAGCAACCTTATTATTCCTCGTTAAAACATCCTCAAATATTTCAGTGCAATACATAATTACTTCCTTATCCTTCGTTTCTTGCTCATTGTAGGGAATATAGTTTTTTATTGATTCTAACAAACACCTTACCTCGCTTTCAATTCTATTTGTCACTCATCTAAGTAACTTGACAACCTAAAATTATTTTGATTAACTAAATAAATAATCTGATCGCCTTGAAAAATCCGGAATAATTCGACGAGTTTCCAATACCCTAGATGCTCGGGTCAGATTCGTTAGCCTCACTGTGTAGGAGCAAACGTTGATTCAGAATGTGGAATCAACTCTGCTTGCAAACGTAAAGTCTTAGACATTTGACCAAAACTAAAGTACTTTAGAAGTGAGATGTATGTAAATGATCATAACTAAGCTAAAAGAGACATACCCTGCCTTAACCCAGCGTAATTTTCGCTACTATTGGTTCGGCCAATGCATTTCCATGATTGGCACCTGGATACAGGCTACTGCTCAACAATGGCTAGTATATACATTGACTAAATCTGCGCTTCTATTGGGTTTGCTTGGTGTTGCCCAATTTGGTCCAGTCATGTTCTTATCCCTGTTTGCAGGAGTATTTATTGATCGCTACCCTAAGAAAAACCTAATTATTCTTACCCAAATAAGCCTAATGCTCCAAGCATTCATTTTGTCTTTCCTGGTTTGGTCTGGGCATGTCACCTATTGGAATGTACTTATCCTGGCTGTGCTCCTGGGTCTTGTTAACACGCTTGATCAGCCCACCAGGCAATCTTTCATACCGGAATTAGTCGAGAGAAAAGACCTCAGGAGTGCCATCGGTCTTAACTCGGCCATCTTTAATGTAGCCAGAATGATCGGCCCAGCAATTGCCGCAGTTTTAATGGACAAGTATGGTGCAGGACCTCTGTTTTTCCTAAATGGAATTAGCTTCATTCCCGTAATTTTTGGCCTCTATTCAATTAAGACGAAGCCCCACGCAACTATAAAAATTCAGAAGAAGATATTTGCCGAGATATTTGAAGGCTTAAAGTATATCAGGCAGTCTCCTTCCCTACTTAGTGCCGTCTTATGTACGTTGGCAGTGGGTACATTTGTTATGAATTTTAATATTATTATCCCTTTATATGCCTCTGAAGTCCTGAACCAAGGAGTAAAAGGCTATGGTTTTCTCTTATCTGCTACCGGTGCTGGTTCGTTTGTCGGAGCGCTTCTGGTAGCCTCCTGGGCTAAAGGAAACCCTAAAATGTCGCTACTTTTTGGCAGCGCCTTCATTGTTTCAGCGCTACTTGTGGTAGTTGAACCAATTCACAGCTTATCCTTAGCCGCTATTACATTTACGATTATCGGATTCTTTAATATTTTATTTATGACAACCGCAAATTCAACACTCCAAATTAATTCCAGCGAACAATTCCGCGGCAGGGTAATGAGCGTTTATTCGTTCGCATTTTTAGGGTCTACCCCCATAGGAAACCTATTTGCCGGTAGCATTATGGAAAAACTCGGAGCTGGTATGGGCATTTCAATCTGTGGCGCAGTGTCAGGATTATTTATTGTGCTGATAATTATTACTACCATGGCTAAGAAACATACTCAACATCGAAATGTTTAGCCTCAACTGATCTGACTTATAACCATTTTGTAATAAGCGCCTTGATTCTTCATGAGCTGATCATGAGTCCCACTCTCCAATATCTCCCCACCACCTATGACCATTATTTTATCTGCATCACGAATTGTAGACCTCTGTCCCTGAAATACGTTGCTTTTGACCACCCGAAAGGTTTACCCCGCTCTGGCCAATAATACTGCCATATTGATCAGGTATATTTCGAATAAATTCATCAGCTTGTGCTGCTCTAGCCGCTTGAATGACCTCCTCTTTTGAGGCATTCGCATTGCCCCAAAATCCGCACCAAAGCTTTGAGATACCTTGCTTGATACGATATTCCGGGTAGCTGCGAAGCACGCCCCGAAGGCTGTTATCATAAGCATTAACAGACCTAGTTTAATTACAGTTTCGACCTGACTATTTTTCACACCTTCGTCAATAATACGTGCCATAATTGTTGGCTGCAGTAGATCGCAAATTGCTTCCAAAAATACGCAACTAACTGCTATGAAACTCCTAAGCTATCCAGAATATCTGCCCCTATCTGAGCATTGCTTTAAATCCGCACGTCCCAATCTCTCACTCAAAAAAGTAGCACAAAGGATGAGACCTCCGCCTATCATTTGCATAAAGCTCATGGTCTCTCCCAGAAACACCGCTGCAATGATCACTGCCGAGATTGGGTCGATATAGCTTAAAACAGCTATAGTCTGTCCATTAAGTTCTTTGACCGATGTGAAATATAAAAAGTAGGCAATACCAGTATGAATAATACCCAGTATTAAAATATTAATAATAGAAGCAGGTGAGTTCAAACCTGAAAAATCCATATGGTCTTTTATAAAAACATAAGGTGAAAGCACTATAGCAGCTACTATTAATTGAACTAAAGTTGTTTCAAAACCTTCCAAATTTCTTAAAAATTTATTCATTAGAATCACACTGGCATAGAGCACGGCCGCTGAAAGACCATATAGTATACCGACAATGTTATTATGCGAGCTACTTGTTCCACCAACTCCGATGTTAACAACCAAAAATAAGCCAATCATTGCCGTAACAATACACCCTACCTTCACAGGGGTCAGTTTTTCTTTAAGAACTAAGGGCGCCAAAATAATTACAAATATTGGCGCGAAATAATAACTTAAAGTAGCATTGGATATCGTCGTGTACTTATACGACTGGAACAAAAGTATCCAATTAAATCCAATCGCAGAACCTGATAATATCAGAAGCACTAAATTCTGTTTCAGGGATTTAAAAGAAGGCTTTCTCCTACCAAAAAGAATGACACAAATCAGGAATAAGCTGCCTATAACTCCCCTCAGTAAGGCTATTTCACTTGAGGAGAGATTAATATTCTTAACGAAAGCCCCAATACTTCCAAAGATGAGCATGGCAGTTATGATTTTAAATTTTCCGTTCACCATATTCCTCCTATTCCTAACAAACCCCATACCCTCCCCGTGATAAGAGGGAATTATGTCAAATTTAATTCATAGGTCTGTTCAACTAGATCTTTGCCCCACGCCTTGTTTTCTTGCTCCCTGACTTTCATAAAGCCAGCTTTTATGTACATTTTTATGGCAGTTTCTTGGTCTTCTGTAGTCTCCAGAAATACCTGGTGATATCCTTTCTCCTTGCAGTATTTTATCGCTTCACTTAGCAACTTTGTTCCAAGGCCGTCCCCTCTGAATACAGGATGGAGGATGAACCATCTTAACTGAGCCTGTATCGCTGAATGTCCGACGATAGCTATGGCACCAATCATTTTCCCCTTCACTTCTGCAAACCATAACCTGTCCTTTTCCGAACTATAATGTTCAAAAAAATTATAGAAGGTCTTGCAGACATAACCTTCAAACGCATGGTTATATCCACATTCCTGAGCATAAATCCAACCATGTAAGTGAATTAAATAACCTACATCTCCCGGCCTCAGATCGTATCGGATTGTAACCTTTTCACGAGCAAGCATGGGTTTTCTTAAAAGAGCATTTTCAATGGTTCTCATGCTCTCCACTACGCTCACTTGATCCTGTTCTGGTAGGCTACTGATCATCTGATAGATTTGACCATTGGATAAGTCGTCCAGTTTCGAAAGGGTATCCTTTCCTTTCTCTGTCAAATAAAGGTAGTGCAAACGTCCATCCTCTGGAGACTGTACTCTGAATATAAGATTTGCCTTCTCAAAACGTTTTATAATTCTACTTAGATAGCCTGGGTCAATTCTTAGCTCTTCGATTAACCTTTTAGCGGTGCAAATCTCCATATGTCCAATATCGTATAAAACTCGGACTTCTGCAAGTGAAAATTCACTATCCAGCATATGCTTGTCTAGTAACCCTAGTATATTGGTATAGAACCGATTGAATCTTCTAATAATATGTATTAACTGCGCAAATCTGGAATTCAAGATGAACCTCCTCAATATTAGCTTGCTAACATAAATTGGAGGTAATTATATCAACACTTAATTGACAAAGTCAACTATTAATGAAGACCTAGGTTCGTATAACCGTGCATGATAACTGTACCATTTTGTTAAAAAATTACCAGTGTTAAAGATCCTTATCTGGATAAAATAAGTTCAACGAACATTTCCAAAGAGAAACTTTATCACAACAATAGAGGAGGTAACTATCATGTCAGGAGAAAGAAACACTAATACACCAGCAGCTCAAGGGGCTTCACAGCAATTGGATCAATTCAAGTATGAGGTAGCTAGCGAAATGGGTCTTCAACTCGGCGGTGATCGCACAAGTCGTGAAAATGGTTCTGTAGGTGGCCAAATGACCAAGCGGATGATTCAATTTGCGGAAGAGCACCTAAAAAGCGGCACTAGAATTTAATATGACGCTCAAAAGAGGGATAACAAAAGTTATCCCTCTTTTATGTATCGAAGTCATAAATATTCTGTCGATTCTAAACCCTAAATGAATATTTATACCTCACCCTCATGGAAACCGAGAGCATCAAAATCTGATACATAAACCTCATTTGGATGTCCAAGTCTCGGACCTCCCACTGTAAATACTTGCTCTGCTGCCATTGCTTTAGGATGAACCTTTAACATACCGTAACGGCAGAACATTGCGACCCAACCGAGTTGATTTGCTAAAGCTAGTGCAACTGAGAAATCGCTTGAAGTAAAGAATACGACAGCTTTTTTCACTTGGATTTTCCCCCCTTATAGGCTTATTTCAACTCCACAATATTAGTTATAAGGAAAGTCGTTCTTCAAAATGAATGTGAAATCAAATGAACCATTTAATTCATGTTATGTGTTTAGATTAAAATCGTTCCAAACTCAGACCCTTCACGTTTAACCGTCCCACGCAAAACCCGAGACACAACTTTCTATCTATAGTTCTTCCACCCGGTTAAATACTCAGCCGCCTGAAGTACATATCCTCTGCTCTGACTACCCAAAAAAATATCCCTCAAACCTAAGTCTGAGGGATACATTGTTTATAGTTTAACTTTTTCAATTTATGAAGTGATTGAATCCGCCTAAACACTT
>NZ_MASS01000087.1 GCF_001707885.1 Desulfosporosinus cupriresistens | reverse complement strand
CCCCCCAAGGGAGCCTTCTATAATGGGATAAACAGCTTAACCGGTCGGCCGACAGTGCCGTATTTCTGTTCAGATTTTAATAGTCCACTTTGTTCTAGAAATTCAAGGTAGCGACGTACGGTGACCCGAGTCAGCTTAACACCTTCCGCGACATCCTCAGCAGAGAGGGGACGGCGAGTTGCTTGTAGAAACTGTACTATTTGAGCGAGAGTGGATTGGTTTAAGCCTTTGGGCAGTCCTTCTTCGCCAATACACAAAGCCATATTCAGTCCAGATAGTGGCTGCTGATCAGTAGGGACCGTATTTTTGATAGTTAGTTCGGTTATTGCTTTATTAGTCTCGATCGGTTGTGTAGCTGTATTAATTTCGCCTTCAGTTGGATCATCGCTATTATTGCTGCCAGTCGTCGCCCTGCTAATTTCCCCTGTCAATGATTGGATCTGCTCTACCATCTGGTTGAAGGCATCTTCCAGCTCTCCAATTTCCTTGGCGCCGGAAACCTTGATCTTCTGAGTAAGATGTCCCGTTGCTACGTCCCGAGTTCCTAACATGATATTGTGCAAGGGGTGGATGATAACTTTCTGAAGGAAAAACCAAGTCAGAAGCGCTACCAAGATAGTTAAGGCTAGTCCTATTTCAGCCATTGTGATCAAAGACCTTGTGATAATTTCCTGCTCATAGGCATGGGAGATTCCTACATAAAAGATCCCAATAATGTTACCTGTCGATGTTCGTAAAGGGACATAACCTGTTTGGTATCGCTGTCCAACAACCGTAGCCTCGCCTAAATAAGTCTGGCCATTTTGCAATACTGTCTGGGCTACATTAGCGGCAACCTTGGTACCTATCGCTCGTTCGCCGTTTGAGCCGCGCACTGTGGTAGCTACCCGCGTCTCCCCACAAAACAAGGTCACAGTGTCCCCCGTTAGAAGGGCTAAATGATCCACTAAATCATTATTAAGACTGATTTTAATGGTTCCTTTATATAGGTTCCCGTCCTGAACTGACCATGAGCCAGGATATGTCTTATCTATAATTTCCCTACATGTTGCCAGATCTGTTTTAGCTTTAATCATAGCGGCAGCTACATCACGATCTTTCATATACCAACCTAGGATCGCGAGGAAGCTACCAGCTAGTAAAACAAGCGAACATAGCAGGAGTATGAGAATTTGATGCTTAAGCGAACGCACACAAGTTCACCTCTTTCGTCGACTTTATTACCGTATTATGGCCCTCAAGCAGATCATTTAAGAATAAATTCGCGAATTATGTTGAAAAACCTTCTTTGAGAAAACTTTATTAAGCAAATAATATTAAAAAAATGAACAGTCAAAAAATTTTGAGTGTTAATTTCCATCCCTTTATTCATTTCCCCTTGCTTCCTTCGACATCCTCCGTAGCAAGAGGAGTAAACCTCTGTCAATTCTATGTGTTTTTGGAGCAAATATGATATTAAACCTTTTCACAAATGGAAAAGCCTAGGATATTTCTACCTAGGCTTGACGAATACAAGGTACTGAATACATTCAGCTAAAAAACAGCAGGATTTCTGTGGCGCACCTACCTGAAAATCATTTACTTCCCAGGGGATAACACGAAAGGTCTAATTCTTTATCTAGGGCAACTTTACTTTTGATTTGGGATTGAACTCCGAACTCAAAAATTAAAGGGTAGATTTTTTTGACTAGCTCAGAGGGAAGTTGTAATTCTTCAGCTAAGTTAACTAGGCGCTGAATAATTTCTTTTTCTCGGTTGGTGTCTTTAACCCGATCCAAGCGTTTCTGATCTCCTACTTTTCCCACGATTTTCATGCGGGCCACTAGACATTTGATGATACTTTGATCAATGTTATCAATCTGAGTGCGCAGAGATTCAAGGGTATCCTCATCTTCCTGTCCACCACAAGCAAAAACTCTATTTACTGACCCGGCAACTGTTCCTAGCTCTCGAGCTAATTGGATAAATTGTTCCGGGTACAAGGACTGGGGCCCATCGCTTGTGGCCTCGGCAGGATTAGGGTGCATTTCGATCAATAAGCCGTCCGCACCTCCTGCAATAGCGGCTTTAGATAACGCGGAAATCAAATCTCTTCTACCCGCTGCATGACTTGGATCAACAATAACTGGCAGATGAGAAAGTTCTTTAGCCACTCCAACGGCACTTAGATCTAAGGTATTTCTAGTACTGGGCTCAAATGTGCGAATGCCTCGTTCACAAAGGATCACTTGGGGATTACCCGCAGCTAATATATATTCGGCAGCCAACAACCACTCCTCTATGGTTGCCGACAATCCTCGTTTTAAAATAATTGGTTTACTGATTGTACCGGCTAACTTTAGAAGCTCAAAATTTTGCATATTCCGAGCACCGATTTGAATAAGGTCAACCTTGTCACCCACTAAATCTAAACTTGATGCGTCAATCACTTCGGTGACACAGAGTAAGTCATTTTCTCTAGCAGCTTGAACCAAATAGTTAAGTCCTTCCAAACCTAAGCCTTGAAAACTATAGGGTGACGTGCGTGGTTTAAAAACCCCACCCCGCAGGATCTTGCCTCCTGCCTTTTTTACGGTTCTGGCTGAGCGGCTCATTTGGATACTCGATTCCACAGCACAGGGTCCACCCATTAGGATAATCTCTTTTCCTCCTATGGTTACCCCCTTGACCTCGATAGTACTTCGCTCAGTCGAAAATCTCGCCAATCTCAAATCTTTCATATAAATAACCTCCCTCAAATTTAATAATTTGCGGGGTTCCTTCTCTGCACGTTCCACCTCATCTGCGTTTATGATGATAGAACGAAGTGTGGCACAAAAACAACACGCCTGTCCTTAGATAAGGACAGACGTTAATCTGCGGTACCACCTTAATTGATGCACAAAAAACAAATGCATCCTCTCCTGCAGAGTGCCAACACACCCTTTGCCCAATAACGCTGGCTTTGCGTTGGTAGCTACTAAAGCCTAAGCCTTTTCGCTCCACCCTCAAGGGCCCATTTACCCGCTCCGTTACCTGCCGAGCTCCCAGCCTGCTCGACTCTCTGTGAGGTTGGTCTTGCGGTTTTACTTCCCCTTCAACGGTTTATATAATAATAGCACTCAAACCTATGAATTTCAACTCTTCAAGCCCGATTTCCTCGATTTCCTAAAAACTGCCAAAGCCGACTGCTTTCTTTCAATACATTGTCTACTAAATTGTCCCCATAGTCTTTGCTATGTCATTGTTTACATCAATGAATAGCACCAACGTCGTCTACAAAATAAAGCGTCTGCCCCAGATAAGGACAGACGTTAAGGTGCGGTAACCTCTAATTAATGCACAAACTATAGCATCTTCTCTTGTGAGTGCTAAACTATTTCAACAGATAACAAGCTTAGCCCTTCTGCATTGTGACACTCTCACCTAAATAGGCCTTTTTCACATCTTCATTGGCCAATAACTCTTTTCCAGATCCTTTAAGGATAATTCGTCCAGTTTCAATGACATAACCCACATCTGCAATGTGTAATGCTGCATTGGCATTTTGCTCGATCAAAAGAATGGTCATCCCTTGGCGGTGTATCTCCCGAACGATGTTGAAAATATCTTTGACAATGAGCGGAGCAAGCCCCAGGGATGGTTCATCCATCATGAGAAGTTTGGGGCGGGACATGAGGGCCCGTCCCACTGCAAGCATCTGCTGCTCGCCGCCGGACAGTGTACCGGCGAGTTGCCATTCTCGCTCTTTAAGCCGGGAAAAGAGGGTATAAACCCACTCGATGTCCTCCTTAATTCCCTGATGATCCTTGCGGGTAAAAGCCCCAAGCTTCAAATTCTCTAACACCGTCATATCCGGAAAAACACGTCGCCCTTCCGGTACCAAGGTAATCCCATTTTTTACAATATTATGGCGCTTCTCCGCCAGCAAATTTTTTCCATGATAAGTGATAGTACCCGCTTTAGGTTTAACGAGACCGACAATTGAGCGCAGCACCGTGCTCTTCCCAGCACCGTTGGCTCCCACCAAGGTGACGATTTTCCCTTCCTCTACCTCCAGGCTGATCCCTTTTAAGGCCTCAATCCCACCGTAGGCGACACTCAAGTTTTCGATTTTAAGCATAATCTTCTGCCACCCCCAAGTACGCCTCAATCACCTTCTGGTTATTTTGAATCTCATAGGGATTTCCTTGCGCAATCGTGACTCCATGATCAAAAACACAAATCCGATCGGAAATCCCCATGACAACTTGCATATGGTGTTCAATCATGAAAATAGATAAATGAAATTCATCCCGAATTTGGCGAATAAACTCGGTCAAATCGTCAGTTTCCTTGGGATTCATTCCCGCAGCTGGCTCATCCAAAAGGAGAATCTCCGGATTCGTTGCCAAAGCCCGCGCGATCTCCAAACGCCGCTGCTTGCCGTAAGGAAGTGAACTGGATTTTTCACCCTGCGCATCCACAAGCCCCACTTTATCCAGGAGGTTAAGGGATTTCTCCAAGATTTCCTTCTCCTCCCGACGGTAGCGGGGAAGTTTAAAGGTGGCTTCTAAAAAATTAGATTTAAGGTGCAAATGATTAGCAATTAAGACATTATCAAGTACAGTCAGGTCCTTAAACAAACGGATATTTTGAAACGTCCGCGCAATTCCTTGCTTAGTAATCTGATCCGGCCTTTGCCCTGTAATATCGTTTCCTTTGTAACTAATCCGCCCGATTGTAGGTTTATAGACTCCAGTAATCATGTTAAAAGCAGTTGTTTTTCCTGCGCCGTTTGGGCCAATCAAAGCAACAATTTCTCCTTGGTTTAAATCAAGGTTAAAGTCCTTGACTGCTGTCAACCCGCCAAAAATCATGGAGACATTTTCAACCTTTAATAGGTTCACTATTTGCTTCCTCCTTTGGCCAAAGGTTTTTTGCCAAACTTAACAAAAAGCCTGTCCCAGGTGAATTCATTGGTCCCCATAATTCCCCTATTAAAGAAAAGGACGACAATCATGAGCAGGGCTGAAAAAACAACCATTCGCAAACCGGAAATGCCTGGAATAACAAGGTTACCAATTGTCATAGATTCATCAAGGAAACGCAGGGCTTCTCCACCGATGGTGATAATAAACGCCGAAATAATAGTTCCAGTGATACTCCCCATCCCTCCAAGAATGATAATAAGCAGAATGTTGAAGGTAAGGAAAAAACGAAACATCAGGGGATCAATGGTTCCCAGTAAACTTCCTAAGAGTCCACCACCTACTCCCGCAAAAAAGGCCCCGATGGTAAAAGCTAGGACCTTATGCTTAAAGAGACTAATTCCCATACTTTCAGCCGCAATCTCATCTTCCCTGATTGCTTTAAACGCCCGACCATAACTACTGTTAATGAGCGACCCTATAAAAAGTACAGTTACCGTAGCAACCCCGAAGGTCCACCAAATATTAGACGATTCCGGAATGCTCTTAAGTCCGAGGGCTCCGTTCGTAACACTTTGCATATTTGTGAAAACTACCCGAATAATTTCCGCAAAACCCAGGGTCGCTATTGCTAGGTAATCCCCTCGAAGCCTCAAAGCCGGTGCACCAATCAAATAACCCACAATGCCCGCAAAAATCCCTCCAATTAGGAGTGCTAGGAAAAAGGGCACGTGCATGGTGTCTAGAGGCTTCATCATTGGAACCATGAAAAAGTTCTGCCCTTTCACTACGTCCGGCATCGTGAGAATGGCCGTAGTATACGCACCAACTGCCATAAATCCGGCATGCCCAAGTGAGAACAGCCCGGTAAAACCATTAATTAAATTCATACTTAAGCCAAGAACGACGTAGATAGCGCAAAGATTTAAGATCCTCATCTTGTATGAATCTAGAGTTTGATCGGCCAGATAAACTCCTAGGAATAAAACAAGAATTGCAATAACTGTCAACAGTGTCTTTTTTTGTTTCATAGTTACACCTTCTCCGCTATTTTCTCGCCGGTGATCCCAGTCGGCTTAAATAACAGAATGACAATCAGAAACACGAAAGCAAACGCATCTCTGTAGCCACTCAGGCTTGGGAGAAAGCCAACAATCATGATTTCTCCAATACCTAGGATAAATCCGCCAATCACGGCCCCTTTAATATTTCCGATCCCTCCAATTACGGCCGCAATAAAGGCTTTAAGGCCTGGCATTACCCCCATCAGTGGAGCAATCTGGGGAAATTTGAGCCCCCACATAATCCCGCCAACAGCAGCCAGCATGGAACCAATTGCGAAGGTTTGAGAAATTGTCAGGTTCACGTTTACACCCATAATCCCAGCCGTTTCGTAATCTTTTGCAACAGCCCGCATAGCCATCCCCGTTTTCGTATTGTGGATTAAATATAGAAGTCCTATAAGGAAAACGATTGTTACAATTGGAATAACGAAGGTAAGTTTTTGGATGGAAACCGATCCAAACTGGATACTATCCGTTAAAACCTTAACGGTAGGAAACGCCTTGGGACGTCCGCCGAATAACACAACCGCCAAGTTTTCGAGTAAGAACGACGCTCCGATCGCCGAGATCATAATGGAAATCTTCGGCGCATCGCGGAGTGGGCGGTAAGCCCCTCTTTCGAGCAACATCCCAAGGGCAGCCGTTAAGATAATAGCCAAGATAAAGGAAACATACCACGGGAGCATAAACGTGGAAACACCATAAAATGCGAAATACGTCGTCATCATAAACACATCGCCATGGGCAAAGTTTATGAGGCGTAAAGTTCCATAAACCATAGTATAACCAATGGCCACCAAGGCATATAAACTTCCTAGGGAAATCCCGTTTGCTAAATGCTGCAAAAACGTACTTAAGTCCATCCCCGTCAAAAACTGAAAAGCCGCGTTAAAGTTCATCACCTTAGTTTATCACCTCATTGTTCCTTATATTAATTGATAAGAGATCGCTTATATCTATTCATAAGAGATACGCTCCCCTTACAGCGAAGGAAAGCGTATCGGTAGCCAAACAAACTTTTGATTAGGTATCTGATTTGCATAGTCTCAAATGTTATTTGGCTTTAATGATATCCATGTAGGTGAACTTTCCATTTTTTACTTGTTTAATGACTGCATCTTTTACTGCATCCCCGTTCTCATCAAGTGTAATCATACCTGCTGCTCCAGGGAAGTCTTTTGTTTTAGCCAGTTGTTCTTGGATTTTAACAGGATCTGAGGAATTGGCTTTCTTGATAGCATCAAGAATTACGATATAGGCATCATATCCCAAAGCAGTGACCGCAGCCGGCTCTTTATCAGGGTTTTCTTTGCGGTATTCCGCTAAGAACTTCTCGGATTCGGGCGTAATTGGTTTTTCAGAAGTAAAGAAGGTCGAGAAGACAGCGCCTTCAACAGCATCTTTACCGATATCGATAAATTCAGGCGTCTCCCATGTATCTCCGCCAATGATCGGCGCTTTAATTCCAAGTTGTCGAGCTTGTTTAATAAGAAGTGCTGATTCAGTGAAGTTACCTGGTGCAAAGATAACATCAGGATTTTTCGCTTTTATGTTGGTTAATTGGGCAGAGAAATCTTGGTCTCCCGTATTATAGTTAGCCACACCAACAATCGCATTTTGGTCTCCCGTCAATTCTTTAAACGAATCTGTGAAGAATTTGGCAAGACCAATAGAGTAGTCACTGGAGACTTCTTGAACAATGGCCACTTTTTTAGCGTTCAGTTTATTAAAAGCGTAGTTGGCCATGACTTTCCCTTGAAACGGATCAATAAAGCAAACTCGGAAATAAAAGTCATTATTCTTTGTAACGAGTGGATTAGTTGCGGATGCCGCTACTGTCGGGACTTTGGCATTCTTTACAATATCTCCAGCGGCCATAGAAAGTGAGCTGCCCCAACTCCCAATGATTGCCGATACTTTCTCTTTTTCTACCAGCCGCGAAGCCGCGCTAGCTGCCTCCACTTTATCTGATTTATTGTCAACTGTTATTAATTCAACCTTCTTACCAAGAGCCTCTGGATAGAGTTTATTAGCTAGTTTGATCCCTTCAACTTCTAACGCCCCCCCGGCAGCATTTGCTCCGGTCATTGGTTCGAAAACCCCGATTTTGATCACATCTTCGCTTCCACTACTCCCAGTAGTGCTGGTATTTGGCGATTGGGTTCCACATCCGGACACAACAAGTGCACCTGCTAATAATGCAGATACGAGAACTGAAGCCATTTTTCTCATTCTTATTTCCTCCTTATTCTAGCCAACACATAATAACCTAAAATGTAAAATTACCTCCTATTCTCTTTTTCTCAGATTTTCGACTCTATATGTCATAAACGAAGTATAGATAGGTATGTCCTTCTTGTCAATACATATGTGCCTATGGCTAGGATACAGATATCTGAACCATCTAATTTAAATCGGATGTTGCTTCTGCTGAATTAATATTCATATCTGAATAGACGGTCCGAATGTTACTACTTAGTTCCCGATTTGCTGAATTCGAGGTTTCATTGCCGAATTCCTTTTGCGAAAAAACACTTGGATCGGCCAAAGTTACTATCGCCTGAGACGTTGCCAAACCATAGATGAGATGATGCCAAATTGCAGCATAGCCGCTTTGGGTTAAACGAGGATTCATTCTATAAAAACCCATTTTTTGCCCGAAATTATATAAAAATCCCCATGTAGTCACCGATAAGAAGACGCCTTTAATAATATGATGGTCCTTACCAAATCTTTTTAAGATTTCTATCATCCCGACACCTAGCACTGAGCCTACCGTCATATGAAATAACTGACCAATAAGAAAATTTTTACCTTTTTTTAATTTTGCTGGTTTCATAATCATCGACCCGGCTAAATACCCATATAGAGCTTCCGTTCTTCTATTTCGATATAGGATTATATTAGAGATATCCATACAAGTAACCCCAATTAATCCGCCAATTATTCCAACTAATATTGAGTCTTTGATTTTCAGCTTATTCACCTTCATCAATATGAAAACACACTCCTTTTTCGGGATTATTAATTTTTACGATACTTATTATTTGTAATAACAAGAAGTTTTATTATACGGCGTTATGAATCTTCCATCACCTTTTTAGATCCTTACAATCAATACCATATTATTCTCTTAATCTGAACAGAATGTTTAGTTAAGAACTATGCGTGGCACTTATAAACAAGGCTGGAAGCATGTGCTTCCAGCCTTGTTTATAAGTTCATTATTAACGATGTAACTATGAATTGCTGTTCAACTTAACAACATTCTGTCATTGTCAAGCTCTGCTCCGTTCTATTTTCAAACTGGGTGATCAGTCGTTCAATGGTCATAGTGCTTCTTTCCTGTCCCTGCAGATCAAGAATAATTTTTTCCTCATTGCATCATAGTTGTCCTTGTTCCAAACTCTAAGGAAGCCTTCATATTATGCGTGATCATCAGAGTACAAAGTTTATCCTAAAGGTTTATCCTAAAGGACAAACGGTCACTACTTATAGCTATCTTTCCACCCGGAGAGAGTACTATAATGGATAACAAGAAAGGTGGGGTATTCTTGAGCAAGCAAGGTGATTTCAATACGCCCCGACAAACGACCGAGTTCAAGATGTTAATTATGATGCATAAAATTGCAACCATTCTAGTGAGCTTTTTTCTATTAGCAACACCAGCATATGCTGGAAGCAGTTTTCAATATTCAAAACCTATTCAAACCAATAACTTGGCAGGGTATAAATTTATCGTTCTGGATAAGGATGTTTATACTCACAGTAACCAACCCCAACTTCAGGATGTAAGGATTTTTGATGATAAGGAGCAAGAAGTCCCTTATTTCCAAGACTCGAGCATCGCCACAACGACAACCCCCTATTCCACAATTCAAGATGGCAATGATACCGTGATTACGATTGCGGTGAACCATCTAAACGGATTTGGTTTAGAGTTACACTCAGATGATACGTTTGAACGAAATTATGTACTTTACGGAATGAGCGGCCAGACGAAATGGTATCTAACTGAAGGAACACTTGTAAATCGCCCTTTAGAGCCTTCTCTTCCAAAAAAGGATATTAATTGGGCCAGTACTAACCGTTTCGATGAGCTTAAGCTTATCATCCATAACCGTGATAATCTACCAATTGATTTAAACTCCGTAAGGTTCAGCTACTATCTTGATAGACTGGTTTTTAAGGATCTAGGGAACAGTTATTATCGTTTAGCTTATGGAAACACTGCCGCCGGTTCTCCCTATTACGATGTTACGGATTATAAAACCATTATTACTAAAGAACCTCTAACTCAAGCCACGCTGGGAACTGAAGTATCTACCCAACCTCTGCCACAACCCCCTGACAATCAAAAGAATTTCAAACCGCTTTTTACGACCGCTATTTCTGCCTTAGCTTTATTAATAACTGGTATAGGGTTAAGCCTAAGGAAAAAACAACGTTAGATATTCTCTTTTTAAATGACTAATCACTCTTTCACAAAATTCATGGTACTTTATATTCTAAAATATCCCCTGGTTGACAATCCAGAGCTTTGCATATTGCCTCTAAGGTAGAAAATCGTATTGCCTTTGCTTTGTTGGTCTTAAGGATTGATAAATTGGTTAGGGTTATACCAATTTTTTCACCAAGCTCAGTTGAACTCATTTTACGTTTTGCAAGCATCACATCAACATTAACTATTATCGGCATCCCCTCACCTCAAATCGTAAGATCATTTTCTTGCTTTAGTTCCATGGCATGCTTAACAAGTTGTATCAAGATTTGACCTACAAGTCCCACCATGAAAGCAGCTACCATTACAGTAAGTGACAACAAGTTTTTTAAAACAGCAAACGTGCCAATAGCATAGAGAAAGAAATCTGCAAAAGCACAAATACTGATGATATTCAACAGGGTTACGCTGCTATGGCTAAAGGGTTCTTGGCGTAAGACGTTATTACATAGTTTTTTAGCCATTAAAAGCAACACTACAAATGGTATTGCCGTCAAATACAAAAAAAACGTTATCCATAGAGCATTTAAGGTATGATTACCAGCATATTCAAGATATCTTTTTACTAAAATCGGCAGGGTAGGAAGAACGAACGCCATAATCACAATGAATATAAAAACCAGCAAATTCATAAACCTTGCGAAATAGTTATTATTCACCTTCATCACTTCCTTAACAAATTTTCATAATACTTTAGTATAGCATACAATATTATTGTTTATCAACGAATTATCAATAATAAACGATGATAAGCAACTATTAACCAGAACCAGATCTCTCGAACAAATGGTTGCTGACAGTGAGAAACAAGCTGCAGCATCTACTTCTATTAACACCTCAATACAGAATTAAAACAAATTGCTGCTACGCTTAAAGATAAAGCGGATGACCTAATTAGTTAAGATGTATAGCTATAGGAACCTTCGAACATAAAGAAGGGTGGAAGTGTAAATTACTTCTACCCTTCTTTATGTTCATCATTTCGCAAAACTGTGACTTAATCCCTAAAAAAACTTCACAATTTGCACCTTTTTACTTCACATATTTTAGTTATCCTTAGAGAGTAGCCAAGGGATATGACATCGTGATCAGAAAATAGTTGCAAAATGTTAAAGCAAAATTCATTTGGTATCTCACCTAAAATTGAGTATTAACCAGGAGGTATTAATCATGGATAACGAAACTAATTTACCACAGGACGACAATATCAATCCTTCTGAAAGTGCCTATAACGAAAACAAGGAACTTAAAATAATGTTTTCTCCTGAGCAACAAGTACCGATCGCTCACCACCGACCAAAAAAGAAATTTGTTGCGACTGCCGGCATCTGTTTAATCAGCGCAGTAATTGGTGGTCTCACAACGGTTGCCACCATCCCCTATATTT
>NZ_MASS01000086.1 GCF_001707885.1 Desulfosporosinus cupriresistens | reverse complement strand
CGAGGCACATAGACAATTCTGATCGGGAGACCATAACTCTACGGTCGCTTGAATGAGTTGGGCGACCTTTGCTCCCAGTTCCTTCATACTCTCCATTACTTCGGAATGGGTTAACGGATGTGTAGCAATCCCAGCCGCTTCATTCGTAACCATTGCAATAGAGGCATAACATATTCCAAGTTCTCTCGCTAAAACGACTTCTGGAACGCTCGTCATACCAACAAGATCAGCCCCAAGACGCTGAAACATCCGAATTTCAGCAGGGGTTTCAAAACGCGGACCTTCTGTACAAATATAACATGCCCCATTCTTAACCTGAAGCCCTAGATGCTCTGACGCTTCAATGATCACCTGCCGCACAGCGGAACAATAAGGCTCAGTCATGTCCACATGAAGTACGCCCTTTTGCCCTCCTTCGTAGAACGTCTGAGGACGGCTTTTGGTAAAATCAAGAAACTGGTCAAGAAGCACCAACTCACCTAACCGAAAATCTGGAGATAAAGAACCTACAGCCGCTGTAGCAATGATCTTTCGCACTCCTAGTTCATGTAACGCCCATATATTAGCCCTGTAATTCACGAGGTGCGGAGGTGTAGCATGATCACGTCCATGTCGACTCAAGAAAACCATTTCACGATTAGCGAGTCGACCGACAATGGATTCAACCAATCCATAAGGGGTTTCCACCTTGATGACACGCTGTTCGGTCAACTTAAAATGCTCTACTCCGGTTCCCCCAATAAGTGCATAGTGTATCAGAATTCCCCCTCCTCGCCCGGTTGGCCAAAGAGTGCTGCTGCAAAATCCTTTGGCACAAAAGGACGCAAGTCTTCCATGCCTTCACCAATTCCAATCCATTTCACAGGAATCTGGGTTTCTCCTTGAATTCCCAAAACAACCCCCCCTTTAGCCGTCCCATCCAGTTTAGTTAAAACAATTCCGGTAACTCCGGCCACTTCATGAAAAAGCTTGGCTTGTTGCAGGGCATTCTGTCCTGTAGTGGCATCCAATACAAGTAACACTTCATGAGGCGCCTCCGGGATTTCCCGTTCAATTACACGCTTAACCTTGCGTAATTCCTCCATCAAATTCACCTTATTGTGAAGACGACCAGCGGTATCTACAATAACAACATCAACATTTCGGGACTTTGCAGCTTGTACTGCATCATAGGCGACAGCTGCCGGATCTGAGCCTTCGCGATGCTTAATAACCTCAACCCCGGAGCGTTCTCCCCAAACCTCCAGTTGATCAATGGCCGCTGCCCGAAAGGTATCCCCTGCAGCCATAATAACTCTTTTTCCATCTTTTTTAAACTGGTTCGCAAGTTTGCCAATCGTGGTTGTTTTGCCAACTCCATTAACCCCAACTACAAGAATAACACTTGGACCTTGCTTGGCAAAGGAAATTGTTTCTTCCTCCCCCAATAACTCTGCAATCAATTCTTGTAGAACCTCAGTAAGTTCACTAGAATCTGAAAGTTTACGCTGTTTAACTTCTTTGCGCAACCGTTCAACCAATTCGAAGGATGTATTGACACCGACGTCAGACCGAATCAACACTTCTTCTAATTCTTCATATAATTCTTCATCAATCTTCTTGCGTCCAGTAAAAACCTGTTCTATCTTCTCTACAAAATTTTCCCGTGTTTTTGTAAGACCTTCTTTAAGCTTCGCGAAAAATCCTGCCATATTGTTCCTTCCCTCCTAATCGTGGTTCGAAATCCGAGATTCGAATACCCAAGCCCAGGACTCAGTGTGACTCGAGTGCAACGTCTTTATGTAAGCAGAATTAGCAAACTCCGTGAAAGCGACCGACCCCAAATACGGGACAGTGCACAAGGTCCCTTCTCGCCATCCTGCAAGAAGGCTAATTCGTGCGAAGACAGTGTCTTCGGGTCGTCGGATGGCGCTTTTGGCACGATAGTCTCCAGTGGAGATTATCGCCGTAGGCGGTTCTTTAAAAGAATACTATCGCCGAAGGATGAACCCCGCTCCCCACAGCAGGAGCTTGAACGGTTAGTTTGCTCTGCGTCGTAAGCACCAAGCGCTGTGTTATGCAAGTCTCTCATCAAGCTGGACAGAAAGCAATTTAGAAACCCCGGATTCTTCCATCGTAATGCCGTATAATACATCGGCTGATTCCATGGTTCCTTTGCGGTGAGAAATAACAACAAATTGGACAGCATTCGATAAAAGGTGTATATATTGGGCAAATCGCTGGACGTTAGAATCGTCCAACGAAGCTTCAATCTCATCTAAGATACAAAACGGACTTGGTTTAACTCGCAGGAGAGCGAACAAAATTGCAATTGCAGTTAAAGCTCGTTCTCCCCCAGACAAAAGGGAAAGAAGCTGTGGTTTTTTACCGGGTGGCTGAGCAATAATCTCGACCCCTGTTTCCAGTAAGTGATCAGGGTCTACCAAATGGAGTTCAGCATTTCCGCCATGAAAGAGTTCTTTAAAAACCTCTTGAAAAGCTGCATTCACCGCATGAAAACTTTCTGCAAATCGTTCAGTCATAGTCTTATCTAGTTCGGAAATCAGTTGACGCAAGGTATGATTAGCCTCAACCAAATCACTCTGTTGAGCCAACATAAACTCCTGCCTTGCCTGCATTTTTGGGTATTCTTCAATAGCTGCTTGGTTAATTGGGCCTAACGCTTCAATTTGATGTTTTAGTTCTTGGAGCCTCCGCTCTAAGACTGCCCTTTCTTCCTCGGTCTGATAAGGCATCGCCTCTTCCCAAGTAAGAGAAAATTCCTCTGCCAATCGAGTTAACCCTACTTCGCATTCGGTTTCCCAACGCACAACTCTGATTTCGTTGGCATGAAGACGTTGTTCAAGCGCATGCGCTCCCTGACGCTTCGACTGTATCTCTTGTTCCTGTTCAAGGACACGGGCCCCTAGACCCTCCCGCTCGAGTCTAGATTGCATTAAAGCATATTGCTGTGCCTCTTGGGCAAGTGAATGTTCCTCCAGTTGTTGGTTCAACACCTCTTGCTCTTTTTCTAGCACTTGACGGTTTTCTTGAAGGTTAGTCCTATTTTGTTTCTTATGTCCTAGATTCGATTCATTTTCTCGGTAGACCCGATGTTCTTGGTCAAGTTGCTCCATACATTGCGTTAATTCTTGCTCCCACTTGGCTAAGCGAACCTTCTCTTGAGTTAACTGCTCCACGTACGATTCGATCTCTCCTGCCGCAAATTTGGCTTCTTGCTCTCTCTGGTTGAACTCCTCACGTAAATCGTGCGCTATTTTTTCCGCAGTTTCCAAACGATCCGTCAAACTCCTTAAACCCTGAACTAACTCGTCTTTCTGGACGATAATTCCCTCTTGTCGAAGACCTAACCCAGCTAAATCGCTCTCTAATCGCTGGAGTTGCCTCAGCACGTTCTCGTGCACCGCCCCAAGCATGATCTGCTGTTCCTTATCTGCCCGTTGCTTTAAGGCTAAATGCTCTAAACTCTCCTGTATTTCACGCTGACGCGTCTCAAGTTCCAATAATCCCCTTTGTTCCACCTCTAAGTCTTTTTCCATTTGTCTTAAGGACGCTCGCAGGGTCTCAATTTCTCGGGAGCGAGCCAGCAGATTTCCGCCCTTGCGTTGACTACTCCCTCCACTGAGAGATCCCCCCGGATGGACTTGGTCCCCCTCCAAAGTTACAATACGCAGTTTATATCCGGATGTTCGCGCGATCCGAGTCGCAGCGTCCATATCTGTGACCACCACAATACGCCCGAGGAGAAATTCAATCGCCGTTCGATATAACTTGTCATGCGTTACAAGATCAACAGCGATCCCAATATATCCAGGGTCCCTCTCCACTGCCCTGCTTACTGACATCCGATTCCCTTGAATAACATCGAGGGGAAGGAAAGTTACTCGCCCCAATTGATGGGACTTCAAATAAGCAATCGCGGTTTTAGCTGCCTGTTCATTTTCAGCCACAACATTTTGCATCCCTGCTCCAAGAGCTGTTTCCAAGGCCGTTTCATATTTTTCATGCACTGTAATCAGATCAGCAACCGTCCCACAGAGGCTTAAGCATTCCGTTCTTCCTTTTTTCTTAGCGAGCATCAGCTCACGCACCCCACGTTGATACCCTTCAAAGGAATCTTCTAAAGATTGCAAAGCCTGTGTCCGTGCTCTAGCTTGATTGATAAGAGTTTTATGTTTTTGCAGTTCGAGATTTTTCTCTTGCTGAAGCCCTTTTAGATTATCCCGTTCTACCCTCAGTCTTAAACTTTCATTTTCTAAAATTCGAGCTTGCGTTTCCATCTGAACCAGTTCTTTTTCCTGAGCTTCATAAGCTTCATTCAACAATTGCAGCTCATGCTTTTTGATCACTTTCTCTTGCTCACATTGAAGGACTTGTTGTTCTAGTGAAGCAAGAGTATGACGAGTTCCAGTCAACTCATTGGACCAATTGGCTTGCTCAGTCAAGGCTTGAAAGAGGTCAGCCTTTATTCTATCTATATCTTCAGCTAAGTTATTCTCTCGAACAACATTAAGTTGTTGCTCTTGATCTGTAACCTTGCGCTGAGATTCTTCAACCGTATACGTTAAAACCGCTCGCTTGGCAGCAAGAGTTTTAATCCTTTCGTGTAAATGATTAAGTTTGTCCTCATCCTCAAGAATCTCTTGGTTCAGCCTCATGGTTTGCTCATCAAAATATCGGAAACGTTCAGTACGAATACTAAGGTCATGTTTTAAGGCATTGAAAGCTTGCTCAGCTTGAAAAACCTCACCCTGCTTCCGCTGTATCTCTTCATCTAACTTTTTTAGTTCAAATTTATCTTCAATATTCCGACTTTCTTTGAGCCCCAAAACTGCTTGAGCTTCTACCACACTGGTTTGCAGGGTTTCCGATTCTTGTGCAGCTTTTGACAATTTTTGCTTTACTTCCGTAATGTCTAGAACAACCCACTGGATTTCTAGGCGTTTTTGCTCAAGCGTGAGAGCAAGGCTTTGTTCGGCCACTTGGGCTTGGGCAGCCAGAGGAGTCAGTTGCCCCTCAATTTCCCGCACTATATCTTCGAGACGTTGCAAATTAAGTATCGTAGCATCAAGACGCTTCAAGGCTTCGCGCTTTCTGATACGATACTTGGTTATCCCAGCCGCCTCTTCAATTAATGATCGACGTTCTTCCGATTTCAGGTTTAAGATTTCCTCAACCCGCCCCTGCCCAATGATCGAAAATCCTTCTTTTCCAGATCCTGTGTCCATAAATAGTTCCTGAATATCTTTAAGCCGGCAGGCAGCTTTGTTAATTAAATACTGCCCTTCGCCGTCACGGTAGACTCGCCGTGTAATAGTGACTTCCCGAAAGTCTAACGGGAAAATCCCTGTTGAGTTATCAAAAATAAGGGAAACTTCTGCCATACCAACAGGGCGCCGATGTGCGCTCCCCGCAAAAATTACATCTTCCATCTTTGCTCCGCGCAGACTCTTAGCACTTTGTTCCCCCAGAACCCAGCGAACCGCATCAGCGACATTGCTTTTTCCGCTCCCGTTCGGCCCAACAATTACGCTTAAACCATGACCCAATTCTAACTTGACACGATCAGCGAACGACTTAAATCCCTGAATATGAATTCCCTTCAAGAAAGCTGGGAAATTCTCAGGTTTAGCCATCGTTCTCCCTCCCCCAGACTTCTAACACCTGTTGAGCGGCATGTTGCTCGGCTTCTTTCTTGGTACGGCCCACACCTTTTCCCATTAAATTACCTTGGAGGAAAACACCCGCCGTGAAGCATTTATTGTGATCAGGTCCTTCTTCCGCCAGAATTTGATAATTTACGTCTTTTTCTTCCCTTTGTGCTTTTTCCTGTAATACGGTTTTATAGTCACCGTAATTCCCTTCGGCAACTTCGTTGATAGACGGTTTGAGCAACTCTAAAATAACCCTCCGGGCCTCTTGTAATCCGTATTGCAAGTAGATTGCTCCTACCACCGCTTCCCAGGCATCAGCTAAGATAGAGGGTCGTTCACGTCCACCGGATACCTGCTCCCCTTTACCTAATAAAAGCTCTTGGCCCAGCTCTATTTCATGAGCTTTGTGAGCCAAAGTCGTTTCATTCACGACAGCAGCCCGCATTTTTGTGAGCTCACCTTCTGGCCGATCCGGATAACTTAAATATAGATATTCCGCAATCACAAAGTCCAAAATCGCATCGCCTAAAAACTCAAGACGTTGGTTATTTTCTTTGCCGAACTGCGGATTTTCAAATACATACGAAGGATGAGTCAAGGCTGTACTGAACAAGCGATTCGGCAGGGTCTGCAGTCCCAATCGCTTTGCTAACTTTAGTCCTGGTTCCTGTTTCAGAGAGGTCACGACATATTTTTTTCGTCCTGACCTTCCCTCCGTCTTCATGTGATTCGTAGTCGCGTTACGGCTCTTTTCGACCATTTATTTAGATCTCCTTACCTTTAGGCAAATTTTTTTAAGACGATGGTTGCATTATGCCCGCCAAAACCAAAGGTATTAGACATTACCACATTAAGCTCTTGTTTTCGGGCACTATTAGGAACATAGTCCAGATCACATTCTGGATCTGGCTCTCCATAGTTTATCGTCGGCGGGATCGCGCCCCGCTCGATAGCGATAGCACAAATAATGGCCTCAATCGCACCGGCAGCTCCGGTTAGGTGTCCAGTCATTGATTTGGTCGAACTAATCGCCAGTTTGGCTGCATAACTTTCAAATACGGTTTTAATGGCAGCCGTTTCCGTTGCATCATTAGGCCCAGTGCCTGTTCCATGAGCATTAATATAGTCAACATCTTCTGCACTTACTTTTGCATCCTCTAAAGCAAGCCGCATAGCACGAGCTGCTCCAGCGCCACCAGGAACCGGAGTCGTAATATGATAGGCATCTGATGAGCTGCCATAGCCGGCCAGTTCAGCATAAATACGCGCGCCACGTGCCTTGGCGTGCTCTAACGATTCTAAGATCAAAACTCCTGCTCCTTCACCCATGACAAAACCGCTACGTCGTTTATCAAAGGGGCGGCATGCTTGTTCTGGATTGTCTTTTTCCGTAGACATCGCCTTCATGGCACAAAAACCAGCAAACGCTAACTTTGTAATCGGGGCCTCAGTTCCTCCACAAAACACAACATCAGCCTCTCCACGTTGGATCATTCGCAACGCTTCTCCGATCGCATTGGTTGCTGAAGCACAAGCCGTGGCAACGGTCATACTAGATCCTTGTAAACCGAACTCTATCGATAAATGTCCAGCCGCCATGTTGCTAATCAGCATAGGAACAAAAAATGGGCTAATCCGACCACTTCCCTTATTCATGAGCACCTCTTTTTGTTCTTCGAACGTTATCACACCACCAATCCCGCAGCCCATAACAGCCCCAGCCCGTTCTTTATTCACTTTTTCTAAGTCCAGCCCAGAATCTGACAAGGCCATCTTTGCTGCTGCAATGGCAAACTGAGCAAAACGGTCCATGTGGCGACTTTCTTTTTTATTGATCCACTCAGTTGGTTCAAAATCTTTAACCTCTGCCGCAACCTTAGTTGGCAACTCTTCAGTATCAAAACGAGTTAACAGTCCGATTCCGGACTTCCCTTCGATTAAGTTGTTCCAAAATTCATCCAGGTGATTTCCGACGGGAGAGACAACACCCATTCCCGTTATAACTGCACGGTGTTTCAACACTCTTCCTCCTTAAAGTTGAGTATACCCTTTTTGATATCCTCAAAGATCTTATGCACCGATAAAACTTCTTTAATTTTATGAACATTAGCCCCAGAAAATATAAGGCCCTCCCGTACATCACCCTCTTGGGCCATAACTAAGCGACTGATAATGCAGAAATTCCCCTCACACTGCTTAAGGCAACCCCTACATTTCGTCGGCTTGACATCGACCTTTTCATCGAGTAATTGGGTAAAGGGATTCTTTATTCCCCGGGCCGGCATTCCGACAGGACTATGAATGGACACGATGTCTTCTTCAGTAGCTTTTAGCATTTCTTCTTTCCAAGCTAGAGCTGCGCTGCTCTCTTCGCTTAGCGCAAAGCGAGTTCCCATTTGCACCCCATCAGCGCCGAGTTTCAGTGTCTTGGCGACGTCCTGTCCATCAATAAAGCCACCCGCACCTATAACAGGAATACTGACCGCTGCTATTACTTCTGGGAGGATATCGTGTATCGATCGATCCGTACCCAAATGCCCGCCAGCCTCAACTCCCTCCACAATCACTGCAGCGGCCCCCAACTTTTCGGATAGTTTAGCAAGTTTAGCAGAGGAGACAATCGGCACGACCGGAATGCCCTTTTCCTTGCCCCAAGTGAACATATCTCTAGAAAAACCAGCTCCGGAAACCAAAAGATCAATCTTCTCGTCAAACGCGGCGTGAACCAACTGAGCGAACTCACGGACAGCGAACATAATATTCACCCCAATAATCCCTTTTGTACGCCGACGTGCTTCACGAATTTCTGTAATCAGTTCCTCCACAGACAAACCACTACCTGCAATTATTCCGATTCCGCCCTCTTCAGCAACAGCCGCTGCGAGAGGGGCCATGGATATCCTTACGGCCATTCCTCCTTGTATAACAGGAATTTTAGCCACTAAATTGCCAATACGAAGTTCGGGTATTTTCACAATGTTTCCTCCCTGTCAGGTTCTACCTGAACTATAGTCAGGTATGCGTAGCAAAACTTTTAAACATCTATCTCAACTCTCCCCCAGAATCGTTGTTCGTTGTTCGATGTTCGTAGTTTGAATAACGAATATACCCATGGATAAATTTACCAGATCCGACTGAAATTCAAAACTTCAACTGGAGCAAGTTTCATTACAAACAAGTATTCAGGAGAAAGATTGTCTTCCTAAAAGAAAGCCCCGCATCAGAGTACGGGACCTTTTCTTGGTTATTTGTTATCCTGGATGTAGCTCACTGCATTTCCAACTGTCCGGATCTTTTCGGCTTCCTCGTCCGGAATATCCAAGTCGAATGCCTCTTCAAGAGCCATAATCAATTCAACGATATCCAAAGAATCCGCATTTAGCTCTTCAAAGGAGGTCTCTGGGGTAACATTGGCTTCATCTACCCCAAGTTGTTCGACGACGATGGCTTTTACTTTATCGAAAACTCCCATGCTGCTTCTTCACCTCCTCTCACAGATCAGATTGGTTATATTTCCATACCTCCATCGACACAGAAGGTTTGACCTGTTATGTAAGATGCCTCTGGGGACACAAGGAAACGAACCGCTTTGGCAACATCTTCAGGCTTTCCTAGGCGACCAAGCGGGATTCCGCGTAAGACTTCACTTTGGACCCCTTCTGGTAAGGTTTCCGTCATATCTGTAATAATATACCCAGGAGCAACCACATTGACACGAATTCCGCGGGGTGCCAGCTCCTTGGCAATAGACTTTGAAAATCCGATAACCCCAGCTTTAGCTGCCGCATAATTGGCTTGTCCTGCGTTTCCGGAAAGACCCACTACAGAGGAAATATTAACAATAACACCTGACCGTTGTTTGAGCATTCCTTTGCTTACCGCTTTGGTACAGAGAAAAACTCCTTTGAGATTTGTAGCTAAAACCGCATCCCAATCTGCTTCTTTCATGCGGAGCAGTAAAGAGTCTCGTGTAATCCCGGCATTGTTGACTAGAATATTAATCTTCCCGTAATGGTCTAAGGTAGTTTTAATTAACCGATCAACATCATCTGCTTGACTAACATCCGCTTGAACGGCCAGACTTTCTCCACCAGCTTTACGGATCAACTCGACCGTTTCCTCTGCTTTGTCCGAACGTCCTGCATAATTAACAACAACTTTCGCACCCGCAACTGCTAATTCCAGAGCAATGGCACGCCCGATCCCACGCCCACTCCCCGTAACAATCGCAACGCTATCATTCAGCATCATTTTAACGACTCTCCTTTAAATATGCAAGTGACTTTTTTAAAGACGCCATATCCTCGACGCGGAGAAGATTAACACCTGGGGCTATTTTTTTAATTAAACCAGTTAGGACTTTGCCGGGCCCGCACTCTACAAAGGTATCGACCCCTACGTCCAACAGATAACGAACCGATTGCTCCCATCGAACAGCACCGCTAACTTGCTCAATTAACGTGTTCACAGTACGCTCAGGCGAAATTACTTCTCTGGCGTCAATGTTCGCAATCACAGGGCAACGAGGAGTATTCCAAGACACACTCTCAAAAACCGGCTGTAGATCTGCACCGACTTTGTCCATAAGGCGGGAATGAAATGGCCCGCTCACTACGAGCGGTATTGCTCGTTTCGCCCCCAACTCTTTCGCCCTCTCTATAGCAAAAGCAAGCGCCTTAGGTTCTCCAGAAATAACCACCTGTCCTGGGCAATTATAATTTGCTGGAGCAACCACGCCTAACTCTGCAGCGCTAAGGCAGGCTTCTTCCACCTGCTCAGCCAAAAGCCCCAAGATCGCAGCCATACCACCTCCGCCAGCCGGAACAGCATCTTGCATGATTTCTCCACGTTTCCTAACGACACGTAAGGCCTCAGCCAAGGTTAGACTACCCGCAGCTACATGGGCAGAATACTCGCCGAGGCTGTGCCCGGCAACATAATCCGGCTCAATGCCAGCCTCACGCAGGAGCAACCCAGCCACTGCACTTACTAGTAATATTGCTGGTTGGGTGTTAGCGGTCTGTTGAAGTTCTTCTTCCGGTCCTTCCTCTAGTACAGTGATGAATTTATTTCCTAAAATCTCCAGCGCAGTCTCCCGCGCGTCGATTCCGCTAGGAGACTGAAATAGTTCCTTTCCCATTCCGACATACTGAGATCCTTGTCCTGGAAAAACAAAGGCCAGCTTACCCAAAATTTAGGCCCCCCTCTCCCCAAACCGTGCAGACAGACGCTCATATTCTTGTTCTGCAGATTGAATAATATCCCGAATAATATAGGCTGCAGGCTCAACGCGTTTAACCGCCCCAGCAATTTGACCAGCCATAATTGAACCGTTCTCAACATCTCCGTCTACCATAGCTAATTGTAATCTTCCGACACCCAACTTACCGATCTCTTCAGGTGCCATCCCTTGTCGTTCATATTCGTCAATTTCACGGGTAAAGTGATTATCCAAACAACGAACTGGATGACCAGTTGAACGGCCTGTAATTACAGTAGCACGGTCTTTAGCTTGAATAATTTTAGCTTTAATAAGAGGCGAGATTGTACACTCTTCTGCGCACATAAAACGTGTCCCCATCTGCACCCCTTCAGCGCCAAGGGCTAAGGCCGCTATGAGGCCTCGACCATCCACGACCCCTCCGGCAGCAATGACTGGGATTTTAACTGCGTCGACCACTTGAGGAACTAAGGGGAAGGTTCCTATCTCGCCAATATGTCCACCAGACTCCATTCCTTCGGCAATTAATGCATCTACCCCGGCCTTTTCCAACCGCTTGGCCAACGCAACAGAGGCTACCACAGGAATCACCTTGGTACCAATTTCTTTAAGCATGGGCACATACTTACCGGGATTCCCTGCCCCTGTCGTAATCACCGGAACACGTTCTTCGATAATAACCTGCATTACTTCATCCACAAATGGAGACATCAGCATAACATTAACTCCAAATGGCTTATTGGTAACTGCTTTCACTTTATGAATTTCTTGCCGCAACCAGTCGGCTGGGGCATGTCCCGCACCAATGATACCTAGACCGCCACCTTCCGAGACTGCGGCAGCTAATTCTCCGGTTGCAACCCATGCCATTCCGCCTTGGAAAATCGGATAATCAATCCCGATCAGTTCGCAAATTTTCGTTCTTATCATTGTTTTAATCATTCTTTTAACCCTACTTTCGTCCATTTCAACACACAAGCTCCCCAAGTCAGCCCTGTACCAAATCCAACCATAACGATGATATCCCCCTCGGCAAGGCGTCCCTCTTTAATCACTTCATCAAGGGCC
>NZ_MASS01000085.1 GCF_001707885.1 Desulfosporosinus cupriresistens | reverse complement strand
CCTTGGCT
The DNA here is from genome assembly GCF_001707885.1 of Desulfosporosinus cupriresistens. Taxonomy (GTDB): domain Bacteria; phylum Bacillota; class Desulfitobacteriia; order Desulfitobacteriales; family Desulfitobacteriaceae; genus Desulfosporosinus. Next base: position 12,080 of record NZ_MASS01000085.1, on the reverse strand, counting down.
TGCTCTTCTATCTCCTCTCCACTAATCATAATTACCGGAATGTCCTTAGCGAACCCATCATTTTTTAGCAATTGCAATACATCTAAACCACGGATATCTGGCATGTTATTATCTAATAAAATAAGTGATGGTTTGTATTCAGACAAAGCATATCCTAAACATTCGTCACCACTGCCCACTTGTTTTGACTCATAGCCGGCGTTAGCTAGTACTTCCGCAAATAACCTGCGAATGGATGGCCTATCATCTACTACTAATATGTACTCGACCATGAGCATTCTCCTCCTCTTTATATCATTATATGACTAACAGTATATATTTTCAACATATTATACAAACTTTTAATTTGTGAAAGAGTTGTACTTAGACCTTTACAATGGTAATGAGGTGATTATATGGAAAGTATCCGAAAAGTGGTAGGAAAAAATATACGGTTTTACCGTCTGTCTAAAGGCATTACTCAGGAATGCCTTGCGGAAAAAGTCGATGTAAGTAGTACTTATATCGGTTATCTGGAACGAGCTCAAAAATCTCCTTCATTAGAGCTGATTTCCACAATATCAAAAGCCTTGGAAATTGAACCTGCTCTGCTGCTAACCCCACCTGATAAGGGCGATGATGAATTGAAACGTTTAATCTCCCTTTTGTCAGGCAAAGCACCTTACTCTGTTGCCTTCGTCCATGATATTGCCACTGCTTACTTCAAATCCCTCGAAGATCATGACTGCCAAAAGGACCAGCTGCATTACTAATGTTTTTTCGTTCCGACAGCTTTTTTCTTAACGATGATAGTATGCTAATAATATTCGTATTCTGACGGGTAAGAGGCTTGTCCATGTACTCGGTTGTTGGACGTAAGGATCATTCTTTTTAAATCCTGAGCTGTGATAATAGTGATAGTCTGATATAATGGTTAAATGACTTATCAGTGTTTCGAGAGATTGCGAGAAAAGTAATCTAGCCCAACAAGAGAAAAGAGGGTCATCTTTCGTGCAAAACGTTCAACAAAGACGTTTGCAGGGTGTTGGAGCTGTTCTGGGAGCAGGAACTGGTTATGCCTTAATGTCAATACTGCTGAAGTGGGCTTACCATCTGGGGCTCGGTCCAATTCAGGTTATTACCCTGCAATCATGGATAGCGTCGATACTCCTTCTGATCTATGCTGTGTTCTTTAAACGTGAGATATTTAGGGTAACGTTTCGAACAGTGAGGATTTTAGTTGTACAAGGTGTGGTCGGGAACTTAGGAACCGGACTTTTATACGCGTATTCCCTCATGTTTGTTCCTGTCTCTGTGGCTATTTTGCTCCTTTATCTCTATCCAGCGCTGGTTTTAGTAGTCGGAGTGGTAATTTGGCACAAAAGGGTTGGACGGCAAGAGATGATTGCCTTCTTCTTAACCCTAGCAGGGACCACGCTGGCAAGCGGAATCTTCTCTGGAGTAAGTGGAGTTGCTATAGAGGGGATAATTCTGGGCTTGGCTGCCGCCATGGCCTATGCGACTTTTAATATTTTGGGCGAAATCGCTTTAACAAGGGTATCTCCCTTGGTCGCGATGTGTTTTTCTCAATGGGTTTGTGCTTTAGCTCTGCTGATTGTTATCAAAGGAGACATCATGAGTATTCCTTGGGAGAACGCTCAAACTTGGGAAATCGGTTTCTTGCTAGCGACAGTCGCGTCGATCATTCCGTTTTATATGATTTTGGTGGGGATTAATCGGCTCGGAGCTGATCAAGCAGCCCTTCTCAGCACATTTGAGTTGCCAATGACGTTTATTATGGCAGCTGTTTTCTTTAATGAGTTTCCCACCGGAGATCAGTGGATTGGTGGGGGCTTGGTAATGTGTGGAATTTTATTATTAAACTGGAGGCGTAAAGGTGAATAAAGCAACAAAGAAGCTCTTTATTAAAAACGGTCAGATTAAAACGATGATCGGACGCGAATTTATAGGGAATATCCTAATTGAGGGATCAAAAATAGTGGCGCTGGGAAAAGATTCGGATGTGGAAGTTCCCTCAGATGGAGTTGTGATCGATGCATCGGGATGTCTTGTGTTGCCAGGGTTCATTGATGCGCATTGCCATATAGGTATTGGCGAAGAGATCTATCGTTGGGAAGGGGAAGACCTTAATGAAATGACGGATCCTGTGACCCCGGACATGCGAGCAATTGATGGAATTAACCCTGAAGATGAGGGTTTCCGAGATGCCCGCTTAGGTGGTGTGACGGCTGTATTCACAGGACCTGGAAGTGGGAATGTGATTGGAGGAACGGGAGTTGTCATGAAGACGGCCGGAAAAATTGTGGATAAGATGATTGTCCGTGATCCTGCAGGTTTGAAAGTGGCTTTTGGAGAAAATCCTAAGATGGTTTACGGCGAACAAAAGAAAATGCCGATGACCAGGATGGGAACGGCAGCACTTCTTCGTCAGGCCTTGGTGGATGCTCAGGTGTATCGGGATAAAATAGAAGAGGGGAAAACAGATCCTGACAAAATTCCAGAGCGAGATTTGGGTTTAGAAACCCTTGTGAAGGTGATTAACCACGAAATTCCTCTGCGCGCCCATGCTCATCGTGCAGATGACATTATGACGGCGATTCGTATTGCGCGCGAATTTGAGGTGGACCTGGTTATCGAACATTGTACGGAAGGCCATAAAATAGCAGAGGAACTCGCTGAGCTGGGGTACCCAGCAGTGGTGGGGCCCTTGTTGACCAACCGTTCAAAAGTTGAGCTTAAAGATAAATCGTTCAAAACTCCAGGCATCTTAGCCAAAGCTGGAGTGAAGGTTGCTATCATGACGGATCATTCTGTCACACCGATTGAACAGCTTCCGCTTTGTGCGGCGTTAGCTTGCAAAGCAGGGATGGATGAGGCTGATGCCTTGCGAGCCATCACCATCAATTCGGCAGAGATCTTAGGGGTGTCTGATCGAATAGGATCTCTTGAGGTTGGAAAAGATGCAGATATTGTCATCTGGAATGAACATCCATTTGTTTTAACCGCTCACCCGCTTTATGTGATCATTGACGGTAAGATTGTAAACCCAGAGCCTAAAGAAAATGGAATAAGCTAATGAGTTCTCAATGGTCTGCGAGACTTCCTATTATTGCAGGAATAGGGATGGCGATAATCTGGGGTTTCTCCTTTTTATTTACTAAGGAGACCTTGGATCATACATTTCCGCTGCAACTTCTGGGCTTTCGATTTGGAGTGGCTGCACTTTTTCTTACATTATTAAAGTTGACAGGTGTGGTAAGGTTCAAGCTTAAGGGAAAATCGATCTCCTCTCTGCTTCTCTTGGCGCTTTTTCAACCAGGACTTTATTTCATTGGGGAGACTTGGGGAGTTAAGTGGACTTCAGCGTCTGAGGCGGGTATGGTTATCGCACTAGTTCCAGTGGCTATAGCCAGCATGGCTGCAATTTTTCTCAAAGAAAAGCTCAATGTGAAGCAGATTATTTCGATCAGTGCCTCTGTGTTGGGAGTGTTACTGATCGTGTCTGCTCAAGGAAAACCCCAGTTTGGAGAGCATCTCTGGGGGATACTAGCTCTTCTTTTAGCTGTTTTGGCAGCGGGCGCGTACAGTATCCTAGCAAGACATTCATCCAAGAGGTTTACTCCCTTGGAGATTACATTTATTATGATGTGGGCCGGAACTGTGATCTTTAATGTACTAGGTGTCGGGCAGAGCGTTAGTGAAGGGTCGTTCTTAACCTATTTAAGCCCGCTTCAGTTGCCGAGTGTTTTATGGGCAATTCTCTATCTAGGTGCTTTATCGTCAGTGCTTGCTTTTTTTCTTTCTAATTATATGTTTGCAAAATTGCCCGTTTCGCAAACTGCACCAATTTTAAATCTTATAACGGTCGTGTCTGTTTTTGCGGGCGTTTTTTTTAGGGGAGAGCCGTTTGGATGGATTCAGGCATTGGGCATAACACTGATAGTTTTAGGAGTTTGGGGAACGAATACCTTTGGCAGGATCGCGTTGCCACCTATCCAAATCGAGGCTTAAAGTTAGTATTATATAGTTTGAGGTTCATATCGTCCATTGCTCATTAGATCCACAGATTGGCTCAACTTAAGCGCAGAATAAAATAAATTTTTATCATGCATAATTTCGTAAGTTTTAAAAGTTTCCTATATTCCTTATCCAAACAGGGTACACTAAAGAAGTTTGTATTTAGGAGGAATAGAGTAGCATGGACTATAGAGTTACGAGTTTAACGGTTGAGCAAACTCGAGAGTGGGGGAAAAAACTGGGAGAGTGTTTAGGGGGAGGAAGCGTCGTAGCTCTGCTTGGAGATCTGGGCGCAGGGAAAACAGCCTTTGCCCAAGGGGTAGGTGAGGCGTTAGGTGTGATCGGTCCTATGACGAGCCCAACCTTCACCTTAATCCATGAATACATAGCACGACTTAAAGGAACTCAGGTACGATTAATTCACATGGACCTTTACCGATTACAGCGTCCGGAAGAGGCTGAAGTGATTGGGGTTGAAGACGCCTTCGTTGAAGATGCTGTCTGTTTAATTGAATGGCCAGAAATTATAGAAGATTATTTGCCAGAAGACCGCTTAGATGTTGTAATCATTGGAAGTGGAGAACAGCCACGTGAGATTATCTTTCATGCCAAGGACTCTGATTGGGAGACTCGTTTAAAAGACATGATTTAGGCTAGTACAACACATAGGATAGGAAAATGAAGGTTCGGAGGTTCTCATGAAATACTTAACGATCGATACGACGACAAAAGTTACGGCAGTGGCCTTGGCCGAAGACGGGCAACTTGTCGGAGAAGGATTTTTACATACTTTAAAGACGCACTCAGAGCGCCTTATTCCAATGTTTGATCAGTTGCTTACAGCTGCTGCTTGGACACTTCAGGATTTAGATATGATCGGGGTAGTGCGAGGGCCGGGTTCGTTTACTGGAATCAGAATAGGAATCGCTACAGCGCAAGGATTGGCTCAAGTGCTGAATCTCCCCCTCATTGCCGTAGTGTCCCTCGATGCCTTAGCTTGGGCAGGTTTGGGGAGAACGGAGGATATTGTTCCTATTCTGGATGCCCGCAAAAATGAGTGGTACACAGCTCGTTACTATTGGAAACAAGGAGTAGAGAAGGCAGAGTGCCTAACCTGGCCTCAAGCATTGTCCATAGACCTATGGTTAGAACAATTGAAGCGACTCGATCGTTCGTATTGTTTTGTCGGAGATGCGGTTTCAAAATCAAAACAACTTATTGAAAATGTTTTGGGCGAGCGAGCGGTAATTTTACCAGAGTATATAAGCTTACCTCGGGGTGCCTATGCGGCTCGAGCGGTTTGGCAACGTTGGCAAGAAACAGGTACCGGGGACCGGGTGGAACCCTACTACATTCGTTTTTCTGAGGCAGAGGTTAATTGGGCAAAGAAAGAGGAGGCACGAAGGAGAGCGGCGCATGAATAGTGGGATTGTGCGGCCCATGCTTACTACCGATCTGGATGCCATTATGGAAATTGAGCGTGTCTCTTTCTCAACGCCTTGGTCTCTTGAGTCCTTTAAGGCGGAGCTTAAAGAAAACGAGTATGCGCGTTATCTCTGTTTAGAGTTAAACGGCCAAGTGATCGGTTACATGGGGCTTTGGTTTATCCTTGATGAGGGACATATTACGAATATCGCCATTACTCCCAACTATCGAGGGCAGCGTTGGGGAGAGTTTTTAATGAAGTCTGTGATGGAGAAGATGGCGGAACAGGGAATGGAGCGGATGACGCTGGAGGTCCGTGTCTCCAACAGCCCAGCTCAGTCTTTATATAAGCGCTTAGGTTTTGTTACCGCCGGGTTCCGTAAAGGATATTATGCGGATACTGGAGAGGACGCAATGATCATGTGGGTGGAATTGGGAACGGAAGTGAATGTAACGTGACGGAGAGTACAAAAAAGAGTGTAGTAATTTTAGGAATTGAGACAAGCTGCGATGAGACCTCTGCGGCAGTTTTAGTGAACGGAACAGATTTGCGCAGCCATATCATTTCTTCTCAAATAGTGACCCATCAGAAGTATGGAGGTGTTGTGCCAGAAATCGCCTCACGCGAACACAGTCTTCATCTTTACCTAGTTGTGCAGCAAGCATTAGATGAAGCGAAGGTTGATTTTCGGGGGTTATCGGCTATTGCTGTGACGTATGGGCCTGGGCTTGTAGGGTCCCTATTAGTAGGGGTTTCCGGAGCGAAAGCGATGGCCTATGCTGCAGGAATCCCTTTGATTGGCATCAACCACTTGGAAGGGCATATCTATGCTAATTTCTTAGATCATCAGGATTTAGAGTTCCCACTGCTGGCTTTGTTGGTTTCTGGAGGACATACCCATCTTATTTTGTTTGAAGCCCACGGGCAGTACCAAGTTTTAGGTCATACACGTGATGATGCGGCAGGTGAGGCACTCGATAAAGTGGCCCGGACCTTAGGTTTAGGTTATCCTGGCGGGCCTCAGATACAAAAAGTGGCTCAAGAGGGGGATGCGTCTGCGTTTAAGTTTCCCCGGGCCATGTTAGAGCCGGATAGTTTGGATTTTAGCTTTAGTGGTATGAAATCAGCCGTTTTGAATACTTTGAATTCTGCGCGTATGCAGGGAGATACTCTCAGCGTTCCAGATGTTGCGGCCTCTTTTCAGCAAGCGGTTGTAGATGTTTTAGTTAGGAAAACGTTGATGGCCATTGAGCGGACGGGAGTTAAGACGTTACTATTAGCGGGTGGAGTTGCGGCTAATAGTTTGTTGCGTGAAACCTTAGAGAAATCGTTGTCTGAACATAAAGTACACCTGGTTTGTCCGCCCCCCATTTATTGTACCGACAATGGAGCAATGATTGCGGTAGCTGGGTATTATCATTATTTAGCAGGGGACTTCGCGCCTTGGACACTTAACGCTGTGCCGGGTCTTGGACTTGTATGAGTGACTTTTGTGAAATTGCACCCGGATCCTACGACGTAGAGCTAATCATTCTAGCTCGCTAAAGGGAGCAGGGAGCCAAAAGCGCACCGTCATCGCTTGAGGTTTCATTTCATTTGGTGCATTTCAGTATATATAAGTACTTAAACCCAAAAGCCCGCTAAATTGATGTGCAAAGCATCGACTTAGCGGGCTTTTGGTGATTCTATCCATAACTCCGTAAACAGGCAGAACGAGATACCTGTTCACGGAGTTGACGCTTTTCTAAGTTCGTGGAAGAAGTATGTCTTAAATGTTATATATGGGCACACACCAATTTTAGCCTGCCCCACAAATACCGCGTATGAAACAATAGAACAGGCTTCTTACGGGTTATCTAAAATAGCCCAAGAACTTACAACTGAAATAGCCAAGTTCAGGCCTTAGTATTGAGAACGAAGCGAGGAATTTCATTTCCTCGCTTCCTTTCGTACTAATGGAAACTTTATGACAGATAAGAGGGCATCTTCTCTGTGGATAAGGTGTAGCTGTGGATAATGTGGATAAGTCTGTAGATAAGTCATTGATGCGGTTTTGAGGTTTTTCGATAAATATCCTCACATTGGATAAGGTTACCCACAGGTCCTGTGGATAATGTGCATAAGTTTGGCACATGGCGCAATCACTTGATTTTGATATGTGGATAACTCTTCGTAATAAAAAATGGAAGAAAGCAAGAGATTTCTACCTAAAGATGACCTTTTTTTCATAATTTACAAAAATAACGAACTATTTTCTTAATTCACTAAACACTTTTTTTATGTCCATAAACATGACAGGAAGTGCAAGGCAAGATACACTATATGATGTGCACTACAGACTGCTGCCTATTACTCTTGATCCTTGTTCTATATTATTTTGGAATTGTTTGAAAATACTCATAATATTTTAAAAACAGGAAGGATTTTTGCTATATTGATCGAATGTTTCTTATAAAGAGCGAGATCTAACCGAAGGGGTAGTACTGAAATGAGTGAGGACAAACGGCACTTTAAGGCAGAAGTGCGCAAATCGTGTTTAGCTCAGCGGGCAGCTTTAGGAGAAAAAGAGAGAGAAAGTAAGAGTCGAATTATCCAGCAGAAATTTCAAGATTTACCAGAGTTCCAACAGGCTCAGACAGTGATGTTATTTCTTAACTTTCGTGATGAAGTAGAGACTACAGCTTTAGCGGAGGCGACGATAACATGTAAGAAAAAACTTGTATTACCTCGTTGTGCACCCCACGGGATACTTCTTCCACTTGAAGTACGCGATCTAAGTGAGGATCTTGAGTCAGGGGCTTGGGACATTCGCGAACCTAAACTTACTAATGGAAAAGTAGAACCATCAGAAGTCGATATAATTATCGTGCCTGGTGCGGGGTTTGATCTTCAAGGGAATCGTTTAGGGTACGGTGGCGGTTTTTATGATCGCTTCTTTACGTTGTTAAATCCCTTAACACCTAAGGTCGCTCTCGGTTTCGAATGTCAAGTTATTGAGAAAGTGCCAGTTGACAAACATGATATCAAAATGACAATATTGATCACAGAAAATGAGGTATACAAATTTTAGAACGTTAAGGTATCAAACTTCAAAGGGAATTTCAATAGGGGGGGATTTTTTTTGTGCACCACGTGTGAGAATTTAGTGGACCCAAAGCAAATTAAATTGGATGAAGTCATTATCAAGTATCGAGATGAAAATGGTCCTCTCATTCCAATCTTGCAAGAGGCCCAAGAGATCTATGGATATTTGCCTGCTGATGTGCTTAAACACATTAGTAAAGGGTTACGTATGCCTCTGGCGAGGATCTATGGTGTGGTTACGTTCTATTCCCAGTTTCGCTTGACTCCCGTTGGACGAAATTTAATTAATGTCTGTTTAGGAACAGCTTGCCATGTACGCGGAGGAGCTAAAGTATTAGAAACTATTGAAAAAGGTTTAAAACTTAAAGATGGGGAAACTACGGAGGATAAGCGTTATACCTTGGAAATTGTGGCATGCATTGGAGCTTGTGGACTTGCGCCGGTAATGTCAATCAATGGTCAGGTTTATGGACGATTAGAGCCTGAGAGTGTTCCAGAAATATTGGCGAAATACGAGTAGGGGGATAAAGGGATGGCAGAGAACAAACGTATTCTCGTTTGTGCAGGGACGGGCTGTGCCTCATCCGGTGCACATAAAATTATTGACGTATTGCAGGAAGAAATAGTACGCCAAGGAATTCAGGACAGCGTAAGCGTTGTTCCAACAGGATGCCACGGCTTCTGTGAGCAAGGACCGACGCTGATCATTGAACCACAACAAACATTGTATACCCAGGTAAAGGCTGAAGATATTCCCGAGATAGTAGCCAATGACCTCATGGAAGGTAAACTTGTCGAGCGATTGCTTTATATCGATCCTCTTACCCAAAAACCAGCGACAACCTTTGCCAATTCGAATTTTTTTGCAAAGCAAATGCGTTTTGTGTTAAAGAATTGTGGTTTTATTGATCCAGAAAAGATTCAGGATTATATTGATAACGATGGATATAAGGGTTTGGCGAATGCCCTGAAAATGTCACCGGATGAAGTCGTTGAAGAAGTCAAGAAAGCTGGCTTGCGTGGTCGGGGTGGTGCAGGATTTCCAACCGGGCTTAAATGGGGTTTTTGTAGGAACTCTCCAGGTAACAAGAAATATGTTATCTGTAATGCAGATGAAGGAGATCCCGGCGCTTTCATGGATCGGGGCGTTCTTGAAGGGGACCCTCACTCCGTTATTGAGGGGATGTTAATTGGTGCCTATGCGATCGGCGCCGATGAAGGGTATGTCTATTGTCGAGCGGAATATCCACTTGCCATCAAACATATGGAAATTGCTATTGCCCAAGCTGAAGAAGCAGGCTACTTAGGTGATAATATTTTGAATTCCGGATTTAATTTCCGTCTTAGAATCCGAGCTGGGGCTGGTGCTTTTGTCTGTGGTGAAGAAACCGCACTTATGGCATCAATTGAAGGACGTCGTGGAATGCCCAATGTACGCCCACCGTTCCCTGCCCAAAGTGGTTTATGGGGAAAACCAACCAATATTAATAATGTAGAAACCTGGTCGAGTGTACCTCACATTTTGAAAAATGGTGCTGATTGGTATACCCAATACGGAACAGAAAAGAGCAAAGGAACTAAAATCTTTGCCTTGACTGGGAAAATAAACAATACTGGTCTAGTAGAAGTCCCAATGGGCACAACCTTAAGGGATATCCTCTTTGACATCGGGGGCGGAATTCAAAACGGCAAGGCCTTTAAAGCCGTACAAATTGGGGGCCCCTCTGGCGGATGTTTGCCGGATTCGATGCTTGACCTTCAGGTGGATTATGATACTTTAACAAAAGCGGGAGCTATGGTCGGCTCGGGTGGACTCGTTGTCATGGACGAAACCACTTGTATGGTGGATATTGCTCGCTTCTTCTTAGACTTTTCCCAAAAAGAATCTTGTGGAAAATGTACCCCTTGCCGAGAAGGAAACAAACGGATGTGGGATATCCTTGACCGGATTACCAAAGGAGAGGGAAAACTAGAGGATCTTGATACGCTCGAAAATCTCGCTCTGGTTATTAAAGAAACTTCGCTTTGTGGATTGGGTCAGAACTCACCGAACCCAGTACTGGCTACGCTGAAGTACTTCAGAAATGAATTTGAAGCACATATTCTTGACCATAAGTGTCCAGCTCATGTCTGCACTGCCTTGCTTACCTATTCGATTGATGAAGAGAAGTGTAAAGGTTGCGGGCTCTGCGCTAAAAACTGTCCAGTTGGCTGTATTACAGGGGAGAAGAAAGAACCGCATAAGATTGATGCGAGCGCTTGTATCAAATGCGGAACCTGTTTGGAAAAATGCAAGTTTGACGCGGTTATTCGGTTATAAGCGGAGAGGAGCGAAACACTTTGGAGTTGCTTACGTTAACGATTGATGGGCGCGAAGTCTCCGTTCCGAAGGGGACGACGGTGCTTGAAGCCTGTCGCATGAATAATATTCCGATTCCGACCTTATGTCATGCCCCTGAGTTGACCGCTGCCGGTGCCTGCCGTTTGTGCATTGTTCAAATTGAAGGGATGCGCAATCTTCCTCCTTCTTGTGTCACACAAGTAACCCCAGGTATGAAGGTCGAAACGCAGAATCCGAAAGTTTTAAATGCTCGTAAAACAATTTTGGAATTGTTGGTTGCCAATCATCCGTTAGATTGCATGACTTGCCAAAAATTAGGAAACTGTTCTCTGGCGGAGTATGCCTATGAGTATGGTGTAACAGGGAAAAAATATCAGGGAGAAAAGCGCCACCTGCCCATAGATGACGCAAACCCTTATATTTTAAGGGATCTTAATAAGTGTATATTATGTGGCAAATGTATTGCTACCTGTGAAGCGGTAACAGAACGCAATGTGATTGGCTTTGCTTATCGTGGATTTAGCGCTAAGGTTTCAACCTTTATGGACACCGATCTGAAGGATTCAAGCTGTGTTTATTGCAACAGGTGTGTGGCCATTTGTCCCGTTGGAGCCCTTATGGATAAAAACATGATTGGCAAAGGTAGAGCATGGGAGCTATCAACTGAGGAAGTCACCTGTACTTTTTGTGATTCGGGCTGCAAATTTGACATTAACTCCAAGAATGGTAAAGTTGTTGGTGTTACAGCAAAATCCGCGGCGAATGGCCGACCGCTGTGCTTGAAAGGACGTATTGGTTCGGACTTCAGGTACAATTCTGATCGGACAGAAATGCCTTTCATCAATCAAGAGGGTGAGTTTGTTCAGGTCACTTGGGGGGAATTTTTAGGGTTAGGTGATATCGTGGAAAAGATTAACTCCCTAACGAAATAAGACTGATAAGACTAATAAAAGTTTAAGTTAAATGCTTATATTATACAATTTAAGACGAAAAAAGGGCGCTTCTTAGGAAGGCCCATTTTTCATATTCAGTTCAAAAATCTAGTTAAACCAAACTAAACCAAACTAAAACAAAATGAGAGGAGTGGATTACTTTGGAATGGTTTACCTTAACGATTGATGGGCGGGAAGCTTGCGTCCCGAAAGGGACAACAGTGCTTGAGGCCTGTCGTATGAATGATATCCCCATTCCCACCTTGTGCCATGACCCGGA
>NZ_MASS01000084.1 GCF_001707885.1 Desulfosporosinus cupriresistens | reverse complement strand
AAATAATAAAGTGCAATTGACTTTATCTGAGATTGATTTGTTTAAGTTAAGAAAGAAGCTGATCAGAAGTCAATATCTTGATCAACTGGACGGGCGTTCTTTTTATCTTGCTGAACTTAGTTCAGATACGGTTGCAATGGAAGGGATGTCATTTTGCTACCTAAGATGGTTACTCGGTCAGATCCCCGAAGATTTATTTTTCTTAGCGGGTAAAGCTTATCAGATTTTGCATTGGGATCGCACTCATCAATATTGCAGCCAGTGCGGAGTTCGGACTGAAAATAAGATGGATGAAAGGGCTAAGATTTGTCCTTCTTGTAGTTTTGTTAATTATCCACGGATTTCCCCAGCAATTATTGTGGCTATAACTAGGGGACGTGAGCTTTTGTTAGCAAAGGGGAGTAGTTTTCAAGGTGGCTTCTATAGTGTCTTGGCAGGTTTTGTGGAACTAGGGGAAACATTTGAAGAGTGCGTGCAAAGGGAAGTGGAAGAAGAAGTTGGTCTCAAAGTTAAGAACATTAGATATTTTGGCAGTCAACCTTGGCCCTTCCCAGATTCTTTAATGGTAGGTTTTACTGCTGAGTATGCTAGTGGGGACATAACTATAGATAAAAAAGAAATCTTGGATGCGGGATGGTTCACTGTTAAACAACTCCCAATGATTCCTGGAATCGGTAGTATAGCCAGACAGCTAATTGATTGGTTTGTTCATATCTCCTACTAGTCCGGCTACTATTGCAAGCATAAACTTAGCTTTAAGTTAATACTGCTAACATAGTTCAAATTATTTGGCAACCTGGGGCAACTTATTTTGCCCTTTGCAAACTTGTACACATTCTGAGCAACCTCGAATAGCTTTAGGGAAACACCGTACCTTATGGAATTTATTTCCCTCAAATGCCATTGCGGGGCAATCATTTATACAATTAATTTTATAACCATCAGGGAAGGTTCCGGTCTACCTAACCTACTACGGCAGAAAAATATACATAAATGAATAACATGTCGCCGGACAATTAGTTGCTATTATTTTGTTCTTATAATGGCTGAAATACTCTAATATAGGTAAAAATTTTGATTGGGCGTTCTCGTTTGTTAGTTAATGGAAAGAAATTTATGACTGATGAGGCCCTTGTAAGGTTTTTAGTGGCTTACATAGAGAATGCTAGTGTGAAGAGAATGTATTAGAGAGCAGAGGTACATTTGAAATTCATTATACGAGGAGGTATCCTCATAAAAATTTTAATTCTTGGCGCTACAGGTAGAGTGGGTAGTTATGTTCTTAATAAGGTATTGCAGGGTGATCATGATGTCACGGTGTTGGTCCGTCAACCTAAAAAAATTATGTCTAATCAACGCTTAACGATAATCAATGGCAACGTCTTAAACAAAGAAGACATTGCTAAAGCTTTATCAGGAATTGAGGTCGTGATAAGTGCTCTTAGTACGGATGGAACGACGACGCTATCTAATAGTATGCAACTCATTCTTGAGGACATGAACAAGCGGGCGATCAAACGGATCATCACAGTTGGAACAGCTGGTATCTTACAAAGCCAAACCGATCCTAGTTTATTGCGCTATCAATCGAAAGAGTCCAAGCGTAAATCAATATGGGCAGCTGAAGAACATCATGAAGTCTTTAGATTACTCAGTGAGTCAGATCTTCAGTGGACTATCATTTGTCCACCTTATTTATCAAGCGGGAATTTTACAGGATATTATCGAATAGAACGTGACTTTTTACCTCAAGCCGGAGTAGCCATATCTATTCCAGATGTAGCTGATTTTGTTTATAAACAGGTTTTAAGTGTGGACTATATAAATTCACGAATTGGTATAGCTTATTAAATTGTTTTATGTCCCTTCAGTTTTGAACCGAACCTTAAAAGTAGTTCCATTCGGCCCCGTTTCTACATCGATTGTGGCCTGATGCCTTGCCGCTATGGCATAACAGCAAGGCAATCCTAAGCCTGTCCCCGCTTCTTTTGTGCTGACAAAGGGGGTGCCAAGTTTCTCCAGCACCTCCATTGTAATCCCTTCGCCGTGATCCTGCACTGCTAAAATGGTATCAGGCCCATCAATATATGTTGTGATGGTGAGGGTACCCCCAGGTGGCATGGCTTCTAATCCATTGCGGACCAGATTAAGTACCAATTGCTTGATTTCTTCGGAATCTAACGAAATTTTGGGGACTTTTTGCAAATGCCACTCTACATTTTTATCCCCGTTCAAGGCATCGGCGTTGATTAAAGGTGAGATAGTCTCTAAGATATTGTTTAAGCAAAGCCGACTGAATTCAACCGGCTTGTTCTTAGCCAGGGATAAATACTCAGTAATAATAGAATTAGCCCGATCCAGTTCGCCAATCATTAAATCAAACCAGCTTTGGTAGGCAAGTAGTTCGCTTTTACTGCCCAGGATCTGCAGGAATCCCCGCACTGACGTCATTGGATTCCTGATTTCGTGCCCGATTCCGGCGGCCATTTGACCAATCAGATTTAATCGTTCCAGCCGGGAAACTTCTTGCTGCATTTGTTTCTGCTCGGTAATATCGTCAATTGTTATCAGCAAACGCTGGTTACCATCAAGCTCGATCAGCACTGCAGAGAAATGGGCATTGCGTACTGCACCACTTTTTGTCTTGAATAGGACATCATAATTTTCTATCATTCCGTGTTTGTGCAGCATCCTAAATATTTGCTCGCGTATATCAAAATTCAGCCAAAATTTTAGTTCTACGTCGGAGTATCCAATAACCTCTTCCCGCTCAAATCCGGTGAGCTTCAAGAAAGAGTCGTTGACGATAATATGACATCCGGTCGTATAGTCCATAATCGTCATGGCATAAGAAGCAGAGTAGAATGCCTTGGCAAATCTCTCTTCTGAACTGCGCAGCAGTTCCTCTGTCTCTTTAAGTTCTGTGATATCATTCATAGCGATCAACAGGCGCTGTTTACTGTCAAATTCGATTTTTTCAACTGATAAGAGTCCTATTCTTATGTTTCCGTTTTTAACCCGAATGTGGGCAAGATGATTTCTGACCGAACCGTGTTGATTTAAGATAGCAATCATCTGCAACCGTTCTTGGGGATTACTCCAAATGTTTAGTTCTAAGGCCGAAATGCCAATTAATTCATCCCGTGAAAAGCCAAAAGCTTGTACAAATTGGTCGTTGACATAGAGGTAACGACCATCTGCCACCTCGCTGACCGCCATAATAGCCGGACTAGCATCAAAAGCCTTTCGGAAACGTTCTTTTGCTATACGGAGATCCTTGTCGGCTTGTTTTCTTTGGGAAATATCTCTTGTGCATTCAATAGCCCCGACGATATTTCCATGGCTGTCATAAAACGGCGATGCCTTTCCCCATAGATATGCTCCATGATCTTTCTTTGGCAAAGGACAATAGCCTTCTGAAAATACAGAAATACCATCTTTACCAGTAACATCATACAGTTTTCCGTCGTGCGGCTGGGGTGCAAATACCAAATCTATGAGGGTGGGCCTCTCAATACCGTAGTAGGCTAGACTCAAAGCGCAGCTGCTTTTACCTAACATATTCTCTTTTGGCATCCCGGATTGCTCTTCAATCGCCCTGTTCCAGGCGATAATCCTTTTATCCTGGTCAACAACTACAGTGGCATCAGGCAAAAATTCTATTATGTCTGTCAAACGCTGGTTTACTTCCCGCAAGGTTTTTTCGGTTTTCCGATGCTCGCTAACTTCTTTTCTTAGTTGGATATTAACTTCTGATAACTCCCTCGTTCGCTCTTGTAACTCTCGCGTTCTTTCCTCGACGAGGGTTTGCAGTTCGTCGTGGTGACGTTTAATCTCTTGTTCCATCTCTATACGTTTGGTAATATCCCGAATTGATTCGAACGCACCGATTATGTGCCCTTCCTCATCGAACAAAGGAGACGCCGCTGCCCATAAATAGGCTCCTCGGCCGCAATATAATGTTGGGATATATATCTCAACACGTAATACGCATCCATCTCGTTCAACGAAATCGTATTTTGCGGAAATTTTTTCATCATAATCGAAGACGAGGTCAATCAAACCGGAAAGCGGCTCACCGTAAAAAGGAATCATATAGCGACAATCACCATGGCCAATTATGTCCTGCTTCTTAATCCCGGTCATAGCCTCCATCGCCCGGTTCCAGGCTACAACTCGTCGTTGTTCGTCTAAGACGAAGGTGGCATCGGGAAGAAACTCAATAATCTCCGCAATATGCAATTTGTCAAGGGAAGAATTTAAAGCAAACCCTCCTCCTGATGTTATCCTATGCGGTTCACTGTTACTAGCCATAAACCACTACCGTCCTTCTGCCCCTAATCTTAATCTGACTATTCTGCTGAAAAGGGATTTGGGTAAATTTTACACAATTCAATATACTTTCTCGCTCTCCAGTCAGAATCCTTCTGGTTTTTACATTTTTTTGGTTGATTTGTAGCAAACTTTCATGGGCCTACCTGTATATGCCACAACTGGGCATCGAACAAGCTAACATCACCAACGTATATATCTAAATGCCCAAGCCAATAATTTAGCTCGGAAACATAAGGTCAGCATTTTGTATGATGAAACACAACAAGTTCCTCACTATACGTTTACTGATACCGGAGTGCGTCATGAAATTTGTTCGCAGTTTAAGTGCAAAGTTAGATTGTGCTAAGAAAAATCAACTGCATGGAGTTGCCATTTGGCGCTTAGCATCGAAGATCTAAATTATTGTGGACTAATGTCTTAAAAAATTATGGTTCTGGTCATAAATAATGAGTTAATAAATTATCAAAATAAAGTATATGATTTAAAGGAGATGGACAAATCGTTAAATGACTAAAGCACAAAAAAAGTTTTAGTGATCATTAGGCCCTTCGTCTTTTGGACGAGGGGCCTTAACCATAGTCTTATATGTCTTATTTAACGATGCTGCTCACAAATTATGGGAATCAAACTATTGAAGTTTGCACTCTCCAGATATATACTATTAGCTAGATATATACTTTTAGCTATAGGCGCAGAGAGGGTGTAACTATGGTTGAAACCGCAGTGATAAAAACCAGGGAATCAGTGGGAGAAAACCAAGTCAAGGGATGTGAGGTTAGGTTAGATCGAGTGAGTAAACAATACACCCAGGGCAAGGAACAGGTAACGGCTCTGGATAAAGTGAGTTTAGAAGTCAAAGCTGGCGAATTCCTGGCAGTTATGGGGGCCAGCGGGTCCGGCAAGTCCACACTTTTAAATTTAGTGGCCGGGTTAGACAAGCCAAGCCAAGGGGATATGTTTCTTAACGGCCGGGCAATCTCCGGTTGGAAGGATAAACAGCTAACCCTGTTTCGTCGCCGGGAAATCGGTTTTGTCTTTCAGTTATTTAATCTGATTCCCACCTTGAGTGCTGAGGAGAATGCCGCTTTGCCTTTACTTATGGCAGGTGAGCCCCGCTCAGTCTGGCAACCGAAGGTAAGTGACTGGTTGAAGCGGGTGGGTCTCGAAAGCCGGCGTAAACACTATCCGGCAGAATTGTCAGGGGGCCAAATGCAAAGGATAGCCATCGTACGGGCTCTCATTCACCACCCTTCCCTTATTCTGGCCGATGAACCAACTGGTAACCTTGATACTAAAACTGGTGATCAAATGCTCTTTATATTGAAACAAATCACTGAAGACCTGGGAGTTACCCTGATTATGGTCACGCATGATCCGATGGTTGCTGCCTATGGTCATACTCTAATTACCCTGAAAGACGGACGAATCCTCGATTCGGCGGCGAGGTGAGAGCGTTGTTAAGTATAAAATTAGCTCTAGCCTATTTTTGGCATCGAAAACTGCGAGCGATTTTAACAACGCTGAGTGTGGCAGTAGCAATAGCGGCGCTGGTGGCTGTGCAAGGGTTGAATGGAAGTATCGATTATAAGACTGAAGAGTTAGCTGGTTTACTGGGGGGCAAAGCTCAGTTGGAGGTGAAAGCCCCTCAAGGTGGTATAAGTGATACTTTATTGGCTACAGTGCAAAAGACTTCAGGTGTACAATTAGCAGTCCCTTTCGTGCAGAACGCCGCGCAAGTTCAAGAATTACCAGGATTCACCACAATGATGGGCATTGTACCTGAAGAAGATGAAAAAATCCGTACCTATCACTTAATGCAAGGCCGCATGCCAGCAAAGGACCAGCGGGAAATCGCCGTTCCAAAGGGATTGTTACGGGGGAAACCGGGACAATTGGGGGATATCTGGCACATCCAGACCATGCAGGGGATGCAAGATTTTAGCATAGTAGGGATCTTAGAAGACAGCGGAGTGGCCCAGGCTAATAACGGAGCAGTTGTCTTTATACACATGACCACGGCACAGAAGGCTTTTGAGCTGAAGGGAAAACTATCGTACATAAGCATTGTCCTGCAAAACCCGAACAGTGTACCTGCGG
Source organism: Desulfosporosinus cupriresistens (assembly GCF_001707885.1). GTDB lineage: Bacteria > Bacillota > Desulfitobacteriia > Desulfitobacteriales > Desulfitobacteriaceae > Desulfosporosinus. Next base: position 6,729 of record NZ_MASS01000084.1, on the reverse strand, counting down.
TGAAAAAAGCCTTACAGGAGAGCTTGGGTAATAGCGTAGATGTGCTCACTCCCTTGGGGCGGAGCGGAAATATGGACAAAATGTTGGGTTTCATTAAGAGCCTTAATAATGTCTATGGGTTCATGGGAATGTTTCTAGCTTTGTATGTCATGTATAACTCCATGAGAGTCGCCGTATCCGAACAACGCAGTCAACTTGGTATCCTACGTGCTTTAGGCTGGCGACAGTGGGAAATTCACAAATTAATACTAGTTCAGGCAATTCTAATCGGTGTGATCGGTAGCTCGTTTGGCCTCCTCTTGGGAACATACTTGGCTCAAGGATTGCTGAGTACTGTGAGCGATACTTTGCTGGAAATATTTAAGATTTCTATCCACAGCATTCGTTTTACGGCGATTAATTATGCCATAATCTGGCTGACCGGCGTGGCGTTATGTCTTATCGCCGCTTGGTTGCCCGCTTGGAAGGCAGCTAGTGTCGCCCCGATCCAGGCCATGAACAGCCAATACTCTATAATCGAACTCGGTTACACCCGGTGGCGGGTCGTTGTCGGCGTTACTCTAATGATTACATCATGGGCAATTCTGATCTATGGGAATAACATGTCCCTATTATTCCAAGCTACCTTAACCGGCTTAGTTATTGGGGCAGCCGTCTTGATGCCACCCTTTTTAATTCTGCTTTTACAGAAGTTAGAACCTATAGCTGAAACGCTTTTTGGGTTGTCCGGTCGTTTAGGGATAAGCTCTTTCAGGCGTGCTCCAACACGCGCGGTAGCCACCGGGATGCCAATACTCCTTGGCTTGGCTGTAGCTTTCGGCTTCCTAGGTATACTTGCCAGTGTTAATCAGACAATGGTCAACTATGTTAATGACTTAATTACGCCGGACATTGTTATTTCGCAGGGGATACAGACCGCGTCCAGCGATCAAGTAGGTTTACCTGAAGCGTTGTTAGAACGGATTCGTAAAATAGAAGGGGTAAGAAGAGTTGCCGGATCGCGTAGCACAGGTTTTAAATGGCACGGCAATCCGGTTGATCTTCAATTGTACGATGTCCCAGACTGGCGCCAATTTAGCGACCCGCCGGTGGTAGAGCCTGGGAAGGATGAAGCCTTGGACGCACTGGAACGTGAAGGTCAAATATGGATTTCCCAGTCTATGGCTTTGAAATACGGCTTGCACATAGGACAAGAGCTGGCGATTCCTACTCCTTCCGGAACCATTGAATTTCCTGTTGTCGCCATTACAAGGGATTTCTATAGCTATAACGGAAGTGTGTATATGAACCGCCAAGACTACATCCGGTATTGGGGCGATCACTCCATCGACTATTTTTGGTTAGCCCTGGAACCAGGCGTGTCACCGGCGTTGGTACGGAACCGCCTGGAAGCTAATCTTAAAAGTGACTTCCGGGTACAGGTCGCTCTGGTTTCTGATTACCGGGACAGCGTGTTAAAGTTGACAAGCAATCTAACAGATATCTTCAACTTTGTAATCACAGTGATTCTGCTGGTGGCAGCGGTTGGGACTGCTAATTCTATGTTGATTTCAGTAATAGAGCGAACCCACGAGATCGGTACCCTTCGTTCTGTAGGCCTCACTTGCGGGCAAATTAGAGGCATGTTCATGATTGAAGTAGGGTCTTTATTTATCGCCGGGATACTACTAGCTATTCCGGTAGCCGCAAGTATTCAGATTGCGGGAACCATGTTTGATAGAAATGTGAATGGGTGGGTCTTAGATGTATCTATCCCTTGGACCAAGAATATTGGCGTTGCCATCGCTATGGCTTTGGTAGTTGGTCTGAGCGCCGTGTACCCTGCCTGGTTAGCCACAAAGGTTGATCCGGTTAAAGCATTGCGTTCAGAGTAAATCATTGGGAGTGGTTAAACTCTTACTCTAAAGATTAAGCAATTTAAATTAAGGAGAGAAGTTAGTCATGCCGGTTAAACACGCCATCTTAGGTATTTTAAAAGAAGCCCCACGCCATGGATATGAATTAAAAAATATTTTTGATGAGCGAATAGGGAACTTCTGGAACCTTAATTACGGACAAATCTATACTACACTGGACAGGCTGGAAAAAGAGGATTTCGTTAGTGGCACTGAAGAAGAGCAAGATTCCCGACCGGACAAGAAAGTGTACGATATTAGCTCGAAAGGGGTCCAAGAGCTAGAGCGTTGGCTCCAGGAACCGGCTACCAAACCACGGCCTTTACGCGATGAACTCTTTATTAAACTATTATTCATAAGCCAGGAGAATCCGGAGCTTGCGCTCCGCCTGATTGAACGACAGACGCACATCTATATGAAACAAATGAGAGAACTGACAGAAACTAAGTATCGTCTGAGCAAAGACGGCATTAACCGGGACAATATGATGACAGACTTGCTCACAGATGCCGCATTATTCCATGCCGAGGCCGATGTCCGGTGGTTAGGCCATGTGGAAGCTAAGATCCTTGAGTATTCTAGGATATAGCGAAGATAAATTTTTAATCTTGTTTTCTGCAGAAACAATTCGAGTTCGAACAACAACTATCGAACATCGAATTTGCCAAGCAGAGGTGAAGATATAGAGTAAACAGTTTGTGAAGTTGCGCCAATGAGTGGTAAACGAGTTGGAGCAGAGAGGAGGGAAGAAAAAGAAATTACAGTAGAAACTCAAGTTATAAATTTGAAAAACAGGTAGACGAAGGATCAGTAACCTTTATGAGAAAGGGAGGGAATTGAAAATGTCAGACAATTTTGCGGCAGTAGGATTGTTGTTTGCCTTTGCAGTAGTTTTACCCATTGTGGTCATGGCTGTGGTTAGTCTGTTGGCACCCCATAAGCCGCATAGGGAAAAGTTAACGACCTATGAATGCGGTAACGAGCCAATTGGCAGGGCGTGGATTGGATTCAAGAGTAACTACTTTCTCTATGCTATTGTCTTTACTGCCTTTGATGTAGAAACAATTTTTTTGTATCCTTGGGCTTTGACGTTCCGTAAACTAGGAGCGTTTGCTTTTGTCGAAATGTTCATTTTTATGATTATTCTCATCGTCGGCTTTTGGTACGCTTGGAAGGAAGGTGCTTTAGAGTGGATGTAAAAAGGGAGAAAGAGCTGCGCGAGGCTGAGGTTGCGGCTGACAAAAATATTTTGCGGACCAGCATCGAAAAGTTTCTGAACTGGGGTCGAGTGCATTCTTTCTGGCCGAATTCATTCGGTTTGGCTTGTTGTGCTATTGAAATGGCCTCAACAGGAGGTGCGCGCTATGACTTATCGCGTTTCGGTTACGAGGTGTTCCAGGCCTCACCGAGGCAAGCCGATTTAATGATTGTGGCTGGGACTTTGACAAGGAAAATGGCACCCGTTGCGCGGCGGATCTATGATCAAATGCCGGAACCTAAATGGGCTATTGCCATGGGTAATTGTGCTTGCTCAGGGGGGCCCTTTGCTGATTCTTATGCCGTGGTACCGGGAGCGGATAGTATTATTCCGATCGACGTCTATATCCCTGGTTGCCCGCCAAGGCCAGAAGCTTTGATTTATGGGATGCTGCAACTTAAACAGAAGATTCAAAATCCTTCCGAAGTGAGGTTAATTAAGCATGACAAGTGATGTGTTAAGAGCACGAGTAGGTGAGTTGTCAGCCAGGGTTAAGGGAGAAGTCGAAGAGAGTCTTGGCGTACTCGAATTAACCATTAATTACCCTGAGGCCATAGAAGCGTTAACTGGTGCTAAGAACTTTGGGGATGTCCCTTGTGATTTTTTGCATGACCTAGCTGGAATGGATCTGGAGGATCATCTTGAAGTTGTTTACCAATTGTCCAGTCTGCGTGGTCCCCAGCGTTTACGCATAATAGCCCGAGTTGAACGAGACAATCCTGTGATTGACTCTGCAACTCGCATTTGGAAAGGGGCAAACTTTTTAGAGCGGGAAGCCTTTGATATGTTTGGTATTCAATTCAGAGGACACCCTAATTTGAAGCGTATTTATTTGTGGGATGATTTTAAAGGATATCCCATGCTCAAAGATTATGTTATTGAAAGTCACGAACAACGTGCGATTATGCGAGTAAGAAAAGAAGGGGAATAGGTGGGGAAACTATGACGATTGCAGGAACTCAAGAGTACTCCCTTAACATGGGCCCCCAACACCCGAGTACACATGGCGTGTTTCGCATGGTGGTCCATTTGGATGGAGAAGTTGTCACTAAGGTTGAACCTAAAATTGGGTATCTCCATCGTGGTCTGGAAAAAATGGCGGAAAGCCGCACGTATACTCAGTTTATTCCGTACACTGATCGCCTAGATTATCTAGCAGGACCCCATAACAGTCTTGGTTATGTCCAAGCGGTTGAAAAATTGATGGACATAGAAGTTCCCGAGCGGGCTGAGTACCTCCGCATTATCTTTGCAGAATTGGGGCGGATAGCTAGTCACTTGGTCATGATCGCCAGTGGGTCTTTAGATATTTGCGGCTGGACTCCCTGGAGTTATTGTTTCCGTGACCGCGAGCGAATTCTCGATCTTTTTGAGATGACGGCGGGCAATCGCATGACGCCAAATTATTTCCGCATCGGTGGGGTCAGTCATGACGTGCCAGACGAATTCATGCCAGCCTTCCAGAGCTTTCTCGACGATTTGCCAGAGAATATGGAGGAGTACTATGGGATCTTCTTTGGTAATGAGATTGTTCAAGCGCGTATGAAAAGTGTGGGGATTCTCCCTAAGGAAGTGGCAGAAAATCTGCTGATCACGGGGGCAAATCTGCGGGCTTCTGGAGTGCAGTATGATGTGCGTAAGGCTGAGCCGTACAGTATCTACGATCGGTTTGATTTCGATATTCCAGTGCTCTATGGCTGCGATACTTATGATCGGCATCTTATACGGCTTCTGGAAATTCAAGAGAGCAGAAAGATTCTTCAACAAGCACTGAGAGACATCCCAGCCGGGCCTGTGATGGCGAAAGTTCCTAAGGTGATCAAGCCTCCAGTCGGCAGAGTTTATCATCGAGTCGAGAACCCTAAGGGAGAAATGGGCTGGTACCTTGTTAGTAATGGGACAACGAAACCAGCTAGGGTACGAATACGCACCGGAGCATTTGTGAACGTTCAAATGCTCTCGGAGATAATTGCCGGTTGGAAGATTCAAGATCTTGTGACTATTTTCGCTTCGATGGATCTGGTTTTAGGAGAAGTAGATAAGTAGAAATTGCAAGTAGAGCAGGAACTCCTACTTATTGATGGGGGAGTTTCGGAACTGGAAGAGGTGAGTAGACGATGGACGCTTTAAACAATGTATTTGTAAATATTGCGGATGTCATCCGTGGCCTGTTTGTGGATTCTCACTCGTTTGGGGCAGATTTAACGATTAATATTATAGTGTTTATTGTACTCTTTTTGATTATGGTTGTGGCAGCGTTGTTTCTTAGTTTGGTGGAACGTAAATTTGCCCACTGGGTATCTCAGAGACCCGGTCCCAATCGAGTAGGGCCACATGGCTGGTTCCAATTTATTGCCGATGCAGTGAAAATGTTGGGTAAGGAAGATATTACACCTGCCAAGGCAGATAGATTTCTCTTTAAAATTGCGCCCATGATTCTAGTGGGAGTTACCTTGATGACTTTTGGCGTTCTTCCTTTCGGTAAGAGAATGGTAGCAATTAATCTTGATTTGGGTATTTTCTATTTTTTGGCAATTTCATCCCTTTCAACCTTGGCGCTGTTAATGGCGGGGTGGGCATCCAATAACAAATATTCCTTAATAGGGGGGCTGCGAGCGGTAGCTCAGATGATCAGTTATGAAATCCCTTTGCTCTTTTCTTTGCTAGGGGTCGTCATGATTACTCAGACCTTCAATCTATCCTCGATTATCGAGGCTCAGAAAACCGTTCCCTTTATTTTTCTACAACCTTTAGCCTTTGTAATTTATTTGATAGCTGGTATTGCGGAATCGAACAGGGCTCCATTTGATCAGGTACAAGGAGAGCAGGAGATTGTCGCCGGGCCGTTCACGGAGTACTCTGGGCTCCGGTGGGGACTGTTCATGCTCGCTGAATATGGCAATGTGGTCGCTACGTCAGTAATTGCTGTTTCGCTGTTTCTGGGCGGCTGGAACGGCCCTGGCTTCCTGCCTGGCTGGCTCTGGTTTATTCTCAAAATTTGGTCAGTCATTTTCTTGATGATGTGGGTTCGCTGGACCTTTGTCCGGATGAGAATCGATCATCTGATGCATTTTGCCTGGAAGATCCTGCTTCCTTTGTCCTTGGCGAACATTTTCTTAACAGGTATTGGTATTTATTTTTACGAGTTGCTCAGTTTGCGGATTGGAGGGTAAAAGCGTGTTTGGTAAAGGTTTATTAAAAGGTTTGAGTATTACGCTCAAACGTTTCGTCGGCCCTAATCTTGCAGAAGCTTATCCGGAAGTAAAGCCGAATCTTCCTCCCCGGACGCGGAGTTCTATGGTTCTTGAACCTGGGAAGTGTATCGCTTGCGGACTTTGTGTCAACGTTTGTCCGAATCAAGTCATTGATCTAACCAGCGAAAAGGATGAGAACAATAAAAAGCTCTTAAAGACGTATGTTATGAACATTGGCCGCTGTCTTTTGTGTGGGTTATGTACCGAAGCTTGTCCGACCAGCGCGCTTAAACTCTCCCGAGAGTTTGAAAATGCAACCTATCAACGCGAAGAATTACTTTGGGATATGATTGCGCGTTCCAAGCAGTCGAACAAGTCAAGT
>NZ_MASS01000083.1 GCF_001707885.1 Desulfosporosinus cupriresistens | reverse complement strand
ATGAATGGTTCCCATTCGCAAAAGGTCTACGCCAAACTCAGCCACCAGTACTTGCACAAGTAAGGAGATTTTCGCTGGTTTAGTAACGCCGATAAACTGAAGCCAATCCGGCAGTAATTGAGGATTTAAGGCCGCGCCTAGCCATAGTGGAAGAAGAAAGAGAGCCGCAAAGATACCAGCGAACCGTATCCAACGTAAATAGGCACCTACAATCGGTTCTTGTCGATATTCTTCCGCATGCTGAACATGGCTCCAAAACGTCACCGGCGCAATCATAACCGAGGGAGAAGTATCGACAATGATAATGACATGTCCCTCCAGCAGATGAATAGCAGCAACATCGGGACGTTCAGTATAGCGCACACGTGGATAAGGATTCCAGAATTTACTTCCCAGGATAAATTCCTCAACACTTTTTTCGGCCATGGGAATCCCATCAATTTTAATCCCTTGAAGATCCTTGTGAATTTTATTGACCATATCTGGATTGGTAATATCTTCGATGTAAGTAATACACACATCTGTTTTGGAGCGTCCTCCAACTTGAACTAATTTCATACGCAGTTTTGGGTCACGTAAGCGCCGGCGAATTAAAGCTGTGTTCATTACTAGTGTCTCTGTGAATCCATCACGAGATCCTCGGGTTACGCGTTCGATATCTGGTTCCTGGGGCTGACGAGAAGGATACGTCCTAGCATCAACAATGATTGCCTTTTCTTGTCCCTCGACAAAGATTGCCATTGGACCTGACAAAACAAAATAGAACACTTTGTCCATCGTTTGGACTTCAGAAACCTGTAAATTGACAATTCGCCCTTTCACTAATTTATCCAAGGTATTAACAATTAAGTCAGAACGTTCCAGATCAATTAAAGCATCTAAAATATAACTGGCTACATGCGTGTCAACCATTCCATTGACCGAATAAATTGCGACTCTCTTACCACCAATGGACATCTCCCGCAGAACAATGTCGAAACAATCAGGAACCCCTAGTTCCCGATTTAGGTAATCAACATTTTCTTGATAGTTCTTACTCACGGGCACATTTTTTTCGCTTGAATTATTATCCATGCACACACCCCCTAAAAGAATCCCAATTTTCGATAGCTATCCGTACTAAGTCAAGGTTCGGGTTTCAAAGCCAATGGCCAAAACCCCAGGAGGTCTATCTGCAGAGCGAATACATTCACTCTCCTCCCTACCCCAAAGGAGCGTTTTCTGCTAAGCGGATGCTTTAGTGGAGCCGCGGTCCAGACGAGCGCTGACGGTTCGCGTCTCCGTAGCGCGCCAGCGGTTCACATTCATCCAACCCAGAGGTTTGGCGCGCTCGCGAACCGTCCAGCTCGTCAGCGGCGTAACGTGCAGACGCGTGCAGAAAACGCTCCTCCCCCGTCGGCCTAACCCTATAACGCGTGCACAAAAAATCGACTCTATCCTTTGGGGCTAAACGTAACAGACATTAGATATCCAAAAAACACTGCTGCAGCAATTCCTACAGCGGTTGCTTCAATTCCCCCGGATAAAGCCCCTATAAGCCCTCGTTCTCCAACTGCATCCATGGCTCCCTTGGCAAGGGAATATCCAAAACCGGACAAGGGAATCGTGGCCCCGGCCCCTCCTATTTTTACCAAAGGCTCATACAGCCCTAACGCCCCAAGAATCGCTCCGCCAGTAACAAACGTGACAAGAACATGGGCTGGGGTAAAGGCCGGTTTGGTTAAGTCCATCAAAAGTTGTCCGATTACACAAATCGCCCCACCAACAATAAAAGCTGGAATTATCATATCAAACATACGCATTCACTCCTTTCATGCCTCAATAACTACAGCATGCCCAATACCAGGAATGGATTCTCCTTGCAGGGCGGACGTTGGGCTATGCAAGGCTCCACTGCCCACTAACAAAACTCGCTTTAGCCCTCCGCCTTTAATCCTTTGCATAATATCTCCAGCAAAAACTACCGCTGAACAGCCACATCCACTACCTCCCGCATGAACATCTTGTTCGGCATTAAAAATCATAACCCCACAATCAGTAAATCCCGTCCCCATATCTAGACCACTTTTTTTAAGAACTTCCCCTGCCAGTGCTAATCCAACCGCTCCCAAATCTCCAGAAGCTATCAAATCGTAATCCGCTGGTTTACGCTGCAAATCAGTGAGGTGATTAAGAATTGTGTCTGCAACCGCTGGGGCCATGGCTGAACCCATATTATTGACATCTTTTTCAGCGTAATCGACGACCCTACCAATCGTTGCAGAAGTAATCCGCGGTCCCACACCACTCTGCCCGAGAAGCACACTTCCTGCTCCAGTCACCGTCCACTGGGCACTCATAGCCCTTTGCGTGCCCTGTTCTGTTGGCGAACGGAATTGCCGCTCAGCCGTATCATGATGACTGGATACACCAACCAGAACATACTTGGCGAACCCTCCGTCAATTAGCATGCTCCCCACGGCCATACCCAAGGCCATTGTGGAACAAGCTCCATATATACCGATCAAAGGTAAGGCCATTTGGCGCGCTGCAAAATTTGAAGAGATCATTTGATTAAGTAAATCGCCGGCTAACATAAATTCAATATGATCCATTGGGACACCCACTTGAGCGATCGCCCCTTGCATCGCCTGCTCAAGCATCTTGCTTTCTGCGACTTCCCAAGATTTCTCACCCTTTAGTTGGTCTTCCCATATTTTACTAAATGTTTTTCCCAGAGGGCCTTGTCCTTCTTTAGGACCCACCACAGAATAAGACGATAAAATAACCGGGGGGTTGGCGAACACCACGGTCTGATTTCCCTTTCGTTTTAAATCCATGCCTTCACATCCCCATTCATAAACAGTTGTGTCTGGCAACTATAATTACCATTGGCCTATTGTTAGTGTAGGAGAAAATAAACGATACCTACCACAATTGAAGTGGCAATACCATACACAAGCACAGGACCTGCAACAGTAAACAGCTTTGCTCCAACCCCCAACACATAACCTTCCCTCTTAAATTCCATAGCTGGTGAAACGATAGAGTTAGAAAACCCAGTGACTGGAACGATAGATCCAGCTCCGCCAAATTTTCCAATTTCATCATAAATGCCCAATCCTGTTAACAAAGCTCCGAAAAAGATCATTGTCGCAGTTGCCGCAGTAGACGCTTCAACGCGATTTAACCCGATGCTCACAAATAGATTAATTACTACCTGACCGATCGCACAAATAATTCCTCCCACGACAAAAGCCCGTATCACGTTTTTTACAACCGTGGGTTTGGGGGTAAATTGTTGAGCTAACACTTTGTATTGCTCTGGGGTTACTGCTATCGTAGGCTGACGTAATGTTTGGTTAGCCATCCTGATTCCTCCTTTCTTAACAGTGACAGATAATTTCTATTATTAATCTAAACTACCAAAATTATACTAAGGAAGTTTGTCTTTTAACGAGATTCTTAATTTCGACAAAGCTTTTCAAGGAATTCCTTTAAAGTCAGCAGGAAAATTATGGATGACAGCGAAATCATTAGTACTGTGATAAAATTATGGGGGGAATGGTCTTGAACCTTGAGAAAAAGATAGAGCGCCTGACCCTACTCTTGCGCTTAGACGGAGAACTAGATATGCACACAGCTTCAATGGTAAGACAAGCTATTGACAGCGAGATTGAGAAACGAGGAATTCGCACGGTCATTCTTAACCTTCAAGACGTTCGATTTATTGACAGTTCCGGACTCGGCGTTATTCTAGGCAGGTATAAGAAATTGCTTTCCTTGGGAGGAAAGCTTAAAATTACCAACGCGCCCCCACATATCTATAAGATCATGGAATTATCGGGACTACCTAAAATTATCAATTTCTATTTGGATGAAGCGCATGCTTATGAGGAAGGAAGGGGAGCCTAAATGAAAACCAATCAATTAATCCTCACATTTTCAAGTATCTCTGAAAATGTAGGCATCACCCGTATGCTCATTGCTTCAGTGGGAGCACAACTAGATCTGCCACTTAATGACATCGAAGAGCTTAAAGTCGCTGTTTCCGAGGCTGTTTCCAATGCCATTATCCACGGATACAAGAACAACCCTAATCAGATCGTTTACCTCGACCTAGACATCACTAATGACACCCTCAAGATTATTGTGAAAGATGAAGGGTGTGGCATCTCGAATGTTGAGCAAGCCATGCAGCCAGCTTATAGTACCGATCCGGAGCGAATGGGCCTGGGCTTTGTCTTTATGCAATCTTTCATGGATGAACTTCAAGTAGAATCTACGCTTGAAGTGGGAACAACAGTAACCATGATGAAGCATTTCAAGCAAACACCCACTGCCTCGCATTAGGGGGGCGAACATTATGATTCAACGACTAACCGAAATGAATCTCCCCCACTTCCCGTTGCTCTCAGATAAGGAGATGATGCAAAACCTTCATGCTGCCAAAGATGGAGATGCTGAGGCCCGTGAACGTTTAATTAACTGCAATTTGAAACTCATTTTTAATTTGGTCCAACGCTTCGCCCATCGTGGCTATGAGATTGAAGATCTCTTTCAGATCGGAACGATTGGGCTGATTAAAGCTATCGACAAATTCGACTTTACTTACGGTGTGAAGTTTTCAACGTATGCGGTTCCGATGATTATTGGTGAAATTCGGCGTTTTCTCCGAGATGACCACCCAGTGAAGGTGCCTCGTTCCTACAAGGAACTTGTTTATAAAGTCAATCGCACTCGGGATGAACTTTCTGCAGCCTTGGGCCGCGAGGCCACCATCGGAGAAATAGCAATTAATATAGGTGTTGACAGAGACGAGATCGTCGCCGCACTTGAAGCAATCCAAAGTCCTACCTCGATCTACGATACCCTTTATCAAGACGACTCCGATCCCATCTATGTTCTCGATCAACTCTCTAATGAAAAGGGACCCGACCCCAGCTGGTTTGAAAATATTGCTCTCAAAGAAGCTCTCGACAAATTGCCGGAACGAGAAAAGCGTGTACTGTTGATGCGGTTTTTTGAAGATAAAACACAAAGTCAGATCGCTGACATACTCCAGCTTTCACAGGTTCAGATTTCTCGTATCGAGCGAGCTGCGCTCCACAAGATCCGTCAATCATCGCAGATCAGTGATTGCTCAGACTTAGTTGACTCAGACATCACAAACAAGGATTAAACCTGTGCTAATAACCAAACACGCCTTTCAGTGTACGTGTCATTTGCTCAGCTAAGCCTGCCCGGGCAATGGAGTGATCCGCAATCAGATTTACGTTCGCTTGCAACTGATCGTTACGATAAAGGAGAATCTCCCCTATTTTTTGTCCTTTCTGAATCGGAGCACTGATTTCTGGGTTGAGCTTTGTCTCGACCCAGAAATTTTTATCTTTTCCTTTTTCTACGGTCGTACCCAGAGGTTTTTCAGTTACTGCAGTAACCTCATCTTCTATTCCTTTGCGAACTTTAACAACGCCTTGTTTCTGCGTAACCGGAGCAAACTGCTTAAACTCATATTTAGCAAAGCCATAGTTATATATTTTCATAGATTCAGCGAAATGTCCTCTAACTTGTGGTACACCCATCACGACACAAATTAACCGTAAACCATTTCGCTCTACCGTTGAAGCCAAACAATACTTGGCTTCATTCGTCCACCCGGTTTTGAAGCCATCAGCTCCAGGGTACCACCATAGTAATTTGTTAGTATTCCAAAGCTTAAATTTCCCGTCGCGCAAGTCATATTCTTTGATGCTGGTCAATTTTCGTATTAGTGGGTAATTGAGAGCTTCCCTAGAAATGACCGCCAGATCATAGGCGCTTGTATAATGCCCCTCAGCTGGCAGCCCATAAGCATTCGCAAAATGAGTATTTTTCAAACCCAAAGCTTGAGCCTTGCGATTCATTTCTTCCACGAAAGCTTCATGCGTTCCATCAATATGTTCCGCCACTGCAACACAGCCATCGTTGGCTGACCCAACAGCTATGGCAATCAACATCTGTTCTAAAGTGAATGTTTCTCCCGGTTCAAGATAGATTTGGGAGCCCCCGAGTTTGCTGGCATTCTCGCTGGCTGTCACTTTGTCTGTCAATTTTACTTTTCCAGAAGCCACTGCATCCGACGCCACCAGTAAAGTCATAAGTTTTGTAACACTTGCGGGTGGTAGTTCTTTATGTGATTCTTTCTCATAGAGAATTTGACCGGAGGCCGCATCCATGAGAATGGCACTTGTAGCTTCGGTCACAATCTCAACACCCAGCACAGGTTGGACGTTAGCAAAGCCAATGTTTCCAAGCACAACCAACATGGCTAAAACGATTGCTAAACTTTTTCGCATCTTCAACCCTCCTTATATAGTATGATTTTATTATTCCCGAAAAGGAAAATTATATTGGATGTATGAAATAAAATATGGTTCTCTAAGCCGAGTAAAGCCACTTCATCGAAGTGAACGAAAAATTGCTGGACTTAGGTGATATGAGAAAAAAGCCTTTGGGTTGCCGCTAGACGGTAACCCAAAGGCTTTAACCTTATTAAAGGAAGGGAATAGGGGTATGAGTTTACTTGGCTGCAAATTTTTCTACCTGAGCATTTGAAGACAAAGAAGAGTACGTCTGCAAGAGCTTACGAATCGAATCAACTACGATGATCGTCGCTAAAATAATCATCAACCCGGCCAACACAGCAGGAAGGGTTTGATGTTTTGGAATGTAGGTATTTACAATCGTCAGATATCCTGCGGCTGAAGACGTAACCCCCATAAAGAGCATAGGAAGAAATGTTGTCATCGCATAACTAAGTTTCTTGGTACGACGAAGAATCATATTCGATCCAATAGCCATCGCCAAGGTTGCCAGCAATTGGTTAGACACTCCAAAGATCGGCCAAATCGTCGCAATATCTCCGCCAAAGAGAAGATATCCCCAGGCAAAGGATACTAAAGCACTTAACAAAATAGACAATACAATTGACTTGGAATTCTTTAATGGCTTAAACATTAAACCAAGAAAATCTTGCGCAATATAACGAGCAACACGAGTCCCGGCATCAATTGTTGTTAAAATAAAAAGTGCCTCAAACATTATCGCAAATTGGTACCAGTAAGCCATTAACCCTTTCAGGCCGGGAATACTCGAGAAAATGTGGGCCATACCAACCGCTAAGCTTACGGCACCGCCAGGACGCCCAGCAATATTTTCTCCCACCAATTGAGATAAAATTGGTAAATCTTTGATTTGCATTCCTAAGTGAGCAAACACAGAGGGAGCGGTGTTGATGGCAAAGTAGTCTCCTGGGGCCAAGACTGTAGCGGCAATAAGAGCCATCATAGCCACGAAGGCTTCCATGATCATTCCACCATACCCGATCAGCTTAATATCTCCTTCGTCCTTCACCATTTTAGGCGTCGTTCCAGAAGCAATCAGAGCATGGAACCCAGAAACTGCACCACAGGCTATGGTAATGAATAGGAAGGGCCATACTTTACCATTAATGATCGGGCCTCCACCATGAACAAATTGAGTGATAGCAGGCATTTGAAGTTGTGGATGAACAAAAACAATCCCCAGAGCTAATGCAGCGATCGTTCCAATCTTCATATAAGAGCTGAGGTAATCTCGAGGAGCTAGCAGCAACCAGACAGGAAGAGCGGCTGCAACAAAACCATACACAGGAAGAATGATTTCCAGCGTTTTAACATCATAAAAGAACAAGAAGGCAAACGGAGAATTCTTAATAACAGGTCCCAGTGCTACTGCTAAAAGAATCAAGACAACGCCTATGACCGAGGCCTCTCCTAACTTTCCAGGGCGAAGTTTACGCATATAAATGCCCACGAAGATGGCTATTGGAATCGTCATGGAAATCGTAAATACACCCCAAGAGTTTTTATACAGAGCATTAACAATAACCATGGCCAGTCCCGCCATTGTGATTGTAATGATGAAAAGGATAGCAATCCCGGTGATGAAACCGGTGATCGGCCCAACCTCATCTTTAGCAATATCCGATAAGCTTTTTCCATCATGACGAACGGAGGCAAAGAGCACGACCGCATCGTGAACTGCGCCACCTAATACAGCTCCGATGAGAATCCAAAGAGCGCCCGGCAAATAACCAAATTGAGCAGCTAATACTGGCCCAACTAAAGGACCTGCACCTGCGATTGCTGCAAAGTGGTGGCCAAAGACAACCCATTTGTTCGTTGGAACATAATCTTGTCCATCCTCCATGCGTACCGAAGGGGTGAGGACACTTGAGTCAAGAGTCAGTACTTTAGCCGCGATAAAAGCACCATAGAAACGATAAGACAACATCAGAATAAGTGCTGAAGCAACAATAAGAGTTAACGCATTCATTGTTTTACTCCTTTCATGATAATTTGATTGGGTTATCTTCTACTAGCAAGTATACCGCCGTACGGAAATAATCCGCTAAATCCAACAAAAAAAACAGGATTTAAGGTCTAATGTACCAAAAATCCTGCGTAACTTGATAGAATCTTATTAAGAATAATGATCTGTAGGACCATTGACAATCAAAACTACAATCCCATTCGTTCCCGAAACTCTTTAACATACGTTCGGCTGACCGGAATCTCACTTTTATTGTTCATAATCAAGTTATACGTATTATTGAACCACGGAATGATGGAATGAATTTGGTCTAAATGAGCTAAATAGCTTTTGTGGACTCGCAAAAACGATGACGTTAATAAACCTTCTAATTCAGTCAGAGTATAATTTGTTAGATAACTCCGTTCTCGTGTAACGACTCGTACGGAACGTTCCTCAATTGTAGCATAAAGGATCTCTCCAAAAGGGACAAGCAATATCTTCCCATTCTCTTCGATTTTAAGTTTGCCTTCTTTTCCCTTAACTGCATGTAACGACTTATAAATTTGATCTAATTTGGCGAGAAATTCCTGAGTTTGAGCCTGTTCTGGCTGACTCTCCCTCTGGTTCTTTCCCTCCAAACGTTTCTTTAAACGCTGCATAGTTTCTCCTAACCGATCCTCATGAAAGGGTTTTAAGAGATAATCCACTGCATTGACGTCAAAGGCATCCACCGCATATTGATCATAGGCCGTGGCAAAGACAATGGTCGGAGAGAAACCTTGTTGAATTAATTCCCGAGCGACATCTACTCCCGAATCGTCGGGCATTTGGATATCTAAAAAAATCGCATCTGGGCGATGCTCCTGGTATTTTTCAATCGCTTCTGCTCCTGTTCCAGCTTGGGCAACGATTTCCACACCGGAAATTTCACGTAATAAATAACACAGTTCGTCTCGTGCAGGACGTTCGTCATCCACAACCATGACCCGCATGTAACATACCCCTTTATTCTAACATTTCAAATACGTTCCGCTGCCGCAGCAGGAGGTAGCTTTAAGGTGACCTCAGTCCCCGCCCCTGCCTTGCTTTTAATAACAAAATCAGCCCTCTTTCCATATAGAATCTGGAGACGTTGCGCAACATTCTGAAGACCAATGCCCAACCCCGAAGTCGACACTTCAACTCCGGCGTGGATAAGAGCCAATTTCTCAGCGGGAATGCCCACCCCATTGTCCCAGATCCGTACGACCAGGATTTCCTCTTCAACAAAAGCAGAAATCAGGATCTCTCCTAGTGTGCTCATGGGATAAATCCCATGTTTTATGGCATTTTCGACGAGAGGTTGCAACGTAAGTCCAGGTAATCTCCAATTTAAGGCGTCATCCGTAATCTCTTCACGGACGCAAAGGCGGTCAGAAAAGCGGGCCTGTTCGATAGCCAAATAAGCACGTATATGTTCACACTCCTCACGAAGAGTAACGAACTTTTCCCCACTTTTAAGATTCTTTCGAAAGAAATCCCCCAGTTGCAAGAGAAGATGGCGGGCCTTTTCAGGATCTGTACGGCAAAATGAGACCACGGTATTTAAGGCATTAAACAAAAAATGAGGATTAACTTGAGCTTGAAGCGCTTTAAGTTCAGAACGCCGCACTAAACAGGCACGTGTCTCTAAAGTGGCTAATTCCAATTGCGTGGAAAAAAGCATGCCCAAACCAGCACCAAATTCCCAATCCACCGGGCTTATCCCTCGCGCCTGCTCCCGATAAATCTTAAGAGTCCCGACGACGGAGTGTTGAATATGGAGCGGAACAACTAGCGCTGAAAATAGAGGACAGTTTGGTTCAGCACAGCCAATTTCTGCCCGAGTTGCAGCAAGCTTCAATTCTCCGGAATCCAAGGCCTGATGGGTGGCCAGTGTCTGGATGGCATGCCCTTCTTCATGGTGATCAAAACCTTTTCCGACATGGGCAAGGATTTGCTCTCGATCCGTTAAAGCAACCGCAGCCACATCAGTTTGTTCATGAATAATTTGAGCTACACTGCGTGCCGTATCTTTATTTAACCCTAAACGTAAGATTGGTAAGGTTAAATTGGCAATATAAAGTGCCTTTTGCGCTTGAACTGCGCCAATTCGTTCTTCTTCCTCCAACGAGTTATGGATAACGGACACAAAAATTGAAATTCCTACGCCATTCATAATTATCATAGGGAGCCCGATGTCTTTGACCAAATCCCAAGCCGCATAATAAGGCCTAGCGATCAACAATATAATGAGCATCTGGATGACTTCAATCCCCATACCGACAAACAAGGAGCGTTTCCAAGTTAAATCCCCGGAGAATTTCCGTCCCATGTATCCTGCAATAGATCCCTCAACAATCGTAGCGATCCCACAGGCACCAGCCGTAAATCCACCTAATAGTGTACGATGCACCCCAGCTAATACCCCTGCACAAAGCCCAACAAAGGGCCCCCCTAGAAGCCCCCCAACAGCTACCCCAATAACCCGAGAATTAGCTAATGCACCTTTAATATTCACTCCTGTATAGGTTCCTGCAATTCCAATAAACCCAAAAAGCAAAACTAGAAAAACCTTTTCCTGAGTATTTGCTTTACTCCGTAACATGCGCCTAAAGAACCTCGTTCGAGTCATCAGATAAGCTACTGTAACTATCAGACCAATATTGAGCGCAAGATCTTGGAGTAATCTCCAGAACATTTGTCTATCTATCTCCTATCGTCCGGCTATTCTTCTTAAAACTTCGCACATCGTTCCCTCAGTAAGATTCCAGATTTCTACTATTTTTATTCAAGCTAATCTCTATTTAGCCTCACGATTCACGTCCGCTCTTCTATTATCCTGGACTATCTGAAGTGCAAGGGACGGAATTTGTGATGTAGTTAGCGTTGTTCAAAAAAAGGCGGATCAGATTCGGGTCGAACTGTGACCCAGCGCATCGTTCCAATTCTCTTAACGCCTCTTCATGGCTCCTTTTTCGTTTATTGGGCTGGTCGTGAGTCATAACATCATAAGCTTCAATGATCGATATTATGCGAGCTACAACTGGTATTTGATCTCCTTTCAGACCGTAGGGATAACCATTGCCATCCCATTGCTCTCGAAGCGCGAGCATGGACTGTGCCAGTGCTGGTTCTTCTAGGGACCGAGCCATCCTGTATCCGATTTCAGGATATTTATGAATGGTCTGTAACTCGTTTTCGGATAAGGACGTACTTTTATTGAGTAATTCAACAGGCATGGCGACCTTCCCCATATCATGCAATCGAGCTAGTAGGGATACCATTTCCTGTGGTTCCTGGCAAAGTTTCAAGAGTTGAGCAAATCTATTAGCCATAGCTTCGACTCTTTCACTGTGTCCAATATAGGCAGGACATTTGGATTGCAAAGCTTTTTCGACACTAGAAATAACTTTTCCCCGGGTGGTATTGTTTTCAATGAGCTTGTTACTGTACATGATACGATCTGCCACATCAATAAGGCTTTTAATATCACTATCCCAATTCTCCATAGTGGCACCACCAAGCGCAGCACTCAACCCCATTTGTTCGTAAGATAGCGCATCAAACATAGCCTTAATGTTATTACAAATCCTTGTGCAAGCTTCCTGATTAGCACCAGGGAGTAAAATCAAAAATTCATCTCCACCCCAACGGGCGATAATATCACTTTTGCGACAGCATTTGAGAAATACTTTGGCAGCTTGAACAATCAGTTTATCGCCATATTCATGGCCAAAAACATCATTAACGAGCTTCAAAGCATTTATATCGGCCATTACAATACTTAACGGAAGATTAGAATCGATTTGTAGTTGAGGAATGATACTTTCCATATAAGCCCTATTGAACAGAGACGTGAGCTTGTCATGGAAACTCAAAAACAATAGCTGATCTTCTACTTTCCGTCTTTCCGTGAGATCGGTCAGAATTAACATAAGTCGTACACTATTCTCGTCAAATTCATCTGTGTTGATAACTTTGTACTTAATGTGAACATAATTCTCTCTAATCTTAATTAGATTGGGCAAGTCATTTAAGCAAGATAGCTGAGCCTCTCTGTTCTCTAAATTAAAGACATTCTTTAACACAGCCCCAAAAAGCTTGTTTTGTTCTTCATTTTCAGTGTGTAACAGCTCCACTATATTCAGATTAGCAATCTTCTTGTTGAAGATTCTAGTACACTCTGAGCTATGCTCTTTTTCTACAAGTAGGTTCTGACCAAACGTCAGAAAGCCTTGATCGGAATTATCTAAGAGATTATTGATTTCTCGCTCGCGCCGTTTCAACTCCCTACTCTGGACATCACTTATACTACACAATCTTCTTGTCGTATTAACGAGTCTGCAATAATTATTTGTAAAGTTATTAAATTTCAGGATCAGTTCGTCCTTTTCTAAACTATCCTGTTTCAAAAATTCTCTCGCCTCATCATAGATAGCAATTTCATCATCAAAAATAGCATCCGATCTTTGGTCTTTCATTGTGCCTTTCACCACTCCTCATTTGAAACCCGGGCGGGATCTTAACCAGCCCAGTACAGGCTTCCTAAACAAGAACGATTTCGAAAGGAAACGTATAATCCTCCTTGAATTCCTCAGCACATTCCTGCTCATATTCGTTATGCTCATTGCATATCCATTTTAATTCCACAATTACTCCTTGATCGGCAGCCTCTTCGAGTAAGTCTAAAATCATCATTATACACTTTGAACTGCTTGTATTTGTATAGGTCAAGGTTACTTCGAGCCATACGTTCTGACCTACCTTACCTGCTAAATACTCTTTTAACCATTCTAACAAGGGTTTAAAAAATAAAAAAGCATCCTCTGGATAAGATTGTCCCTTGATTAGAAGTATATTTTTATCCGCGTCAAAATCCACGAATGGGGTACTTTTTGATTCTTTCAGAAATAGCCTCTCCACAGTATGCCACCACTTCCTAACAATTAACGTTTATCTGAAAATAAGTCAACTGATCGTTAATACTGTAATTCATATATTCAAGTGGAGACTTAGCTGTTCTGGCCATTTGGATAAGGCCAAGTCCTGCACCACGTCCATTTACCCCAATATCATCCCTTCTCATGACTTCCTTATAATGTTTTTTCAACTCATTGGGTTCGAGTGAATTCAGAAATTCAATTTTCTCCACCAAAGGCTCATAATCCTGTTTATCCAGAATATTACCTGATGTCACAAAAAAGCCATCCAAGGTCTTACCTATCGTGACAATGCTTGATTCCAGAAGTTGATCGTAATATCTGTGATTCATATTCTGTAAATTATAGTTAATGATATTTT
>NZ_MASS01000082.1 GCF_001707885.1 Desulfosporosinus cupriresistens | reverse complement strand
TTCGGTAACTAGGTTGATCTCTGAAGACTACATACGAAGCTTAGCTGCCTGAAAATCAAATTGTAAGACCCTCACTCTCATAACCATGGTATGCATTACTAATGCTGTAGGGGGAGATAAAATGGAAAAAAAGAAAATTAATTATAAAATATTGTTTGAATTATTTATGACTTTTTTTAAGATTTCACCAATTACATTTGGTGGAGGATTTGCAATGATACCTATCATGGAAGAGGAACTAGTAACTAAGAAAAATTGGATAGGTAAAGAAGAGATAGTCGACGTTTTTGCAGTTTCTCAATCTGTACCAGGTGCTATCGCGGTTAATTCCGCTACTTTTGTGGGCTATCAGATAGCTGGTGTCCCGGGTGCACTGGCAGCTTTAGTAGGAATTGTAATACCAACATTTGTTATTATTATAATATTGGGAGCTTTGCTATCTTCCTTTCAGCATAACATCCACGTTCAAGCAGCGTTACAAGGCATAAGGCCTGTTGTAGTGGCATTGATTGCCTCGGCAGCCTACAAAATGAGCAAGGTATCTATTGTTGATAAAATCTGCTTCACACTTTGTACAGTCTGTGTTCTGGTGCTCCTTTTATTTAAAAGTCTGAATTTGATTCTTGTGATCTTCATGGGTGCCTTTTTTGGAATTATGATTGTAAAAGTTAAGGAATTGCAAAATCATGCAGTAGCTCAAAAGAAAGTAAGAGGTGAAAAGTTTTGAATATATTTCTCGATATGTTTATTACTTTTTTCAAACTAGGGCTTGTTAGTTTTGGCGGCGGGTATGCTATGATACCCCTTATCCAGAAAGAGGTGGAGAACCACCATTGGCTTACTATGAGTCAGTTCACAGATATTATTGCTGTTTCTGCGATGGCTCCCGGCCCAATTGCTACCAATACGGCAACTATATTGGGCTACAAGATTGCAGGGTTACTTGGTGCTGCGATCGCCTGTATATCTGTTTCGCTCCCCTCACTACTGCTCATACTTATTATTGGACAACTATTTATAAAATATCAAAATCACCGAATTGTAAAAGCCGCGTTCTATGGGCTAAGACCGACAATTGTAGCAATTATTGCTTATGCAGCAATCAAATTTGCTATTAGTAATGGCATTATTGGAGGGAGTAATTTTATCGACATAAAAAGTTCAATCCTTTTGGTTGTAGCTTTTATCATGTTAATTAAGACAAAATACCATCCAGCATATTTGATTTTGGCCTCGGGGATAATCGGGATCATGATATTTTAGTTGGTGTAATGATAGGATTATTTTATAATAAAACCTGGGGTACCAATATATTGAAAATGCTTTTGAGTATAGTGCTGACAATTATGGTATAATCATGTTAAAATTTTTTGGGACGAGGTATTTAGCATGAATGATTCTAAGTTCAAAGTACTTCTCTACTCCGATGGATCACATCAGGCCTTT
The DNA here is from genome assembly GCF_001707885.1 of Desulfosporosinus cupriresistens. Lineage (GTDB taxonomy): Bacteria > Bacillota > Desulfitobacteriia > Desulfitobacteriales > Desulfitobacteriaceae > Desulfosporosinus. The sequence continues at coordinate 12,639 of NZ_MASS01000082.1, read as the reverse complement.
TCTGCGGCTGTTTACACGGCTATGCTGTTAGAGGAAATGCCGAATATGCATTTGACTATTATACAAGAACAAGACAGTGATGAAGGTTCACCAGGGATAGAATATAGTTGGAAAGAGTTACGTCCGAAATATAAAAGATATTATTGGGCTTGTTCAACAGAAAAAGAATATCATTGGATAGACACTTGGCCAGCAAGTCCTACCAAACAATGGATGAAAAACGTACTCAACGAGACGCTGGAAGCTAAACAACAGTATGCTGTGATACTTGCCAAAACCAACGAAATATTTGCAAAGCGAAAACTCGATGTTACTCATGAGGTATTATGTTGTAACTCTAGTTTATCAGATCCATCGGACATAGCGGATACAGTGAATGTTATTGTTGATTATGCGACCAAACATACTTTTGAATTAGTAATAATTGGTTCCAGGGGACATTCTGCATTAAAGGGAGTTATCTTTGGCAGTCTGTCGCATGGTGTGCTCGATAAGTCCCCAATACCGGTTTTGTTAATCAAGAAGCTTCCACAAGACCTTATCGATGATTACTTATCAAACACAGAGTCATAAGGATAATTAGTAGTTAACATCTGAGTTGAAAAACATTAAAGCCCCGAAGAGAAACTTTTCTCTTCGGGGCTTTAATGTTTTCAGGAATGAGGAACTCCTCTGAGAATTTTCAAGGGGCAGTGACCAGAGGTTGTTCGGTAAATTCAGGCCATAAAGAGTACTTGATAGGATCAGATATTAGAAGATAAGGCCATAGTATATATTGATTACGAGCATATTTACTTACTATAGACACAATGTGGACGTAATGCTAATCTTTGATTGAGAGAATGATTAATCAATCCACCAAACAAGGAAGCGTAAATCGCGTCAAAACTAGAACCGCCGTGTACTGTTAGTTATCTTTGGTTCTGCTCATAGAAATACAACAAGCTGAGCATATGTCAAATTTAAAACACTAGATGATAAGCATTATTCCAAAGAATTATTTGCGAACTTATTGGTGATGGGTGAACATTTATTCACTTATAGCGGTTTATTAGCAGTTATAAAAAATGAATGTGAAAGGGGTAATTATTATGACTGATTTCACTAATTTTAATGTGCTTCTCTATTCCGATGGCACAAAGCAGGCTCTTTCTGCAGCTGTTTACGCTGCTACCTTATTGAAGCATATGCCTAACATGCATTTAACTATTGTACAGATCCAAGAAAAAGATGAAAATATTATGGGCACAAGATATAGTTGGAAAGAGTTACGCCCAAAGCACAAGAGATATTATTGGGGGTGCAATCAAGGGGCAGAACCTAATGGTCTTGATCATTGGCCGGTTGGTCCAAGAACTGGATGGTTAAACCATGTGTCGAACGAATCTGATCTGGAAATCAATAATCAGCATGACGTGGTATTGAGAGAAATAAAAAGTATCTTCTCAAAAAGAGGAATTAACGTTAAGCATCAGATATTATGTTCTAATACCCTTATTTCCGATACATCGGATACAGCAGATTTAATTATTGATTATGCAACTAGAAATTCCTTTGGCTTAATAATTATGGGTGAACGGGAGTATTCGACAGTAAATTGGCTAAATATCGGTAATCTACCACGTGCTGTACAAAACAAATCGATTATACCAGTAGTATTAGTTAAAAAACTTACCCGAGAGTTTGTCGATACTTACTTGCTTGAAAGTACGCAGTCACAGGAAAGAATGAGTAATTTCTCATCATCAAATATGACAAATGGCCGGTCTGAAAATATCTTATTCTAAATATAAGAACATCACGGTTAATTAATAGATTAGAATAAAGCCTTTAAATTAGATTCATAATAAAAAGAGTAGATAAATATGGTGTACACTTTATATCGATAGAATTAAATTTGGCCCCGAAGAGACATGAGCCTCTTGGGGGCTTGTTTATGTTGAGTATGTCCAAATCTTAAATATAATTGCAATTGATTTGAGATTTATAGCTCATATCATTAAAGATTATAATATTGGTTCCAATAATTATAAGTGTTGTCTGAGGAGAGCTTTTTATGCATAGTACCTAATTAATGCTGGACCATTCATACATATACAATAGACGAACCTCTATATAGACGCACTTGCGGTCATTTTACAGTCTTCAGTAAGAAGTCTTCGAGAGTATATGACGGATCGTTACAACTCAAGGTACTTTCGAAAGGTGCCAATTGAATGGAAATAAATTTACAAATACGTATAATTGTGACTTAAAGTGCTAAATCCAACGGTTTAGCCATAGCGTATATTGATTACGAACATATCTTCCTACTATAGACACCGTACTGTCATAATGCTAATCTTTAATTGCAAGCATATGTATCGAGTAAATTTTTTGAATTCAAATTTGGATTTTGTCTAGCCTTCCTTGAATAACAGAGGTGTATAATTGCCAGAGATAAATCTTTGTCCGTAATGCTTTAGTAACTTTATCATGACTGTAGCAGCAATGACAGTAATATTAAAATAGAAAGGTGGAATTCGTTTGCCCAGTTTAGCACTTGATAAAGAAATATCTAGTGTCGAGAAAATGAAGATTAAGAGAGAGACTGGAGAAAAAGAATATCCTATTTGGCTATTATTTAATCCAAAACATCCTGCGATTCGTCACTACATTTGGACACCGGTTTTAGCTGAGATTCAGGACAAAGTCTTCAGGGAACTGCATACTAGGATTAATACGGCTAATATGTATATTAGGAATGTTGTTAGCGATAGTGGAATTGTACCAAATACATTAAATTGGTGGGGAACAGAAGTATCTAATGAAATAGAGTTGTTGAGGGAACTTGTTATAGAACATCAACCAAAGCTATTAATTTCGTTTGGCGCATTTCCTTTTGAATTTGTAAGGCGTGTCTACGAAATTAAACCTGAAAAAGGGCCTAAAGCATGGGGTACATCCAATTTAGGTGATGAATTTGGAAAGGCAATAGAAACCTTTGATATTAACAGAACGAACAGGATTCCCCTACTTCGTCGAGTAGTTGATAGTGGCAAGTTCATAGAAGAGGTTTCAAATTTTAGTCGGGATGACGGAGATCGTTACTTTGAAGAGGTAGACAATTACTTTCATTTTGTGGGAAGTAAAATTGCTGAAAAGATTATTGAGCATAAGGATAGTCTGGATATATGGATTTGAGTAGTCGAAATTTGACTTATGAGAAATAATGAGACTTTTTTACCACAATAAAGTATTAAAACAATCATTTGCACGGAAAGGTGGGATTTTCATTGCGCTTAACAAGATTCAAGTACATTCCATTAATTGGAACTGTTATGAATTACAAAAAAGAGTATGTAAGTAAAGACTTGATTGCCGCATTGACAGGGGCAGTCGTTGCAATTCCACAGTGTATGGCTTACGCCCTGATTGCAGGTCTTAACCCAGTTTATGGTTTATACACAGCAATTGTATCTTCTATTTTCGGTTCAGCATTTGGAAGTTCGAAGCACTTAGTCACAGGTCCGACAAATTCCTCAGCGCTACTCGTAGCAAGCGTGATGACAGGCTATATGGGACATGATAACGCCTATCAAATTCTTTTTCTCTTAACATTTCTAGTTGGTGCCATAAAAATGCTCTTTGGAATCCTTAAGTTCGGTAAGTTAATAACTTACGTGTCTCATACTGTTATTCTTGGTTTTACTACTGGTGCGGGTGGTTTAATCGCACTTGGACAGTTAAATACGTTGCTGAGCATACCCATAAAAAATGCAGCGCAAATGCCAACTACTGAGAAAATATCTTACGTCTTTACACATCTAGGCCAAACCAATTACTATGCTTTGGGACTTGGACTTTTGACTGCCGCAATAATAGTGATTTGTAAAAGGATAAATAAGAATCTTCCTGGTGCGCTAATTGGAATTATCATCCCAATTATAATAATCATCGTTTTCTCTTTAGATAAGCAAGGTGTAAAGCTTACTGGTGATATCCCTACTTCTCTGCCTCCATTTACGATGGTACAGTTCAATTTGAATACTATGCAGAACCTATTAAGCGGGGCTTTATCAATTGCAATTATAGGATGTGTCGAGGCTATATCTAGTGCAAAAGCTATTTCCAATTTGTCCCGACAGAAACTCGATCCTAACCAGGAATTCATCGGACAAGGTATGGCGAATATTGGGTCAGCATTTTTCCAAGGTTTTCCTGGATCTGGTTCCTTTACACGTACGGCGATAAATTACCACAGTGGAGCAGCGACAAGATTTGCGGGAATCTTGTCTGGAGTAATAATGGCCATAGTTCTTTTATTCTTTGCCCCATTCGCAAAGTACATACCAAATGCATGTCTTGCTGGGGTAATGATGGTTACGGCATACAACCTGATTAACACAAAAGAAATCATGAAGGTAGTAAAACTGGGTAAATTTAAATCGGACTCTCTTGCAATGTGGGTAACGTGTTTTGCGACAATTCTATTGCCCAACCTTTCTTATGCAATCTATTTAGGGATTGGACTCTCAATTGCATTGCACCTCAGAGATACAAACAAAGTTCCAGTTAAAATTCTTATTCCATCACAGGGAGAAGAATCCCAAATTATTGAAACAGAAGTTGAAGCAGTCAAGGGAAAAGTTGATATATTAATTATTGAATTACAAGGCAGTCTTTATTTCGGATCGTCAGAGGACCTTGAAGATAAATTAGAAACTCTGGTAGATAAATCTAGAATATTCATTTTAAGAATGAAGCATGTGGCAAGTATTGATATTACATCACTTAATGCATTGAAGATATTTATCAGGTCAGTTAAAGAATCTGGTGGGAGTGTTATTGTGTGTGGTGTAAGGTCAAATATTAACTCAATACTAATGAAAGCAAATTTTGATCAAGATATCGGTGTTGACAACAAATTTATGTTGGCGGAGAATGAAATTTTTGCTACTACCTCTAAAGATTTAGAGAGAGCGAGAGCTGTCTTGAACTGTGAAATCGGTGACGGTGCAGATAAATCGATCTCATGTAATTTACTAGAGTCTGTTGCAAATTTAAAAGGTAGCGCAAATGCTAACAAGAACGTCATTTCGTTCTAGATTATAAGTATCGCTGCTTTCGGAGAGCTTTGTCGTGAGGGAACAACTCAACGAAAGGTTAAAGTTATTAGAAGACGTCTTTATAAGATGATGTGCACTACAACATCTTATAAAGACGTTTTTTCTTTCTCAAAGTGACGAAATGCCTCATAAATAACCAGTTAAGCTTATGAAGAATACGGTATAACTGAGCGTTGGACTATTCGTGAGCTGCTCCGAAAAGAAAAGGTATTTCTTCGGAGCTCATTTTGCTTGAAATTTCAAATTAGCAAAATATTTAATAGCATTTACCATTGATTTAAATCGTAACTATGCTGTATAGATAAGATGATCTGTTTGTAAATAATATATTACCAATGATTATCCATAGCGTAATTTCATTACGAAAATATTGTTCTGTTATAGACATGATTTTAATACAATGCTAATCTAGTTATGCTAAAGCATTGGTCAAAAGATTAGTTTGAGATTAATAGAGGATTGCACAAAACACGCACATACTCTAAGTACTTGTGAAAGGGAGTATTTACATGACTAATTCCAATAAGGTTAAGGTACTTCTTTACTCTGATGGGTCACAGCACTCTTTTTCTGCTGCCATTTATACTGCTGGCCTTGTGAAGAATTTGCCTAATCTAAAGGTAACCGTTGTGCAAGTACAAGAAAACGGCGAGGGTTCAATGATAGGGGCAAAATGCAGAAGGATTGATGAAAAGGACAATTGGCCAGTTAGCCCTATCGCGGACTGGCTTAAACGTTTGATAAATGAATCTAATTCGACAGACAAAAGTGTTTATGATGAGATTACTGATAAAACTAACGGAATATTTTTTGAAAGAGGGCTTAACGTTAATCACCAAGTATTATATTCAGACACGACTATGTCCGATACGGTCGATGTAATTCTTGATTATGCAACAAAAAAATCATTTGAATTTATCATTATTGGTACGCGGAGGCTTAATATCTTAAAACGTTTGATTTCTGGTTGTTTAGCACAAAACATACTTAAAAAATCCACTATACCTGTGTTGTTAATCAAATAGCTCTATAATTTATTGTCTATGTAGTTAAGAAACTCTCTTAAATATTAATTGATAAAAGGTCGAGCTAAATGGCTCAACCTTTTTTGTTGGCTGTCTACTTTTGTATGATAAGAATCGAATGAAACTACTTATAAATGAATTGACTAAAAATTAGTTCCGGAGAGAAATTTAGCTCTTCGGGACTTTACTTATATTTTGAATAATTTATATTTACATGTAGCTCACTTTTTGACGAAAGCGGTTCACTAGTAATCTAGGGAATTTATTATGACTCATAGTAGTTGTATTGTAGATTAAAAGAAGTTGGGAAAAAAATCAGGCAACAAAATGTTTTAGCAATAAATTATTTTAGGGGCCATAAGAATTTAAATTAATGATCTAAAATTATAATGAGTTGTTAGCTATAGATATCATACGGCACTTTAAGTTAGTCTATGATTTTATATTGTTTTGAATTTATAACGAAGCTACTTGGAAAGACACGATTTCAGCCATTTTGAAGGCTCTTGTTTAAAACTCAAAGGTAAACATAGTGTAAGTTAATGCTGCTTGTATAGACTGGAAAAGAGGTGACAGAGCTGCGAGGAATTACAAAAACAACTTGTTTATGCCATATTTGATTAGTGATCAGCAAAGTTAACCATAATTTTTATTCATTACGAGCATATTGTTTTACTATTTACACACTTCGAACATAATGCTACCCTTTAATTGTGAATATAGTCATAAAGGTATTACGAAAAAAGATGCTCAAAAAAAACTTGAAAGTAAAATTCATTCTTACCTCAGTTTGATCTTTCAAAAGAGCACGATTTAGTTAGAATTTTTACTAGCATGCTCCGTCGTTACCTAATTTTTGCAGGTTATTGGTAGCACTATAAATACTACTGAAAACGGGGGGAATTCCTTTGCCAAACTTAGCGAGTAATAAGTATATGTCTAAAGACAAGAAGAACAAGAGAGAGGCGGGTGATAAAGCCTACCCGATTTGGCTACTAATTAATCCGAAACATACTGCTGTTCGCCACAACATTTGGACACCTGTTCTAGCTGAGATTCAGGATAAAGTATATAGAGAAATTCACACAAGGATTGATTCTAGAAATATTTATATCAGGAATGCTGTCAAAGATAGTGCGATTGTTCCTAAAACCTTAAATTGGTGGGGAGCCGAAGTTTCTAAAGAAATAGAGCTGTTTAGGGAAATTGTTTTTGAATATAAACCGAAGATTCTTATTACCTTTGGCGCATTTCCATATGAATTCATGAGACGTGTCTACGAGATCAAACCAGAAAAAGGACCCAAATCTTGGGGTACTGCTATCTTAGGGAATGAGTTTGGTAGATCGATTGAGAACTTTGACATAAATAAAACTAATAAGATTCCTTTACTTCGGCGAGTAGTTACGAGTGGTAAATTTATCGAAGATTACAACGATTTCAGCGAAAATTACTTTCAATATGTTGGATCAAAGATAGCGGATAAACTTATTGAGAACAAGGATAGTTTTAATATTTGGATTGAATAAACAACGCCCAACTCATCAGATGATGTTATGAAATAAAAAAACTTAAGAAAATAAAGGAGTGATGTAGATGGGTAAAAAGATTCAATGTCAATATTATCACTGTGGTACTGGTCGTTTCTGAAAGCTTTAAAACGCAACTATTAGTTTAACCGTAGGAGGTCGAAAGTCATGATCGAAAATCTCATTACTCATGCCGGTACATTATTTACAACAACCAATGTTGCTGTTGCGCAAGCAGCTGGTACACCTGGCGTACCATGGTGGGTATGGCCCCTTGCTTTATTAGTAACAACTTTTCTCATCGGCATTGTAGCTGCGTTAGCTGGAGTAGGTGGTAGCGTTCTCTATGTGCCAATCGTCAGCAGTTTCTTCCCTTTTCATTTGGATTTTATTCGTGGTTCAGGTTTGTTTGTTGCTCTAGCATGTTCGTTGTCTGCAGCCCCTAAACTATTAAAATCGAATTTTGCTAGCCTTCGATTGGTTATTCCATTAGCTTTACTTGCATCTGCATCTAGTATAATAGGTGCGTTATTAGGACTGTCTTTACCGCAAAGTATTCTTAAAACTTTATTAGGTCTTTTAATTACCTCGATAGCAATACTATTTATTTTCTCTAAGAATAGTGAAATTCCTAAAATTGGTCATCCGGATGCATTAGCCCGTTATTTAAATATCGGAGGAGCTTATTTTGAGACTTCTAGCGGTAAAGATGTTACTTGGAGTGTATGGAGACTACCCCAGGGACTTATCCTTTTTTGTGGTATAGGTATAATAGCCGGAATGTTTGGGATCGGTGCAGGCTGGGCTAACGTGCCAGTACTCAACCTTCTCCTAGGCGCACCACTTAAAATTGCAGTTGGAACAAGTATGTCGCTATTGGCCATCACAGACACTTCAGCGGCATGGATTTATTTGAACCAGGGTGCTGTGCTTCCTATCATAACGGTTCCATCTGTTTTAGGAATTATGGCGGGTTCACGAGTCGGAGTTAAGTTATTAAGAACTGCTAAACCAAAATCTATCCGATATATTGTTATACTTATGTTATTGTTCGCTGGATTAAAATCGTTACTAGATGGATTAGGATGGGGGTAAAAATTATGAACAGTCAAACATCTGTTCCAAGTAGTAATTCCAAAAGTTCCATGAATCAACTAAACAATCTTCAAACTAATGTAGAAGTAAGTTCGGAACAGAATACTTATGCTAATATTTTGTTAGTTTGTTCATGGACTGGAATTGCTGTAATGTTAGTTACATTTCTGCTTTACATGGGTGGCTTTAATAATCCAACTGTCAGTCCTTCAGATATGCCGCTTTATTGGGGGATGAGCGTGCATAAGTATGCGCTGGCTACACATGCACCAAGTGGTTGGAATTGGTTGTCAATGATTGGTCATGCTGATTATTTAAACCTGATTGGTTTAGCCTTTCTAGGAATAGTCTCGGTATTAGGTTATTTGTCCCTCTTTGTAGCTTACATGCGTAAAAAGGATTTACCATATATTACAATGGTTAGTTTGGAAATTATCGTAATCGTTTTAGCTGCTTCAGGTATTTTTAATATCTCTGCAGGATAAAAAAGTCGATGTTAGAATAGGCGAATTAATTAATAGCAAGGCATTAAGGATATCCCAAGAATTTCTTGGGTATCCTTAATGCTTTACTTTATTGATAGAAAATTATGTTCCATCTATGTTATACTTATGTTATTAATAGCAATGAAAGAGGTTTTAGAGATGAATGAATTTGAGTTTAATGTACTACTCTACTCCGATGGGTCGCATCAGGCTTTTTCTGCTGCTGTTTACACTGCCACCTTACTTAAAAATATGCCGAATATGCGTTTAACCGTCGTTCAAGTACAAGAACGGGATGAAGGTTCGGAAGGGACAGAATATAATTGGATAGATACTTGGCCGGTTAGCCCTACCTCGGAATGGATTAAACGAGTGACCGATGAATCTGATTTAACTACCAAAAATCATTATCATGAAATACTTACCAAAACTAATGAAATTTTTCAAGAAAGAGGAACGGACGTTAGTCATCATGTGCTATACAGCAATCCAAGTATAACCGATACTGTCGACGCACTGCTTGATTACGCAACTAAAAGATCGTTTAGATTAATAATTATGGGTACACGTGGGCTTACTACTTTAAAAGGCTTGGTTTTTGGTTGTTTAGCACATAATGTACTTAACAGGTCTCCTATACCGGTGTTGTTAGTTAAGAAGCTCCCGCAAGAGTTTATTGACAGTTACTGTAGCTGAGTCGATTCCTAAGTCCATCCCAAAAAAGACTGGTAAACCAATAAGCAAGAGGTTGCCCCAACTTATTTTGGGTCAACCTCTTCAATATTTGTAAATAGAACTTAGAATGCAAATTGATTCTCTTAGATAATAAAAAGGAAGCTCCCCTATAAATAGCTGGAAAGACGCACAAAATAGGTAGTAGATATACATCTGCAACGCTGAAAGATAATTGTATTCTGATCTTGGTTTAGATCTTGAAAGTGGGGATTGTTGCAATTTGACGAATCATGACATTAAGACAAAACTAATTTTTTCAACTTCATTTGACCCTTGGTATAACTTAGCATTGGAAGAGTATCTTTTTAGACATGTCGAGAAAAACCAAGTGATTCTTTATCTGTGGCAAAACCAAAATACAGTTGTCATCGGTAGAAATCAGAACGTATGGAAAGAGTGTCGGTGTGGCCAATTAGCACAGGATGGAGGGAAAATTGCACGTCGCTTGTCTGGAGGGGGAGCGGTTTTCCACGACCTGGGAAATCTTAATTTTACCTTTGTGATGCACCGGGACGAATATGATTTGCACAAACAGCTTAAGGTTATTTTAGAGGGAGTCAGAAAACTCAATATCAACGCCGAATTTTCCGGACGTAATGACTTAACAGTAGAAGGTCGAAAATTTTCTGGTAATGCATTTTATTTCGAGCAGGAAAAAGCCTACCATCACGGTACAATCCTAATCAATGTGGATATTTACAAACTTTCCACGTACCTCCAAGTTTCGAAAGAAAAAATTGCTTCAAAAGGAGTCGATTCTGTTCAATCCAGGGTTGGTAATCTGAGCATGTTTCAACCGGATATAACAATAGCCAAAATGAAGGAAGCATTAATCGAGAGTTTTCTCGAAATTTATGGAGGAAATTCCGAACCTCCAGTCACTGTAAGCGATTCAACCTATAATTTGCAGGATCTTTATGAAAGATATTCTTCATGGGAATGGCTCTACGGAAAAACACCAAATTTCGATATAGTCTACGAAACCCGATTCCCTTGGGGAGGCATCGACCTGGGTCTGACCCTCAAAAATGGGTTAATTGTAGAAGCCAAAATTTATTCCGATGCTATGAACAGTCATCTAATAGAAAAAGTCGCATCAGCGTTGATAAATTGTCCATTCCAGATTGATTATCTGGTCAATCGGATAAACCAGCTGGAAGAGGATCCTGACGATAAAAAAATCTTAGCTGACCTCGTAACATGGCTTCTGAGCAAAGCGAGTGACTAAGTGAACATGTTTTTAATTAATGAACCAGGAAAAATGTGCATAATCATAATATTAGATATCTGAAATCACTCGGCTAGTTCGTGCCTGTTGGTATTTCTCGTAGATTTCCCCCGATATTTGCATGTCTCCGTAAATTCGCCATCCATGTGTTCCTACATATGTTAAAGGAATCTGTTTCATAAAGCCTAGTACGTCTTTCAGAGGGTAACCAAGAAAAATACCTATTTCGTGTGGGAACGCCTTTGATTTAATCTTTCCAAGAACATGATTAAGGTAGCAATTTAGAGAATAAATCTCAGGGTAGTTAAAGGTTCTAAGGAATTCTTGATGGTGTTTTTCTCTCAAAACAGTGTCCAAAGTTGCTTTATGATAGAAAATGACCTGTTGGCGCCCGTTTATTTGTCTGATTTCTCGAAGTCTAAGCTGCTCTTGTTGGGAAAAAAGAGTTTTAAACTCTTCCCAAATCTTTTGGTCATATAGAGAAACGTTTAATAACTCAGAGGGTTTTATTCCTAATACAATGGGTCCGAGATGCTCGACTACTAAATGATAGTTACTACTGGGAGGCTTATCTTTAGCCCAGCAAACGAGTGTTCTTAAATAGTTAGTGATCATAGGGGACAGTTCAGTTTTCAAATCATTACTCCTTGTTTGCAACTTGATTATTCTTTTGGGGTTACCCTTATCTTTACCAAATTGGTTTCAGACTATTAGCAGAATAACAGGAGGGGTATTTGAATAAAAAATCAGTACCTAAACAATTGAGAATATTCGAATTAATCATCACAAACAATTTGTTACATGCTCATTTGCGGCCATAAACAATAGGAGATTTGTACTATGAACTGTTGAGATTGTCTAACGTGAAGAAGGAATGTAACGACCAAACGCTGAGAGTGTTGCTTCGTTACATTGTAACTGAAGTAATGGGTTGTGTTTTTTAAAAATCAGGATATTTTAAATTGGCCTCGAAGAGAAATATTTCACTTCGGGGCCCTTAACATGTTCTTTTTTGAAAACGTCTGAAATATAGAGCAAAAATTATGAGCTTTGAAGCAAAATATTGAGTACTTGTATCAACACAAAAAGTAGTTCATATCGATAAAATAAAAAATGACAATAACGGGCCAGTTTGTTAAGTCTCGAGCGAATTGAGGTATCAATAGGAAAACTATATTAACAACTTAGTACCTACATATGCATCTATCGAAGAATCTTGTTCATTTAAAGACATCCAATAAAATGGAATTGAAAACCGGAAGTACTTGATGTATTTTATGCAATTTACTCTTGGAGATAGGCGTATAGAAATATCCTGATGCCGGAAATCCAGGCAATAAATGTACCGCGAGATAAGGTGTCCCACTCTTTGCGGATACAATAGGATACCCTCTATAAAGTAAAGTGAATTATTGTTTTATAGAAGGTAGCAAG
>NZ_MASS01000081.1 GCF_001707885.1 Desulfosporosinus cupriresistens | reverse complement strand
CTGCGAGGCAACAAAAGCAGATTGATAAACGAGGAGGCGGGCTGCTTCAATTTGCATAGCCATATCAGCTAATTTAAATTGAGTGTTTTGGAGCGTAGAAATGGGTTTTCCGAACTGTTCTCTTTCTTTAGTATAATTAAGAGCTGCCTCATAAGCGCCTTGAGCAATACCTAAAGCTTGAGAAGCGATACCGATACGGCCGTAATCAAGTGTTTGCATAGCAACTTTAAAGCCTTGTCCTTCTTTACCAAGCAAGTTTTCAGCGGGAACTCTGACATCTTCGAATACTAATTCATAAGTGGCTGAAGAACGAATCCCCATCTTTTTCTCTTTTTTACCAAAGGAAAAACCAGGCATTCCTTTTTCAAGAATAAATGCAGCAATTCCTTTATTTCCTTTGCTCTTGTCCATTTGAGCTGTAACCACATAGATATCAGCATAGTATCCGTTGGTAATAAAGATTTTGCTGCCATTTATGATGTAGGAATCTCCATCCTTAACAGCTGTTGTTCTTGTTCCTGAAGCATCCGATCCAGCCATAGGTTCTGTCAAACCAAAAGCTCCAAGTTTTTCACCGGTTGCTAAGGGTGTTAGGTATTTTTTCTTTTGCTCTTCAGTACCAAACATGTTGATAGGGTTACCACCTAAACTGGAATGAGCGGAAATGGTTACTCCCATAGAAGCATCGACACGGGAAAGTTCTTCGACAGCGATAGCATAGGAAATATAGTCTGCACCAATACCGCCGTATTCTTCAGGGAACGTAATTCCGGCCAAGCCGAGTTCAGCGGCTTGTCTGTAAAGCTCCATAGAAAATTCTTCATTTTCGTCACGCTCTTCTAAGCCTGGTTTGCACTCTTTCTCAGCAAAATCGCGAACCATTTTACGCATCATTTTATGTTCTTCAGTTAATTCAAAATTCATTAATAATCAATCCTTTCAACTCTACAATCTAATTTTTAAAAATTCCTTAATTAAATATCAAGAATCTTATTTACCTTCGAAAACCGGTTTGCGTTTTTCCACGAAGCATGTGCAGCCCTCGGTTTGATCCTGGGTACTACAAGTTAAACCAAAAGCAGTTGCTTCAAAGGCTTGGGCACTATCCAAATCCATATTAACGCCTCGCTGAATGGCACTTTTACTGAGCTGAACAGCTGCCGGTGCTCTTCCGGCAATTCTCTTCGCCAACTTTTGAGCTTCTTCCATAAGGGTGTCTAAAGGATAGACATGGTTAACTAACCCAATCCGATAAGCTTCTTGAACATCAATGATGTCACCTGTAAAAAGCAACTCGCTGGCTAATCCTGTACCGACTAGACGTGGTAAACGCTGGGTTCCTCCGAATCCGGCAGTTAGTCCAAGTGTCACTTCAGGCTGACCGAACTTTGCATTTTCACTGGCTAGACGAATGTCGCAAGCCAATGCTAATTCGCACCCGCCGCCTAAGGCAAAGCCATTAATTGCCGCAATCACTGGTTGAGGCAACAGTTCAATTTTGCGGAAGGTTGCCTGACCCAATTGAGCAAAAAGCCGACCTTCCAAGGCATTGAAGTCTTTCATCTGCGAAATGTCTGCTCCTGCGACAAAGGCCTTTTCTCCGCTTCCTGTGAGGATTACTGCTTTGACACTGGAATCCCTCCCCAGCTCATCGAGCGCGGTGGACAGTTCCGACAATGTGTCACTGTTTAGGGCGTTTAAGGCTTTGGGACGATTGATCGTCAGAACGGCGACAGCACCGTTCTTTTCTAATAAAAGATTGCTATATTCCACGCTGTCTCCTCCTCTATTTCACAATCCCTTTCATAGAACATCTTATTTTCATCTCCGAAAGAGAGGGAAACCAAAATTGTTATTTTCTTTACTTAGCGTAATTATAGAAACCTCTGCCAGATTTACGTCCCAGCCAACCTGCTTTAACATATTTGCGCAGTAATGGACAAGGGCGATATTTATCTCCTAAGCCTTCATGGAGAACTTCCATAATTGAGAGAACTGTGTCAAGACCAATCAAATCCCCTAAGGCTAGAGGTCCCATCGGATGATTGCATCCTAATTTCATAGCATTATCAACAGCTTCAGGTGTTGTGGCAACTCCCTCAGCTAAAGTGTAAACAGCTTCGTTGATCATTGGGATTAAGACCCGGTTCACCACAAATCCAGGGTTGTCGTTGACTTCCACTGGTGTTTTATCTAATTTGACACTGAGCTCTTCGATCGTTTTATAAACTTCGTCACTGGTGGCTAAACCTCTGATAATTTCAACGAGCTTCATTACTGGTACAGGATTAAAGAAGTGCATCCCAATCACTTTGTCCGGCCGTTTAGTAAACGCGCCAATTTCGGTAATCGGCAAGGATGATGTATTAGTGGCGAGAATCGTATGTTCTGGGCAAATTACATCAAGTTGCGAGAAAACTTGACCCTTAATTGCCATATTTTCCACAGCAGCTTCAACCACCAGGTCGGCCGATACAGCATCTTGTAAGGAGGTCGATTTGGTAATACGTCCTAAAATGAGTTCTTTGTCCTCCACCTTAAGTTTCCCTTTCTCGACACTACGGCTGAGGTTCTTATCAATGATGCCAAAACCCCGATTTACAAATTCATCTTTAATGTCATTTAAAATGACAGAGTAGCCCGCTTGAGCAGCAACTTGAGCGATTCCCCCGCCCATTTGTCCGGCTCCAATGACCATGATTGTCTTCACGCTTACTCCTCCTTATTTTTGTTACGAGTCACAAGTTAAATCAGTAGTTTCGTAATCTAACGAATTTATAATGCAATTACCGTGCCAATGACTATTCATTAGATTCAAAATTTTCAACTTTCACTTATACCAAGGGTTATGGCTCTTTTTGCGCACCAATCCTTAAAATGCCTAACTGTTTTAAATGTTCACACTTGTTTACACTTTTTAGTCATTAGTACTCGCAATCCGCTTCAGGGTCCCGACATCAATAAACGTGTCAACCAATGGAGACATGCTTCCATCGGTTGACACGTTTATTGATCGTAATCAGTTTTTAACTTTATATCGACAAAAAACCATTAGGTATTTTGTCTAATATTGAAGATTGTTTAATGTAATTGATGCTTTATGAGCTTCTTGTATAAGCCTGCCCGAGATAAACCTAAGGTTTTAGCCGCTTGAACTTTATTCCCGTTCGCTGTATTCAGGGCATAAATGAGAGCCTCTTTTTCCACTCCACTGAGAATAGCTTCTAAGGAACCGCCGGCAAAAGGGCGTGCTTCGCGTCCATCTAAGATTTGTAGGTAATTTGGCAGATGTTTAAGCTGAATTTCTGAGCCGTCAAGCATGTTAAAGGCCCTCTCGATAATATTTTCAAGTTCTCGAATATTACCTGGCCAGCGATGTTTCATAAGAACATTTTTCGTTTCTGTCGTTATTCCCGTGACAGATTGCGCAAATTGGAGGTTAAATTTCTTGATAAATGTTTCGATCAGAGCTTCGAGATCATCCATCCTTTCCCGTAAAGGAGGGATCGTAAAAGTCACCACGTTTAAGCGATAATATAGATCCTCGCGGAATTGCTTGTCGCGAATCATAGCTTCAAGATCACGATTGGTCGCGGCAACCAAGCGCACGTCTACTTTCCGTGGCTTACTGCTTCCTAAGCGTTCAATTTCCCGATCCTGGAGAACACGCAATAGCTTGGCTTGCATGGCCATCTCCATGTCCCCAATTTCGTCAAGAAATAGAGTGCCCTTATCCGCAAGTTCAAATTTCCCCAGCTTGCCCCCTTTACGGGCTCCAGTAAATGCTCCTTCTTCATAACCAAACAATTCAGATTCGAGCAGGTTTTCAGGTACTGCCGCGCAGTTTACCTTAATAAAGGGACCTTTACTGCGAGAACTTTCCGTATGAAGCAGTTGAGCAAACAATTCTTTTCCAGTCCCGCTTTCTCCTCTTAAGAGCACATTAGATCCTGATTTGGCAACGCGAAGAGCGGTTTGAACTAACGCGATCATTAAGGGGTTTTTTCCTTTTAAGAGTTGCAGGGCGGAACAATTTTTCTCTAACATGGTTTTTTTATAGTAGTCCAGTTCGGATCGTAAGGAATCAACTTTTTTCGTTAAGGCGTAGAGTTCGTTAACATCTTTGAAGACAACTTTTCCGAAAGCCCCCACGATCTCTCCATCCTGGATAATCGGGATTCTACTAGCGATAATTTCGTGTCCGTTTAAATCATGAATATATCCATGCACAGGTTTGCCCGTTTCCAGAACTTCTGTAAATTTAGGGTTGTCGTAGATCTCGGTAATGGGTTTACCAACCAAATCCTCAGGGGATTGCAGGAAAAAGCTTGCAAAGGCCTCATTCGTCATAGTAATAATTCTTTCTTTATTAACCACGATAAGTCCATCGTAAGCCGTATTGATGACGACCTCGAGGATGCGTTGAAGTTCTTTAGTCTTCTCATGCTCGATAACCAAATTGTCAAGAAGATTTTGGAGAATTGTGATATCTTGGAATACAGCCGCAGCTCCAACTAATTCACCATGCACATAAATTGGGGTGCGACTACTTAATAAAATGATGTTATTAAAGGTAAACTTCTGACCTAACTCAGCAATTCCGTTTTCAAAAACTCGAAGTAACCCGGTTCCTGGGATAACGGCAGAAACTGACTGCCCTACTAGATCCCAGTCGGGAATTTTCAATATATTATAAACGGCTCGATTAGCGTAAATAATTCGGCCCTGTGGATCGACGGCAATGATTGCGTTATTCGTATTGTCGAGAATCTCATCAAGGGTAATCGAGATGGTTTGTCCCTCCATTAACATTGGCCAACCTCCCGCAATTTAAATATTATAATATTTTATTCGACAAAAAAGTGGCGACTCCTTCCCGAACCGTCAATTGTTGTACACAGCGGGTAATAAAAATCGGAATTTTTCAAAGAGTTATCCGATTCAAACAAATAAAGAGGAGTGTGCTATTTGGCTTTTTTTAGCACACTCCTCTTATTTTACCGAGTTGTCCGGGGTAACGACTTTTGAATATTTCGCTCTTTGTGTGTATCAAACTCTGTATAATGCGGGTCACTTTTGGTGGCTGGGTCCTTTGGTCGCGAAACTTTCTTGTGGGCGCCCATATATATCCTTCCTTTCAGGTCAGAATATAGTGAACTAACCTAAACATAGTTTTTCCCGCTTCTGAAAATCATATTCTATTAATTTCTTCAGTTTAGTCTTCATTCAGTTCAATCTCAAATCTAAACTTTTGGAATTACGCTCACTCTCAACTTGCATGCTATAATTAAATAAATCTTTCCGCTTCTAGCGAAGAATGATAACTTTCCCACTGAAATAATCTAATGTGGAGGGATAATGTGGCAAAAGATCATCAAATTCGAGAAATGTTAACCCATAAATTTTTTTCAGGTAATATGCCACCTGAGTTCATAGATTTCTGCCTAGCGCATGGCCGAATTCGTCATTATACGCCTAAACAATACCTTTATTTCTCGGGTGAGGAAGGAAATACGGTTTATTTTCTGATCTCTGGTCGAGTTCGCCTGTATTTAATGAGTGAGTTTTCAGAGAAGATTATTCGTGTACTTAGTCCTCCAGTTTTTTTCCCAGAAGTAATTTTAGACGGAAAACCTTATCCGCATGCTGCGCTTTGCATCGAAGAGGCGGAAGTATTAACCATTGATCTCCAAACCTTTATGCGTTTTATAGAAAGCAATCCAGCCATTCTCTGGGTTTTCTACCGCGAACTCGCTTTAGACTTGCGCCGTTCCTATCGGCAAATTAAAAATCTTTCGCTGGGAGATGCCCGTCTGCGCTTAGGTGCCAAGCTATTTGCTTTAGCCCATGTCCATGGCCAATCCTCATTGAACGGAGTTTTAATAACAATTCCCCTATCCGCGACAGAGCTTGCAGGGATGTGCAGTCTTGCTCGTGAGTCTGTTAGCCGCATTTTGGGAGAATTAAAGGAATTAAAAATTATTGATATTAAGAAAAAGAACATTACTGTCTTTGATCCTGAAATTCTTCGCCGCTGGATTTATGAGCGCTCTTCCCGTTCACGCTCGACACTAGACTAACTTTATTATCATTAAGGAAGTGCGTTAATCTTTCTTGTGGACCTGCATCCTTGATATAGCCACTCATGATAGCGGAAATCCAGGCTACCACTTCTTCGTCTGTCGGAACTTGTCCAGCGAATTTTGCAAATTGAGGGTGTCGCCCTACTCGTCCTCCCAAACGCAAGCTCCAACCGCTTTCTCCAGAGATCAGCGTTCCGGAAAGACATACTTTGAGACAATCTCCACAGGAAATACAACGGGTATTGTCAATAGTTATCCCGTTCGGCTGGCAAGTTATGGCTTCTTCTAAACATGTGCGTTCACAGGCTTTACAGCCTGAACACTGAGCATCAGTAATCCTAGGAGTTACATATCCTGAGATGCCAAAATCTTTGATATTCGGTTGAGAACATCCATTGGGACAACCGGCCAAACAAACCTTCGGGAGATGGTGGTTAAGAACAGGACGAAACTTATCTTGAAGAATTTGAAGTAAGTTCAATTCAGTTAGTTTTATCTCCAGTTCATCATAAAGATTGTGCCAATCACGCGCTGCCTTCGGACAATTGGGACGACAATGTTCAAGCTGAAATCCCGTTTGTTGCATATAAATTCCCCCAGCAATTTGAAATTTTCATTTCGACAACTAGAGATAGTGTAACAACAATTCGCTTTATGTAGTGTGGCTTAAATCACAGTTTTTGAGTCATGACATGAATGAGAAGTTATACATTCCGACTAGCAAAAAAAAAACTGGCATGTAGCCAGTCCCTGTAATCTTAGGTTTCTATCCTATTCGTTTAGATCCACTCTCTTTCCGGTTACAAGATATACGATCTCTTCAGCAATATTTGTACAATAGTCTCCCATGCGCTCTAGAAAGCGACATGCAAAGATTATGTAATTAGCTTGAGTTACCTTTTGGGGATCGGCCATCATTATGACCCGTAGTTCTCCAAAGACATGAGCATAAATCTTATCAATTTCATCATCCATCATGGACATTTCTGCTGCTGCTTTACAATCTTCCTGTACATAGGCTTTGAGCCCCAGATCAATCATTTCTTGAACCAAGACACTCATCCTGGGAATGTCAACTAAAGGTTTAATCAATTGTTCTCGACCTATTCTGATGGTTAACTTTGCCAGGTCAACTGCTAAATCGCCCATTCTTTCTAAATAAATAGAGATTTTAAAACCTGCTACAAGCTTGCGTAAATCTAGAGCAAAGGGTTGCTGCGTAGCAATTAGAAGGATACATTTTTCTTCAATACTAGCTTGTAGATCATTAACGGCTAAATCTCCTACAACGATGGTGTTAGCTAATTCCATATCCTGGTTGATTAAGGACTGGATGGCGAGACCGATCCGTTGGTCTACCATCTTCCCTAGATCTAATATATTTAACCGCAGTTCCTCCAGATCGTTATCAAATTTCTGGCGAGTCGGCATCTCTAACCCTCCTCTCTATCAAAAAATACAATAACCCTAAGAAAAGCAAAAGCACCTTAGCCGAAGCGACCGGATATATAATCTTCGGTTTTTTTCCTGGCAGGTCGGGTAAATAGGAGACTTGTGACATCTTCTTCGATTAAATCACCGTTTAAGAAAAATGCCGTTCGATCAGATACTCGTGACGCTTGATGCATGTTATGCGTAACAATAATAATTGTGTATTTATTTTTCAACTCCACAATAAGCTCTTCAATCTTCATAGTAGAAATGGGATCGAGTGCCGATGTGGGTTCATCCATTAACAGAATCTCAGGTTCTACCGCCAATAGCCGAGCAATACAGAGCCGTTGTTGCTGCCCACCTGACAGTCCCAGCGCTGATTTGTGTAAGCGATCTTTGACCTCATTCCATAACGCAGCACCATGAAGACTAGCCTCTACTATTTCGTTAAGTTTTTTCTTATCCGCTTCGCCGTGAATCCGAGGACCGTAAGCAACATTTTCGAAAACAGATTTGGGGAAAGGATTGGGGTGTTGGAAAACCATACCTACCCTTTTGCGCAACAACACAACATCCGTGTCAGAGGCATAGATATCCTGTCCATCAATCCGGACTTGGCCTAAGATCTTTACATTAGGATTTAAATCTTGCATCCGATTGAGCGTCCTCAGAAATGTGGACTTGCCGCACCCAGATGGCCCAATCAGAGCAGTCACGCTTTTCTCGGCCATTGCCAAGCTTATATTCCTTAAGGCCTGTTGTTCACCATAAAAAAGGTCGAGGTTACTGACCACGATCTTATCCATTTCAATTTCTCCTTATAACGCACTTAATTCCTCTTACTCCTACTCCTTATCTTTCCCAAGGAGTCGGTGTTGCAGCCAACGGCTGGGTAGTGTTAAACAAATGTTAAAGATGATGACCATAATGATAAGCAGTGCAGCAGTTCCATCTGCAATTTGGTCAGCATTCGTCCCCGGTAACGGATTTGACTTAGCGGCAAATAAATGCACAGCTAAAGTTTCTCCAGCAGCTAAGGGATTAATATCAAACAATTTACGTGAAACATTCATCCCAGCTGTAAAAATTAAAATAGCGGTCTCACCCAAAGCCCTGCCTGCGACCAGAGTGACTCCTGTAATGAGCCCCGGTAGCGCAGTCGGCAGTATGACTTTACGTAAAGTTTGCCACATTGTAGCCCCTAAGGCTAAGCTGGCCTCGCGATAACTTTTAGGTACAGTCCGCAGAGACTCTTCAGTTACGCGCACTAAGATCGGTAGATTGAGTAGCGCCAAAGTGGCGGATCCTCCTAAGATTGTGAATCCCAAACCTAGCTTATTCACAAAAACAATCATGCCAAAGAGACCAAAAACTATAGACGGAACTGTGGCAAGACTCTCTGTGCTCAACCGAATTAGGTCGGTTAATTTATTTTGGGGGGCGTATTCTGCTAAATAAATTCCGGCTCCCAACCCCACGGGCAAAGAGAAGGCTAAGGAAAGGGCAAGCAGATAAAAGGAGTTAAATAATTGGCCTCGCACTCCTTCTGGACCATTGAAGAAATCAGGGGTCAAATAAGGTAGACCTCGTCCTAAAATATAACCAAGAAACGCTATTAATAAAGCTACAATGACTATGGCTACTAACCACAGCATAGTGCTGGCAAAACGGTCAGTTTGGCGAGCTTTCAACGGGCCGCCCCCTTTCTCACTGCCGTTCGAACAAGAATGATCAAACCTAAAGCAATGAATAACAAAATGAAGGACATCAAAAATAGCGCATTATTCCAAGTCGAGCCAAAAGGAGTATTACCCATTTCCATGACTATATCACTGGTTAAAGTTGATGTAGGAATTACTAAGGAACTAGGGAAACGTGGAGAATTTCCAATGACCATTTGCACCGCCATTGTCTCGCCAATAGCCCTTGCCATCGCTAATATAACGGCTGTTAATATTCCTGGCGAAGCTGCAGGTATTAGAACCCGATAGATTGTCTGCCAACGAGTTGCCCCTAATGCAACGGAAGCTTCTTTATAGGTTCTTGGCAGGGAGCGTAGGGCGTCTTCTGAAAGACTTATAACCGTTGGTAAAATCATAATTGAAAGAACGATTCCAGCTGCCAATACACCATACCCAGTAGAGGAGTTAGTGGACCTTCTAATGAACCCAACAACGACCGTCAGCCCGACATATCCGTAAACAACTGAAGGGATTCCTGCAAAAAGATCGGTAGCCGGACGCATAAACGTCCTTACCCATGGTGGAGCAATTTCAGCCAAAAAGATAGCTCCAGCCAGCCCCAGTGGCCCTCCAAGCAGAATGGCGATTAAAGTTGTTCCAATCGATCCGGCGATAAATGTGAGGGCTCCGAATTGGTTAGAGTCGGGTTGCCATTTGCTACTAGTAAAGAACTCCAGCACACTTACTTGTCGAAAGGTGGATAGGCCCTGCATTCCAACAAACCATATGATACAAAGGATAATCAAAGAGACCAGAACCGCGCTACTAATAAATAAATATCGGGACAGGCGGTCATTAAAATACACCTTGGACTTACTGTGAGGCAAACTGTTACACCCCCAGACATGTTAATAATTTTTCTTTAATCATAGACAAGCTACTTTTACGGTTTTCGGATTGAAATCACTTTGCTTGTTATAGTCTACTCCATTTGTGTAAACTAAAAATTAAGAGAGTGTAAAGTTTAGGTTAAATTCGCCGTGATGGCGTGATATAAACTAGGAACGATAAGTAATACTTTCCTGACTAGACTAAAAATAGGAGCAAGGAATAACCTTGCTCCTATTTTTGTCTATATGTTACAAAAGATGGGATCGGTATTTAGCTTAAACTTCACAAAACCTGCTAGGGACTAGATTACTTCTTCATCTTGGTGGATGGGATGAAACCACTCTTTTCAACGTTTTGATCTTGGAATTCTGGGCTGTTAATATAGTCTAAGAAGAGTTTTACTGTACCCGTTGCTTCTCCTTTAGTATACATATGCTCATAGCTATAGATTGGATATTGTCCACTAGTTACAGCATCGGCGCTGAATGCTACGCCATTGAATTTTAGAGCCTTGACGGTATCTTTTAAGTAGGCAGCATCAATATAGCCTATTGCTCCAGGGGTTTGACCAACACCTGTGAGTAAGTTACCTGTAGAATCTTGAGCGGCGGCAGCGTCAGACATCTTTTGGCCGTCCATTACGATTTTTTCTACATTCAGACGTGTACCGGAAGAGGCTGCACGACCGATAATTGATATCTTTTCATCTTGACCACCAACATCTTTCCAGTTGGTAATTTTTCCGGTAAATATGTCCGCAGCTTGAGCTTTGGTCAAGTTATCAATGGTGACATCTTTGTTAGCAATAAGTATGAAAGGAGCTACGCAAACTTCGTGATCGACCAATCCTTGACTTTTCAGTTCATCCGGTGCAAGAACGTCAGAGTTACCAATTTCAATAGCACCGCTAGCCACATTGTTTAGACCCGTCATCGATCCGCCGCCGCTTATGTTTACTTGCACACCAGCATTTTTAGCCATGAATTCATCGGCAGCTAATTTAACGAGTGGCTGGAGAGCTGTTGAACCTGCGGCAGAAATAGTTTTCTTATCAATCGTTGTTGCAGCACTTGGAGTTGGGGTTGGAGTCGATGGAGCAGCTGTTTGTCCACATCCGACCAGGACCATTAAAGCAACTAAAGTCGTACCAACAAGAGCAATTTTTGATTTTGTTTTAAACAATTTTATTTCCTCCTTAAATTTCCTTCAGCCCAAATTGATTATACTGGAAGTTTGTAAAGTCTTAATGAAATCAATGTAAAGTTTAAGTTAAAACTTTATTCTTTATTCACGGCGAGCAAAAAGGTACCCCACTCCCCTGACTGAATCCAGGACTGGTCCTAAAGCCTTTAACTTATTGCGCAAATGACTAATATGCACATCAAGGGTTCTACTATCAGTGCTGGAAAGGTAGCCCCAGACCTTCTGAATTAGGTATTCGCGGCTAAATACCTGGTAAGGATTAGCTACGAAAAGTACCAACAATTCAAATTCTTTCACTGTTAAATTTAGCGGTTTAGCTGCAATTGTAGCAATGTAACTTTCTTGAACTATCTCTAAGGACCCCCATTTCAAAGGACCGTTTGATAATTCATTTTTCCGTTGCCCTTCTCTAAGCCTTGCCTTAATTCTGGCAGATAATTCTCTGGGACTAAAAGGTTTTGTTAGGTAATCGTCAGCTCCTAACTCAAGCCCGATTACTTTGTCCGCTACATCGGTACGGGCACTTAAAATGATGATTGGAATGCCTGCAGTTTCCTTTTGGGCCCGTAATATTTTACACACATCATAACCATCAATTTTAGGTAGCGTTAGGTCAAGAATTATAAGGTCGGGCTTTTCTCTTTTGGCAAGATCTAATCCCTGCTCGCCATCAGAGGCGATCAAAACAACAAATCCCTCTTTTTCTAAACTAAACTGAACTAACTCTTGTATTTGAACGTCGTCCTCTATCAGTAAAGTTTTGTTCACATCTTAGCTCCCCCCAATATTCAGGCCCTCCTTTACAAAGGTAAGTTTAATTGACTAACTCTATATTAATAGTCTTTTGTAAAGTCTGAATGAAGAGAATGTAAACTTACTGTTAAACTATTTCTAGCCGATTTTTTGTTCAATTTCTAAATTCATGCTTAATTGAAGCATATTTTCTACAACCCGATCGGTAGAGTGACGCTGAAAAGCAACGGCAGCATTCCCTCTCATTCTCTCAAGTTCCTTAGGGTCTTCCAATAAATGACTCAGAAAATATCCCAATTCATCTTCAGTGCCCGCAACGTATCCTGCACCAATGCGTTGCACAAAATTCGCATTTTCTTCTTCCTGACCGGGGATTGGATTGTAGATAATCAATGGTAAGCGCTTCGTTAGGGCTTCGGAAACAGTTAAACCGCCGGCCTTAGTAACTATTAGATCAGAAACTGCCATTAGTTCCTCCACATTATGCACGAACCCTAACCGTACCATTGGTTTACTAGACCGCTCGATCAGCTCTTCTAAAGAATGATATAGTTTCTTGTTTCTACCACAAACAATAATTGATTGAACAGGGACCTGAGATTCTGTAAGTATATTGCAGATTTTTTTTGTGCTTTCTATGCACCCGTACGCCCCTCCCATCACTAGAAAGGTGGGCAGTTCAGGATTTAAAGCTAACTTGGAAAAAATATGTCGCCGATCCAATTCTCTCTCAAATTTTGGGCTGACCGGAATCCCGGTAACCTGAATACGTTGCGCTTTGATTCCCCATGACACTAAACTATTCTTTACTTCTTCACAAGCTACCATGTAGCAATCAACACCTGAATGGACCCAATGACTGTGAACCGTATAATCCGTAATTACGGTGATAACCGGAACATTGAGAATTTGCTCCCGTCTCAATTGAGCTAGAATTGATGAAACTGTGGGATAAGTACATACAATAAGATCTGGTTCAAATTCTTGAATGTATTTAAGAAAATCACTTCGCCCCAACTGACTCAGAAACCGTTGTATCTTCGATTCGGGTCGTAGTTTCGCAGTTCTATAATAAAATTTCCCCCAAAGTCTCGGAGTATGCTTAATCATTTCAATGTAAACATTTTTGGCCATGGTGTTAAACCGTTTGCTCAAGAAATCACCGAAATCCAAATGAATTATTATGGCATGAGGTTCTTTGCTGAGTATACCTTCAATAACAGCTTCTGCCGCCCGGAAATGTCCGTTTCCAAACGCTGCCGAAAATACGAGAACTCTTAACTGTTTCAACACTTGCCCTCCCTCTCGGACGACCATTCTCTCACTCCCTTTTCAAGCAGACTGGCCGGAAGAAAATTCATCTGAAATCTGCGCAAGTCTAAATATTCAACTATTTAATCGATTACTAACAAAATCTAAAAATCCTGCAGAAGTGGCAATGGTCAGAGGAATCAATCGTTTTGCAGCCTTATTGTAGCTCTTTTCAGAACACCCTTTGTCTTGAGATACCAAGGAATATAGAGGGGCAGAAAGGCTCGCATTATGATCAATCCATTGAGCTGGATGAGAAAAAGGCAAATAGATACCTTTTGTAGCGGGAAACTTATCCCAGTTCTTTGACGCCCATGTTTCGAACTCTCTGTGACCGTCGAAAACAACCCCCAAGGAATGGTGTGGTACACACATATCTTGTACTAGATGGAGCGCAGCTCCTAAAAAAAACATACCTTTATCAATGTTCTTTGGGGGAAATGTGAAAGCTCTATTGAAATAGTACTGACACTCTGCCGTAGCATCTGGCCAACCGCTGATTCCTTGCTTATCAGGATGGCTATAAAAATGATTGACGTTTTTCCAACCTCTGTCAGCCCAGTATAGACCCTTTGTCAGCGTAGAATGATGAGCCTTGAATAATGTGGCTACATCTTCTTTTCCGTCGTGCTGCAAAGTAATATATGCTTGCTCTAGACAACGAACGTGGGTTACGCCTGGGGAGTCGAGAAAATATTGCAAGGGGCCTGCTGATGCAAGCAGTAACTTTGTCATCTTACCAAGTGTCTGACCAATAATCTTCTCATACATTTCCAGTCAACACCTCTCCTATGTACTTAAGATAATTTTAAGGCATGACTGTAAAGGGGATATTATTCTCCT
>NZ_MASS01000080.1 GCF_001707885.1 Desulfosporosinus cupriresistens | reverse complement strand
AAAATGCTATCTCTAACGAGGTAGCATTTTTGTGTTCCTTATAAGCTATGAATAGAAGCGACTGGGGATGGGGTTCCACCCGTTCGATCCACACTGCTGGAGTATGCGTTTCGGGACGCAGTGTGGCGAAAAGCTCGTCCGCTTTTCGTATACCGAACACGGAAGTTAAGACCTTCAGGGCCGATGATACTTGGGGCGCAAGCCCCTGGCAAAGTAGGTCATCGCCAGGTAAACAAGCGAAAAGACTATCTCTAACGAGGTAGTCTTTTCTGTGTTCATGAAAGTAAGATTTATGCAATGAATGGAACGACTGGAACGACTGGGGCCGGGGTTCCACCCGTTCGGGATCCACACTGCAGGAGAATTTGTTTCGGGACGCAGTGTGGCGATAAGCTCGTCCACTTATCGTCACATTGCTGGAGTTTGCGTTATGAGTTAGCAGTCTCTAACATGTGGAAGGCTCGAGGACCTTAAAGTCTAGATATAAAGCTTGTCTGAGGATTTAGGTCGAGTTAGGACTATCTAAGGTTGTTCATGAAAAGGAGGTGGGGTTGATAGAACTCTCCTTTATAGTGCTTGCAATTAGATGTAGGACATTAAGAAGTATGTTTGAGCATTGCTCAAACAATTACTTCTTTGAACGTAAGGCTTCCTCTTTCGATAGACCATGCCCATCTCTAGAATCCATACTCGGTTGATGATTGTGTGGAGTTGGTTGAGTGTTAGGATTGGGATTTTTTTCAGCAGGTAATTTCTTTTTCAAGGTTACGTCACTTCCTTTCTAAGAAAAGAATTCTAAAGGTTACGAAGGTTATTCTGCCCTTTTTATTAAGAGGAATACTACTCTACGACATTCTCAGTTGACGAGATAGAAAAGTTTTTAACAACCATTTTCTTTAGGCTATTAAAAAGTAGTAAGAAAGAGGTAGTAAACAGAAATGGGAGCGGAGGGAAGGACAAGCTGAATAATGCCTGAAGTTAGATTTGACACACAACATATAGTGTGATTAAATTTAAAACATACTATATGTGGGGGTGGAGCTGTGCACTGTCCATTCTGCGGTAACGAGGATACGAAAGTTCTTGATTCACGGCAAGTTGAAGAAGGAACAGCAGTTCGTAGACGTCGAGAATGTGATCGTTGTTTGCGTCGGTTTACTACCTTTGAAAAGTTCGAGGATTCTCCCCTCGTCGTTGTAAAAAAAGATGGACGGCGTGATGAATTCTCTCGTTCTAAAATGATGGCTGGTATGCTTAGAGCTTGTGAAAAACGGCCAATTTCTACGGAACAAATAGAGGATGCAGCTTACGCAGTTGAAAAGAAACTGCGTAACAGTCATGAGCGTGAAGTGTCGAGTGCTGATGTCGGAGAGGCTGTGTTGGAACAGTTATTTGACTTGGACGAAGTCGCCTACATACGTTTTGCTTCTGTCTATCGTCAGTTTCGGGACATACAGCGCTTTATGGAAGAATTACAGGAACTTATCGAAAAGCGGGGGACTATTAAGAATTCAGGACTGAGTTAAATAGTTATAAAGGAAAGTTGGGATTCGTGTTGAGTTTCGAAGGACAAGCACCAAAAACCTGGCCCAAGGCAAATCTAATGCCTAATGCGCGTGTTGTATTAGAAAAACGGTACTTAAAACAAGAGAATGGACAAGTTGTAGAAACTGCGGAGGACATGATTTATCGTGTAGCTACTGTGGTTGCGGGTATTGAAGAGGAAAAATATGGCAAAAGCAAAAAAGAAACTCAAGTACTGGCTAAAGAATTCTATACCATGATGGCAAATCTGGAGTTTATGCCAAACTCTCCGACGCTTATGAATGCCGGTCGGGATCTCGGACAATTGAGTGCTTGCTTTGTTTTACCCATTGAAGATAGCATGGAAGAGATTTTTGATGCAATAAAGAATGCCGCGATTATTCATAAATCTGGCGGAGGAACTGGCTTCAGCTTTTCCAGATTGCGACCGAAAAACAGCATGGTTCGTTCAACTGGTGGAGTGGCCTCCGGCCCGATTTCGTTTATGAAGGTTTTTAATTCAGCTACAGAAGCGGTTAAACAAGGCGGCACTCGGCGTGGTGCAAATATGGGAATTCTGCGTGTTGACCATCCTGATATTGTGGATTTCATTCAGTGTAAAGAGGACAACAAAGAAATTACGAATTTCAATATTTCCGTTGGGATTACGGAAGATTTTATGCTTGCCGTCCGTGAAGGACGTTCCTATGATCTCGTAGACCCTCATACAGGTAATACCGCAGGTCAATTATCCGCCCCTGAGATTTTCAATAAGATTGTAGACCATGCCTGGCAAAATGGGGAACCTGGAATTGTCTTTCTCGATCGTTTAAATGAGGGAAATCCTACTCCTCTGCAGGGAGAGATTGAAGCTACCAATCCTTGTGGTGAGCAACCACTCCTGCCTAATGAAGCCTGTAACTTAGGCTCCCTTAATCTTAAGTTGATGGTAACTGAGACAAACGGAAAAATGGTTATTAACTGGGAGCGTTTGAGTTATATAGTCCGGTTGTCTGTTCGTTTCCTCGATAATGTGATAGACGCCAATCAATATCCGTTAGACATTATTGATAAAGTCGTTAAGGGAAATCGCAAAATTGGTCTTGGTGTGATGGGCTTCGCCGATATGCTCATTTTGCTTCAAGCATCTTATGCCACAGAAGATGCGGTGGAGTATGCAGAAAAAATTATGAAATTTATCCAGACAGAGGCCCGTATCGAGTCACAGCGACTTGCTGAAGAGCGAGGAACTTTCCCGAATTATGAAGGCTCAATCTATGATGGGGTCATGAAACTGCGTAATGCCACGCTAACAACAATTGCCCCGACCGGAACTATTTCCATGATTTGCGGTGCGTCCAGCGGGGTTGAACCTCTCTTTGCGGTTGCCTATACCAAAACTGTGTTGGATGGAACGGCTTTAATTGAAGTCAATCCGCTCTTTGAAGCGTTTGCCAAAGAATATGGTTTCTATTCCCAGGAACTCATGCACAAGATTGCGGAACGCGGGACCGTCCTAGGGCTACCGGAAGTTCCGAATTGGGTGCAGGAAGTATTCACTACAGCTCAAGAGATCGCGCCCGAATGGCATATTCGCATTCAGGCAGCCTTTCAGAAATATACAGATAATGCGGTATCCAAAACGATTAACTTTGCAAACTCCGCGACACGAGAGGAGATAGCCGAAGCATATCGGTTGGCTGACGAACTAAATTGTAAAGGATTAACGGTTTATCGTGATGGTAGTCGGGAAGAGCAGGTACTTTCCACAGGAACCTCAGAGGCACAAAAACAAGCCCAAAGTTACCTTGGAGCGAATGAACGACAGGCATCTGAACTGATTATCCCAAAAACTCCGTTTATTCCAGAAGTGAATACAGTAGTACCTCGTCCACGACCGACCACAACCATAGGGGTTACGGAGAAAATTAAAATTGGGTGCGGTAATCTCTATGTCAGTGTTAATGCGGACGAAAAGGGTATTTGTGAAGTCTTCACGAATACGGGTCGCGCAGGAGGATGCTCTTCCCAATCTGAGGCAACGGCCCGTTTGATCTCCATCACACTGCGTTCCGGTTTGTCTGTCGATTCAATTACTGAACAGATCAAAGGAATACGTTGCCCGGCTTGTATGCGACGTGAAGGGGTCAACGTTACATCCTGCCCGGATGCAATTGCCCGTGTGATTAAGAAATATAATGAGGTTGGTATTAATTTTGCTAGTGTTCAAAAGGAAACTCAGGAAACAGCACCAGCCACTGTAAGCCCAGGTTCAAGAGGGCGAGTGGGGGCTGCTACCGAAAGGATTACCGGAAGAAAAGCCCAGACAAGCGTTGCTCCTGCAAACGCCTGCCCAGAGTGTGGCAAGCCGATTAATCATGAAAGCGGTTGTGTTGTGTGTACGCACTGTGGCTACTCTAAGTGTGGCTAAAAAGATGTTCACTGATAATAAAGTCTGTCACTAGATAATAAAGTCGGACACTATTGGGCAACTAATATTAATCTCTTAAAAATTAATAATTATAACTAACCAAAACGATCTTAGCCAATAACTGAAATATCACGGTTATTGGCTTCTTGTTTTTTCTTATAATGTCTTTATAATCATTTTGTCTGTAATTGGAAGGTTTAAGGTGAATAATCATCAGTTGATATTATTTTCTGTTATAGCAATAATGGGAATTGGTGAAAGTGCAATTGGGGGTGAGTGTTTGGAGAGGAAAAATACCGGAAATGATCCTATTCCTTCAGGGAGTGGATTTTATTATCAAGGTAAAGTAATGTTACTTTATGTATGAATAAGAATTTGTACGACCACTTAAACAGATTGAAGCGTTCATAAAGAATTACAATGAGTATGTCAAACATATTCAAAATAACTAAACTGTATAGCTGCTGTAAAAAACCTACTTACTATTAAACTACCTCCCTTTGTTGATCCAACAAAGGGAGGTAGTTGTGTAATTTAAGCAAGTTGGTTAATTGGGTCTTTAGTGAAGTTGATTTACATTTAATTCCCCCTTCATTTAAGAGTTTGATATTACGATTCCATATCTTAGAGATGATGAAAGTGGTTGGGACGCTTCGGGATTACGCGGGACGTTAGTACAAAACCGAACGTGAAAGCCGTGCGTCCGTGCGCGTGAAAGCTCGTATTTCTTTGTGAGATAGATGTAAAGTTTACTTGACAATAGAAGAGGCTAAAGCATATACTAATATCGTAAAGTTAGCTTTACATTTACAGAAAGGAGTATAAGTTTGAAAAATAAAATAAGGGATCTCAGGGAGCAATTCGATTTGACTCAACTGGATCTGGCAGAAAAAGTTGAAGTATCCAGGCAAACGATTATTTCATTAGAAAATGGTAAATACAATCCCTCTATTTTTCTTGCCTATAAGATTTCAAAAGTTTTTTACTTGAAGATTGAAGAGGTCTTTATTTTTGAAGAGGAGGATATTTGATGAGAAAAGATATATATCTTAAAAGAGAAATAATATATTCGGTTATCTTTATTATTATCGGCATGGTAGCTTTAATTAGTTTCATTATTGGGTTTGAAAAACCTATGATGCTTGGAATTGCAGTTGGATTTACTCCAACTGGAGTTGGAATGCTTTTAATTTATCATAAAGCTGAGAAGCATCCTGAGCTTTCTAAGAACTTAAAACTTGAAAAAGAGGAGCGGAATATCTATATTAATTCTAAAGCAGGACATACGGCTTTTTGGGTTTCATACTGGTATATCGTTATTGCATCAGTCTTTAGTAATGTTATTGACGTATCAATGCAGAGATTCACAATCTTTACACTAATAGTTATGCCAATCATATATTTTCTGTTTGTTGCAATATACCATAGAAAATATTAAGGCTTATCGGCTAATAAATTATGAGAAGGTCTAGGGGCCCCATCCATGGCGGCCTCTCCATATTCATTCCTGCAATATAAACATTAGATATACAATTGAGGAGCTATTTAATGTTAAAACCCATAGGTTGCCTCACTTCCCGCGAAACCTAGACTATTTAGTCAAAAAGATGCCTGATAACCATCTTGTCACTTCAGGCTACTTTATTGAAAAGCATACATTGAAATCGCATTGTTTCTTCCTTTTCTTTGTTATTATGGTGATAATTATAACAATAATATCGAGAGCGATTAATTTTAGTTTCACAGCAGAAAATTTTAGAGAACTATTCATACTTTGTGAATGGCCTCAATCGTCTGATCAAATGTCTGATAATGAAAAATGGCAAGTCGTTGTGAGCTGTGACAATATCTTTATCTATGGAGTTGCAACAAAGGCAATGGAAGCAGGTTTTCGTCCTTGTAAAAGGCGTTGTCCAGATGAAGTGTTGGTCGAGGAAGGTGCTGGGGAAGGTAATGTACTTACGATTAAGAGCCCAGTAAATATAATGAAGGCCTGGTAAATAGACTAAGAACGTCTATCACCAGGCCTTCATTATATTTTGGAAACAAATTTTTCACAAGATTGATCACATTATGACTTAAACTTTATACTGTTGGTGCCCCTTCATATGGGGGGACCTCTGTAGGTACGAATTCAGAAATAGTTTCTGTTTCAGGTTGTGAAGAAGTTTCTTCTGAGGTTGATTGGGTAACGTCTACGTAGCCTGGCTTTTTTAATCTCAAGTCCTGAATGAATATTTGGATATCTGTTTTTAACTTCTTTCCTTTATCGGCGAGGTCGGTACTCCTCTGTTTTATGGCCTCGGCACGTTGGAATGTAGTGTCTTCGACCTGTTCCATGAGACCTACGGCTTTATTCTGAATATCTTGACGTAGTGCTTTGCCACTTTTTGGTGCAAACAATAAGCTAATTAAGGCCCCAGTCGCTCCTCCGACTAGTGCAGCGAGAGCAATAGTGCCTACGCTAGAGTTTTTTGGGTTATTGGGCATTATAATCATCTCCTTCCTTTCGCATTTACACTCATATTATCATATTCTGAACGAAACCTTGAAGTGTTTGCCAAAACTATAGAAAGATTATCCTATTCTGCCATAAAAAGAAAAAGAGTAACAACATTCGCTGTTACTCTCAAAAAAGTTGCTCTATGCTTACTAGTTGTATCTGCGTGCTCCGAGATAGCGGGAGGAGTAAAAGGTATCACTAAGGCTGGATACTTTAACACCACTATTAGGATTACTTGCCTGAACGAAACGTCCTCCCCCCATATAAATGCCCACATGTGATGCACCCTTAGAATAGGTAGTGAAAAATACCAGATCGCCTGGTCGAAGATCATTTTTGCCGACGGGCGTTCCTGAGGCGAATTGCTCATAGGATGTGCGAGGAAGCGAAATCCCAGCACTCGCGAAAACATACTTGGTGAAACCTGAACAGTCAAAGCCTCTTCGAGTTGTTCCGCCAAAAACATAGGGTGTTCCTTGCAAGCTGAGCGCTCGATCTATGATGCTTGAAGAACCAGCGCTTCCGCGAGAGACATAAGCTACATTAATAGGCTGACTACTGAGGCCTTTAGCAATGACTCGATTGACAGGAGTCTGGGTAATCTTTTCATCTAATACTTTCTTGGTAACGTCGATACCATTCTTTTGAACGTAAGAATATGTAACTGATTTTGCGCCATTACTACCTTGTTGGACGACTTTTGTTTGACCGCTCCTTAAACTGGTATCAGTTTTTGTTACGACATCATAGGGAATTGTTTCTGATCCCGAATAAGTTCCCTGACTCACGACAGTAAGAAAAGGTGTAGAATCAACGAGCTTAATGACTTGGCCCGGCTGTAACTTCGTATCTTTGGTTGTTCCTGGGTTACCAGCTAATACTTCATCGGTCAACATATCATTTTTGCGGGCGATAAGCCACCAAGAATCATTGGGTAGGATAGTATAATCCTTAGTAGTTATTTTACCGTCAAGCAGTGCGTTAAAAGCTTGATCTAATTGTTTCATCTGGTCTGGCTGGACTTCTGCCTCTTCGACAGTTACCTTTTCTGCAAAACTAACAGAGGTTACCTTATTTTCATCACTGGGTTTAACGTAATAGTCTTCATATTCTTTAAGAACTTTATCCGAAGCTTCTTTGCTAGGTAAAACTGCTATAACAGAACCGTCTGCAGCTAACTTATAACCATCAAAATAATAATTTAGTTGATCTTCCAACTTTTTTTCACTTAAAGAAGATTCCAGATAGAGTGTGGGACTAACCCTAACACTTTCATAAGTAATTTGGTCATGTGTTTTGGCAACGAGTCCATAAGGCTCGCCTTGTTGTTTAAGAATTGTTTCAACGAGATTTTGTGCGGTATTAACATTGCGTACTAAGCCAACCTGTTGACCGTTAATTATTACGGCAGCCGCAGAAGTTGTTGTCGAAAGATAATAGGCGAGCCCGCCAGTTAGGAGTATTGTAACCGTTAAACCACCAATGACTTGGGGCGATTTCCATGAAATTTTTTGTAGAGTGCTGCGGGAAAATTTATTAAAATCTTTGATCCGGACAAATACCACGTTTTTTAATCTCGATAGGACGGGGGACAAATGCATATTTTTTCACCTTTCTTAGCTTACGAGGTTAGTTGACGGATTTGGGCAACAAGGTGTAAAGCCCTACGCGTAGAGTACGCGTTTCACCCCATAAAAATACCCCCCGCTCTAGGCAAGCCTAGATTCAGCTTTGATTTTCTTTTTTTTACACATTGTAAGTTATTCGACGAAATATGCAAATGTCCTCTAAATTATTTCATGTAATAGATGGTAATTTGGTTAAGAAAATATGAATTTTTCAATCCAGGGCGGCTGGTTTTCTTTTCGAGGATTATTTATTTAAATTGCTGTTTTTATCTGAACAGGAATTTGCATAGTGGAGGGTCCCATAATGAAAAACCCTTGGACTAATAATGGCCAAGGGCAATTTTCCTAGTAATATGGTTTCTATTCAGAAGTCAGGATAGAATAACTGCGCAGAGAGCTACCTCTTTCGTTTAGCCATAAGATTACTGATAAAACCTTTGATTCCACCTTTTTGAGGTTGTTCCCGAGCAGGATAGAGGGGCATTTGTCCTCCATACCCTGGGTTATACACCTGAGCTCCGTATCCTTGTTGAGGATAACCTTGGGTTGGGAATCCTTGCGACGGGTAACCTTGTACTGGTGGCATAGGCCGCTGTTGTTGTCCGAAGCCTTGTGGTGGATAGCCTGGTGTGACGTAGCCTTGACCTCCAGCAGATTGTGGACTAACTCCCCATAACGGATTTCCTTCAGGCTTTCCTTGGTAGCCGGGCATACCTCCACCTAGACCTCCTCCAGGTCCATTCATAGATTGACCAAACCCAGTGGGCGTCGGCAAACCGACTTGCCCCCCCATCATGGATGGAAATCTCTGAGGATTTTGTCCTGACATCCGAGTATAATAATCCCCACCGAATTGTGTCAAAGTATTCGGTGTTTGAAAGATTTGATTCTGTTGAGGCATGGCCTGTTGATTCCAGAAAATATTCATTGTACCCAGTCACCTCCATTAGTTCAATCGCAAATAGAAATATATGGTACAATATTCAGAGTTATCCTGTTTCGCTACCGAGAGAGTTGTCCCTTCACACGTATTTTGGAGCTGGTTTAATAATCAATTAGTTAGATCATAGTTTTAGACAATTTCTGATAAACTTTTTTATATACCCACAGGGCATTGATCACTAACAATAGACTGGTAATATAAAATACATATTGAATACCCAGGTATGCAGCCACCTGGCCTCCTAATATTGAACCTCCAAATATACCTAGATACTGTGCCGCCATGTTAAAGCCAAAAACTCTGCCAGTAAGTACATCGGGTGTAATTCGCTTAACCAAGGAATTAACCGAAGGGGCCAAGCCGGCAGTTGTCATGCCGACTAAAAAGCGAAGGATAATTAGCTGCCAAGGGTATTTTACAAAGGCTTGAGGTAAAATTATTATTCCTGCTGCGATAAGTGCAACCAACATAACTTTCTGTGGTCCAATCTTATCTGAAAGTCGGCCCAACCTTGGAGCAGCTAGGATACTAGCCAATCCTGGAGCTGAAAATGCTATACCGGAAATTAGAGCAACGTGAGTTGTATTATGAGATAACTGTGTAATGTAAACAGTTATGATCGGCTCTATAGAGTAAAGAGCTAACTGTAACGCAAAAAACGTAATAAAGATAGTGACAATTAAGTCTGGATAGGGGATAAGCTTCCACACTTCTTTAGCGCTAAGCACCTTTTTGCTAGAACGAACAAACTCTTCTTTCACGAATAAAAAGGTTGTTATAAACGCAATCATTAAAAGAACACTTGTTATAAAAAATACGTTTTGCAAGCCAAAGTTTTCCTCTATGTAGCCACCGACCATTGGTCCCAGTAAGGAACCCGCAATAGAAGCTGTGGAGAGTGTGCCCAACGCCCAACCTGCATGTTCATTGTCTGTCTGAGTTGCAATTAAAGTAACACAGGCTGTACTATAGCCTGTGATAACCCCTTGTAATAATCTTAAGGCGATCAATTGATAGACATTATGTGCAAACCCCATACTGAATACGATCACAGACATCCCAAGGCTTGCTCTTAAAAGCATTGGTTTTCGTCCATATTTATCTGCCGCGTGACCCCAAATTGGGGAAAAGATAGCTGCGATTATATAGGTAACCCCAAAGGAGATTCCTGAGAATTGTTCAATCAAAGCTGTGTTATGAATCCCAAGCCGATTTATATAAAGAGGTAATATAGGAGCGATTTGGCTCATTCCTATCATCGTCACAAACATTCCAAACCAGCAAACAATTAAGTTCCTTTTCCAGATTTGCATGAGTTTAAGCCTTTCTTACTTTATGCTTACTTACTAAGTCATAGTATATCCTTATTTTACTATAGAAGCTGAAGCAATTCCTAATTCTCTTAATGATAAATAGCCCATTGACACCTTCCCCGACAACATTTGAAATACATGGGTCAATAATTTATTCTATGGGTACATGTATTATTTATTCAAGTGCGAACTTGTGGTAATGTCTTATGTGAATAATAAACAGTATAAATCTACAGTCTCGGACAAAACTAGATATTAACACCAAGATTAATTAACGAAAGAAGGTTGTATTTTGAGTAATTGGTTAATGCCATATCTCACCTTTAACGGGAACTGCGAGGAAGCTGTGAGATTTTATGAAAAAGTACTTGGTGGGGAAGCCACCATTATGCATTTCGGTGATGCCCCGCCAAATCCAGCATTTCCGGTTCCTGAAAACTTAAAGAATCTTGTAGTGCATGCCGAACTAAGAAAAGATGGACATGTGATCAACTTTTCAGACTGGTGTACTCCCAATGCTCCTTACAGCACCGGAAACAATATTTCATTTGCCATGCAATTTGATACAAAAGATGAAACAAAAGCAATGTTCGATGCCTTATCCGTAGGTGGCACCATCGAAATGAATTTGCAAGAAACGTTCTTTAGCCCATTATACGGTAAAATAACTGATAAATTCGGTATTATGTGGCAAATTGTATGTAATAAGGCCTAAGCAAATACTAAGCTGCTCTCATAAGAGAGCAGCTTAGTATTTGCTTAGGCCACGTCTGTCATTTTATTTTTTCCCAGTGGGATAATGAGGGTGGGTGGGGAAAAAAGTAAAGGCGTTACAAGCGTTTATTGTGTAAGTATAGTCAACAGTTAACAAATTAACCATAGTGAAGATTGATTATGATCACACAGGCGTGCTATAGATTTACTATCCACACAAATGCTAATCTAAGTGAAAAAAAGCAGCCAATAGCAAAGGTGTAGAAAGGAGGAGTACATCTGATAAATAGCCAAGATTATTCATCGTTTGATCGTTCCAAATTAAAAAGTTATTGGAATGAGTTTTTCGTTTATGAGAATTCATCACTCGTTGTCATAACGGAAAAAGAGTTAATAGCAGAGATTGCTTCAGAAAAATTAAAGGTTAAGCCTTTCATAGATTCACAACAAGTTATCAACATCATACTCACGCAATTGAGTAAGAGGCATAACTTCCATCGTCAGTTTCATGAACAGTTTCCGGGAGCGAACGCAGGTAGCGTTTTAGGCATGCAATTATACACTTTAGTATTAAAGGATGATAAAGATTGGTGTTACTTTGTAACGAAACATCCAAGCCATTTGTTTGCACATGCCACTTATTTTATTCCAATAAGAAGGGATACGAATGAGCAAGATTGATGTAATGTTAAATTGTTTAGCTTGATAGGAGGGATATCCTGCAGATCTGCCGAACTAAATTAATCAATAATTGTCTAAGCTAAGACTAGGTTATTAATACAGGCAGGGAGGATAGACCTTTGAAGAAGGGCTTTTTTTCAACAGACTCATATCATACTAAAGATAATACCCCACGTTTATTGCTAGATAGATTAATGTTAAATACTCGTTTGTATTTTATGGGTAAATACTTTTCTATCGTGCTCAAATCTCGTCGAGTTGTTCTAAAAGGCCAATACGATACGAAGGCTTGGGCGTCGTCGTCGTACGATGTTTTCAAGTTAATAGAGGGTTGTGGGGGTAGGTTTCACATTACAGGACTTAAGAACTTACATAAGTGCCAAGGTCCTGTAGTCTTTATTAGCAACCATATGAGTACACTTGAGACCATGGTATTTCCTTGTATAATCGCCCCCCAAATGGATGTAACCTTTGTTGTTAAGGAGAGTCTGGTTAAACATCCGTTCTTTGGTCCAATTATGCGTTCACGAAATCCGATTGTTGTGAGTAGATCCAATTCTCGAGAAGATTTTCAAACAGTAATGAAGACAGGACAAAAGTTATTAGAAGAAGGAACATCAATTATCATATTTCCCCAAAGTACAAGGACAGTTGAATTTAGACCGAAGGAATTTAACTCTTTAGGAGTAAAGTTGGCAAGAAGTGCTAAGGTCCAGGTTATTCCGGTGGCCATAAAAACTGACTTTTGGGGAAATGACAAGTATTTAAAAGATTTGGGACCAATTGATCGTAGTAAACCCATTCATATGGCCTTTGGAGAACCATTATCTATTAAGGGTTCTGGAAAAGAGGAAAATGAAGCTATTATTGAATTTATTAGTTCTCATTTAGTAAAGTGGAACAACTGAATTGTCAAAAATATCATAAACTGATGCTAGTCTATCTGCCAATCTATCGGTGCTCTATCGTTAGATATTAAGAAATTATTTGCTTTTGAAAACGGTTTACTTCCCAAGAAGCCTCTACTTGCTGATAGAGGACTTGGGTGAGCTGACTCAATGATTAAGTGTTTGGGATTTGTAATAAGTTTCTTTTTGGAACGGGCATTATTACCCCATAAAATAAATACCACGGGATCTGTTTTCTCATTAACTAAAGAAATAATTCTGTCGGTAAATATCTCCCACCCTTTGTTTTGGTGAGAATTAGGCTTCCCCTCTTCTACGGTTAGTGAGGTATTGAGGAGTAGAACTCCTTG
Organism: Desulfosporosinus cupriresistens; assembly: GCF_001707885.1. Lineage (GTDB taxonomy): Bacteria > Bacillota > Desulfitobacteriia > Desulfitobacteriales > Desulfitobacteriaceae > Desulfosporosinus. Next base: position 1,214 of record NZ_MASS01000080.1, on the reverse strand, counting down.
TTCTGCCCATTTTCGAAGCGAGCCATGGTTAGGTACCTTACAACCTAAGTCAGTTTGCAATTCTTTAAATATGTTCTGGAGCGATTTAGGGAAGGGTACTCCAATATTTACAGAGAAACTAAGTCCCATCCCTTGTCCGATAGTGGGATACGGGTCTTGCCCTAAAATTACGACCTTTGTATTTTGGTATGAGGTAAAGACTAAAGCGTTAAACACATCTTCCTTTTTCGGAAAGATGTGTTTATGTCTATATTCGTTTTTTACCCATTCGAGCAATTCGATATAATATTCCTTTTTTATTTCGTCTTCAAGTAGTCTCTTCCAATCAGCTTGAACTGCCATTGGTGGTTACTCCTATCTCTTAAGTTTATGATATAGTCTGCAAACTTTTGATACTTGTTCAAGAATATCATCTAATCAAATGCCAGACAATGGGTAGATTTGACCTGCTTTAGGCTAACTGGTAATATTGGAACAAATTGAAAAAAGGGGGAGGATGAGTATGTTTCTTTCCTTAGCAGCATTCCTTCAGGATTGGGAGAAGGAAGAGGAATCAACCCAACGAATGCTAGATGCTTTAACTGATGACTCTCTAAACCAAGCCGTGACAGCGCAAGACCGTACATTAGGGCGAATTGCCTGGCATCTCGTAACTACGATCCCAGAGATGATGGCGAGAACCGGATTGATTCTTGAAAGTATCGATGAGGATGCTCCAGTTCCAGACACCGCGCAGGAAATTTCCAATTCTTATAGAGAAGTTAGCAACATTATAGCAACGGCGGTCAGAGCCCAGTGGAATGATCAAACTCTTTTAGAGAAACGCGATATGTATGGAGAATCCTGGGTCATAGGTGATACTTTAAAAGACCTCATTGATCATCAAATCCATCACCGAGGCCAATTAACAGTACTTATGAGGCAGGCTGGATTAAAAGTTCCAGGAATTTACGGTCCCGCTAAGGAGGACTGGGCTCAATTCGGTATGGAGCCGCCTCAAGTATAAAGTGAATTTTACAGTGTAAGACACAACGCTCAGCCAAGGTTTGTATTTGGACAATGAAAGCCTCTATAGGCACAGTGAATATGGAATAAGTGGATATTGCGTATTGATGGAAGGTAAATAAGCACCCCTGACAAGAGAGTAATAATACTCTTTGTCAGGGGCGTTGTTTTAAACATGTTCTGGGATTCTAAAGACAATGTCCCAAGGA
>NZ_MASS01000079.1 GCF_001707885.1 Desulfosporosinus cupriresistens | reverse complement strand
GGAACCTCTTCTCAGTTTAGACAATGCCTTTGCGGCGGGTGATTTACGAGAGTTTGACCGACGCGTACGTCAAGTGGCCCCGTTAGTCGACTATGTTGTCGAGCTCAAAATAGATGGCTTAACGGTCGCCTTAACCTATGAAGAGGGGCTTATGGTTCGGGGGGCAACCCGTGGAGATGGTACCGTTGGCGAGGATATCACGGCCAATGTTAAAACGGTAGGCTCCATTCCTTTGCTTCTGAAGGATACAGTTCCGAAGTTAAGTGTCCGAGGAGAAGGCTATATGCCTAAAGCGTCGTTTGCTCGTTTGAATCAGGAACGAGAAGATGAAGGGCAGACCCCTTTTGCCAATCCTCGCAATGCAGCAGCCGGATCTTTGCGCCAGCTTAACTCTCGAATCACGGCCCAGCGCAAGTTAGAATACTTTGCTTACCAAGTGTTGTCGGCCAAAGAATTAGGTCTACATAAACAAACGGAAGTTCTTACATATTTACAGCAGCAGGGGTTTGTCGTAAACCCCGAGTATAAGGTTTTTAGCGATGTCGAAGAGATTATTGATTATTGTGCAGGAATGGCTTCAGAGCGTCACCGTTTCCCCTATGATATTGACGGTCTAGTGATTAAAGTGAATGAATTTGCGCTGCAGGAGGAACTGGGCTTTACCGCCAAAAGTCCTCGTTGGGCAATTGCTTATAAATTTCCGGCGGAGCAGGTGGAAACAGTCGTCGAGGACATCATCATCCGAGTGGGCCGTACGGGGGTCCTGACGCCTACGGCTGTCCTTAAAGCAGTTTCTGTGGCAGGGTCCACTGTGAGCCGCGCAACCCTACATAATTTGGATAACATTCGAGAAAAGGATATCCGCATCGGGGATCACGTCCTCTTACAAAAAGCCGGGGACGTAATCCCGGAGGTTGTCCGGGTATTACCTGAACAACGTACCGGTGAGGAGAGGCTGTTTGAAATGCCGGAGGTTTGTCCGGAATGCCAGAGCCTGGTCAGACAAGATGAAGGGGAAGTCGCCTATCGTTGTCAGAGCATCACTTGTCCTGCCCAGCAGCGGGAGGGAATCATTCATTTTGTCTCTCGGGATGCCATGGCGATTGATGGATTAGGACCTGCCGTTGTTCAACAACTTCTAGATACGGGCTTGATCAAAGATGCCGCGGATCTCTATGCTTTAACGTTCGATCAGTTAACCCCAGTGGAACGAATGGGCAAAAAATCGGCGGAGAATTTGCTGGCAGCAATTGAAAACAGCAAAGAGCGGGGTCTGGCGCCCTTGATTTTCGCCTTGGGAATCCGCCACACAGGCGAAAAATCAGGGAAGATTTTAGCTCAGACGTTTGGTTCAATGGATAAACTTCAGGAAGCGACGCTAGAGGAGCTGCAAACGATTCCGGACGTTGGACCGACGATGGCCGAAAGTCTGGTACAGTTTTTTGGTCTGGAAAGTACAAGCCATTTTCTTGCTAAGTTGCGTGCCGCAGGCGTATCGATGGTAGCTGAAGAATCCTCTAAACCTCAGATTTTTGCTGGAAAAAGCATTGTGGTCACCGGTTCTTTAGAGCGCTGGGAGCGGCGGGAGATTGAGAAGCTCATCGAGGAGCATGGTGGAAAAGCAGCAAGCGCTGTCAGCAAAAAAACGGCTTTTGTCATTGCAGGAGAAAAGGCTGGCTCAAAGCTTACGAAGGCGCAGGGACTGGGAGTAGCTGTTTTGACGGAAGAGGAATTTGAACAACTGATTGCGGCTTCTCCAACCCAATGATTTGTATTTAACGGTGGAGATATCAGATATTTAGAAGGAAGTAGACAGTTCTTGTATGGAACTTCAGATATACGTTTTATTATCAGGGGCCGTGAGGTCCCTTTTTTTGTCGTATCTGACATGTTAATAAAATAGGATTACGGTGACCGCAAAAGAATTGTGGTATCTTGCAGGATGATTTCCAGTGCAGAAGGAGACATTATTCACTTTTGACTGATTTATTTTTTAAGGAAATACCTGTACCTTCTACGGCAACAATTAACAATATTACTATTGTAATAACAGGAGAATTTCCGGATGAAATAATGGAAAAATATACAAAATAGCTTGCAATTCAATTCCAAATTACGAGTGATCCTAATATAAGGAAAAGATAGCTCAGCAATTTGTAATGTATTTATCTGTTGATGCCTTCTATATTGTATTGTAGTATCAGAGATGCTGCGGAAGTGCGCGGAAGAAACCATTCCTACTTGCACCTATCGCTATTTGTAGACACTTTTTAGGCAAGGAGGTTCACTTGAGCTTATTACTATGGTAATATATAGAAAAAGAGAAAGGACGATCAATATGTCCTTACCGCAAGAAAATAAAAAACATACTTACGCTGATTACCTAACCTGGCCAGAAAATGAACGTTGGGAAATAATTAATGGTGTACCTTATCTGCAGTCTGCTCCTAAATGGCAACACCAAAGCATATCTAGTGAACTTCACCGGCAAATATCGAACTACTTAATTGATAAACCATGTAGAGTGTTTGCAGCACCTTTCGACTTATGTCTGGCAGAGCATAATGAAAAGGACGATGACATTTCAAATATCTTACAGCCAGATATTGTTGTAGTATGTGATGAAACTAAACTTAGGAAAACAGGATATTTTGGAGTACCCATTTTAATCATTGAAATATCCTCACCATCGACTGCCAAGCAGGATAGGGTAATAAAGTTTAACCGTTATGAAATGGCCAGCGTCAAAGAATATTGGATTGTCGAACCAGACGGAAAATATATAAACGTGTTCACATTACAGGAAAATAAACGATACGGCCGTCCAGAAGCGTACACTGAGGAAGATACAGTCCAATTATCTGTTTTTCCTGATTTTATGATCGATTTAAAACTAGTGTTTGATGGCATATGAGTCGTGAAACGGCTTTGACCTTTTTTTGTATAGAAGTTAACTAAGCTACCGAATGATTTAAAGCATAAATGCAACTAATACTGCCGCCCTTCGCCAAGTTTGCGAAGGGCGGCAGCCAAGTTTTTCTATATATCCAGAGAGGGAGTAGGGATTGGTTCTTAGTCCCTATCATACTTTTTGTCAGCAGGTTTTGTTTGCAGTTTAATTAGATCATTTAATTTCTGTAATATCTCTTGATCGATAACAGTTTTGCGTTTGAAAAATCGTATAGCAATTACCAATAAATAAACAGCGGGCCCCAAAAATATCAAAGAAAAAAGTATAGGGAGAAATATAAATATGAATGTGTAATCAAATTGTATTGGATTGCCACCCATTAATACTCACCTCCATGTTTTAAGTATAACAGTTCTCTCTGAAAAGTGTCGGTAATTCGAATTGTTTTACGAGATTACCAACTAGTTGCTTCTTAATTTCAGACTCGATAATAAAGGTACCGCTAGGCAGGATAGAGTCGAAATGTGAGTTGCTTTTTTCGTTTTTATTGCCCCTTTCTTCCATATTTGCTATGATAGAGGTTAAAGCAACAAACTATCCAAAGGGAAGGTGAATAAGGTGGCAATTTCACGTGAAGACGTTGAATACGTGGCGGCATTGGCGCGCCTAGAGTTAACCGAACAGGAAACTCAAGAATATACAGAGCAACTTAACTCCATTTTAGGGTATGCTGCTATGTTGGAGAGATTAGACACGAACGATGTGCTGCCAACAGCACATGCTGTTCCTCTACACAATGTACTGCGCGAGGACCAAGTGAAATCCTCGATCAATCATGAAAAAGCTCTTCGAAATGCTCCAGATGGGGAAGAGGGTTTCTTTAGAGTACCGAAAATTAGTCTTACTTAGAAGGGAGACTGTGGAAGTTGGAATCATTGAGTATTGGAAAGTCAGTCAGTGAACTACATGAGTTGCTCGTTAACAAAAACATTAGCTCCACTGAATTGACGAAAGCATACATAGATCGTATCCAGGCAGTGGACCCTGATCTCCAAGCGTATTTAACGGTCTTGGAAGATCAGGCTTTAACTCAAGCTGCTGAGGTTGACCAAAGAATTGCCCAAGGAGAAGTCTTAGGGGCTTTAGAAGGAATTCCAATGGCCTTGAAGGATAACATGTGCACGGAAGGCGTTCGCACAAGCTGCGCTTCAAAGATGTTGGAAAATTTCATCCCACCCTATAATGCAACGGTGACCGACCGTTTGCGGACTGCAGGAACGATTCTGCTCGGTAAAGTTAACATGGATGAGTTTGCCATGGGTTCTTCGACGGAGAATTCTTATTTCACAAAAACCAGGAACCCCTGGAACTTAGAGTATGTTCCAGGCGGGTCTTCCGGGGGCGCTGCAGTAGCCGTAGCAGCAGATGAAGCTGCCTTTGCCCTGGGGTCAGACACGGGGGGCTCCATCCGCCAACCGGCTGCCTTCTGCGGGGTGGTTGGAATGAAGCCAACTTATGGAGCGGTCTCTCGCTATGGCTTGATAGCTTATGCGTCCTCACTCGATCAGATTGGTCCGCTGACCAAAACTGTGCGAGACAATGCCTTGGTGATGAATGCCATCGCCGGCTACGATCCGCTGGACTCAACATCCGTTCCCCAAGACAAACCTGACTATACAAAATTCCTGGTCAATGATATTAAAGGCATGAAGATTGGGATTCCCCGGGAGTATTTCGGTGAAGGTATTGATCCGGACGTTGCCCGAGGGATTCAAGCCAGTATTCAAACTCTGATCGATTTAGGTGCGGAAGTCGCTGAATGCTCTCTGCCCCATACAGAGTATGCTATTCCTGCCTATTACCTGATTGCAACAGCTGAAGCCAGTTCAAATCTTGCTCGTTATGATGGTGTGCGTTATGGGTTTCGGGCCGAGGCGGACGATGTCTTAGGTATGTTCAGACAGACCCGGGCGGAAGGGTTTGGGCCAGAAGTAAAACGTAGAATCATGCTCGGGACCTATGCCTTAAGTTCAGGGTATTATGATGCCTATTATCTCAAAGCGCAAAAGGTCAGAACCCTTATTAAACAGGATTTTGATCAGGCATTTGAGAAGTTTGATGTTTTACTCTCCCCGGCGGCTCCGACTCCAGCGTTTAAGTTTGGCGAAAAAGTGGCCGACCCCTTAGCCATGTATTTATCGGACATAACGACTGTTCCGATTAACTTGGCGGGAATTCCGGCAATTTCTATTCCAGCGGGATTTGTCAATGGTTTACCGATCGGCCTGCAACTTATGGGTAAAGCGTTAGATGAAGGCACGTTATATCGAGCAGCCTATACTTTTGAACAAAACACCCAATATCACACGTTAAAACCGAATCTTGCGCGGGAGGTGCTGACTTGTGGTAGTCGCTGATAAATACGAAATGGTCTGTGGGCTGGAGGTTCATGTTGAGCTCCAAACCAAGACGAAGATTTTCTGTGGTTGTACAACCGAGTTTGGGGGAGAACAAAACACGCATGTTTGCCCGGTGTGTCTGGGGATGCCCGGAGCGCTGCCAGTTCTTAACCGTGAAGTTGTAAATTATGCAATTAAAGCTGGTTTGGCTTTAGATTGTGATATCGCGGAGTTTTCTAAGTTTGACCGCAAGAACTACTTTTATCCGGATTTATCTAAAAATTATCAGACGTCCCAATTTGATTTGCCCATTTGTATCAAGGGTGGACTGGAGATAGAGGTCGAGGGGGATAAAAAGTGGATCGGGATCACCCGGGCCCACATGGAAGAAGATGCTGGTAAGCTCGTTCACAGTGGAGAAACCATCACCACATCTAACGAGTCCTCTGTTGACTATAATCGAGCTGGGGTACCGCTATTGGAAATAGTGTCTGAACCTGATATGCGCTCGATTCCGGAGGTTCTGGCCTACCTTGAAAAATTGGTGCAGATTCTGGAATATACGGAAGTATCAGACTGCCGTTTAGAGCAAGGCTCAGTACGATTCGATGTCAATGTTTCGCTGCGGCCGCTTGGAGCGACAACCTTGGGAACTCGTACAGAAACAAAAAACTTAAATTCCTTCAGTTCTGTTCGGCGCTGTATGGAGTATGAAGTGGCTCGTCAAGCCCGAGTGCTAGAGGCGGGTGAAAATGTAGTTCAAGAGACACGCACCTGGGATGAGGGCCAGGGGATCACCTTATCCCTTCGTTCTAAAGAAGAGGCGCATGACTATCGGTATTTCCCTGAACCTGATCTGGTTCCTCTGGTTATAGACCGGGAATGGGTGGAGAAAATTCGTAAAACCCTGCCCGAGCTGCCAGCGGCACGTCGTGCCCGGCTGCAAACATTGGGGCTATCTGCCTATGATGCAGGCGTCATTACCCAAGCGAAAGACATGGCAGATTTCTTTGATGCCGCTTTGTCCTGCGGTGGGGATGCCAAGACCTTGGCGAACTGGGTTATGGGCGACTTTACTCGTTTGTTGAACACGAATCAGTGCAGTGTGGCAGATTCTCCGATTTCAGCTCAACAATTGGCGGAACTCCTGGCACTCATGGATAAAGGAACCCTTAGCGGTAAGATTGCTAAAAGTGTTCTCGAAGAAATGTATAGTACAAGTAAAGATCCCAGCACAATTGTCAAGGAAAAAGGGCTCGCCCAAATTAGTGACGAAGGTGCGCTGCTGGGAATTATTGACGGCGTGATTGCCGCCAATCCCCAATCTGTAGAGGATTACCGAGCAGGAAAAGATCGGGCGATCGGTTTCCTCGTCGGGCAAATCATGAAGGCCACTAAGGGGCAGGCTAATCCGGGTCTGGTCAATCAACTGCTGAAGGAAAAATTATCGTCATAGCCCCGAAAACAGGAAATGCGTCTTGATTAGGCTTAATAAGCCATTTCAAGGCGTATTTTTTGTGACCTATTTTTCTGCGCACCTATTTTGTAACAGCCCTTATTTTATTTCAATTTCATCTTGTCACAGGAGAATAACTAATCTTTTGTTAACTAAGTATACTGTATAAGGAAATAGGCTAGCTTCAAACTTTAAAGGTATTATGCTAGTATAAGAAGGATATAATCTAAGCGGTGCAATAAATTTCTGATTTAAAGATGAGGGGTGAGTCTGTTTGAGACATTTAACGATTGTGGATACCACCTTGCGTGATGGGGAACAAACGGCTGGTGTAGTTTTTTCGAATCAAGAAAAAATGCGCATCGCCCGGTTGCTTGATGAGTTAGGTGTTCAGCAAATCGAAGCTGGGGTTGCGGTCATGGGCGGCGATGAAAAGCGGGCCATTAGTGATATTGTAAAACTGGGTTTAAAAGCAAGTATTATGGGTTGGAATCGAGCGGTAATTTCCGATATTGAGGCCTCATTGGCCTGTGGTGTGGATGCAGTGGCAATCTCTATTTCCACCTCGGATATTCATATTGAACATAAGCTCTTGACTACCCGTGAGGATGTTCTGGAACGGATGATCAAAGCAACAACATTTGCTAAACGTGAAGGGATGTATATTTCCGTCAATGCAGAAGATGCTTCCCGATCTGATATGGAATTTTTAGTGCAATTTGCCAACGAGGCTAAAAAAGCGGGTGCTAATCGTCTGCGCTATTGTGATACCGTAGGAATCCTCGATCCATTCAAAACATATGATAATATTAGAACGCTGATTGAAAAATCGGGTATAGACGTCGAAATGCATACCCATGATGATTTTGGAATGGCAACCGCCAATGCACTAGCTGGAGTTAAAGCCGGAGCGTCGCATGTTGGCGTGACGGTGAATGGTTTGGGGGAACGGGCCGGTAATGCTGCCTTAGAAGAAGTGGTTATGGCCTTAAAACATCTCCTTGATACAGATTTATCTTTTGCGACAGAACGTTTTGTAGAAGTATCCGAATATGTCGCCCGGGCTTCGGGTCGGATGTTGCCTCCTTGGAAGTCGATTGTAGGCAGTAATATGTTTGCTCATGAATCAGGAATTCACGCCGATGGAGCTTTAAAGAACCCTCGAACATATGAAGCATTCAGTCCTGAAGATGTAGGGCTTGAACGGCAGATCGTCATCGGAAAGCACTCGGGAACGGCCTCTATTAAGGCAAAATTCCGAAATGAATATGGAAAAGAAATTAATGACGAAGATGCGGCAGAAATGCTGTCAAGGGTTAGAGCATTAGCCGTCGACATGAAGCGTTCACTCTTTGACAAAGAACTGGTTTACATTTATGAAGATATGCTAAAGCAACACAAATAGAAGAAACACTCAGATCTAAAAAAAGCGGCGAAAGCCGCTTTTTTTCACTAGGCAGAAGTATAACTTTTCGTTCCATACTTTCTGGAAGGTCCCTTCTCGCCATCCTTGGCGGTGCTCTAATCTCGAACGTCCTGTTCAAGACTTGGCTACAGGGACACTCGGCTGTCCAATGGCCAGCACATAAGTGCAAGTGCCTTTGCTAATAAGGCTAACAAGAAGGTTAATACGTGCGAAGACAGTGTCTTCGGGTGCTACCATGTATTCATTAATTTAATGAGAGTGTGTATAACTAAGCAGGCTTTTGGGTTATAACCAACGCCTGCTTTTACGACGTTAGTGTCAACTTATTTGTACATGTATCTGAAAGTTGACATGATTCTGAAAACTAGATACTCTAAAGCGCTTTGAGAGTTTTACTCCTAAATGGTGTACACAACAGTATACAAATTTAGAGTACGAGCAGTTTAGAAATTCATCAGGATAATCGCCCGAAGGCTTGGCATTAGCGTCAATTAAAGATTCTGAATCTCCCGAATAGTGATTGGCATGATAATTGCAAGATAATTCAGTACATTCGGAATCTCATAAATTCGCAGTATCTCTAATCCCAACCTTCGAAGGAGGTTTAAGCGTGTAGGCAACAATGGTGGCTCACTTATAACAAAATAAAAATAGTAATGGCCTTAATGCTTCGGGGATTAGTGACGAGGTTGCTGCCTTTGTCGTCATGCCTGAACCGATAGGAGTAGAGAAGAACATAGTTTGGATTTTAGAAGAGAAAAAAGTTAGGAAAGAAAAAGGGGATGTAGTAATGATTAGAGATGAGTATCTTAAGAAGTGTGTCACTGCCGACGTAGCTGTAAAAGTGATCCGGAGTGGAGATTGGGTAGAGTATGCTTGGGCTGCAAGCAGCCCACTTTTGTTAGGAGAGGCTATAGCCCGGCGTAAAGACGAACTTCATAATGTAAACTTGCGGGGAGGGGTTATGTTGACCCCCTTGCCTTTTGTAGAATGTGATCCCGAGCGAGAACATTTTACTTGGAATAGCTGGCATATGGGCGGAGGCGAACGAAAATTGGCCCAAAAGGGTCTCGCCTATTACATTCCTATCAAATATTCTGAGGTACCTCGATACATACGTGAAAATTTGCAGACGGATGTTGTAGCCATTCAAGTGGCTCCAATGGACGAACATGGCTATTTCAGCTTTGGGGTCTCAGTATCTCACTATGCAGCAGCAATTGAAAAAGCGCGAGCTGTTATCGTTGAGGTCAATGAAGATATGCCTAGGGCCCATGGTGGGTATGACAATACCGTTCATATTTCCAAGGTGGATTATGTAGTCGAAGGAGGCCACAGAGGGCTCCCAGTATTGCCCTCGGCCCCCGCATCTGAAATCGATAAACAAATTGCGGAGTACGTATTGCCTGAGATTCATGACGGGGCATGTATTCAATTGGGAATCGGCGGAATGCCGAATGCCTTAGGAAAAATGATTGCTCAATCGGATCTTAAGGACTTAGGGATTCATACAGAGATGTTGGTCGATGGTTTTGTGGATATGGCGGAAGCAGGGAAAGTTACCGGACTTAACAAGAAATTAGACCGAGGCCGGATGGTTTATGCATTTGCTGCCGGAACCCAGAAACTCTATGATTTTATTCGTGATAACCCTTCATTAGCAGCGTACCCTGTTGATTATACGAATCATCCGTTTATTGCTTCGCAAAACGACCAATTAATTTCGATTAACAGTGCCTTAGAAATTGACCTTTCTGGACAAGTTTGTTCTGAAACAGCTGGCCCTAATATTATTAGTGGCGCCGGCGGCCAACTCGACTTTGTGGAAGGAGCCTACAATTCTAAAGGAGGTAAAAGCTTTATCTGCCTACCCTCCACCTTTACAGATAAACAAGGCAAAGTTCACTCCCGCATCAAAGCGGTTATGACATTAGGCTCAGTGATTACAGATACGCGGACGACCGTTCAGTTTGTCGTTACAGAGTATGGAAAGGTCAACCTTAAAGGACTGTCGTCATGGCAACGTGCTGAAGCTTTGATTTCAATTGCTCATCCTGACTTCCAGCAAGAACTAATCGATGAAGCAAAGAAAATGAAAATATGGGTTAAGAAATAATAGAGTTTATTAGAATAAGCGTCATTCCTTTTGGAATGGGCAGAGTATGAAGGGTGTCTCGATATCATCGAGTCCCTTCTTTTTTTTGATTTATGGACAATCTATGTTTAACCCGTTAGAATTGGTAAAGGAAGGGAAGGTTTGGTGCATTTTGAAAAGTTAAAGATAGAGGATGAATGAGATGGGTAAAAAAAATCAGCTGCGGATTCCGCCACGACAACCGATCTGGAATATCTGGCAAGGGCTGTTTCTAATTGCCCTTGTGACACTAATTGAATTTCCACTCGGATGGCTGGAAACTCCGAAAGATTTAGATTCGTTGCATGGAATTCTTAACTTTGTTGGGGTTGGCTTAGGAGATGTGTTAATTTATTTCGTTGTAATCGGGATATTTCTCCGCCTTATACGCCGACCTTTTTCAGACCTGGGGTTTGTTAAGCCGCTGAAACGATATGTCATATTAGGATTCGTAGTCGGGGCAGTATTATTTGTGGTTATCGGTTTTTTAGGAAGCATCTTGACGCAATTGCTAGGAGTTCCAGCTCCTCAGAGTTTTGCTGTAGCAGTAAAAGGGGTAAACTATCAGTGGGAATTTTTCCTCCTTACTGCTCTAGGTGGAATAGTAGCTCCAATCAAAGAAGAGATGCTTTTTCGTGGCTTAATCTACCCACCGCTTCGTCAAACCCTGGGCAAAGCTAAAGGAATGCTGCTGACAGGAATGTTCTTCGCAACGCTGCATTTTGATATAGTGCGGTTTTTACCATTGTTTATTGGCGGGGTTGTACTCACTTGGGTTTACCAACGCTCCTCAAGTATTTGGCCATCCATTATTGCCCATGGGACCTGGAATACTTTAATGGCGATAGCGCTATGGATTCAGCACTCATAATTGTTTAAGAAGGAGATGTTTATGAATAATATGGTTGATCAAGATACCTTGGGCGAGAAGTCGAACTTAGAATGTCTCCGTCTCATCTCGGACGGTTCAGGTGTAGGGTATTTGAACGGGATTGCTACGTTTGTACCAGGGCTTCTTCCTGGAGAAACAGGAGAAGTTGCGGTGTATCATGCTAAGAAAAAATGGCAGCGGGCCCGACTACAGAAGATTATCACGTGTTCTCCAGAGCGTATCGATGCTCCTTGTACAGTCTATAAAGGGTGTGGCGGTTGCCAGCTTCAGCACATGACCTACGAAGAGACTCTACAGTGGAAGCAACGCTGGGTCGAGGATGCCCTCTCTAGAATCGGAAAACTAAGCGTGGAGGTTAAACCCACCATCGGCATGTCAGCCCCTTGGCGCTATCGCAATAAGGCACGTCTCCACCGTGAACCAGACGGAAAATTGGGGTATTACAAGGAAAGATCAAAGGACTTAGTTCACTTTCAAGACTGTCTCCTTTTAAGTGAACGCATGAATCGCTGGATACGACTGACCGAAGAGTTTTTGCGGGAGGGATTTGCTGAAATACACACCTTAACCTTTCGTGAAAACACAAAAGGTGAAGGACTCCTTCTCTTAGAGGGGCCTCCAAGCAAGGTGATTTCTGAGGAAGCAAATTCTGATTTTTTTGAGGCCCTTTCCAAGGAAGGGCTTCGATCTGTTTGGGGAATTAGCGCGGAAGGTAGATTAGAGCTAATATGGGGAGACGAAGTGTTTAGCCAAACGATTCTCGATCTGACATTCGAGGTGTCGCCGCTATCGTTTTTGCAAGTCAATCCGCCTCAAACGGATGTTCTTTACGCACACGTCTTGGCCGTAGCTGATCTGACTGGAGAAGAAACCGTATGGGATCTTTATTCAGGGATCGGAACCTTGGCCTTGGCGTTAGCTCGAAAGGCCAAGAAGGTTACGGGCATCGAGGAAAATTCATATGCGGTTGAGGATGCTATCCAAAATGCTGTAATTAATAACGCAATTGGTCATGTCGAATTTCTGATGGGAAAAGTTGAGAGCCGGATGATGAAAATAGAGGAACAACCAGATTTGGTTGTTTTAGATCCACCACGTATGGGATTGCATCCAGCCGTAGTGCAACGACTACTTGAGTTGAAACCAGAGCGCATGATCTATGTGTCCTGTGATCCGGGAACCTTAGCAAGGGATCTTGGGATGTTAACTCAGGGGGGATATAGGGTCGAAAGCGTACAGCCTGTGGATATGTTTCCGTGGACAGGGCATGTTGAGAGTGTTGTCTTGATGTCAAGGGTTGAGAAATAAGACGGCTGTAAACGCTGATAAATAACGGGACACTGAAAAAGTCAAAGAAGCCATTGCCTAAAAAGCAGTGGCTTCTTTTCAGGAAAAATAGGATAATTGAAGAGTAAATAACGATTTAAAAGAGGGCTTAGGGAATGTTGAGGATAGACAATCAGTTGAAATTATCAGAATATGGTAATCTATACGATGTAGTGGTTCCAAAGGACAATCTGCTCAGGAAAATCAAAGAAAACATAGATTTCGGTTTTGTAAATCCAATGTTAAAAAAGCAATACTGTGAAGCTTTTGGCAGACCGGCAAAAGAGCCGGAGATGATGTTCAAGATCATGTTCTTAAAGCGCATGTACGATATGTCCGATGAGGTATTGGTAGACAATTTGGGTTATAACATGGCATTCAAATACTTTATCGGTCTTGATCCCGAAGATAATACGATAGGTCCAAGTCTGCTCACAAAATTCCGCAAGACACGTATTACCGAAGACATCTTAGAAGAAATGCTGGCCGAAACTATGCGCCAAGCCATCGAAAAGGGGTTGGTAAAGAGCCGTGCTATCATTGTTGATTCAACGCATTCATATAGCAAGGGCAATTTCTTCCTCAATTGTCGCCGTTTCTGCAGGTTTCTCGGGAAAATATTCCGCCAACTCAATCTGCGTTTTGTAAATCTCTTTGCGCAGCGTTTTGGTCATCCGCCGAAGTATCTGGGTCGGGGTTTCGCCCAACCGCTAAATATGGGAGAGGCCGGTAAAATCCAACAGGCCGATCAAACCAAGGCCATGGTGGAGGCCATTTATAAAATGATTGTGGAGAAGTAAGTAATTTTATGCATTCGCTGGATACGGTGAATTGAAAATTATTTTATAGACCTTTTAACACCTTCATTGAAGGATTGAAGTAAGTGATTGAAGGATTATTTGTCATCTATAAATTAATTAATGTAACATATAATTGACATCTATTAATTTATATGTTATTTTTATCTTGGAGGCGATGACATGGGCAGAAACATTAAAATCAAGGTTGCCCGCGCGGGGATGGATATGACACAAAAGGTTCTGGCAGAGAAAGTCGGAATATCAAGGCAAACGATAAACGCCATCGAACAAGGCGAATATAATCCGACGATTAAGCTGTGCCGCGCCATCTGCAAGGCGCTGGGGAAAAGCCTAGATGAACTGTTTGGGGAGGAGAATGAAAATGTCTAAAAATCTTCTGGATGAAATGCAGGAACAAAGATTATTGAAAATTGAGCATAATGGCGTGTGGTTTTGCTTTTGGGCGCTGTTAGTGGCAATCATTGTTCAAGAATTATTGGGTGTGCCGTTTGTTCAATTTGCGGGTGAGATGATCATTTTCATGATCCTTGCTGTGTATTTGCTGGTTAGCTGCCTGAAAGCGGGGATATGGGATCGTCATTTGAGACCCACGCTCAAAACGAACCTGATCATTAGCACGATTTCCGCGATCGTGTTCAGCTTGCCAGTGACAGTCATAAAATATTTTAGATATGAGGCCTGTCGCGAAAACCTATTTCTAACCCTGGGGATATTTGTAATTATGAGTGTTCAACTCTTTATTCTATGCTTTATCGCCTTATGGCTGACCAACCTCATTTATAAGAAAAGAAAAAATCGTCTGGAGGATGACTGTGAAAATGATGAGCCCAAGGATGCTTAACAGCATCAAATTCTTATTATGCGTATTAAGTCAATATGTTCCCTCGAACGTCGGTTTACGGAAAAACAGCCAAAAAGCTGTTGATATGTTCCCGCGAACGCAAGATTCTAAAATCCGGCAAAGACATCAATGCTGTCCTCTCAAGGCAC
>NZ_MASS01000078.1 GCF_001707885.1 Desulfosporosinus cupriresistens | reverse complement strand
AAACAAGCGAAAAGACTATCTCTACGAGGTAGTCTTTTCTGTGTTCATGAAAGTAAGATTTATGCAATGACTGGAACGACTGGGGCCGGGGTTCCACCCGTTCGGGATCCACACTGCAGGAGAATTTGTTTCGTCACACTAGTTTCTGCAATATATAATGTGTGATGATCAACATCGGGATACTATTTTTCGTTAAGGTCTTGTGCGGGGAAGCATTCAGCGTTTGGGCATTTTCGGGACAGGAATGATATAATAAACTTGTCCATAAAATTTATGACAGACCACATTAAAATAAGGAGATGAGTTAATGAAGAAGGTTACTTTATTTACAAATCATACCTGACCCTATTGTGGGATGGCGAAAGAGTTTCTTTCGCAAAATAAAATACACTTTGAAGAAAAGAACATTAGCACTGATTCTCAAGCAAGGTTAGAGCTGCAACGCAGAAACATAAGTGGGGTTCCTGCTTTTATTATCGGAGAAGACGCAGTTATTGGTTTAGATAAAGAGAAGATTCTAAAGTTAGTCGATCACCGTGTCATTCAATGTGAAAAATGTTCGAAAAAGATGCGAGTACCGATAAACAGAGGTACAATTGAAGTAACCTGCCCGAAGTGTGCCCATGTATTTAAAGTCCAAACATAAGCATCAATTCAGAAGATTAACGTCCGGGTGTTTCCCTTTCTACATGTCTTAAAAGCGGTTGGCTAAAGTCAGCTGCTTTTTTTTCTGCAACAATATTGGTTAAAAATAATTGAAACAAATAACCATATGCAAAAGTTGGTTTCATAAAAACGTTGTAATCATAAATAAGATGCCATATACTTTAGTAAGTAAAATATTGAGGTGATAAATCAATGGATAATTTTTTTACACAAGAACTTTCACAAGATTTACTGCGGATATTCTCGCAATTCAAACGTTCAAGAGGTCAGCACCCTTTTACAAAGCTTGGGATAAAACCCAGTGAATTTATATTGCTCCACTCACTGCTAGAGCATTGTGATGATACTTCAGTGGGGCTGAAGGTTACTGAAATTAGTGAAAAGCTGCAAATTACACCAAGTGCTGTTACGCACACAATTAATTCCTTAGAAAAAGGTGGATTTATTGAACGGTTAGCGGCTCCAAAAGATCGAAGAATCGTACTAGTCAGGGCAACGGACAAAAGTAAAGAAATTATGAAAGAGCTTTATGCTGAACGAGTCCAATTTATTGAGGGGTTGGTGACTTATCTTGGAAAGCAAGATAGCAAGGAATTCATTAGGCTATTTTCAAAAGCCTTAGATTATTTTAACGAAATGAGACAGAAGTAATGGAGATGAATCAAAACACAAGTTTTAATTTGTTTTCAGTTGCAATTATCTATGAGTACAATGAATATTGATGCATGCCAAATAGCAGTAGGATAAGCAGTATTGTTGTTTTAGGATTAGGGAAAGGACTTAGAACGAATAATAATCAGATAAACGGGGGAGGAGCTTGTGAAGTGATTAAGCTTCTGAAATATTTAAAACCCTATAGCGGAATCATTCTTGGTGTAGTTGCGTTGTTATTTTTGCAAGCCATCTGTGATTTGACATTGCCCGACTATATGGCTGATATTGTCAATACAGGGGTTATGTCAGGAAAAATTAGTTTCATTTTTAAAACAGGTGGAACGATGCTCTTAATTACACTATTGGGAACTGCGGCTTCGATAACCGTAGGCTATCTGGCCTCCATGACAGCCGCCGGAGTAGCCCATGATTTGCGTTCTAATCTATTTAAAAAAGTTGGGCACTTCACTAATGCCGAATTCGATAAATTTTCAACGGCATCCTTGATCACACGCACAACGAATGATATTACCCAAGTTCAAACCGTATTAGTAATGATGATCCGGTTGGTTTTTTATGCTCCAATTATGGGGATCGGAGGAGTTATCAAAGCTATTTCCAGCAGTGCTTCCATGTCATGGATTATAGGGGTTGCGGTTATTTGTTTAATCGGAACGATTATGATCTTGTTTTCGCTGGTTATGCCTAAGTTTAAAATGGTCCAAAAATTGGTGGATCGGCTTAACTTGGTTACACGCGAAAATATCGAAGGGATGCTGGTCATCCGTGCGTTCAACACCCAGAAATTTGAATTAGATCGCTTTGACACTGCGAATGCGAACTTAACATCAACCAATCTTTACGTGAATCGGGTCATGACGATGATGATGCCCGCAATGATGCTGATCATGAACCTTGTTACGGTCATTATCGTGTGGGTAGGCGCCAAACAAGTATCTGCGTTTCATATGGATATTGGAGATATGATGGCCTACATGCAATATGCGATGCAAATCATTATGGCCTTTTTAATGATGTCAATGATGTTTATCATGGTCCCGCGGGCTGCCGTGTCGGCAGACAGAATCGACGAAGTATTGGCGACGAAAGCAAGTATTTTAGATCCTAAACAGCCTGTCCTTTTTAAGGAGAGTTTTGAACCGACCATCGAATTTCATAATGTAAGCTTTCGTTATCCAGGCGGCCAGGATTATGTCTTGCACAATGTTAACTTTTGCGCAAAGGGGGGTCAAACAACAGCAATTATCGGTTCAACGGGCAGCGGGAAGTCAACCCTGGTGAATCTGATAATGCGGTTTTATGATGTGACTTCAGGTGAGATTTTAATTGACGGCGTCGATATTCGAACAGTGACACGCCAGACGTTGAGGGATAAGATCGGTTATGTGCCGCAAAAAAGTGTCCTTTTCTCAGGTTCAATTAAGTCAAATTTGTTATACGGGGATAAACATTCCACGATGGAGAACCTTGAAAAGGCCTCTTCCATTGCCCAAGCCACAGAATTTATCACCTCCAAGGAACAAGGGCTTGACGCCATTATTGCTCAAGGCGGAACAAACGTTTCCGGAGGGCAAAAGCAACGTTTGTCTATTGCCAGAGCCTTGGTAAAAAATGCCCCGATTTATCTTTTTGACGATAGCTTTTCGGCACTTGATTTTAAGACCGATCAAAAACTACGGGCTGCTTTAAAAAACGAAACAGGCAAGAGTACCATTCTTCTGGTCGCTCAACGCGTCAGCACCATTATGAACGCCGAACAAATTATTGTCATGGACAAAGGGCATGTTGTAGGGTTAGGCACGCACAGTGAGCTTTTGAAAAATTGCGAAGTCTATCAAGAAATTGCCTATTCGCAATTGAGTGAGGAGGAATTAGCGACGTGAGTGCAGTAGAGCGGCAAGCACGCTCTGGACCTGGACCAGGATCTGGACCAGGTCCAGGGCGAGGATTTGGCATGCAGATAGGCGGCGGGGGAGCTAAAGCCAAAGATTTTAACAAGACGATTCGTAACTTGAGTAGTTACCTGAAACCGTATAAGGTCTCGATGATCATTGTTATCTGTTTTGCCTTTTTATCCACGGTTTTCTCGATTGTCGGTCCTAAATTATTAGGTAAAGTCACGACGAAGTTGGCCGAAGGATTATTCGCCTATTATGCTCGAACGGGACTTTTAACTGACTTTAATTATATGGGCAAAATAATTATCCTCCTCGTTGTGCTGTATACGATTTCTGCGGTTTGTTCTTATGTTCAAGGTTATATGATGGCCAAGGTTTCGATGGATGTAACCTATAAACTGCGTAAGAATATATCCGAAAAGATGAATAGAATCCCTCTTAATTATTATGACACCAGAACTCACGGCGAAGTTCTGTCACGCATAACGAATGATGTTGATGTGGTCAGCCAGACACTCAATCAAAGCTTAACTCAGATTATTACCTCTGTTACAAGTATTGTGGGCGTCTTGGGCATGATGCTCTCGATTAGCTGGCTGATGACGCTTGTCGCCTTGTTGGTGGTACCTTTATCCATGATCATTGTTGGCGTGGTGATCAAGCGATCCCAAGGCTATTTCAAAGACCAACAGAAATATTTAGGTGAAATTAACGGTCATGTTGAAGAGATGTACGGGGGGCACAATATTGTTCAAGCCTTTAACGGTGAACAAGAGTCAATTGAGATTTTTGAGAAAGTAAACGATAAATTGTACCATTCTGCTTGGAAGTCACAGTTTGTATCGAGCATAATGATGCCGGTGATGGGATTTGTCGGGAACTTGGGCTATGTTTTAGTTAGTATTTTGGGCGGGTATTTAGCCGTAAAAAAAGTAGTTGATATCGGAGATATCCAAGCCTTCATTCAATATATGCGATCGTTTACACAACCGATTGGCCAACTTGCTTCAATCTCCAATACCCTTCAGTCAACTGTAGCAGCAGCAGAACGCGTTTTTGAATTTCTCGAGGAGGACGAGGAAATTCCGGAAACACCGACACAGCTCAAGGCTCAAGATTTCTGTGGCAATGTCACCTTTGAAAATGTCAGCTTCGGCTACAATAAGGACAAACTTATTATTCATGATTTTTCGGCAAAAATTAAAGCCGGGCAAAGAATAGCCATTGTCGGACCAACAGGGGCTGGTAAAACTACGATCGTGAAACTTTTAATGAGGTTTTATGATATTGATAATGGGAAGATATCGATCGATGGTCATGACATCTATGACTTTACCCGAAATGACCTGCGGGCTATGTTTGGCATGGTTCTTCAGGAAACCTGGCTTTATAACGCTTCTATTAAAGAAAACATCCGGTATGGAACCCCTGAGGCGACTGATGAGGAAGTGATTGAAGCAGCTAAGGCGGCCCATTGTGATGAATTCATCCGAGCCTTACCAGATGGCTATGATATGATTCTCAATGAAGAAGCCAGTAATATTTCCCAAGGACAGAAACAGCTATTCACCATTGCCAGGGTCATTCTTGCTAATCCGAAAATATTGATTCTGGATGAAGCAACAAGTTCAGTTGACACAAGAACTGAGATTTTGATTCAAAAGGCGATGGACCATTTAATGAAGAGCAGAACGAGTTTTGTCATTGCCCATCGGCTTTCCACCGTCAAGGATTCAGATCTGATTTTAGTCATGAAAGACGGTGACATCATAGAACAAGGAAATCACGAGGAATTGTTGGCCCAAAAAGGTTTTTATGCTGGACTTTATAATAGTCAGTTTGCAGAGGAATGAAGTATAAATTCTGGAGAAGGAAAGAGAGGAGTCTAAGTTATGATAGAAAAATCAAACGTCAAAAATGAGCCAGTCCTAAGCGGAAAGAGAAACAAGGTAAAAAGAATCCTTTTACCAATTCTGACCGTTTTAGTAGTGATCGCTGGCTGTGCAGGGTTTTATTATTTCAGCATGAGCAGCCGATATTTTTCAACGGATAATGCCAAAGTAACAGCCAAGATGTACACCATTACTCCCAACGCGTCAGGAGAATTACTGGAATGGAACGCCGAAGAAGGCAAGCGTGTGGAAAAGAATGCAATTCTTGGACGGCAGGAGGTTTTACCTTATATTACGTCACCAATTGCGGGAACGATTGTCGAAAACGATGGGGTCGAGGGGGAGATTGTTACTCCGGCCAAGCAACTGGCGATGGTTGCTGATACTGACAATATGTACATCGGAGTTAACATTGAAGAAACCGATATTAATAAAATTAAGGTCGGGCAAACAGTGGATGTTAAAATTGATGCTTATCCCGGGAAAACCTTTCAAGGCGTCGTGAGCGAAATCGATCAAACCACCCAAACCTATTTTTCTAGTCCCACAAGTTTCAGTACCAGTGGGACATATACGAAAGTTACGCAATTGATCCCCGTAAAGGTCGTTCTTGAAAATGAAAAAGATCTTCCTTTGAAGTTTGGCATGAATGCTGCAGTGAAAATCCATCTTAGGCAAACAACGTCTAATAATGAGGCGATGATGAATGTAAAGGGCGGCGCAACCAGTACAAAACCGCTGACGGATCATAACAGCATAATTGAAGCCGCGGATCAGATTGTTGTAACGACGAATGTTTCCGGCAAAGTGAGTAAGGTTAATGTGAAAATCGGCCAAAACGTAAAACAAGGTGATGTGTTGTTTGTATTGGACAGCACTGATATGGAGCTGCAGGTAAAGCAGGCTGAAGCTAACTATATGGCAATGCTTTCGTCTTATAGTAATAACGAAAATGCTTACAACAGTAAATCCACTGTGATTCCTGCTCAGAACGCTTATGATGAGGCAGCAGCAGATTATTCCCGCTTACAGACACTTTATGCTTCCGGAGCAACCACGAAGGTGGACCTTGACAATGCCAAGGCCAAAGTTGATACGACCCAAGCCCAATTACAAACGGTTCAAAACTCTTCTAAGGCAGCGTTAGATGCGGCTAAGGGCCAAATGAAAAGCGCCAAGGCGGCGCTCGAAATTGTGCAAAAGAAACTGGACGATTATGTAGTGAAAGCACCGATGTCAGGAGAAGTTGCGTCGAAGGTTATCAGTGTTGGCGATATGGCCTCTCCCCAGGAAGTAGCGTTGACCTTAATTAATGCCTCAAACGTGAAAGTGCATATCAACGTTACAGAAGCGAATATTTCTAAAGTAAAAATCGGAACAAAAGCAGAGATTAAAGCACAGGCCATCGATGTAGTCGACCATGGTTCGGTAGCAAGCATAGCGCCTGCGTGTGATCCGAAGACTGGATTATTTCCGGTAGAAATTCTTGTCAAAAACGCGGACGGAAAACTCAAGCCAGGAATGATGACCGATGTGACACTGCAGCTTCAATAGCCCGCAAACACGCTCCCTTACCACAATTGACGGGTTAGAGGTGCTTTTTTGTCCCTGATTCACCTTTTCGCCAAGTTTCGCCGTGGATTAGGAATATAGTTGTTGGAAAGGACACTTTTGCTTTCATAAATAGCGTGAAAAGCAAATCGAGTGGTATTGGAACGATACCTTTTTTCGGTTTGTTTGCAGAAGTGAGGATGAATATGTGCTTCATTGAGAGAATGCAGGAGGGTGTCATGAAAAAAGAAACCATTAACGGATTAAACGGTTACGATATCCCATGCCTGAATAATTTGAGCGGCGGCGAGAGGAGAAGGGATAATGTAGAATACCCAAATTAGTTGGATTATTGTACTTGATTAAATAAGAAACTAATTACAAAATAGTGGTTAAGAGGTGTAGAGGCATATGGAATTTATTTTTGAGGACAAAGCAAGAAATATTATTGAAGAAAAGGGGGGGAATTTGATCATTAAAAAAGAAGTAGGCTACAGTTGACATGGCTGCATTAGTAGACTCTGGTCAGAGGCTGGCAACAAAACTAAAAGTACAAAGTTCTATGATGTGTATCAACATCAGGGAATAAAAATATTTATCGATAAAACCCTGAATGTATCCAATCAAATTCAAATTGAATTAAAATTCGATCTCTCTTTATTGGAACCATCCTTTACAATTAAAGGTGTGTCTTTTTGAAGTCACAGATGACCAATTTAACTTGAAGGAATTAAACAAATAAATGGAGAGATTGCTAAGTATTTAGGAGGAATTGTTACACAATTGCAAGATTATGCTCCGAGCAGACAGAAAGTCCACGCGGTTGAAATCGTTAGATATACAAGATTGAAAATGCATCAATATTTCGGAGCAAATCTCTATTAAGAAAGGAATTAATGATATGGAATTAATTCAAGTTGACCAAGAAAAATGTATCCGCTGCGGCTTTTGCGCTGATGTCTGTCCGACCAATGTTATCAACATGGAAGGAGATGGACCTCGGGCAACAAACCAAAGCTGCATAGCCTGTGGTCACTGTGTGGCAGTATGCCCCGAGGCTGCATTGGATAATGTGAAGGCGCCTCTGGCAAAACAGTTATTTCTAGAAAAGTCACCCATTCTCGATGCAGACACGGCAGCTCGCTTTCTCCGTGCGCGGAGATCGATTCGTCGTTATAAACAAGATGCTGTCCCACGTGAAAAGATTGTGCAACTTCTCGATATCGCTCGAATGGCACCGACCGGCGGGAACTCACAGGGCGTAATTTATCACGTCGTTGATAACCTTGAAACACTCCATGAAATTACAGCCGCTACGGTTAACTGGATGGAAATGCAAGTACAAAATGCTTCTCCTATGGCTTCGTATTTTGCCGGGACAGTTGATCGTTATCGTAATGTTGGTGAGGATGTTATTTTAAGGGATGCGCCATGTTTGATTGTAGCCACAACTGCGAAAACCCTGCTGCCCCTTGGTCGAGATAATTCGCATTTTGCACTTACTTACGCTGAGTTATATGCACCAGCGATCGAATTGGGAACGTGTTGGGCAGGATTTTTTGAAATATGTGCATCAACTGCTTATCAACCTCTGATGGATATCTTGAGCCTACCGGAAAATATGACCGTCACCGGCGGATTGATGGTCGGTTACCCCAAGTATACGTATAAACGACTAGTCGACAGAAATCCATTGCAAGTGATCTGGCATTAAAAGTTTGCTAATCAATAATTTGATCCTTCACCGGTTTAGAATGTATGTTCCTATGATAACGAAAGTAGTCCGAAGGCCTTGACAGCTCTTCTCTGGAGCTTCGACTGCTCTTCTCTACCTTGGATTCCTAGGTTTTAGATCTAAGCCATTATTCTGTTCTTTCTTGTGACAAATTTTTTGCTTTTAGCAGGATTAGTACTATTTTTAACGAAGTAGTCTTTGATAAAACATTTTTGGAGGGTTTATTATGTCAGATCAGAGTGCACCAAAAGGAGCTTTTATTCAAAGGGATAAAGAAACCTATGCCATTGTCCCACGAACCCCGGTTGGGGTGGTTACCCCTGAATTATTAGAGAACATCGCAAGTGTAGCCAAGAAATACGAAATCCCTATCATTAAGATTACTTCCGGCCAAAGGATCGCTTTAGTAGGCATGAAACCGGAGATTGTCGAATCTGTATGGGAAGAGCTAGGTACCGATATTGGCCCTGCAGTAGGGAAATGTTTTCATTATGTACAGGCTTGCCCTGGCACAGCTGTGTGCAAAAATGGAATTCTTGATTCCCTCGGTCTAGGAATGCGGTTGGAGCAACTTTTGGTGGGAGCAGAACTCCCCGCTAAAGGAAAAATTGGTGTATCCGGTTGTGGCTTATGTTGTGCTGAGAGTTTTGTGCGCGATTTTGGTGTTTTTGCAAAACGAACTGGTTGGACCTTTATTATTGGAGGTAATTCAGGCAGAAACGCTCGTATTGGTGATGTAATAGCTGAGGATTTCACCGATGACCAGGTAGTTGAGTTGACTAACAAATGCGTGGAATATTATAGGGCAAATGCAAAACCTAATGAGAGGACTGCTAGGTTTGTGCAGCGGATTGGAATTGAGGAAATTAAAAAAGCTGTGTTAGAATAGAACCACTTAAAATAGGGACAAAGTAACTTGCCACGTAAGCGGCGGCCATAAGGGAATTATGAAAAAGTAGCCATTTCAAAAGGGGCTACTTTTTCCAAACTAATATTCCATCTAAAAACTCTAATAAATAAATGAATACTAATAGGTGCATGGGTAATAGCCTATTGGCTATTAGATTGTTTTTGTGGTGGATATATAATGAAGGAATCGACATTCATGAGGTGAACTGTTCTTTTTTTACGTCGGAAACTAAGAGTCTGGGTTGATGGATTGGCATGTAGATCTTCAAATAATAAGAAAAAGACTATTCTTTTAATAGGTCCGGTAAACAATACTAAGCCGTATTGAAGTCTCATATTTTTGTGGGAAAGGTTCGAATCAAACTAACTCATGCTCCTGTCTTAGCAAGATTTTACATAGTATTTCCTGGACACGATAATTTTAACAGATAACTTATCATTTGCGAACAAACAAACTTAAGGCCGGGGATCATACTAGTACCCCGGCCCTATTGCTTATGCTTTTTGCTATCAAACCTGTCAGTCGCCCTTTATACTTTACCGCTGAAGGTCAGGTAAAGCAGAACAGCATTTAAACCAACAATAATACTAGTAATAATCCATCCTGCTATCTTAGTTATAGATTTGTTGACTAAGCTACCCATTAAGTCTTTGCGACTGGTAATCAGCAGCATTGGTACAATGGCAAATGGAAGGGCGAAGCTCAATATAACTTGGCTGATTATAAGAGCATTCATAGGGTTAACCCCTAATGCAATGATGATCAAAGCCGGGGTCATAGTGATTAATCTTCGGATATTTATGGGAATACTCAAGCCAACAAAGCCTTTCATAATGGTTTGTCCTGCCATGGTCCCAACTGCAGAGGATGACAAACCGGAAGCCAATAATGCGATCCCGAATGCTCCACTAGACAGCGTCCCCAGAAGGGGTTCTAATGATTTGTGTGCTTGTTCAATCGTATCTACAGCGATGCCATTTCTGAAAAATACGGCAGCAGCTACAATAACCATAGCGGCATTGACGAGAAAAGCAATATTCATTGCAATGACAATGTCGATTCGCTCCATGCGTAAATGTTTGCGTTTTTGTTCTTCGGTCTGATCCTTTTGATTTCTGGCCTGAACCAGCTGCGAGTGTAGATATATTACGTGAGGCATAACCGTTGCCCCAAGCATTCCAACCGCTATTAAAACGGCTTCACCATTGGGAAGTGACGGGATTAGCATGTGGATACCCACCTGAGCCCAGTCCGGTTTTGCTAAAAAGACCTCAATAGTGTAAGCAATGGTAATGACCGCTACTAATGTACCAATAACCCACTCAACCACCCTTTGCCCATATTTCTCCATGTACACGATTAAGAAAGTAAGTGCACCAGTGAGGAGACCAGCGTAAATCATCGGTATTCTAAATAGTAAATACAATCCCAATGTTCCACCAAGAAACTCAGCTAAATCAGTGGCCATAGCAGCAAATTCAGCTTCAAGCCAAAAGAACCAGTTCGTTTTACGAGAAAATATTTTTGAGCACATTTCCGGTAAATTGTGACCTGTAGCGATCCCTAATTTTGCAGACATACTTTGCAAAAAAATCGCCATCAGGTTACTCCAAAGGATTACCCAAATAAGACTATAATTAAATACTGAACCCCCACTAATATTGGTAGCAAAGTTACCTGGGTCAATGTACGCTACACTTACAATAAACGCGGGGCCTAAAAATTTGAGAATGCTTTTTGCTTTTGTTTGCCATGTATCCTTTAACAATGGCAATGGAAAGGTTAGTGATGTTTGGGATGAGTTCAAGCCCTCACTCATTGTAATTACCCCCAGTTTTAAAATTTCATTAAATAGATGAAGCACATTAAAAAAACATTCTGATATAAGTAAAATAACAGCATAAACTATTAGGTGAGAATGATTTGAGCGCTTTAATTCTTTAGATAAAATCTCTATGCTCAAATGGGCATAGGGTACAAAGGTGAAGCAAAGGATGTGTCGAATATGCTAACACCTAGCTTAGAGGATTTTTTAGAGGAGATATATCGGTTTTCTTTATCTCTCGATACTGTTCGGGTAACAGTATCAGTAAAGGCTCAAAGTTGCTGTGCCATCAGTAACTAAAGCTCTCTATAAATTGATAGACGAGAGTTACATAAGCTACGAACGATATGGTGAAATAAAGATTACTGATCAAGGAAAAGAATTTGGGTACTACTTAGTAACGAAACCAATTATTGCAGGAGTTTCTTGCCCTAATATGTAGCAAATGTGACTTGCTGAGGCAGAAGCGATGGAACATTACCATACAACCGCAACGATCCATGCTATTTCTTCTTGTGGAGTTTATGAAAGGTAATCCCATTTAGTGGCAAGCCTTTACAGATTTTATGGATTTAAAAGACTAAGCTGAATTGTCTATGAATAAGGATGTAATGGCAAATGAATTATTATATAACCTCCTTGTATACTGGTTAGCCAAAGCTAACTTTATTGGGTGATTCTTCAATAAAATATGTTAGCAGAAAGAAATTGCTATTAACTTTGCCTTGCAAAATATACCAGGAGTTCAGTGTATAAATGCAAATAAAAATGACATCTCTGCTTGAAATGGTAGCCTGGGTTTATCGTAGGAAATGTCTATAAAATCGGTAACCAAAAAGGGGATGTGTGAAAACTCAGTCTCCAAAATTTCAAGTGCTTAAAACAATCAATAAGCGTCCTCATTTCACTATTAAAGTGGAGTGAGGACGCTTGTGTTTTGATGATATAGAGAGACTTGAATGACATAACAACTTTCAAGATGTGAGGGGAAGCGTTCCTTGCCCTAGCGAGGGTACATCTGCTCTTTAAATTCGTCAAAGTACCTGTCCCTTCCCGAAAGCCTACTTTAGACGTCTTTCAAAAATTGATTTGTTCTCCCCATCTTATAGGCAAGTTTAATCATAGCTTGTTCTTCTTCGGTTATTTTTCGGGCATACATTTTTTCGAATTGCTGAAGAAGTTTATCGACGTCTATCACGCTTACATGGCGTTTCGGTCTAATTGTCCTGTGGGATGGGTCATAGGGTTTTGGTTGAATTGATGAATTATATACTTTTTTAAATATTTCGGCCGTATAAAAAGCATCATGACGTGCATTGTGAAATGCATCTGTTATTGGAATATGGAGTAACTCAACGGCATGTTGAAGACGTAGTAGATTTTTTAGAGGAAGATTGAAATGCTTGGAAACATAGGGTTGTAAGTTGATGACCCTTTTCGGTAAAAACCTGTGGCTTAATTGATGGCCTTCGACATTTCTGAATAGTTCTGTTATATCCGACATGCCCCAAGTACAAAAAATAGAATCGCTCTCGTTGATAAAGGTTGTATACGCCTTATAAATCTCAGGAAAAGGTTCTTCTGTTAGAAGCTGATCTGTGGTAATACCAGTCAATTCAGTGACGAATGGATTAATTCTTGTGTAGAAGGTTGGCTTTACGTAACGGTTAAAAGTGCCTACGGTGTTAAATTCCATATCTAATTTGATGGCACCGATTTGAATGATTTCAAAGGGATAGGGCGATCGTTTTCTATCAAAATTTTGTAAAGACGAGACGTCTTGATTAAATTCTAAATCATATATAATGAAAGACATGTTAGAACTCCTTAAACCACACCTCATTTCTTTTATTTTTGACTGGATATAAGGATGCTATCCGCACCCGATTAAAAGGTCTGCCGAAAAGTGATCAAATGAGAAAAACCAGTTAGGTCGAGAATATGAATTCTCTGATCACCGAGCTTGAACTGATCTTCTAATAGAAATAATTTGAGCTAGAATGCTTATAGCAATCTCTGATGGGGTTTGAGCATTTATATCTAAACCTATAGGCGCCTTAACTTGCGCAATATCGTGAGAGGAATGCCCTTTTTCTTGCAAATAGTTTACAATATTGGTTATCTTTTTTGAACTGCCCAACATGCCGACGTATTTGGTTGGATAACTTAAAATATCTTTAAGACACTCTGCGTCTGTCCGATGACTCCAGGTCGCAATTACGACATAGGTATTGAGGTCGGGCTTATAATTACTTATTCCTGAAGCGAAATCACTACAAATGACGGACTGAGTTCCAGGAAAAAAATACGGCAGCGCATAAGCGTCTCGATCATCAATAACAGTTACTTGAAAATCAAGCGGTTTTGCATAAAAAGCAACTTCTCTGGCCACATGACCCGCTCCTAAAATTAATAGCCGCTCTGTTATTACGAGCGGTTCCACTAACCAACAAGCCTCTTCATATATTCCAATAACTTCTGCACGTTTGGATGAGCATATCTCTTGCAGTTTTTTTGCAGAGAGTAATAACCCCTTTTGAGTTTGACCAAATAAGAGATTGCCATTAAGATCTAAAATACTCTTAGTATAAGGGGAAAATAAAGAAGTTACTATCACAGCATCTTTTCCACTCGCTTGAAGACTTTGAGTAAATTGCCAGAAATCCTTCTTAAGAACTGGCTCTATTAGAACATCTATGTTGGCCCCACAAACCGATAATCTATCAGTAACGGTTTCTTGGCTAATCGTTACACGATGTATATCAGTTTGAACTTCATTGTCAGCAGTTAAAAAAGTCATTGCTCTTTTTGAGATGACTTTTTCTGCAGTTCCTCCGCCTATAGTACCTATTGTTTGGCCATTTTCAATGACCACCATTTGGGTACCTAGATCACGTGGGGTAGAGCCTTCGGTGCGAATAATCGTAACAAGCGCAGCTTTCATTTGAGTGTTATGGATATTTAAAATGGAGTGTACAATAGTTTCATCCAATTGAAAACACCTCCTAACTATATTTTTGATCGATAAGGTTGAGTATAGCCTTTCTTTCATCTCATTAATTTTATCTGTATAGTCTTATAAAACTATTCTTAATTAGAATTGTCAAGATCTGATTAATGATTTCAATTAATTTACTTTATAGGTGATTTGTTAGTACTTAAAGCCTTGAAATATTCATAAAACCCTATACATTGTTTTATTTAATAATTATATAGTTATATATTACGTAGTTATTCCATTATACTTTACTTTGATTAATCAGCGATCAGAGAATTGGGGGTGATCGGTAAAATCAAGGAAGGTGTAATTGGATAACATTTTTTGGTTTAAACGGGCGTTATCCGCACTGACTTCAAGAGCCGCAGCTTTACTGGTTGAAGAGTAGGAAAATGATCTCAGTCGGCATTCCTTACTAAAGTAAATTGCTAATTCACCTCATAACGATCA
>NZ_MASS01000077.1 GCF_001707885.1 Desulfosporosinus cupriresistens | reverse complement strand
ACCCCGGGTCCCTTGGGAACGGCTTTAGGTTTGATTGCCGCCTTTATGCTTGGGGATATCGCGGTTAAAGTTGGGCTATTTACTCCTGAGGTGGTTATGTATGTCGCTATTGCTGCTGTGGGAACCTTTGCGACTCCCAGTTATGAGCTGGGTTTGGCCAATCGACTGGCGCGGTTATTTCTGATAATTATGACGGGCCTATTTAATTTCATAGGCTTTTGGATTGGGGCGGCTCTCTTGTTCTTTCTCTTATGGCGGACAAAGTCGTTTGGCGTGCCTTATCTCTGGCCTCTCCTGCCCTTAAACATTAAAGCCCTGGGGACAATTATGATGCGTTCGCCGGTTCCCATTAAGAACCAGCGCCCAAGCGTCTTAAAACCGCAAGATCAAGACCGTCAGCCAAAATAGAGGCGTGAAGTTCGATGCATGAGGTTCGAGTGTTTGTGGGCTTATGGGCCTTGACGGCTTCGTAAGGGGCGATCTTCATCCTCCGCGATTTTTCTTGAAGCGGTAAAGGTTGAATCTAACTCCGCCTTGAAAAAATAACTTTTAAAAGTTGGTTTAGAAATTGAATGATACAGGGAAGGATGCCAGTATAGTGAAAATAGGGTTTCCGCGTGCACTTTTTTATTTTGATTATTACCCTTTCTGGGCTGGTTTTTTTCATCGCCTGAATATTGAGGTAGTGACCTCCCCAGCCACACATCGCCAAATCATGGAACAAGGTTTAAAGAAAGCAAGTGACGAAACGTGTCTACCGCTGAAGTTGCTTGCGGGTCATATCCAGGCGTTAAGTGATGTCGATGCCGTTTTCTTGCCTCGTATGGTTAGTGTTGAGCCAGATACATACACCTGTCCCAAATTCCTGGGCATTCCCGAGAGCCTATTGTCTGCAGTTCCCTCAGGAATCCCTGTCCTTACTGTAGTTTTAAATTGGCGGAAAGGTAAACGCCAGGTCCTAAAAGACCTTCAGGTATTCGGCCGTCAACTTGGCAAGAACAAGGCGGAGATTCGTGAGGCCTTTACCCTTGGTCAAGAATGGCAAAAGCGTTTTCAAGATTCAATGGGGGCAGGGTGGGATTTTGAGGAGAGCATTCGGGAGATTGAGCGTGCCCAAAAGGACTTAAAGGATTCTACAAGTCCGCCTGAATGTGGGCGGGGGCAGGGCGCCAGGACTTCAACATCTGCGGTCTCATTAAAAGAGCAGAACCCTGATCGTCTGAGAATTGCTTTAGTTGGACATTCTTACCTAACGCAAGAATCTTATGCGAACTTGAACCTGCTTGGTCGCCTCCGTGAGAAAACGGAAGTACAATTGGTGCAACACGTTAGTCAAGAAGACGTAGAAAGTCATTTGCTGGGGCTAAGAAAAAAGTTGTTTTGGAATCACGCTAAACAAATCTTTGGTTCAGGAAATAAGTTTGTCAGAGATCACGAAATCGACGGGATCATCTATCTATCCTGTTTTGGATGTGGGACAGACTCCATGGTTCAAGAACTTCTAGCTTGGAAAGCTAGGGAACAACATAAACCTTATATGGTGGTTACTCTAGACGAACACAGCGGTGAGGCCGGCCTCGTCACTCGGCTTGAAGCCTTTCTGGATATGGTCGAAAGGAGGAGGGTCCATGAAGGTTACGTTTCCACATATGGGGAACGCCTGGATCGTGATTCAAACACTCTTTGAATCACTCAATGTTGAGGTGGTGGTCCCGCCAACTAACAGTAAACGAACCTTAAATCTGGGTACAAGGTTATCACCTGAATCCGCCTGTTTGCCTTTGAAATTAAATCTTGGTAATTATATCGAAGCGGCTGACGAAGGGGCAGATACGATTGTGATCACAGGCGGGATTGGTCCTTGTCGATTTGGTTATTATGGAGAAATGGAACGGCAGATCCTGCAGAGTGCAGGGTATAATTACGATGTAGTTACTCTTGAGCCGCCCAATGGAAGCTTACTTGGACTGGCTAAACGGATCCGTTATTTAGCTGGAACGAACAACTCATGGGCCCAGATCATAAAGGCTTTGAGATTTGCCTATCTCAAAAGTGTCGCTTTGGATCAAGTCGAAGATTTGATCCATGCTGCTCGACCAAGACTCCCTAATTCAATGGAAACAGAAAAAATTTATGAAGATGCTAAAAAACTCCTGGCGCAAACGATGACGGTTAAAGGAGTTCAGGAGACCGTTCGTTGGGTAAAAGAAAGTATTCATGAAAGCCAAGAGAAGGTAGATACTCCTTCTGAAGGGTTTAACAAACCACTCCGGATAGGAATTATTGGTGAGATCTACACGATTCTTGATCCCTATACTTCATTGGGTCTAGAAGAAGAACTTGGACGTTTGGGAGTGGAAGTAGATCGTTCTATCTATCTTTCAGGGTGGGTAGGCAATCATGTATTTCAAGGTCTGGCCCCAGGATACCGATCCATTAAATCCTATCCAGGCCATGCCAAACCATTTTTACCTCATTTTGTAGGAGGACATGGTCAGGAAACAGTTGGAGCTGCCGTGAAATTTGCACGGGAGGGCTTTGATGGGATTATTCAGATTTTCCCTCTATCTTGCATGCCTGAGATTGTGGCAGCCAGTGTTTTACCGAGAGTTCAAGAGGCGTATAAGGTGCCGATTATGACTCTTATCGTTGATGAACATACCGGGCAAGCAGGGATGCAAACCCGTTTGGAAGCATTTGTGGATCTATTGGAAAGACCACGCCTGCAAAGAGGAATTGGACAAACAAGAGGGGAAGTGTTTGGTGTTGGGGGAAGATAAATACTTTCTGGGCGTCGACGTTGGGTCAGTCAGTACAAATATAGTTTTGCTACGGTCGGATAATACGGTGGAAGAGGCCCTGTACTTAAGAACACAAGGGCGTCCCATGCAAACAATTCAAGAAGGAATTAAACTATTAAGAACTAAAATGAGGGATTCGGCCGAAATTGTTGGGGTCGGAACCACAGGAAGCGCACGTCAGCTTGCTGCCACCTTATTAGGAGCGGACGTTGTAAAAAATGAGATTACAGCTCATGCTGTGGCTGCTTCGCGGGTTAACCCCCAGGTGCAAACTATCCTGGAAATCGGAGGTCAAGACTCAAAAATCATCATTATTAGAGATGGAGTCGTTTCTGATTTTGCCATGAATACGGTTTGTGCAGCTGGAACAGGGTCGTTTTTGGATCAGCAGGCAGCGCGGTTGAGTATTCCTATCGAGGAGTTCGGTTCGTTAGCTCTTCAAGCAAAGCATCCTGTACAGATTGCTGGGCGCTGCTCTGTTTTTGCAGAATCGGATATGATCCACAAACAGCAGCTCGGGCACCCACTTCCTGATATTTTAGCAGGGCTATGTCAGGCGATGGTGCGAAACTATCTAAATAACGTAGGCAAAAATAAAGACATTCGGGGACCGATTTTTTTCCAAGGGGGTGTGGCCGCAAACCCTGGTATATGTAAAGCCTTTGAAAATGAGTTGGGCCAATCAATAATTGTACCTGAACATTATGGTGTGATGGGCGCCTTAGGGGCAGCGTACTTAGCGCAAGAAAAAGTGGGGAGACGACCAGAAACAAGGACTGGATTTCGTGGTTTACACTTGGGCGAGACCCAATTCCAAGCTAAAAGTTTTGAATGTTCAGGGTGTGCGAATCGCTGCGAAGTTGTAGAAATCATGCAAGATGGGATAAGTCTAGCCAGGTGGGGAGATCGCTGTGGAAAGTGGTCGACCACAGTAGGTGCTGGAACTGATGCGGGTCTACCAGAAGGTGAGGAAGAGAAACAGAGGGCTTAAACAAACAGATCTTTATAGGTAAATCGAGAGTCCAAAGTTCTTTCAGTCTTCTGCAAGGGGATGTGTGAAAACTCAGTCTCCAAAATTTTAAGTGGTTACAACAATCAATAAGCGTCCTCATTTCACTATAAAAGTGGAGTGAGGACGCTTGTGTTTTGATGATATAGAAGCAAAAGTGGGGATGTGAAAAATATAGTAACAAGTTTTAGCACAGCCCCTGAGTAAATATATTTTGACCTTTACTGAGAAGTCTGATATACTTAAATTAATTTAATAATGCCTCATCTCTTTAGAGGTGTGGTAGAGGCGCGAATGACAAAAGTACCATGGAGGAAGCTGCGTAAACTGATGAGACCGTGGAAAAGG
The DNA here is from genome assembly GCF_001707885.1 of Desulfosporosinus cupriresistens. Lineage (GTDB taxonomy): Bacteria > Bacillota > Desulfitobacteriia > Desulfitobacteriales > Desulfitobacteriaceae > Desulfosporosinus. Next base: position 10,544 of record NZ_MASS01000077.1, on the reverse strand, counting down.
GGATTTCGCCGAAGTCCAAAAATTGCGTAGTTTTTGGAGCTGGGTCTGTGGTTAAGAACTGCAGGACTGTCACGTGATGTTTTAGACACTACATCGCGTGGAGAACTACTCCCAACAGGAGAAGAGGGTCATTGTTCTGTGCGCATGTACGGTAACGGAGGATTTCCTTCTGTTACCGTTTTTATTTTTTGTATAAAAACTAACTTATAGACAAAAAGGGAGGAAGAGGAATGAGGCTGCACGGTACTCAACTAGTAAATGAGCAAGGACATTTAGAGATTGGTGGATGTGACACAGTAGAATTAGTTAAACAATTTGGAACGCCACTATACATCATGGATGAAGCCCATATTCGGGACATTTGCCGACAGTACCACAGTTCCTTTATCGAAGGTCTGACAAATGCGGAGGTTATTTACGCTTCTAAAGCGTTTTCTACGCTGGCTATGTACAGGATTCTTGATGAAGAGGATTTAGGCATAGACGTTGTATCTGGGGGAGAACTCTATACAGCCCTTCAGGCGAATTTTCCTGCTGCGCGAATTTATTTCCATGGCAATAATAAATCCCGTGAAGAGTTATCTATGGCAATTAAAGCTGGTGTTGGGCGAATTGTTGTAGACAATTTTTATGAAATGAGCATGTTAAATGATCTCGCTCAAGCAATAAATCAAAGGGTAGATGTTCTCCTCAGGGTGACACCTGGGATTGAAGCACATACGCATGAGTACATTCAAACGGGTCAGATTGATTCGAAATTTGGTTTCACATTAACTGATGGCACCGCAGATCGGGCCTTTGATTTAGCTTTATCCTATTCGCACCTCGTTGTCAAAGGGATTCACGCTCATATCGGATCACAAATCTTTGAATTAGATTCCTTTCGGCATGAAGTTCAGATCATGATCGATTATATGGCAGATATCCATGAGCGCACGGGTTACCTCCTGCACGAGTTGAATCTCGGTGGAGGATTTGGAATTTATTACGCGTCTGGAGATGAACCTGCTCAGATTTCAGATTATGCTAAAACTGTGCAGGATGCTTTAGAGGATGCCTGTCAGAATCAGAAGTTTCCACGCCCGAAAATTATTATTGAGCCCGGTCGTTCAATTGTTGGAACAGCAGGAACCACGCTGTATACAGTTGGTTCTATTAAAGAAATCCCGGGTGTGCGAAAATATGTTGCTGTCGATGGAGGGATGGCAGACAATCCACGGACAGCACTTTATCAAGCGCGCTACGAGGCAGTGCTGGCTAATCGCGCTAAAGAAGATGCGGCGGAGGTTGTTTCCATTACTGGAAAGTGTTGTGAGTCTGGAGATATGTTGATTTGGGATATTGATTTGCCTAAAGTCAAATCTGGAGATTTGCTGGCGGTATCTTGTACAGGTGCTTATAACTATTCTATGTCATCGAATTATAATCGACTGACACGGCCCGGGGTGGTCCTTGTGGAGGGCGGTCATGCCGATGTGATCGTAAAACGTGAAACTCATGCAGACTTGTTGCGGAATGATATTCTGCCTGCTCGGTTAAAATATTTGCAAATGGCAAGTCGGTAAAATGTCTAAAAGGGTCCGTGAGCGTTGTTTGACGTTCATAGACCCTTTTTTGTTTCTTTACACTAGCGATAAGTTACATTCGGACCGCGGACCTTGATATTGCCGTTTTTTGAGGGCGAACGATCATAAGATCAAGTGCAACCAATATAAGAGTTGCAATTAGAATGAGGGCTAACCCGTTAGAGGCAACTATCGGCGCATAAGTGGCGTTAGGAAGAGAATAGACGTAAGGCAGTGGCGAAGGAATTGTGGGCCCGGGTAAAGTTGAATAATAAGGATAAGATTGGGGATGGAATTGAGGACGAATAGGCATTGGGGCTCCAACCGTGTATTGAGATTGGCTATTATAGGGTGAAGGACGGTTGACATATAAACCATTTGCTGATGAAGCGGTGGTTGGACGAGTAGTATAATAAGTGGGAGTGGAAAGCGTAGTATTTTGATGGAAAAGTAGAGGACTTCGTAATACTGGGGTATATACACGGGGCCCATGGTTCAATGTCAGTCTCCCCTTTCTTAAAAATCACCCACCTTAACAAGTAAAGATTGCTAAATTCATATCGAAGATAATGCTTTGCTATTTGAATACAGCTCGAACTTGTAGTTATTGGGGATCGGAAGAAGAGAAAGGATATTCCTTGGCATTGAACCTGTGTTTACGAAAGAGCCCAACAAATTCAGTTTCTGGTGCCCAAGCTTCATTTTCGTGAAGAGTCTCGGGAGGCTCGGAATGGGACAATTTTTGGGTACGGAAGAATCTACTCATAAGATTGACTGATGTCGGTGCGGGTTGAAAATTTTTTGGAGTATCCTCTTGATAATCGTTGGAAAGGGTTATACTTTGTTCTGGGTTAATGTCGATTTCTTCAGTTGTATTATTTCTAGAAAGTATTTTTTTCAGAAAATCCATATAAGTTCCTCCTTTATACTGGTAGTATATGTAAAATATACCTGTGGTGCTACCAGTGGATTAAAAACAAGGGGAATTATGGAAACCGTTGATTAGATTAATTAAAGTTCCTATACTTGTAGGCGTTTTTACTAAATATTTCATTTTAAAATTCGAATATTTCATTCAAAATTGTTTGATGCTATAGAAAAGAAGTTTTGAATGGAGTGGACTCGGATGCAGGGAAATAAATATGACGGCAGGACGATTTCCCGGATCTTTAAGGCTAATAAGAAAATTATGCAGTTCGCTTTTCTACTGTGTGTCGGCTTAGTTCTGGGTGCTATTCTTGCGAGTCCTGTTACAGGAGATAAAAAACCCATGCTTCTTGCAAATGAGCAGGGGGAGGGAGAATCGAGTAAAATTACAGAGGAGGCTCATGTAGAAACAAGCGGCAAAAATAATCCAATAGCAGATGATGTTAATGACTCTTCACCCACCCCCGAGGCCACGCCACCTACACCTACCCCTACGCCAATACTTCCCCCCGCACCTAACTCAGCCTTTGAGAAAAATCGTTTTACGGTGCTTTTAATCGGAGTGGATCGTCGACCAGATGAAACATCGCTTAGCAACACGGATTCCCTATTGGTAGCCAGTGTAAATACTGGAAACGGTAAAATAGCGCTTATTTCGATTCCTCGAGATACTCAAGTGATTATTCCCGGTTATGGAAAAAACAAAATTAATGCAGCCGCGCGGGTCGGCAAAGGACTTACTACAACTATAGCTTTAGTCGAAGGTTTGATTGACCAGCCTATTGACGGCTACGTTCTTACGAATTTTACAGGGTTTAAATCGATTATTGATACCCTGGGAGGAATAACTGTCAACGTCGAAAAAGATATGCATTATGTAACGGGGGATCTGTCTGATGGCGTGATTAACCTTTCAAAGGGAACACAACGTTTAAATGGAACACAGGCCTTGCAATATGCAAGGTTTCGTCATGATGCCTTAGCTGACATATCGCGGACAGTACGGCAACAGACAGTCCTGAAAGCCATGGGAAAGGAATTCATGAAAGTCAAAACTATTACTAAATTGCCATGGCTTATCCCTCAACTACAAAAATCTGTAGAAACTAATCTTTCGTTAGCTCAACTATGGTCGCTGGCGAATATCTTTCTACGGTTTGAAAAGCCTGAGATCTCATCTCAAACCCTACCAGGCAATTTTCTCATTGAAAATGATATCAGTTACTGGAAGGTTAACCCTCGGAGGTCTCGTGATGTGACCAAACGTCTTTTGGAAGAGGGAAAGACAAGTTCAGTGTTCTTTAACACCGATGTTAATTCAACGATAGCGAAGTAGGAGAACTCAAAAACTACCCCTTCGAGCGGGGAGATTCCCTCAGAAAGGCTATCAAAAGAATAACCATAATCACTGCAGATTTGACGTTCTGCGGCTTTATGAATTTTCTCGAGATCAATATGAGTTCATCGAGATCAAAAATAGCAGCTCGAATCATTTGTAGCGATTCCCCTTTCGACACGATAGCTATTAACATTGAAATTTTTAGTAGTATTTAGGGTAAAGTGTAACGTTGATTAGACCAAAACACGAGGAATCGTGCTCCTGATATGTTATAGTATATAGATTGAAAAATTTACAATAAATATCCCAAACGAAGGGAAACATTGTTTAATGGAAGAATACCTTATTGGTCTAAACGGTTTAGAAACTATCAGGGGACAAGAGACGCAATCTAGAGGAGTGGAGGCAGGTTTCAAGTTCTTTGTGCTGGGACTTGAAAAATGGAATGAGATTCCCCTCTTATTGCCGGATCATATCCAACTGGCGGAATGGATTGAACGCTTGCGCGCGCGTGAAGTCGGTGAATCAAAAGGGAAATCTAAAGAAGCCTCTTTAATTTTTCGTCCGCATATTGATCAATTGAGCCCTAATATTCATTATGTTTGTTTTCGAGATATTGATGAACAAAGGAAAGAGCGTCCGATTCGTTTCATTCTCACTTCGGAGGTCTTTATTTTGCTGGGATGGAATGGGTTTTCGCCAGAACGTCTGGATGAATGGGCCCAACGCGGTATTCTGACGAATCCCTTGGAGTTGGCCTGCGCTTTAGGCTTAAGATTATTACGTCACCATCAAAAAAGCCTAGAAGTTATCGAAGACCAAATGGACCTAATAGAAGAGGAAATTCTGATTGCTCCTCGTTCTTGGCAACTTAACCGGATTATCACCTTGCACCGTCGTGTACTGGGGTTAAAACGATCCTTGAAGGCTAATCAAGGTGTGTTTGCTCAGCTAAAAAACATTACAAAATTGAAGTATGGAGATCTCCATGAAGAATTAATGCTTGAAATGAAGCGCGCTATCGAAGATATTTACCAAACGCATGAAATGATTGAGAGTTTGAGAGAGGCGTATCAAGCGGCGACTGACAACCATGCCAATGATATTATGAAGCTGCTGACGCTTTTAGCTACCATTCTGTTGCCGATTAATCTGTTGACTAGTTTCTTTGGGATGAATTTTGAAGTTATGCCGTTAATTCATACTACTTATGGCATTGTCATTTTTTACACCTTATCAGCTCTCATTGTAATAGTAGTCATGGCTTATTTTATAAAGAAAAAGTGGTTGAAATAACGGGTGATTTTTGCTTGCCATTTAAATTATATAGTTATATACTATATAAGATTGTTAGAAGGCAGATTTTTGGAGGGTGGACATTGGATAAGCTACTTGAGAAGTTAAAAGAATACTTACACATGGAAACTGAAATTCCTTTCGAGGAGTTTTCGGAGTATTACCGCAATCTAATTGCAGAACTTAACCAAACGTTCAGTGACCTGGATAAAGAAAACCGCATAAAAGCTCTTTACATTTGTTCGATTGTACAGTCCAATGCAGATGCTAGAGCAAAAGAGAGTAAAGTTAATGCTAAAACGTTTAAAAAAATAAGTGCAAAATGTGCTTTCTGGTCCGATGCAATCAAGTTTAATTTAGGTAAAGACGGGATGTCTGCCGAAGAGATTGAACATGCAACGGAAGAAATTAACGACAGTATCTAGTAAAAGAGATTCTCCTTAAAAATAGGACATCAAGCCTTTTCAGGTTTGGTGTTTTTTATTTTCTAGTTCAAGTTTCTGGATATAAGTCTTAATTCTAAGATCGATCTAACGGTCACTACTGAGGACAGCTAAATAGGTGGGTTGTATAAAATTTTTTTATAGTTACCTGAAACATTTAACCCGACTTAACCGTAATAGGAATGTAGACAAAAACTAAGCAATAGTTATAGGAGGAACGAACATGACAGAAAGATTATACCGTTCGACAGGCGAGAAGATGCTCGGAGGGGTTTGTGGAGGACTTGCCGACTATTTCAGTGTCGATGTCACTCTGGTGCGACTAATTGTGCTAGTAGCTACGTTTGCCGGGGGTGTGGGCTTCTTAGCATATTTGGCTGCTTGGGTGATTATTCCAGTTAATCCTGTTAACCAGCATGGGCGTACAGAGCAGCATAATCGTGTGACTGGGGATGCTGTGAGGGAAATAGAGCCCGATATAGTTTTAGAAACAAAGGGTTTGGACAGACATGAAAATCATGAGAAACGTACGAAATTTGCTGGCGGAATTTTAGTCACTTTAGGGGTTTTCTTTCTATTAGAACGTGTGCTCCCGTACTGGTTTGATATGAGCAAAATGTGGCCTCTATTTCTTATCATAATAGGCCTTGCTATTATTTGGCGGGGGGAAAGAAAATGAGACGAGCTTTTGATTCGATTAGCCGAGGGCTACTGCTGATCACAATTGGAGTTATCTTCTTCCTGCTTAATTACGGTATCTTATCCTGGAGTTTTTGGTTTCATGTTGTTGAGTTATGGCCGTTAGTCCTTATCTTAGCGGGAATTGGGTTGTTGTTTAGTCGAAAGATTCCTTTCAGCGCTGTTTTGCTCGTGTTTATTCTGAGCATAGCCGGATACTCCCTTGCCGTAGGAGATAAGCCTATACCTTGGCAAGTGAATATACCTTTTATGAGTGGTACGACAGTTACTAAGTCCTTGAACGTACCATTGCCGGCTGAAGTGAAAAAAGCTCAAGTCAACCTTAAGTTGGGGGGATCGCAGGTTCAAGTGCAGGCCTTAGATCCCGGGAACAGTGAACATGTACTCATGAATGGGAATTATCAAGGGAAGAGCGAGAGTTCCACCCCAGAGCCTAACGGGTCGGAATTAAGTAGCCAACAATTAGGAGACACCTTAGCTGTCACACTTTCTACTGCTTCATTTGGAGGAAACACCAATAAGAGCAATCGGAGCGGTTTAGCGCTTAACTTATCGACCAAGGCACACAACGACTTAGATATTACGGCTGGGGCGATCAATGGAACGATTGATTTAAGACGACTTCCGGTGGAGGATCTTAAAATCAGTACTGGGGCAAGTAATTTCGAACTTCAATTTGGGGATACCGAGATTGCCACTCAAGGAAAAATTGACAGTGGTGCTTCAAAACTGACGTTAGTTGTTCCTGAAAATGTCGGGCTGAGAATTGGCTTAAATGGAGTGGCGACTAATACTAATTTCATGGGTTCAGGTTTATTGTTAGAGGATAAAAACTGGGTCAGTCCGAACTACACTGAAGCGAAGACGAAAATCGATTTAGAGATTTCTACGGCTGCCGGAACAATTCAATTAGATCGTCCCAAGATTAATATGCAATAAGACAAAAAAGTCAAATCAATAGGAAATGTCGTGCAACAAGCTGAGCTATCCCTTTGAAGTTGCTGTAAATAGGTTTTAGATGTTATAATTTAAAAAATAAATCCTTTAGGCATATGAAAGAAAATAACAAGTCAAAGATACCTTGGATTTTTTGCGTCAGACGGAGGTATGTTTACCTCATAGCAGGGCTATTAGGTGAACATGCCGACGTAGTATGACACGAAATAGACTGGCATACTGACTGTTATTTTCTTGAATGTGCCTTAATAAGGAATTTGAGGATGTAGGTATGGATATAATTTTGGCTCATCGCCAAATCGATTTTGACGCATTAGCGTCGATGGTGGCCGCCCAAAAACTTTATCCGAACAGCGTGTTGGTGATGGATGGTAAACCGAATCTTTATGTTCAAGATTTTTTGGCGCTATATAAGGATCAACTAAGGTTTCGCAAAGCTCAGGATATTAACGTCCAAGATGTTTCAAGAGTTATCTTAGTTGACACCCATGAACTGCATCGAGCCGGAACTCTGGGCGAAAAGGTCGCTCGAATTCCTCAGGTTGAGGTCGAGATTTATGATCACCATCCCTATGCTGGCAAGGCCGAACTGGGAATGGTTATTGAACCGGTTGGAGCGTGTGCAACTCTCCTCGTTGAAAAGTTAGTAGGGTTTGGGTTACCCTTAAGTAGTTTTGAAGCGACGTTGATTGCCATCGGAATTTATGACGATACGGGGAGTTTATTGTTTGATAGTACCACAGTCCGTGATGTTCGAGCTGTGGCTTATTTGTTAGAACAAGGTGCGAATTTAGGGGTTATTGCTGAATATTTACGACGGCCGCTGGCTGAGGAACAAAAAGAGTTATTACAACAATTGCTTGTCCAAGGACAAACGGAATTTTTTGATGGGTTACCAGTGTATCTCTCGTATGCTGAGACTAAGGATTATGTTGGTGGTCTCGCTTTATTGGCTCACAGAGTTGGGGAATTCGAAGGTGCTGATACGCTATTTTTGTTGGTCAAGATGGAGAACCGGGTATATCTCGTAGGTCGTTCGAAAGGACGAGGGTTAGCGGTCAATGGGTTGGTACAGTTATTTGGTGGGGCAGGTCATCCGAGAGCGGCTTCTGCCACCATCAAGGACGCCGAACTGCCTGTTGTCCTGAAACAACTGCGGTCAGCTATTCAGGGCCGTGCTAAACGACCTCACCTGGCTCGGGATATGATGAGTTTTCCGGTTAAGACCGTCTCGCCCGATACGAAGTTAGGCGAGGTCGAACAAATTCTATTGCGTTATGGGCACACAGGAGTGCCTGTCACTGTGGATGAGCGTTTAGTGGGAATTATTTCTCGGCGAGATGTCGATAAGGCGATTAAACACGGTCTGCAACACGCGCCAGTGAAGGGTTTTATGACCACAAGGGTGACTACGGTGGATGTAGAGGCACCTTTGGATGAAGTTCAGCGTCTGATGGTCTTGCACGATATTGGGCGCCTTCCTGTGATTGAAGAGGGTAATCTTGTTGGCATTGTCTCACGGTCCGATGTTTTGCGTCTCGTTCATGGCAGCGCAGTTCCTATTGAAACGCAACTTGCTCGAGAACGCAGTGTCGCAATGCGTCAAGATATTTTGGATTTGATGGAACGCTTACCGAAAGAGGTACAGAATCTCTTTGAAGCGGTACGAGATACCGCGGAGGAAGAAGAGTGTGCCGTTTATATAGTAGGGGGATTTGTTAGAGATTTACTCCTGAGTTTCCCCACTCAGGATTTAGACTTTGTAATTGAAGGAAACGGTGGTCAATTTGCCCGGGCCTTGATGCAGCGTATTCCCAATGGAAAGATCACCCAACACGAAAAGTTTGGAACAGCCCAGATTGTTTTCCCTGATGGGAGCCATCTAGACATAGCTAGTACGCGGTGGGAATATTATTCTTTTCCTGGAGCCCTTCCTCAGGTCGAGGAATCTTGTCTGCGGGAGGACTTGTTTCGGCGTGATTTTACGATTAATTCCATGGCAATTTGCTTGAACACCGAGCGTTTTGGAGAACTTGTGGATTATTATGGTGGTAAACGGGATTTACAGCAAGGTTTAATTCGTTTTCTACATAATATTAGCTTCATTGATGATCCTACTCGTATGTTAAGGGCAATACGTTTTGCTGAACGTTATCATTTTAATTTGGCCAAAGAGACCTTTGAAGCCTTATATACGGCGATAGACACAGGCGTCCTTTCGACACTCAGCAATGAACGTTTTACAGAAGAAATCCTGCTCATTTTTAACGAAAAAAATTATCTCGATATGGGTCAGACTTTAATCAGGAGCGGTTTGTTCAAAGCGTGGTTTGGGAAGGATTATGATTGGAACTTTGACATAGAAGATATTCAAAACAGCGCCAATTGGCCTTTACACGTGCGTTGGTTAATTGCTGTTTCTAAAATGGACTCGGCAAGTATTATGAATGTGCTTGACCATGTATGCTTTAGTCGATCGCTCAGAGATGTAACCATGACCTTTGTACATCTGCGTGAGTCCTTAGCGGAGCCATTGACTTTAAATGAGTTGGATCAACTGCTTAACAAAATCCCAAAGGAAGTCTTGATGGTTTTAGCTCGAGATGAACGTTTTAAGCAAATGATTACCGAATATCTGGAGGCCTGTCAAAAGATTAATATGTCCATAGATGGAAAAACTTTGATTCAGATGGGTTTTAAACAGGGGCCAGTAATCGGAGAAATCCTTGATCAAGTGCGCCAGGCTTGGCTTCAAGGCCGGATTCACACTTTGGAAGAAGAGCAGGCAATAGTAAGTCAGTGGGTTAGTTCCCGCCGTTAGAAGGAGGAAAGCCTTTGTTTGGTTTTAATTTACCGACCATTATCGCCAATATTCCTGCCTTGATGATTGGATTTGCCTTTCATGAGTTTGCGCATGCTTGGGTGGCAGATCGTTTGGGAGACCCAACCCCGCGCAGTCAAGGGCGCTTAACCTTAAACCCTCTTGTGCATTTAGATCTCTTCGGAACGCTGATGGCCCTCTTATATCAATTTGGATGGGCTAAGCCTGTAATGACCAACCCGCGCTATTATAAAGGAAATATGAGGCGTGGGCATATGCAAGTTGCTTTGGCTGGTCCAATCATGAATTTAATTACCGCGTTTGTAGCGTTTGTCTTATGGTATTTGACGATGCATTGGATCCACGGTTCTGCATGGAGTGGTATAATCAGACTAATTTTCCAATCAATTGTGCTGATGAATCTGGGTTTAGGGGTCTTTAATCTTTTGCCGATTCCTCCGCTTGACGGGTTTGCCGTTCTTAGAGGGATATTACCA
>NZ_MASS01000076.1 GCF_001707885.1 Desulfosporosinus cupriresistens | reverse complement strand
GCGGATGGAGAAGTCGGTAAGTTTTAGAAAGGGGTGGGACGATGAAATCGATTGAATGGCTAGGAAATTCTTTGCGAATATTAGATCAGAGCAAACTTCCAGTAGAAACTGTATATCGTAATGCTTTGTCCTATAAGGATGTTGCAGAGGCTATTGAACAGATGGAAGTACGTGGCGCGCCTGCTATTGGTGCAGCAGTTGCTTATGGATTTGCGTTAGGCGCAATAGAATATCAAGGGGATTTAGAAGGTTTGCCAAAATACATGGAAGAGGTCCAAAACAGGCTTGCTGAAACCCGGCCCACAGCTGTTAATTTATTTTGGGCACTTCGGCGCATGGAAGATCGATTGCGGGAATGTTGGGATGTCGAAGATTTGGATGAGGTGCGGCAGATTTTAGTTGAAGAAGCGGGTCGCATTGCCGAGGATGATCGCCGAATGAATCGTCTTATTGGACAACATGGGAATGAGATTGTCCCAGAGAAGGCCAATGTACTCACCCATTGTAACGCGGGAGCATTAGCCACAGTAGAGTATGGAACTGCCCTGGGTGTAATTAGAGCCGCTCATGAGGCCGGCAAGTCTATTCATGTTTATGCAGATGAAACACGACCTTTATTACAGGGGGCGCGTCTTACAGCTTTGGAACTTCTGCGAGACAAGATTCCAGTAACGTTAATTACAGACAATATGGCCGGATATTTGATGCAGCAAGGTAAGGTTGACCTCGTGATAGTCGGTGCGGATCGAATCGCGGCCAATGGTGATACAGCGAACAAGATTGGGACTTACTCCGTAGCGGTCTTAGCTCAAGCTCATGGCATCCCTTTTTACGTAGCGGCGCCAACCTCCACCATTGATTTAAAAGTAGCTAGTGGTCAGGAAATACCGATAGAAGAACGACCGGCTAAAGAAGTTCGTGAGTGCTTCGGAACAGCCGTCGCACCGGAAGAAGTGAACGTCTACAATCCAGCGTTTGACGTTACTCCGGCGAAATATATCACTGGGATTATTACAGAAAAAGGAATTGTGACTGCGCCTTATTCAGTTAACCTTCTTAAATTGTTGGTGCGATCCTAGAATCTTAGGAAATGTCTTGAGCAGCTTCGCTAGGTTTTCTTTATACTAATCAGAAAGTATAACTTTCGTTGTATACTTTCTGAAGCATAAGTGCAACTAAGGCGGCCGCCTTCGCTGAAGCTTGGCGCCGGCCAAGTTTTCTTTATAATCCTTTGACAACGGTTGTGAGGAGATGAAAGTGTGTCTAAAATCTTAATTCGGGCTATGGTATTGCCTATGACCGGGCAGGATGTGTTTTATCCCCAAGGAGAAATTGTCATAGAAAATGATCGGATTGTTTCGGTAGGGGAAAGGGGTTCTGCACCGGTAGGATTTGCACCTGATCGTATTCTGGACTTGCCAGAGGATGTGGTTATGCCCGGTTTGATTAATACCCATACCCATGCAGCGATGACATTACTCAGAAGCTATGCTGATGACCTGCCTCTAATGCCTTGGCTTAATGAGAAAGTTTGGCCTTTTGAAGCTAAACTAACAGAAGAGGACATTTATTGGGGGACTGCCTTAGCGCTTTGCGAAATGATTCGCTCGGGAACGACCACAATGCTTGATATGTATGCCTCAATGGATCAGGTTGCAGAAGCAGTGCTCAGGGCTGGGACACGTGCAGTCCTTTCACGGGGTTTAATCGGGAATGCTCCCAACGGCGAGCAGGCTTTCCAAGAAAATATCGATTTAGTTCACCGTTATCATGGAGCTGGTGAGGGGCGAATAAACGTTATGTTTGGCCCCCATGCCCCATATACATGTTCAGGGGAGTATCTCCAGAAAGTGAAAGCTGAGGCGGATCGCCTTGGTGTAGGTATACATATTCATGTGGCTGAGACTCAAGATGAGATAAACATTATTCGTGAGCAACATGCAAAAACTCCTGTTCAGTGGCTGGATGAACTTGGGATTCTTGGGGGGCATGTTGTCGCAGCGCACTGTGTACACTTGAACCAGATGGATATAGAAATCCTGGCAAATAGACACGTCTGTGTCGCGCATAATGCGGAAAGTAACATGAAGTTGAACAGCGGGACCGCGCCAATTACCGAGTTGTTGGCCAAAGGTGTTGTTGTGGGACTTGGCACAGATGGTGCGTCAAGTAATAACAATCTCGACCTTTTTGGGGAGATGCGTTCGGCAGCATTCCAACAAAAGCTCCGGGTGGATTCAACCGCTCTTCCAGCATATAAAGTGTTAGAAATGGCGACGGTTGGTGGAGCTCAGACGCTCGGACTAGAAGATGTCGGGATGATTGCCCCCGGTTTTAAGGCAGATCTCATCACCATAGATATGGATCAACCCCATTTTTATCCACGTTTTTCTGTCCCAGCTCACTTGGTTTATGTTGCTCATGCTGGGGATGTGCGAACGGTGATGGTAGACGGTAAATTTCTCATGGAAGAACGAAAACTTTTGACAATGGACGTGGGTACAGTTTGTAAAGAAGCGGAAACTCGGGCGAAGCGGATTTCAGCAGAATTGAATGGGTAAGTACGCGTGGATTTATGATTTGATTTGTAAATTCGAGATTCGTAATTCAGTAGGGCACTTGATGAATTGCCCTACTTGACAAACTCTTAGATTTAGTCTAGAATTCGGTTGTAAAGTAAAATTACTTTACAGGAGGTTGGGATGGAGAAACTTGCCAAAATGGCTCTCTTAGCAGATTTCTATGGCCCACTTCTTACAGAAAAGCAACGGAATGTTTGGGATCTTCATTATCAACAAGATCTTTCTTTGGCTGAAATTGCTGAGGTGGAACATATCAGCCGTCAGGCTATTCATGATTTAATCAAACGCACAGAGCGGATTCTTGCAGAATACGAGCAGAAATTAGGGCTTGTACAGAGGTTTTGGGCGGAACGTGAGAAATTAATGGAGATAAAAACCTTGTCACAGCAATTGCGGGAGCAAGATTTTACCAGCCAATCGGCATGGGTACGTCACCAACAACTGCGCGCCATGATTGATGAAGTATATGTTAATATTTTGGATATTTAATAGCAGAAGATGGCGCACAGATACTGGAAGACGAAATTTGAAGTCTATAGTTTTACTCGATCAAAGCGAAAGCGGGGACAGGTATGTTTCAAGGACTGAGCGAAAAACTCCAAGAAACATTTAAAAGGCTCAAAGGAAAGGGCAAATTAAAGGAAGCAGATGTCAATGAAGCTATGCGCGAAGTTCGCATTGCTTTATTGGAAGCGGATGTTAACTTTAAAGTGGTTAAAGACTTTGTGGCCAAGGTTAAGGAACGTTCGATCGGACAGGAGGTTTTAGAATCTCTGTCTCCTGCACAATATGTCATTAAGATCGTGCATGAAGAAATGATTGAACTTATGGGTGGCGCGACAGGCAAAATACCCATTGCCTCAAAACCGCCAACTGTGATCTTATTATTAGGCCTTCAAGGAGCTGGGAAGACAACCCATGCTGCGAAATTGGCCAATATGCTAAAAAAACAAGGCAAGCATCCATTGCTGGTTGCCTGTGATATTTATCGACCTGCTGCTATTAAGCAATTGGAGGTTTTGGGAGAACAGGTGAAAGTACCGGTGTTCTCTATGGGTCAGGTTTCCCCAGTAGAAATTGCTAAAGCCAGCATTAAACACGCCAATTCGAATGGCCAAGATGTGGTTATCATCGATACGGCCGGACGTTTGCATATTAATGAAGAATTGATGACGGAACTTCGAGACATTAAAAATGCTGTAAAGCCTCACGAAATCTTATTAGTAGTTGACGCTATGACGGGGCAGGATGCAGTTAATGTGGCAGAATCGTTTCACAAAGATCTGGGCCTTGACGGTGTTATTCTTACAAAGTTGGATGGAGATACTCGCGGTGGGGCTGCACTCTCTATCAAAGCAGTGACCGGGTGTACCATCAAGTTTGCAGGAATAGGCGAGAAAATGGATGCCATAGAGCCTTTCCACCCAGATCGTATGGCTTCTCGTATTTTAGGGATGGGTGATGTTTTAACCCTAATCGAGAAAGCGCAAGAGTCTTTCGATGAGAAAAAAGCGAAAGAAATGGAACAAAAGTTGCGTAAGCAGGAATTCACTCTCGAGGATTTCCTGGATCAAATGCAGCAGATGAAAAAAATGGGACCTCTCTCCTCAATTTTAGAGATGATTCCCGGCGTAGGGAAGCAGTTAAAAGATGTACAAATTGACGAAAAAGACACAGCCCATCTAGAGGCTATCATTCGCTCGATGACGCCAGAAGAACGCCGAAAACCATCGGTCATTAAAGATTCACGTAAAAAAAGGATTGCCAAGGGAAGCGGAACATCGGTTCAAGACGTCGGACGCCTTCTAAAACAATTTGAACAAATGCAGAAAATGATGAAACAGTTTGCCAGCCCCGGCGGAATGCTTGGGGGCGGTAAAAAAGGCAAAAAGGGAAAGAAATCGGGAATGCGATTTCCGTTTGGGTGAGGGACTTGTGTGACACAGCCCTCGGTGCCTACGATGCAGAGCAAACTAACCGTTCAAGCTCTTTCTCTGGGGAGCGGGGCAGTGCACATCCGCTGGCCCGAAGACACGGTCTTCGCACGAATTAGCCTTCTTGCAGGATGGCCGAGTGTCCCTGAAGTCCGTGAAGACACTGTCTTCGCACGTATTAACCTTCTTGCAGGATGGCGAGAAGGGACCTTGTGCACTGCCCCGTGTGTGGGGTCGCTTTCACGGAGTTTGCTAATTCTGCTTACGTAGAGACCTCGGGCTCGTGTCACACTGCGTCCTGGGCTTGGGTCGAGGGGCGGGTTTAGTGCTGCTTTGCAGATAGTTGGGAATTCCTATTTAGGCACGAGGTGCTAGGGAGACGGCATATTTCATGTGCACCGTCTGGTGTATGGGGTAGCTCACGTTGAGTGTTGCGTTTGCCACGCATCCCTGGGTTGGAACGGGGAAAATGTGCTATTACATTGATGGACACACGCTATAATATAGCGTTGTTTATATAATAAACTTGCTTTAAACGGAGTTTTAAACTCCATCTTGAAGTTTAGTTAATCTAATCTAGGGGCAAAATGAGCGATGTACGATATTGAATGTATGACATTCAACCTCGGATTTCGAACTTCGAACCTCTATAATACGATAAGGAGGTGAAAACATGGCTACGAAAATTCGTTTATGTCGCATGGGAGCAAAAAAGAATCCTTTCTACCGTATGGTTATTGCTGATGCTAAAGCTCCGCGTGATGGACGTTTCATTGAACAAATTGGATATTATGACCCGACAAAGAGTCCTGTAGTTTTGAACATTGATGAGGAAAAGGCTTTAAAATGGCTCTCCACAGGGGCACAGCCTTCAAATACTGCTAAGTCTTTGCTGAGCCAATCTGGTATCTTAACTAAATTCCACGAGTCCAAGAACTAAGTGTAGTGTGTGGGGGGTGGTTCCTGTGAAGGAACTTGTTGAAATCCTCGCGAAAGCGTTAGTCGATCATTCTGACCAAGTTCTCGTTGCCAAGTCCGAGACAGACAAGAGTGTGCATTTACAACTGACTGTCGCTCCTGAAGATATGGGGAAGGTTATTGGGAAACAGGGGAAGATTGCAAACGCTATTCGTACGCTGGTTAAAGCGGCAGCCGTCAAAGATGGTCGTCGAGTTCATATGGACATTGATCAATGACGTTGAGAAGGGCTTAGTGCCCTTCTCAACGTCTTAAATCTATCTGCTGCAAGAAGCTTAATTCGTGCGAAGACAGTGCTGCAAGAAGGTTTAACCCGTGCGAAGACAGTGTCTTCGTGTGGAAAGGGGCAACGGATATGGATGAAGTGCTGATTGGAGAAGTTATGCGTCCACATGGGTTAAACGGGGAACTGAAGATTTACCCATTAACGACAGACCTTGAGCGGTTTCTAAAACTGCAGGCAGTCATCTTACGGCGTGGGGAGATCAGTCAACACTTCAAAATTATTAAGGCTCGCGTGCAGACGGATTTAGTCTTTCTCACTATTGAGGGGATAGATTCCATAGACCAAGCGGAAAAATATCGAGGGTGGGAAGTGCGGATTGATCGCTTAGAAGTTCCTCCTCTTAAAGAAGGATGGTACTATTTCGAGCTTGAAGGGATGCAAGTCTACGAAGGAGATAAGCTGTTAGGTACTTTGTCTCAGGTCTTGGAAACTGGAGCGAACGATGTTTATCTTATTAAGGGAAGCAAAGGTGAAATATGCATCCCGGCACTTAAAAGTGTTGTTCAGCATGTAGATGTTTCAGGTCGACGCATGGATGTGATACTTCCCCCAGGGTTGTTGGAGGATTAAATAACTGATGATGCAAATGACTGTCTTAACGCTATTTCCAGAGATGTTTGCACCCGTGCAAGAAAGCATTCTGAAACGAGCACAAGAAGCTGGATTACTGCAGATTAACCTTATTAATTTTCGGGATTATGCTACCAGTAAACATAAGAATGTCGACGATGTTCCCTATGGCGGGGGGGCTGGAATGCTCTTGAAGCCGGAACCGATTTTTGCTGCGATACGAGATTTGCCTCAACCTCGCGGTAAGAGAAGGATCATTCTCATGTCTCCGCAGGGCCACGTTTTTCACCAAGAAAAAGCTAAACTTTGGTCGAAACAAGAAGAGCTGGTTTTTATATGCGGGCACTACGAAGGATTTGATGAGCGAATTCGTGAGTTGGTTGATGAAGAGGCCTCCCTCGGAGATTACGTATTAACTGGCGGAGAACTGGCAGCGATGGTGATGATCGATGCAGTGGCGAGACTTATTCCGGGAGTGCTTGGAGAAGATGCTTCTGCGGAGGAGGACTCGCATTCGACTTCACTCTTGGAGTATCCACAGTATACGCGCCCTGCTGATTTTGAAGGGCGGCAGGTTCCAGACATATTGTTATCTGGGCATCATGCTCTGATCAAGCGATGGCGGCGAAAAGAGTCTCTCCGGCGCACTTTTCTGCGGCGTCCGGATTTAATTGTGGCAGGTATTTTTGGGGCAGACGATTATCCGCTTTTGGAAGAACTTGCCCTTGAACACATAGAAATCGCATCATGGAAAGCGTTGTGGGAACATCTCTGTCCGCAACCTAAACGTCGGCGACGTTCCTCAACGATTTCTGAGCAAAAGTAATATAAATTGAATCTGAGAGGCCTTTGATTTAAGGTTAGCAGGTTGGGAGGAATCTCCATGGCGAACATTTATTTAGCTTTGATCCATGCCCCTGTCTACAATAAGAATATGGAGACAGTCGCGACTTCAATCACAAACTTAGACCTCCACGATATTGCGCGTTGTTCAACAACCTACGGCATAAAACGTTATTATGTGGTCCACCCCGCTGAAGCACAGCGCAAGTTGGCTGGTCGTATAATGGGATTTTGGCAAGAAGGTTATGGCGCGGACTATAATCCAGACCGGCAGGAAGCGTTCTCGCGGGTAAAAATCGCAGAGAATCTAGCTGAAGTTTATGCCGAGATTGAAGCAGAAAACGGGGTAGCTCCTATCAAAGTGGCGACTGATGCTCGAAAATATTCCAATACGGTCACTTATGTTCAGCTCCGTAAGGACATAGAAACTTCAGAAACACCGATTCTTTTATTGTTTGGGACGGGTTGGGGACTGCTCAAAGAAGATGTTGAATCTATGGATCGAATTCTGGAGCCAATCTATGGACCGACGGATTATAATCATCTGTCCGTGCGTTCTGCAGTGGCGATTATATTAGATCGTCTACGCGGACACTGATGTTCTGTCATTCATACAGGCAGTTTATGTCACTAACTTGAAAATTATTGCATAACTAAATAGGTTGTGATAAAATAAATAGGCCTGATGATAGATGGTCCGCTCTCTGAGAATCAGTGTATGAACATCTAGGCAAGGAAGGAGGGAATTTAATAATGGACTATATTCGAATGATTGAAGAAGAACAAATGAAAAAGGATCTTCCTCACTTCCGTCCAGGTGATACAGTACGTGTACATGTGCGCATTGTTGAGGGAACCCGTGAACGTATTCAACTTTTTGAAGGGCTTGTCATTGCGATGAAAGGTGGCGGCATCAGAGAGACATTCACTGTTCGTCGTGTCTTCGCTGGCGTTGGAGTAGAACGCACTTTCCCGTTACATTCGCCTCGTTTGGATAAGATTGAGGTGTCTCGTCGGGGCGTGGTTCGCCGGGCTAAGCTTTACTATTTACGTGCACTCTCAGGTAAAGCGGCACGGATTCGCGATCGTCGCAGCATCTAAGGTTAAAAATGGGCTGGAGCAATCTAGCTCTTTTTTTTTACTAGTTTGAACGTATAGCTGACAGTTATATACTTTTCTCGTATGATAGAGCTTTGCCATACTGCAAGAAGGCTAATACGTGCGAAGACAGTGTCTTCGGGCAGCGTTCTAATATCGAACGTCTTGTTCGAGTTTTAGCTACAGATACTCAGTATCACGACATCTTGTTTCCATGGCGATGCTCTGACATCGAACATCCCTGTAGTGCGTCAAGCATGACGTTTTGTTTTTATTATTTTGGAACTTTGGTGTATGCTCTGCCGAATCTTGTTCATACTAAAAGAGTAGTGCAAGAGGGGAGCGTAACGATGGAACATAAGAAATCAAAAAAAAATGGGTTTTTGGTATTATTGCCGCAGTTCTACTAATTGGCGGGGTTTTACGTTGGGGAGTATGGCAACCTTATCTTATTCCGTCGCCTTCAATGGAACCTGGGATGATTCCTGGAGACCGCATTCTTGTTAACCGCCTTGCGTATCGCTGGTGGGCTCCAAACCGAGGAGATATTATTGTATTCGCGTTTCCGATGGATACAAAACGGACTTTTATTAAACGAGTTATTGCAGTCGAAGGTGAAAAGGTAGAACTTCGCGACAATAAAGTTTTTGTGAACGAGAAAGTTATTCAGGAACCTTATGTTAAACCAGGTGATTACCCTCCTTTTGGCCCAGAAGTTGTTCCGGAGGGGAAGGTATTTGTCTTAGGGGATAATCGGCGTCAGAGTGAAGACTCGCGAGAGTGGGGACTTCTTCCTAAAAACTACCTTTTGGGAAAAGCGTGGTTGCTATACTACCCTTTTCAGCGTTTTAGATTTTTTTGACAATAGCGCAAACCTCGAATATTCTTGTTCAAGACATGACTGAAGCATAAGCGCAACTAAGGCGATATCCGGTGCGTACAAGCTAACAAGAAGGCTAATACGTGCGAAGACAGTGTCTTCGTGTGTGGGTTAGTCAGGTTTTTAAAAGATAATGAGGGATAATCAATGACTATTCAGTGGTTTCCAGGGCATATGGCTAAAGCAAGACGCCTTTTAATTGAACAAATTCGATGGGTAGACGTTGTTTTAGAACTTGCCGATGCTCGTATACCGATTAGTAGCCGAAACCCAATGCTCGATAAATTACTCGGCAATAAACCCAGAATATTACTGCTTAATAAAGCGGATTTGGCAGACACCAATTGGACATCAAAATGGCTTACCCAGCTTAGAACATCCAGCCCTGCCTTTGCTGTTAGTGCGACTACAGGGACAGGCGTTAAACAGATCGTACCAGAATTAGAACGGATGGTGCTGGCTAAACAAACAAGGCAGGCCAATAAGGGCATTAGACCCCAGATGATTAAGGTCATGATTGTTGGGATACCTAACATTGGTAAATCATCCTTGATTAATCAATTGACAGGTGGAGCTCAAGCCAAAGTAGGTAACAAGCCAGGTGTGACCCGTGGAAATCAATGGGTTAGAATTCATGAACGTGTTGAACTCCTTGATACACCTGGAATGTTGTGGCCAAAATTTGAAGTGCCTGAGGTTGGACAAAAGCTCGCCGCACTTGGAGCAATAAAAGACGATGTTCTTGATATAGAAGAATTATCCCTTTGGATAATAGATTGGCTTAATGCGTATTCTCCGGATGCCTTGCTCCGTTATCAAATTTCGGACGCAGAGGTCACCTTGGAGACGTTGGGACGAAAACGTGGGTGTTTGATTCACGGTGGGCGTGTTGATACACTAAAGGCCGCTCAAATTCTCTTGCGTGAACTACGTATGGGACAACTTGGTCCAATAACAATGGATCGTTTCTAAATAAATAAATTTTAGCTTGTGCATCTATAATCTGGTATCAGTGAATATTATACACTGATTAAAGGAAATTGACTTTATATGTCGAAGTGAGAATTAGGGAGAGAAGAGGAGAAAAGTGTGGAAACGTTATCCCAGATGAATATACGGGAAGTTGAAGAAGCACTGTATAAAAATCCTTCCCCTCGAATGCTTTCTGCATGTCAGAATGATCCGCGGCAGGGAGTTCGACAGCTTGCAGTGCGATTGGTTAAATATCAGCAAGCCCAGGCTCTTGAAGAAACCCGTATCCAAAAACTACTTGTGGAAGAGCAGAAATTATGGAATCAAGGATATCTGTTGCTGGCGGGAATTGATGAAGCGGGCCGCGGACCGTTGGCTGGACCAGTCGTTGCTGCAGCATGTATTCTACCGGCACAGTTCGATTTATCCGGTCTTAACGATTCGAAAATGCTGACGGAGAGTAAACGAGAGAAATTATACATTCAAATTCAAGCCCAAGCGATTGATTATGCTATTGGAAGTGCTGAACCAGCCGAGATTGATGCCTTGAATATTTTACAGGCTACTAAGTTAGCAATGAAACGCGCGGTCGAAGGGTTGACAGTCCGTCCCCATTATTTACTGATTGACGCGTTAAGACTTCCTGGGATTCATATTCCGCAGCTTCCCCTTGTCAGGGGAGACCAAATAAGTGCCACAATCGCAGCAGCCTCGATCTTAGCAAAAGTGACAAGGGACCGATTGATGGTAGAACTTCATGCCCTTTATCCGGAATATACATTTTCCAAAAATAAAGGGTATGGAACGAGTGAACATATGCAAGTTTTGCGGCGTTTAGGACCATGTCCTCTTCACCGAAGAAGTTTTGCTCCGGTGAAACAAGGAACGTCGGTTAGTTTAGAAAGAAAGGTAGGTGATGCTGCGGAGTGCTAAATTATTGACCATAATGGATAGTTGTGGCACAATAGGTTTAGCTCATAGAAGCGGGGCATCGGACTTTTTTATGAAGGGAGGTTAAGAAGATGATTGACAATAATTTTGCTGGTGTAGGTGTGTTTCTCGTTGGTGCAATAGCTGTATCGATTATTATGATGATCGTGCCAAAGTTGCTTGCACCCCATAAACCAAACAAAGAAAAATGTACGACCTATGAGTGTGGTAACGAGACAATTGGACGGACGTGGCTAGGATTTAAGAGCAATTATTTTATGTATGCCTTAGTATTTACAGCCTTTGACGTTGAAACCGTTTTCTTGTATCCCTGGGCTCTCACATTCCAAAAACTAGGGACATTCGCTTTTGTGGAAATGTTCGTCTTTATTGTCATTCTCTTGGTTGGTTTCTGGTATGCTTGGAAGGAAGGTGCTCTAGAGTGGATGTAGCTTTGGAAAAAAAGCTTCGCGACGATGAAACATTGCTGGAAAAAAACATTTTGGTTACCAACATCGATAAACTCCTGAACTGGGCACGTGGACATTCCTTCTGGCCAGTTACGCTGGGCTTAGCTTGCTGCGCTATCGAGATGATGGCTACGGGCGGGCCTCGTTATGACATTTCTCGCTTTGGGTATGAAGTTTTCCGTGCTTCACCGCGTCAGGCAGATGTCATGATTGTAGCGGGTACTTGTACTCGGAAGATGGCTCCACTGTTACGTCGTATTTATGACCAAATGCCCGAGCCTAAATGGGTTATCGCTATGGGGAGCTGCGCCTGCGCAGGGGGACCCTTTGTTGATTCCTATTCTATGTTGGCGGGTGCCGATAAAGTTGTCCCAGTCGACGTTTATATCCCGGGTTGCCCACCGCGACCAGAATCTTTGTTATATGGGCTATTGCAACTTCAATTTAAAGTTTCAAATCCCGCAAAGGTGAGGTTGATGAAACATGGAAAATAAAGTATTAAAAGAGCAAGTGGAGAAACTTGCCGCTCAAGTCAATGGCGAAGTAGAAGAGATCATAGGGGAGCTTGTCTTAAAAGTTAAGGCTTCTTATGTTATTGAAACGCTAAAGGGAGCTAAAAGCTTCCCCAATGTTCCATGTGACTTTTTACACGATCTGTGTGGAGTTGATGGCGTAGATCATTTGGAAGCAGTTTATCAGTTGACAAGCCTGCGCGGACCGCAGCGTTTACGCGTGAAGGCGATAATTGACAGAGAAAATCCGGTGATTGATTCCGTAACTAGTATATGGCAGGGCGCAAACTTCTTAGAGCGTGAGGCCTATGATATGTTCGGGATTAATTTTAAAGGACATCCCAATCTCAAACGGATTTATATGTGGGATGATTTTGAAGGTTATCCGTTGCGCAAGGATTATGTGACCGAACCCATAGAGGTTCGCAATATCGTGCGCACACGTATAGAAGGGGAATAGGGGGGAAAAAACCTTGACTATTGAAAAAACCGAAGAACTCCTATTGAACATGGGCCCCCAGCACCCGAGTATGCACGGATTGTTTCGCATGGTGGTCAATTTAGAGGGTGAAACGGTTACAAAAATTGATCCCAAGATGGGGTATCTGCATCGGGGGATAGAAAAACTAGCTGAAAGCCGGACTTATTCACAATTTATCCCTTATACTGATCGTTTAGACTACCTCGCTTCTCCGCATAATAACTGGGCCTATGTCCAAACCGTTGAAAAACTGATGGGTCTTGAAATTCCCGAACGGGCGGAATACCTTCGGGTTATTTTTGGTGAGCTTGCCCGGATAGCCAGTCACCAGGTTTGTATTGCTAGTACGGCGCTTGATATGGCAGGATGGTCGGCATGGTCTTATGCTTTCCGTGATCGTGAACGGATCTGTGATATGTATGAGATGACGGCAGGCAGCCGCTTAACAGTAAACAATATGCGCATAGGTGGCATGAGTAATGAGCCTCCGGCAGAATTTTGGCCGGCGCTAAAATCGTTTCTCGATGATACTCCAGAGATGCTTGAAGAATATAACGGAATATTTTTCGGGAATGAGATTGCCCAAGGTCGCTTGAAGAGCGTTGGTATCTTATCGAAGGAGCTCGCGGAAAACCTGTCTATTACTGGTCCGTGCTTACGGGCGTCTGGTGTCAATTACGACGTGCGTAAAGCTGAGCCCTACAGCATCTATGATCGATTTGACTTTAATGTACCTGTGCGATACGGCTGCGACAGCTATGATCGTACTATAATTCGGATGGATGAGATTGTAGAAAGTGTCAAGATCATCAAGCAAGCTGTCCGTGATATTCCGGAAGGTCCGATTATGGCTAAGGTACCTAAAGTTATCAAACCTCCGGTTGGTGAAGTATATCACCGCGTGGAGAATCCCAAAGGGGAATTGGGCTTCTATATCGTTAGTGATGGGACAACTAAACCAGCACGGCTTCGGATTCGCGCGGGCACATTCATTAATCTGCAGATGCTCCCAATTGTGTCTTTAGGATGGAAAATCCAAGACGTTGTTGCGATTTTTGCAACATTGGATGCAGTGTTGGGTGAAGTCGATAAGTAGTAAATTGCAATGAGGGGAGAATAAGATGGACGCTTTAAACACTATAAACAATGTGTTTTTGATAATTGCGGCTGCCATCCGTAGTCTTTTTGCGGATCCCCACTCAGTTTGGGCTAATTTAACCATGGATGTCATTAATTTCATCATCGTGGTTATCATTGTTGTCCTAGCTGCTTTGATCTTGATTTTACTTGAACGCAAAGTGGCAGGGTGGACATCACAAAGGCCAGGGCCCAATCGTCTAGGTCCGCGGGGATGGTTCCAAACTATAGCAGACGCCTTGAAACTCATGGGTAAAGAAGATATCACTCCGGCAGGCGCTGATAAGTTTATTTTCAAAATCGCACCGATGATTATTTTCTCTCTGCCGATGATGACCTTAGCGGTCATACCTTATGGAAATGGTATGGCACCCATTAATCTTGATTTAGGAATTTTTTATTTTCTTGCCATCTCCGCAATCTCAACTGTTGCTTTCGTAATGGCTGGATGGGGATCAAATAATAAATACTCATTACTTGGTGGAATGCGGGCAGTAGCTCAAATGATCAGCTACGAAATCCCCTTGCTCTTCTCTTTACTTGGGGTTGTTATGATCACTCAGTCGTTTAATTTAGGAGTTATTGTGGAGGCGCAAAAAACCGTTCCCTTTATTCTTATTCAACCTCTGGCATTTGTGATCTACATCATCGCTGGTTTGGCAGAAGTTAACCGTGCACCATTTGACTTGGTTGAAGCGGATCAAGAAGTTGTTGCCGGACCATTTACAGAGTATACTGGACTCCGCTGGGGATTGTTTTTCCTCGGAGAATATGGGAACATGACTGCTGTTTCCGCACTTGCTGCGACCGTGTTTCTCGGTGGTTGGCAGGGACCTGCTCCCATTCCAGGTTGGGTTTGGTTCTGGATGAAAGTCGGGATTATCATCTTCTTTATGATGTGGGCTCGCTGGACTTTCCCAAGAATTCGTATTGATCATTTAATGCACTTAGCGTGGAAGGTCTTGTTACCACTTTCAATTTTGAACATTTTTTTAACGGGTCTGGGGATATACATTTACCGGCTCGTGATGGGAGGGTGACACAGTGTTTGGTAAAGGTCTACTTACAGGTCTAGGCGTCACGTTCAAACGCATGGTCGGTCCCAATATCACGGAGTTTTACCCTGAGCAGAAACCCAAGCTTCCGACTAGGGTCCGTAGTTCCATGGGATTACAACGGGACAAGTGTATTTCGTGCAACATGTGCGCAATGGCCTGTCCGAACGGGGTTATCAAACTAACTAGTGAAAAAGATGAAAACAACAAAAAAGTTCTCAAAACCTATCATATGGATGTTGGGCGTTGTTTGTTCTGCGGTATGTGCACTGAAGCCTGCCCGACGAAGGCTTTGACAGTGACTCAAGAGTACGAAAACGCTGTTTATGAACCAGAAGATATGTATTGGGATATGCTAAAACGGGCCGAACGAAAA
>NZ_MASS01000075.1 GCF_001707885.1 Desulfosporosinus cupriresistens | reverse complement strand
ACGAGGTAGTCTCCGCCAAAACGACGGGGTTCCACCCGTTCGATCCACACTGCTGGAGTATGCGTTATAAGTCGCAGTGTGGCGAAAAGCTCGTCCGCTTTTCGTATACCGAACACGGAAGTTAAGACCTTCATGGCCGATGATACTTGGGGCGCAAGCCCCTGGCAAAGTAGGTCATCGCCAGGTAACAAGCAAGAGACTATCTCTAACGAGGTAGTCTCCGCCAAAACTACGGGGTTCCACCCGTTTGGGATACACACTCCAGGATACAGATTTAGGCCCGTTGGTCAAGCGGTCTAAGACACCGCCCTTTCACGGCGGTTACACGGGTTCGAATCCCGTACGGGTCACCAAATAAAGTATTCAAGTAAATAATCATAAAGTTTCAAAAACACAAAATAAATGGGTAGGTGGCCGAGTGGTTAAAGGCGACAGACTGTAAATCTGTTCCGCGAGGTACGATGGTTCGAATCCATCCCTGCCCACCATTGAAGCTCATTTAACGAGCATCTGCTATATGAAGGCGGATGCTTTTTACTATTAAAAAAGGAAGGCCAAAAAGAATAATTATGCATAAAATTGATATAAGGTGGATTTTTTTTGAGAATGAGCCTTCGTAGCTGAAACTACGAAAACTAAAATAGATTGAGATTTTAAGAAGTTCATAAGATATTCAATAGATCTTAGCATATATCCGAAAATTACACCTAATGCCTAATAATACTTGTTTTTTGTTATTTTTCTTGATTATTTATAGTGATTTATGTATAATTTGCATTGTTAATTTAGTAAAAGTGATTTGGAGGTACTGAAATGGGAAAAGCTCTGATTATCGGCGCTGGCGGAGTTGCTAGCGTAGCAATTCATAAATGTTGTCAAAATCCAGACGTATTTGAGGAAATCTGTATAGCCAGTAGAACTGTAGAAAAATGCGAAGCGATCAAAACGAAATTGGCTGGAAGTCAAACAATCATTCATACAGCACAGCTTGATGCTGATAATACCGAAATGGTCATTGACTTGATAAACAGCTTTAAGCCAGATATCGTCATTAACCTGGCGCTCCCCTATCAGGACTTGACAATTATGGATGCTTGCCTAGCGACTGGTGTTCATTATCTGGATACTGCGAATTACGAACCGCCCGATATTGCTAAATTTGAATACAAATGGCAGTGGGCATATCGAGACAAATTTGCTCAAGCGGGGATAACTGCATTGTTAGGAAGTGGTTTTGACCCGGGAGTTACAAGTGTGTTTTGTGCATATGCCCAGAAACATTATTTTGATGAAATTCATTCGATTGATATTGTGGATGCCAATGCCGGCGATCATGGATATCCCTTTGCTACAAATTTTAATCCGGAAATTAATATTCGTGAAATTACGGCAAATGGAAGGTATTATCAAAACGGTTCGTGGGTTGAAACTGACCCTCTTTCTGTGAAGAAAGTTTATGACCTCCCGGAGATAGGTCCCAAAAGCATTTACCTTATGTACCATGAAGAACTAGAATCGCTTGCAATTCATATAAAGGGAATTAAGCAGATCAGATTCTGGATGACTTTTTCGGACAATTATCTAAATCATTTACGTGTGCTTGAAAATGTTGGCATGACTTCGATTGAGCCTATTAATTTTGAAGGACAACAGATCATTCCTTTGCAATTCTTAAAGGCATTGCTTCCGGATCCAGCATCCCTAGGGCCAAGAACTAAAGGGAAAACGAATATCGGCTGCATTATGCAAGGGATTAAAGACGGAAAACCCAAAACCTATTATGTTTATAATGTTTGTGATCATCAAGAATGCTATGCCGAGGTTGGGTCGCAGGCTATTTCTTATACAACGGGGGTTCCGGCTATGATTGGTGCAATGTTAATGCTCAAAGGTATCTGGAAAAAACCTGGGGTATTTAATATTGAAGAATTTGATCCCGATCCCTTTATGGAAGCATTAAATAAATGCGGTTTACCGTGGCAAGAAAGCTTCTCGCCAACTCTCCTTGACTGAGGTGAAATGGATGGACATCGATTTTAGTATACTTCCATCCCCCTGCTATATTGTGGATGAAAGACTATTATTAAGGAATCTCGAAATTCTGCAGTACGTCCAACAGCGTACGGGATGCAGTATTCTTCTTGCTTTAAAAGGATTTTCGATGTATTCCGTATTTCCCTTAGTGGGCAAATATCTTAAAGGTGTAACGGCAAGTTCATTGTTTGAGGCTAGGCTGGGTCATGAAGAATTAGGAAAAGAAGTTCATATTTATGCACCGGCTTATGTTGATAAAGAATTTGATCAAATCATGGACACTTGTGATCACATCATCTTCAATTCGTTTGGTCAATGGAATAAATTCAAAGCCCAAGTAAAAAATAATAAGACAAAGACAAGCTGTGGCATCCGGGTTAATCCGGAATATTCAGAGATCGAGACGCCGATCTATGATCCCTGCTATCAGCATTCAAGACTGGGAGTGACTTTGTCAAATTTTCGACCTGAGGAGCTTGATGGCATTGAGGGACTGCATTTTCATACAATGTGTGAACAGAATTCAGATACTCTTGCCCGTACAATTCAAGTCGTTGACCAAAAATTTGGTGAGTTTATAAAAAGAATGAAATGGCTTAACCTAGGTGGAGGTCATCATATTACCAGACCTGACTATGACATTGAAACTTTGGTCCGTTCAATTACATTTTTTCAGGATAAATATGGAGTCGATATATACCTAGAACCTGGTGAAGCTGTCGCCTTGAACACTGGATTTCTAGTTGCTAAGGTTCTTGATATAGTGGATAATGGCATGAAGATTGCTATTTTAGATACTTCAGCAGCGTGTCATATGCCGGATGTGCTTGAAATGCCTTATAGGCCTAATATAATCGATGCTGGAATGCCTGGTGAACATCCTTATACCTACAGACTTGGTGGTCATACATGTCTGGCCGGAGACATCATTGGCGATTATTCTTTTCGACAACCGATAAAAACTGGTGACAGACTTGTATTTTGTGACATGGCCCACTATACTATGGTGAAGAACAATATGTTCAATGGCGTGAATCTCCCTTCTATCGCCCGTTTTAATGAAGCCGAAGGCATTAAGGTCGTTAGACAATTTGGTTATGAAGATTTTAAAGCCCGCTTATCCTAAAAATATTTGTTTTGATTAACATTTAATCTGCTGGTGAGGTATTTTATGAATGATTTAGCTGACTACAAAAGAGCAAATAATAAAAAATATGTCAAAGATTTTCTTGAAGGAATTTTAGATGTCATCGAGACAGATTATCCTGACAAATATTTTATGATGTTCGAGGATCATACCCAGATAACCACCTTGTTTTCCAATGAAGAATGGATAGACATACTGACAAAGTCGAGAAATTCCTTCAGCTGTCATATTAAACGAATAAATTTGACAGAAAAACGGACGACTAAGGAAAATCGAGCTGAGATTGGGCGTTTGATCATGCTAAATTCTCACTTTGATCGAAGCGAAGGCGAGAAATAAGCCTAATGGATTATCAGATATCAGATCATAAGTGGTATGTTCTATTTTCATACTTTTGATATTGGCAATCATTCAATTTTCAGGGTCCAAGCTGTGCTCATGCGCAGCCTGGGCCCTCTTTTTGTAACCAGTGTAGCTTGGGGACACCTTTTTTTACTACTAAAAGAGCAGGGGACGGGTTTGGTTTGGCAGTCTGTTTTGGAATTGCCGCACGACATAAGGCGAAAATCAATGTCGAGACTAGCCCAAAGGGTTTAACATTTTTCATGAAATTTTAGTTATAACATTCCTTTCTATGGAAATGGTGGTAAAATAGTGGATAAAAGAGGAGGGGTTTTATGAAAATCGCCATTGTTTACTACAGCCAGACTGGAAATACTAAAAAGGTTGCCGACCTCATTGCGGAAGGTGCGAAGAAGACCAAGAATGTAGAAGTGAAATGCATGTCTATCGAAGAGATCGATACTGAATTCTTAGTGGAGGCCAAAGCGGTTATCTTTGGATCACCAACGATTGCCGGCACTTTTGCCTGGCAATTGAAACAATGGTTGGATACAAATAGAAATATTGGTGGAAAACTGGGCGCTGTTTTTGCTACGGCCAAATTTGTAGGTGGCGGAGCCGAGGTAGCAGAATTATCATTGATTGCAGAGTTGTTGGTAAAAGGAATGTTGGTATATTCATCGGGCGCTGCTGAGGGACAACCTTTTATCCATTATGGCGCTGTGTGCATTCAAGATGGAGACGAAGGCCAGAAAGAAAGGGCAAGAACATTCGGAGAAAGAATAGCCAATAAGGCAGTGGAACTATTCAAATAAGCTACTCGAATGAAATTTAGGGGATGTGTGAAAACTCAGTCTCCAAAATTTCAAGTGGTTACAACAATCAATAAGCGTCCTCATTTCACTATTAAAGTGGAGTGAGGACGCTTGTGTTTTGATGATATAGAAGCAAAAGTGGGGATGTGAAAAAAGATAGTAACAAGTTTTAGCACAAACCCCTATTATTTTTTTATTTCATTATTCTGAAATCCAATGGTATTCTACTCTATTTGAAAGTCCTAGTTTATGATATAATCATTGAAATATTTTCATTGATTTTGCACTAAAGATTTATGGTTTTAGGAAGAGATGATTTTGACAAACTCAAATCTTACTATAATCTATAAAAAGAAAGGGAGGGTCACTAATTTGATGATGACTGGAGCAGAGGCAATTATTGAGTCCCTGAAAAATGAAAACGTTGACGTGGTGTTCGGCTATCCCGGTGGGTCAGTGTTGACACTTTATGATGCTTTGTACCAAGCAAACTTTAAACATATTTTAACGAAGCATGAACAAGGTGCAGTTCATGCAGCAGACGGTTACGCCAGAGCTACTGGAAAGGTTGGGGTTGTCATAGCTACCTCCGGACCAGGAGCGACCAATCTGGTAACCGGAATTGCCACAGCTTACATGGATTCTATTCCTTTAGTGGCTATTACTGGTCAAGTCGCTGTTCCACTGATCGGAAGAGATTCGTTCCAGGAGGCAGATATTCGAGGCATTACAACGCCTATAACAAAACACAACTATTTGGTCAAGAAGGTAGAGGATTTACCAGGGGTCCTGAAAGAAGCTTTTTATATTGCACGTACTGGTAGGCCTGGACCAGTGGTCGTCGATGTAGTTAAAGATGTCTTTGCGGCTGCGCTAGATTATCAGTATCCAAAAGAGGTTAAGCTGCGCGGCTATCGTCCTATCTTTGCAGGAAATTTAGAAACTATCGATAAAGTCTTCAAGGAGTTGAGTTTAGCCCAGAAACCTCTTATTTTCGTAGGCGGGGGTGTGAATTTGTCCGGTGCCTCGGCGGTCTTACGAGATTTAATTGAACAGACAGGTTTCCCAGTAATCTCCTCATTGATGGGTTTGGGTTGTCTGCCGTTTGATCATCCACAATTCCTAGGCATGGTTGGAATGCATGGGACGTATGCAGCTAATATGGCTACGACGGAATGTGATTTGCTGTTGGGAATCGGAGTTCGCTTTGATGATCGAGTCACAGGACTCCTTAGTGAGTTTGCTACGAAAGCTAAAGTTGTCCACTTTGACATTGATCCTGCTGAAATCAACAAAAACGTTATGGCGCATCTGCGCGTTGTAGGAGACCTGAACTGGTCATTACCTGCCCTAGTGGAACGGGTTACCGATGTTTCCGCTGAACTAAAAGGACATGTTCAATCTTGGAAAGATAAGGTTCTCTCTTGGCAACAGGAAAAGCCTTTAAACTATGAGCATCAAACAGACTTGGTGATGCCTCAAGAAGTTATTGAGAAAGTCAGTCAGTTGACTCAAGGTGATGCAGTGATTGTCACAGATGTGGGACAACACCAGATGTGGGTAGCCCAATATTATGGTTTTAAAAATCCTCGCTCGTTGCTTACATCAGGTGGACTCGGTACGATGGGCTATGGTCTTCCGGCTGCGCTAGGAGCACAATGTGGTTTACCTGATCGAAAGGTTATCTTATTTGTCGGTGATGGCGGAATTATGATGAATTGTCAGGAAATGGCAACGGCTGCTAATTACGGTTTTCCGGTTAAAGTACTGATCTTTAATAATCAGACATTAGGCATGGTTTCTCAGTGGCAAAGGATGTTCTACGGTGAACGTTATTCACATACAAGTCTTAAAGGCAATACTGATTTTGTGAAATTGGCGGAGGCTATGGGTGTGACAGGCTTAAGGGTGACTAAGCCAGAGGAACTAGATAAAGTTCTGCAAGAAGCGTTTGCTACTCCTGGCCCTGTGGTTGTCGATATTCGGACCCCAGAAAAAGTGGACGTCTTGCCTATGGTTCCGGCAGGTGCGCGTTTAGATCAAATGATTTTGGGAGGTTCAGAGGGATGAAACATACACTCGCAGTTTTAGTAGAAAATCGACCGGGAGTTTTAACGCATATTTCCGGGCTGATCAGCCGTCGGGCCTTTAACATTGAAAGTATTGCTGCCGGGTACACAGAGGAACCCGATACAACCAGGATCACAATTGTGGTCGAGGGGGATGAGATAGAGCAAGAACAGGTTGTTAACCAGTTGTCCAAATTAGTGGATGTCATCAAAATCACTGATCTTACGGCCGTGGAGTCGATCCAACGCGAGTTAGTTTTGATTAAGGTTAAAGCAAGTGTTGAGACACGTTCGGATATCATTAATATCGTCGATATTTTCCGAGCAAGAATCATTGATGTAAATCGGGAGACGATGGTTATCGAACTTTCTGGTGACGAAACAAAGATCGATGCCTTATGTCAAGTACTAGAGGATGATCATGGAATTATTGAAATTGTACGGACAGGTAAGATTGCTCTCTCGCGAGGACCAATCCCAGCAAAGGATCGATGAGCTTTATAAAGAGAGAAGGACTTCGTCAGCACGAAGTCCTTCTCTCTTTATAAAGAAATTTGGCTGACGCCAAGCGTTAGAGCGGTGCTGTCATAGTTGTATTGGTGTGCAGTCCAGGGGGATCTAAGTGTTATGTGGGGTTAGCAGGTTGTGGAGTTAAACGAGATAAGAACATCTCATATAATTGACTTGATTTCCCTGTCCTAATAATTTTAGGGTACATCTCGGGTGCTAGTTCCTTTACGGCTTTTAACTTATCTTGCATATTGTTAGATTTCCCTGTAATTTCTTGATACTTATTACATAATTGTTCGTTTTTCCATTGCATAATACGTTCTATTGTTGGCGTTCGGGTCATTGGTGGCGGTGTATGAGGAATGTCAAATGTGAAACTTACTGTATTTCCGTTTCTTGTAAATTGGTCCAATGAATATCCTGCATTCCATAGTCCACCTATAAACGCATCACGCATAAGCACATTATGCAAGGTAATATCAATATCCATTGTTAATTCTGAAGGTCCGGAAAACTCGCCTAGTTTAAAACCTGTTAGCCACCAGTGTTCCCCTTCTCTTGTAAAGAGCGTATTACCGTTCTTTTTTAAAGTATACTTCATTTCTAATAAATCATTGTTGCTTGCACAATTATAATAAGCACCATTAAAAAGACCCAAAATATTAAGATCATGGGCATCTGTATAGACTCCTATCTCACAACCAGTCACTAGATCGTACTGACCTTTCCACAAACCAATCATCCATTTCTTATCAAGATAGTCAAAATGAATTGGTTCACAATCAATAATCATCCCCATTAACGCTGCTGCTTCATCGTACAGACGACAATATCCAATATTTCTTTGCCAAGGATCCATGGTTGAATAAAATATATCTTGTTTTAGGTCATACGAATAACCAGCAATTTCTATCATATTATCTAATTCATGATTCCCGGTCACCACAGGAACAGAGTCGGATTCGTCAACGTCTCTATAGGTGACCGTTTTGCTTTTAGGCTCTAATATTTGAACGGACATAAAAATCGCCCCCTTATTACATAATATTTGATTGATGAATGGTATGGTGCATGGATTATAATTTAGCAATCCAGATAAAAATATAAATCTCTCAATTTTATATTGATAAAATTGAGAGATTTATACAATGAGTAAGTTCTGGGGCCATTCATCGTTTTAGTAGGGCATAACTTAGAATCGCGCCGACCTCAGTGACAGAAATCACTATGCCCATGGGTAGTGCTGTATTTCCGCCACCTAGGCCAACGAGTGGAGCGACTATAGCCCCAATCACAAATGAAAATAAACCTAGTAACGCTGAAGCACTACCGGCTGAATGACCGTAATTCTCCATGGCCAACGAAGAGCCAGCAGTTGATACAATTCCGACACTTGAGACAAGCACGAACAAAGGTAGTAAGATCGCGGTGAGTCCTGCTCCAATAAGAATCATGATTAGCAACACGATACCGCCCATTGAAGCCAGGATTAGACCGCTGAGAAAAAGCTTAGTTCCGTTAATTCTGCTTGCTAGCCTACCAGTGATTTGTCCGGCAATGATAATGCCGATTCCGTTGATGGCGAAAAACACACTAAACATTTGTGGAGAGGCACCAAAAATGTTTTGGATGACAAAAGGAGAACCTGATATATAAGCAAACATGGCGGCCATTACAAGTCCCTGAGGTAGAGCATAACTCATGAAAACGCGGTCGCAGATGAGAACTCGAAAGGTGGTTAAAGTATTCATCAGACCAGCTTGTGAGCGGCGGCGGAGAGGTAATGTCTCTGGTAAACCAAAGAAGACCGTGACGAGCATGGCGATACCAACCAGACTTAAAACCAGGAATACGCCTCGCCAAGAGGTAAACTGTAATAATTGTCCACCGATGATTGGGGCAAAGATTGGTCCGACTCCATTGATCAGCATCAAAAGAGAAAAAAACTTCATCATCTCAGAACCTGAGTATAGATCCCTTACTACTGCGCGCGATATTGCAATGCCTGCAGAGCCTGCGAAGCCCTGAATGAATCGAAGTAAAATCAATCCCCAGATGGATGGGCTTAAAGCACAAAGTAAGGATGAGATAGTATAGCTAACCAGTCCGATCAGCAGAGGGATACGACGCCCGCGTATATCGCTTTGAGAACCAGCTACGAGTTGTCCCACTGAGAGCCCAAGTAGGCAAGCTGTCAGACTAAATTGAGCCAATGATGTGCTGGTGTGCAAATCCTTGGTCAAGATGGGCAGGGAAGGTAAGTACATGTCAATAGATAATGGCCCGAAAGCAGACAGCGCACCTAATATGATAGCGGTCCATAATCTACGGGATTGAGACACTGACGAGGTAGAAGCTGTGAAGTCGTTTTGATAAGTATTCACCTGAGTTTCTTTGGCTCCTTTGCATGATATTAGGTTAATCTGAAAAAGCGTCCACATTTAAAAATTATGGGGTTAGGTATGGCACTTTAAGCTTTCGGCAAAGGGTTTTTATAATAATTATAGATGCCATGGAAAATGGCAGAGGCAACATTTTTTTGGAACGTCGGGTTTTGTAGCCTGGCTTCTTCATAAGGATTAGAAATAAAGGCTGTTTCCAGCAAAACGGCAGGCATACTTGTATAGCGTAAAACATAATCCCTTGCTTCTTTAACCCCACGGTTCTTTGTTTTAATTGTATCGATTAGGGAGGATTCAATGTTGCTGGCCAGCTGTATGCTCTCATTCTCTTTTAGATTTTCTTTGGAATAAAAAGTTGAAGTACCCTGTACATCAGGGTTGGTAAACGAATCATTATGGATGCAGATAAATAAGTCGGGTTTATATTTGTTGGCTAAGTCAACCCGGGCTTGTAGATCCGCTGTTTCAGAATAATTTGTAACGGGACAAATACATATATCTGTATCGCGGGTTAAGATAACTTGGGCGCCTGCTTGTTTTAAGATATTATTTAAGACAAGCGATATAGCCAAGGTGTTATCCTTTTCATTGGTATGTTTAGGGCCAATTGCTCCTGTATCAGGTCCTCCATGTCCAGGATCTATCATAATCGTCTTACCTGCTAAGGCGTTAGCAGGGATTCCTTGAAAAGGATCAATGAGAACTTCTGAGGAAGGATCGTAAGTGGTCGGAACAGTGGAGTTATCAGAGGGTGGTGGAGTGACATCGCCATCATTATCGCTTGATGGAGGATCCGGTTTCTTGATTTCTGAGGGCAAGGAGGGGAAGGATTTAAGATTATCTTTATATTTAGAAGAAGCTTTTCCTTGAATAATATTTTGGGTGTTAGAACTGATAATACCTGTTCCGCCTAAGATATAAACTCTGCCATTTACGCTTAAGTCGATAGTAGTCGTTGAGCTGATTTTGTTGGTTGCGGTGGTGGTAGAGCTAATTGAACTGATCTTATTTGGAGAAACAGATGTGACAAAAGCAGCAGAAACCCAACCGGTTTTAGATTGATAGGTAGTTTTATACCATTGGCCTTGAAGATCCGTAAGATCAAGGGTGGTGCCTTTCGGAATCGTGATGAGTGTTTTTCCTGTTGGCGAGGGTGTATCTCTTAGATTTAGACCTCCTGAGGCTGTAATTTCCCCTTTTGGAGTTGATATGATGGTTACATAATCAGCAGAGATCCAACCGGTCTTAGATTGATAGGTGGTTTTATACCATTGGCCTTGATGATCCGTAAGATCAAGGGCGGTGCCTTTCGGAATCGTGGCGAGTGTTGCTCCAGTTGGCGAGGGTGTATCTCTGAGATTTAAGCCTCCTGACGCTGTGATTTCCCCTTTTAGAGATTGATTGCTTGTATTATTGTCCGTTGTCTTAGTATCAGAGTCATCTGATGGGGTTAATGGAGTGGATATGACGGTTATGTAATCAGCAGAGATCCAACCGGTCTTAGATTGATAGGTAGTTTTATACCATTGGCCTTGTTGTTCAGTAAGATCAATCGTTGTACCGTTGGGAATGGTAACAAGAGTTTTTCCTGTTGGTGAGGGGGTATCTCTAAGATTCAGGCTCCCTGTCGCGTTAACTTTCCCTTTCTTAGAGGGATTAGCGGAACTATCACTGCTTTCAGATGGAGGTTCAACTTGCATATGTTCACGCATAAGACTATAGACTGATGGCGGAATATCTTCTTTTTCTGTGAGCAAAAGGGGAGCTTCAACTTTTGAAGCAAGGACTGTTCCAGCAACGGCATCTGGAAATGTTATCCCAGAGGCCAGGAAAAGGTCATTAGACTTATAGGTACCTTTCATATAGGTAACGACTTTGGCATTGGTTTGGTAACGGTCCTGACCGCCTAAACGAGTCTCGACCGAGAACTTATTTTTTGTTAATTCAATGGAAGGAACGACGACTTCTCCCCCAATAACGATTAAATGCTTTGGGCCAGCCTCTTGGTAGTATTGAATGACAGAATCCGGTAGAGTTGTTGATGTAAGAACTATCGGGATCTGTTTGATGCCTGCATACGTTGCTGCTGATAAAGCATCAGGAAAATTATCCCCGTTAGCCAAGATTAATGAGTCGCTGGATAAGCGTTTGGCCAGAAGGACCGACGTTTCGTAACGGTCTATTCCGCCAATGCGTTCCCATTTTAACGAAGAATTATCAAGTTCTTTTTCTATAGAAGGTTGTAAACAGGCGATTCCGCCAAGAAGAATGACTTTTTGAGGTTTTAATCGTTGTAGTTCTTGGAGAACGCGTGGGTCAATAGAGTTTCCAGCGGTCAGTAATATAGGAGCATCTAAGCTGACCGCAAAAGGTGTTGAAGCAATAGAATCCGGGTAATCGGAGTACTCGCATAAAATAACTGTTTGAGCGGAATCCCAACCTTTTTGCGATATTTTTAGAGCCGTTTCAACTCTGTCCTGACCGGCTATACGTTCTGTTGAATAGACTAAGGGGCTCGCTTGGGTTATTAAGGGTGCACTTAATATACATGTAAGTGATGTGATTACACATAAAATAATTTTTTTCACAACTATTTCCCTTCCCTTTATCAATATATGTCGATTATATCATAAAAACTAATATTTATTGATGAAATTAGTTAACATCCTAAACAATTAAGGAGCTTCACATAACATGAGGCTCCTTAATTGTTTAGGATTTATGTAATTGGCAGTGAGCTTGAGATCTGATTGAATACCTTCACATTACGTAGATCTAGAAGGCAGCTTTTAAGATGGCAATAAAATCCTCAACAAAACCTTGTCTTGGATTGGTAAAAGAAGAGATATCTTTTAAGGCATTTTGCGACAGTGTTTCAATATCACGCTCATTTAGTCCCATCTCACTTAATCTGCTAGGAATTTCGATTCTAGAATTTAAATTCTTGATTGAGTCAATAATTAAGTCAACTGCATGAGATCTGTTATGGGTAACAGTTCCCGTTGCGCTACATAATTGCATAATTTTTTGTTCAGGTACCGAAATTGAGTTAAATTCAAAAACATAAGGTAGTAAGGCCGCAGTATAGTCGCCATGGGTTTGATGATAAAATCCACCTAATTGATGTGCTAGACAATGTACATATCCTAACCCTGCATTATTAAAAGCCATGCCAGCCATAATGCTTGCAAACATCATCTTTTCTCTGGCTTCTAAATCATTGCCATTTTCATATGCTCTAGGGAGATACTCAAAAGCCAATCTTATTGCATCAAGTGCTAAAGAATCGGTAATTGGGGAAGCTTCAGTGGATACAAAAGCTTCTATGGCATGTGAAACAACATCAATACCTGAGCTGGCGGTAACCTCCTTGGGCATTGTTGTCATAAATATAGGGTCGTTAACTGAAATATATGGAGTTATATAAGGCGATCCGATCGTCATCTTTACTTTCCTGGAATTATCACATACTATGGCAAACATTGATAATTCCGCCGCAGATCCTGCAGTGGTATTGATTGCAATTTGGGGTAGCGCAGGTTTGGTAACTTTATTATAGCCTTCATAATCAATGATTGAACCACCATTTGTGGCAACCGTAGCGATTGCTTTGGCACAGTCATGGTTTGTTCCGCCGCCAATGGAAATGACCAGCTTGTAGTTTCGTTTAAATATATTTAGCCCTTTCTTAAAATAAGTTAGCCCATCCTCTACAAAAGAAACAGTAGGGTTAGGATGTAATACACCGTCAAAAATATCATAGGAGATAAATAAATTTTTTAAGATTTTTTCCACATTCTCTACATATCCAAGGCTTAGCATATTTTTATCGGTAACGATTAGTGCTTTACTGAGCTTCCATGACAATAATTCATTAGGCAGGTCTTTAATGGCCCCAATACCGATAAGGTTGGTTTTGGGCAAAATATAATTATGAGTATTTTCCAAACAGGGTTTACCTCCTCATAAATATCAGTCTATTTTAGCAAACGATGTTAAACAATTGTAATATTAATTTAGGTACATGATCTTTATTTGCTGTCATAATTTCATTGATCTATTATGGTTTTGAATAACCTTCTATGTAAGCATTCAGTTTATAAAAACCCCAAGTGGCTAGTGAAAACCAAACAACAAAACCTAATAAAGGTAGAAGGATTCTGCTTTCTGTTTTCAAGATTCCCATATCAATAACCAGGTTATAATACAATACAGAGAAGAAGATTCCGGCACATGCAAAAAGGTAATTCAATGGTTTCTGTAGCGGCAAAAAATAGAAGTATAATATGAAAAATATTGACCATGTAACATCGGCAAAAATATGTACGCCTATGAAGCCAAAGGGTCCATAGTTTGTCCAAGCGAATAAACCGGTGACATATCCAAAGAAATGCACCATTGCATCCATGATTCCACCAAATATGATTCCATAAATAGATAACCGTCGGATTTCTATTTTGGGAACATTGACTATTAGGATTAAAGCGAAAACTGTAGTAAAAATTGGATATAAAAGAAACTTGGGCATCGTTTGTTATCCCCTTTATATGTTTTTCCTAAGGTTTTAGTTAGAATATCCACTTTAACGCTTAATATTCTATCGATAAAAGATGTCATTGTTACTTGTTCAATTGATTGTCAACAACGTGGGCGGGATGAAAGCGACTTTATATTCTTTGCACCATGAAGTAGAATAAGAGGAAAGCTTCAAAATATGAGTACAAGAGGGAATGCAATGTATCCAATAAATTATAACTATAAAATGCCTGCCGAATGGGTCAAACATTCGCGCACCTTTATTTCCTGGCCAGTTCAAAGGTCTATGTGTTATCCAGAGGATTATGAAACAGTTTGCTTTGGCTATGCAGAAATTATTAAGGCTATTGCCGAATTTGAGCCTGTTACGGTTGTGATGAATCCTGTTGATGTAGAGGAATCAGAAATGCTGGTTCATCTATTTAAAAACGAGCGAATTGAAGGCCTAGCTATTGAGCATAATGATGCATGGCTTCGGGATAATGGTCCAACGTTTTTGGTAAATGATGTAGGAGAGGTCGCAGGAGTCAATTGGCATTTTAATGCCTGGGGCGGTAAATATGCGTCGTGGGATTTAGACGATCAGGTAGCGCCTCAAATTCTTAACTTTGTCGGGTTGAAACGGTTTGATGCTCCTCTTGTGATGGAGGGAGGTTCACTCCATGTGGACGGAAAAGGCACGCTTTTAACGACGGAAGAGTGTCTTCTGAATGCTAATCGAAACCCGGAATTAACGAAAGAGCAGATTGAAGCCGAGTTAAAGAAATTTTTAAATATACGGAAGGTAGTTTGGCTAAAAAACGGATTAGACGGGGATGAGACAGACGGTCATGTTGACAACATCGCTTGCTTTGCTGCTCCAGGCAAAATCCTAATCCAAGTTTGTGACGATCCTGAAGACGCAAATTACGCGATTACCCAAGAAAACTTAAGGATTCTTGGTAGTGAAACGGATGCTCTGGGGAGAAAATTTGAAATCATTCCCATCCAGCAGCCTCCAAAATTATTCTATAACAATACGCGCTTAACTCTGAGTTATCTGAACTTTTACTTTGTTAATGGAGGGATTATTTTGCCTATCTTCGGCGGCAAAGCGAAAGAAACCGATCAATTAACTGCGCAAGTATTGGGTGAACTATTCCCTGAAAGACGGATACGCACTGTTAATGGAATGGCAATCATTCGTGAGGGCGGAAATGTGCATTGTACAACCCAACAAATGCCCACGGGGTAAAAGGAAAGAGGACACACCTGAAGTACCAGCAGTAATACTGAGACAGGAATGTCCCCAATTGACTATAATTTATGGTAAGTAGGTGTAAAAGTGAGAAATGTAATTGTAGCGGCGACTCAGATGAGCTGTTCCAGCAGCATTGAAAGAAACATCGAAAAAGCGGATGCGCTTGTTAGACGAGCAGTGGATAAGGGCGCCCAAATTATTTTATTACAAGAGTTGTTTGAAACCCCGTATTTCTGTCAGAAGGAAAAGTCCGATTATTATGCTTATGCGACCGAGTTAGAATTGAACAAAGCTGTTCAGCATTTTAGGCAAGTAGCCAAAGAGCTTCAGGTGGTTTTACCGATCAGCTTCTATGAGAAGAGAAACAATGCACGCTATAACTCTCTGGCAGTCATAGATGCCAATGGAGAAGTGCTGGGGAAATATCGCAAGAGTCATATCCCGGATGGTCCTGGTTATGAAGAAAAGTTCTACTTTAACCCAGGAGATACAGGTTTTAAGGTCTGGAATACCAAGTATGCAAAAATCGGTGTTGGGGTCTGCTGGGATCAATGGTATCCGGAGGCTGCCCGATGTATGGTCTTAAGAGGTGCTGAATTACTTTTTTATCCAACAGCCATCGGTACGGAGCCTCAAGATGGATCGATCGATTCTAAAGACCATTGGCAGACTTGTATGTTAGGGCATGCCGCAGCAAACTTGGTTCCCGTGGTTGCTTCCAATCGGATTGGGGTTGAGGTAGACGAAGATTCTAGTATTACCTTCTACGGATCCTCCTTTATTGCAGACCCGCAAGGGAACAAGCTTGCCGAAGCTGGTCGCGCGGAAGAAACAGTACTAGTTGCTGAGTTTGACTTGGATCAACTTGAGATACAGCGGCTTGAGTGGGGAATCTTCAGAGACCGTCGGCCTGATTTATACAAAATTATTTCGTCTTACGATGGGGAGTTAAGTTTCTAGAAACTAGCCTTGCTTTAACGCAGGGCTTTAATTTTAATAACCCTATCGAAAAGCGCTTTGACGGATTTAATTAAATAACTTGAGAGGGTTATTTGATTTTTTGAAGAATAGTTTCTAGAGGTTGTCTAAATCTGTAAGTCTAATTTTAAAGGTCTACTTCTCAGTATATGAAATTGAACGGCGGAGGGATTTTATGCTAAGAATTGGTTTTCTTGGTCCCGATGGAACCTTTTCCCAACGAGCTGCCCGAATTTATTCTAATAATAATAACAATCATGCTGAATTAGTCAGTTTGCCGAGTATACGAGAAACTCTATTAGCAGTACAACATGGTGAGCTGGATTTGGCCGTCATTCCTTTTGAAAATTCTTTAGAAGGCTCAGTCAATGTCGTTCTGGATATTTTAGCTTGGGAGGTGGACTTGCTTATCATTGAT
The DNA here is from genome assembly GCF_001707885.1 of Desulfosporosinus cupriresistens. Classification (GTDB taxonomy): domain Bacteria; phylum Bacillota; class Desulfitobacteriia; order Desulfitobacteriales; family Desulfitobacteriaceae; genus Desulfosporosinus. The sequence continues at coordinate 257 of NZ_MASS01000075.1, read as the reverse complement.
GAGCTGATTCTTCCAATCTCACAGACCTTGATGATCACACCTGGAGGGAGATGGCAGGATATCACGGAAGTTTTCACCCATCCCCAATCAGCTGGTCAGTGTCGTCTCTTTTTAGAGAGCCAACTTCCGCAAGCTGAGTTGCATTTAACAAATAGCAACTCGGAAGGGGCTAACCAAGCTAAAAGAATTGGAATCACAGCAGGGGCTATAGGTCCGGAACAAGCAGCAGACATCTTTGGGCTGGAAGTTGCCCTTCG
>NZ_MASS01000074.1 GCF_001707885.1 Desulfosporosinus cupriresistens | reverse complement strand
GGTTAAGAGTGATGCGAGTAATCACAAGATGCTCCGCGAATTTCAATTGAAACAATGGGAGATTCGTGAGGCTCATATGTTGGATCAAGAGATCAGCGAGGAGAAGCAGCAAGAGCTGGAACGTTTATATAGTTTGGTAAGTATAAACCCCGCTGCTAGAGAATATTTAGAGGCGGAATTCGAAGTTTCGCGTATAGTCAATGATATTCAAAGAATTATTGGGGAAGCGATTCAAGACGTTATGCCAATAGGTTTTGAAGAGAGTTCAGTCGAGAATTGTTAGCATTTTGAAGAAAACGATGTAGATGCGGAGCTGGAGTTATGATGCAGAGCACCTTGAGCCGAGGGACTTTGGCATAAGAGCCTTCAGGTTTTATGATCTTTGGAATATGTTGGATTAAGAGAAGGTGCGAATAAATGAAAATCGGAATAGTTTGTTACCCTAGCTATGGGGGAAGTGGAGTTGTTGCGACTGAGTTAGGGTATGCTCTGGGAGAGCGCGGGCATCAGGTTCATTTTATTTCCTCAGCTCGACCCTTTCGACTACATAGATTTCATGAGCAGTTGTTTTTTCATGAGGTCACTGACGTGAGTTATCCCTTGTTTAAATATCCGCCTTACACATTGCTATTAGCCAATAAAATTGTCGAAGTCGCGAACTATGTGGGACTCGATGTGATTCATGCCCATTATGCGATTCCACACAGCATTAGTGCGTATTTGGCTAAACAAATGATGAAACGGCCACTCCCGCTAGTGACGACGCTGCACGGTACGGATGTCACTTTGGTGGGGGCATATGAAGAGTTCTTTCAGTTAACACGTATGGCACTGCAAGTCAGTGATCGGATCACGGCTGTTTCTAGTGCCTTGGCAAGGGAGACGGAAGAGGCCTTTGGCGTGTTAGAACAGGGTATTGAGGTTATTCCCAATTTTATTGACCCAAAAGTATACTTACCAACGGAGAAATCGCTGCAAAGGTGTAGGTGTCATTTTGCTCCGCATGGAGAAAAAATACTGGCTCACATCTCGAATTTTCGGGAAGTGAAAAGGGTTGTCGATGTGGTCAACATCTTTGCCCTGGTTGAGAAGGTTGTTCCCAGCAAGCTCTTGCTTGTCGGAGACGGACCGGAGATGAATCGAGTTGAACGGGAGGTCGTAAAACTTGGGCTTGAGGGGAAAGTTCAATTTCTTGGAAGCCAGGAAAGTGTTCAGGAGATTTTACAGACGGTTGATGTCTTTCTGCTTCCTTCAGCCCAAGAAAGCTTTGGTTTAGTGGCACTTGAGGCGATGGCTTGTGGTGTTCCGGTGATTTGCAGCCGGGTTGGTGGTTTACCTGAAGTGGTTCAACACGGTGTAACAGGCTATCTTGCGGAAGTCGGCGACATCAAAGGGATGAGTGAGTTTGTACTCAAGCTATTGACGGATGACTCGCGTTACAAGGCTTTTTCTGAACAAGCTGTGAATTGGGCGCGAGAAACATTTCCAGTTGACCGAGCTGTGCAGGGTTATGAAAAGGTATACGAGGAAGCAATTCGAGGTTAGTAGTTAGCAGTTAATGGTTCGAATTTGGAAATGAATGGATGGATTAAGTGGTTTACTTGAGTATTCGAATCACGAATATCGAACCACAATATCGAGTAGGGGGAGATTAGATGCCTAATCAGATGACGCTTGATCAGTTCGAAAACACTTTAGAAGAAATCGGCTATATCACAGAGCGGGATGATCGGATCGCGCTGACAACCTTTTTAGCAACTGAGTTGGATAAGCCCCTTTTGGTCTCTGGACCAGCAGGAGTGGGTAAAACAGAAATCGCTAAAGTGTTAAGTAGGGTCTTTGAGGCTCCTTTGATTCGCTTGCAGTGTTATGAAGGACTGGATGAAACGAAAGCGCTCTATGAATGGAATTATCAGCGTCAACTCTTAAAGATTCAAATGAGTCGAGAGCATCTGCAGGAGGAAGATCTTTTTTCCACAGAATATTTACTCCCCCGTCCTTTGTTACAAGCACTTTTGAGTGAGGAGCGGACGGTATTACTGATTGACGAAATCGACAAGACGGATTCAGAATTCGAGGCCTTTCTGTTTGAACTTTTAGGTGAATTTCAAGTTACGATTCCTGAGATGGGTACTATCCATGCAAAAAAACGCCCGATTGTTGTCTTAACGTCAAATGGAGAACGTGAGCTTTCGGATGGGTTAAAACGACGGTGTATTTTCCTTCATGTGGAGCCGCCATCGGTCAAGAAGGAAGTCCGTATTCTCCGGGCTAAAATACCTGATTTGCCAGAACGATTAGCTTTAGAAGTGGCGCGGGCCGTTAACGTGCTGAGGGAACGCCTTTCCTTAAATAAAATTCCGTCTGTTTCAGAAACAATGGACTGGGCCAAGGCGTTGCTCGTGATGGGTAAAACCGGTCTGGAACCAGCTTGGGTGGATGCAACCCTGACTTTGCTGCTTAAGAGTCAGGAGGATGTGGAACTTTTCTATCGGGAGATGGGAGCTGAACGCCTCCTTTTTGAATCCAGCAAGGTTGAGTCTAGCAAAGGGGCGCAAGGAGAAAGGCATTGCCATGGACACCAACAGAGTTAGTGAATTAGATCGGCATTTAGTAGAATTTGCACAATTATTAAGGACGGTGGGCCTTAAAGTTAGCCCTTCGGAAATTTCAGATGCAACGGAAGGGCTAAGAGTCATTGGAATGGTCGATCGAGATAAGGTTGAGGCTGTACTGCAGGCGACCCTTGTTAAGGATTACAGACATATTTTTGCGTTCAAGGAAGCCTTCCGAGCTTACTTTGCGTCTCTAGAACAAAAAGAGGCTTGGCAGAAGGAAGCAGAAAAGAAAGCTACCCAATGGAATGAGCAGATAGAGAGTACTCACCAGGACCTGCGCTTTCAAGGGAACGAATTGGATCTTACTGAAGAAGAACGGGCTGTTTATGCCAGTCTTCCTGAGAAGGATAAACAACGCCTACGCGACTTTTTGGAGAAATCATCGATGGGTTCGAAAATCGGGGCTCCAGTAGATCATCTGCATCAGCCTATGGTAGAGCGGGTTCTTCGCGGATCATTAGAGTATTGGCGCAAGAAACTAAATGAAGAGGATGAGCCGATTCTGGCACCCGGTTCTATGGATGGCGTTTTCTCTGAAGTGGATCGCGCGCTTCATGAACGAGAAGTTGAGGTCTTAAGTCGTGATTTAAAGAAAATTTCCCCTGAAGAATGGCCGGAAGTTATTCGCTTAATCCGCCGTCTAAGTCAACGTCTTGCCAGCCAGTTAACACGTCGTTATCGGGCAGACAGAAGGCGGGGTGGCTTGGATATGCGCTCCACACTGCGTAAAAATATTCGTTATGGTGGAGTGCTTGTAGAGCGACGCTATCGCAGTCGCCGCAAGGGACGGCCTAGGATTATTTTGTTATGTGATATTTCAGGGTCTATGCTTAAATATACAGAATTTATTTGGCAATTCGTATACGGCCTTTCCAACGTTGTCAATGGGATAAAAACCTTTGCCTTTGGAGAATCGTTAATTCCCTTGACCGGGAAACTCCGGAAAGGGCAAACGTTCGAAGCAATGGTTAAAGAAGCCCTCCTAGTGAGTGGGAAAGAATGGGGGGGAGGGACTAACCTCGCTATTGCCTTGGACACTTTGCAAAAAAAGTTCCCTGATACACTTACTAAACAAACGTTACTTCTTATTGTTAGTGATGCCCAAACTCTTGAAGGCGAAAGAGCAGCAACTTTACTAGGTGGAATCCGTCGTCATCTCCGCCAGGTACTATGGCTGAATACACTTCCTGAGCGCCGTTGGATAGAGACTTCCTACGTTAAAGCGTTTCTACCATCTTGCCAAATGTATGAATGCTTTACGCTTGATCACTTAAATACGATTTTAAGCAAGCAATTCTAAAAAGCAGGAGGGTTTATTTTGCAGACAAAGAGAGCATACTATTAGTATGAATTATTTGTACAGAAACACACAAAGTGTGGGGGGTAAACATTAATGTTGGAAAAATGTCGTGCTTGTGGTTTTGAACATGAAGATTTAGATCACATTCTATTCCGCCGGAATCATGTGAGCAATCGCGTTTTGCCTTATTGCTCTCATTGTCTGCGTAGACTTTATCAAGTGCCGTACCGGCCAGAACGGGACCTATAATTGGTTGGATAAAATTATGGGCTAAATGCCACTTACAATTAATTTGCCGACTGGTAAATAATAATGCTTTAGCTTGCCTTTTTTCCGTAGTTTTGGTATATTAATTCTGAAGTTTGGAGAAAAGGGGATGTTGTACATGGCATATGTTATTAGTAATGAATGCATTAGTTGTGGTGCTTGTGAAGCAGAATGTCCAGTTAGCGCGATCAGCGAAGGCGATGGCCAATACGTCATTAATGCAGAACTTTGCACCGATTGTGGCTCATGCGCCAGTGTTTGTCCAGTTGAGGCACCAGGTCAAGCTTAATCATGAATAAATTGGGTCTAATAGGTCCATGAAAAAGGAGAGTATTAAGCTCTCCTTTTTTATTGACAGACTACTTATATTATTATAAAATGTAAATTACAATGATTTTAAAATTAAAGATGATGAAAGGAGGTGCGGACATGGATGCAATAGGAATTCTGAAACAATTAAAAGACAAAGGTGTCCGTTTTACACCGCAGAGACAGGCGATTTTGGAGTTCTTGTTGGAAACTGAGTCTCATCCCACAGCCGATGAAATTTATCATCATGTAAAGGCAAAATTCCCTGGGGTAAGTCTGGGAACGATTTATAATACACTCAATATGCTTAAAGAGCATGGCCATCTTCTGGAGTTGTCTTATGGTGATATGTCTAGCCGTTTCGATGGCAACCCCAAGAACCATTATCACATCGTATGTTCACACTGCGGCAGAGTGGTCGATTACCATCGCCCTCTAATTGATATAGATCAAGAGGTTATGGAAAGTTCAGGCTTTAAAATACTGGGACACCGTATGGAGTTTTATGGTATTTGCCCTGAGTGTCGCAAAGGCGAACGGTTAAACTAAGTTATTGATAAAAATTGAATTAAGCTCATTGACTTAACGCAGTTCTTTGAACCCGTTGCCAATGGGTTTTTTTGTTTGTCATCAAAGGGTTTTCGAAATCTTGCACGAATAAGTGTAAGCAGTAAGATAATTTATGAGGAGTATTATAAATGTTCAATCGCCGCTTGATGATCTTCTTTGCTTTATTAGCATTAACATTAGCAACACTTTGGTGGAACTGGCAAAGTCCTGTAGGAGAGTCCCTTCAAGCCGGGCAAAGTAGTTTAAGCTCGGTACGTTTTGCACAGAATCTAAACGGGATTTGGGATCAGTTCCCCTCATTGCGGCAGGCGTGGACAACAGAATCCGAACGCGCCATAGGGAAAAACAATCAATCTTTTTTGACAAGTGGGCGGCCTTTAACGTTACCTTCAAGTGAACGATTTTCGGTTGTGGCCAAGCGTTTTCGAATTCCTGGAGAATGGAGTTCGCGGACGATGTTACTTACATTTAATGGAGTACAGGGGCATGTGAATGTTTATTTGAATGGGATTGCTAGTGAACAGAAAGTTGGCGAATTTGAAGGAAGTGGCGGTGCGGATGAAGTGGAGATTCCACCTAAGTCTTTCCGCTATGGAGAGGATAACATTTTAGTCGTTGAGCTTGCCGGAGGCACAGAGCAACGCACTATGTTATTTGGTTCCGCTTGGCCCAAATCAGGTCGAATCTCAGGAGAAATTCGTTTAGAAGCGGTAGTGGAGACGACCTTAATGCCACCGCAGTTAAATGTCTCATGGCAAGGAACGACGGCGCAGGTAACAGTAAAGGCTACTTTATTGCACCATGGTTTTTCGGAGGAAGGACCTTGGACAGTCTACGGCGTGCTTTCGGATGGTTCAGCCGGCATAGCTGAACAGACGCTGATAGTAAAATCTCAGGGAAATACGGATCCTCAACCGGTGACGTTGACATTTACGGTACCGAACGCCCGGAGGTGGACAATGCAGGCCCCTTTTCTCTATCAGCTTCATCTAACTGTCACAAATAATAGAGGAGACCTCGATGATTTGACTTTGCCATTAGGTCTTCGTTCGATGGCTCTAACATCGGGAAAATGGGTTTTAAATGACCAGGTGATCTCTATTAAAGGAGAGGCTTTAACCCCACAGGAGGAATATCGGCTGCGTCATGCCAGACAAGTCAAGTCTTGGTTGACAGCGGAACGGCAAAAAGGGATAAACCTTGTCTACTTTATCGGCCAGATCCCTGATGAACTCTGGCTGCAAGAAGCGGATCGAGTGGGTATGGGGATATGGGCAGAGTTGCCTGTTGAGTTGATCCCTTCCAGTCGACTCCCGCAATCTGAAGTTTTCCGAGAAATAGTTGTAGAGAAAATGAATCATCCGTCCCTATGGGCCTGGACGTTGGGGAAAGGGTTAGACACGGACACCTTGGCCCAAAAGTATTTCCGGCAGTCTGCAATACAAGTTCAACCCGACTTGGCTTTTGCCCTTAAAGCTACCCCTGCCGTCCTCGCAGGGCTTCCAGCGGAGCAGTCACTTTATGTTCAGGGGAACAAGATTAAGGGAACATGGGGGCAAGTGACAGTCAAAACTCCTTCTACCACCAGTCCTCGTTGGCTTGAAGAACCTATTGTCGCTAAAATGTGGGCTCTGTTAATGGTTTTTCTGGCTTGGATGAATATCCGATCGGTAACTTGGCGTTATAAAGAAATTGGAGAACAAAGACCGAGACGCCGTTTACGTCGTGCTTGGTTCTGGGATGGGTTGTTTGTGTTTGCTCGCCAAGGGATGCTCGCTGGGCTGATTACTTCCGGAATATTCCGCATCCCGATCCATCTTAGCCCATGGTTCTCACATTTATGGCCCGGAATTGAATTGATACAAAGGCAATCCCCTTGGCAGATTTGGGCGATCTTGGGTGTGTTGTTCATGCTTACTCGATTGTTACAGGTTGGTGTTGTCGCTCCGCATTTGCCGGACGCTCCACCTGCACTGGGACTGGTGCATTGGTTAGAACGTCGCTATCGATGGGCTGTATTTATTGCCATCGGATGGGCTCTGTCCCCTTGGGGGGTTCCGTTCTACATTCCCCTACTAGGTTACATTATCCTCGTCTGCTTATTCATGCCCTTGCGTATTCGCGATATTCATCGTATTGGGGGGCATTATCGGCCGTTTTTGTGGGTACCTGGCATCATTACCAGTGTTCTATTGGTTTGGGTTATCTTTCACTGCGCAGATTGGATCTATCTTTGGCATATGGTAAGGTTTTAGAGAGGAAGTGTTTTGGCATCCTACGGCGTTAACTGTTCGTTGTGGGTTAGCGCCTTCGGCGATAGTCTCCACCGGAGACTATCGTGATCGACACGCTGCATTCCTATTCGCTTGTCGCTAAGGCTAAAACGCAAAACCTCAGGGTTATTCTGGTCGAATGCTATGCCATCCTGCAAGAAGACTAATACGTGCGAAGACAGTGTCTTCGGGCGCATTCGACACTAGGAACATCCTTGTTCCGTCGCATGTGCGCCGCTCCTTGCCATCCTGCAAGAGGGCTAATACGTGCGAAGACAGTGTCTTCGGGCACCGTGGCATGCGTATTAATAGGTTGTTGCGTTGTCGAAATCGTTTATCTATACGATGAAAGGGGTTAAGAGATGCAAAACGAAGACTTTAAACCGCACTTTCTCACTACGGGGGTAGGAAGTTTGCCTCATACTAATAGTGAAGAAGCTTTAGATTTGATTTGGCGAACTTTTCCGTCAGCGCCACATTGGCCACAGCTTCCGTGCCGTGGGGCAGAAAGTTCGTTTATTGTGCAATTTCTCAATGTCCTTTTTGAAACTGGAGTCATTGCAGATCTTAAATCGCCGAAGTTTCAAGTCGAAGCGTCGGATTGGGCGGAGCGAATGACAGAGTTTTACACGCTTTATCTTGGAGCGATCGAGGGTGATGAACAAGCTTTAGAACGCTTTGGATTTAGCGTACAGGGCGGAGAAGGGTTCGAGGTCTTCTGTCGTAGTCTTGAACGTTTCGGAACACGGGACGCTGTGCTTTTGAAAGGGCAGCTTAGTGGTCCGTTGACTGTGGGTATGCAAATTATGGATATAAACAAGCGTTCTAGCTATTATAATGATTCTCTTCGGGATATGTTGGTTAAAACGCTTGCCTTGCATGCTGAGTGGCAGACGAAACGACTTCGACAGTTCGGCTTACCGGTTCTGATGTCGATTGACGATCCAGGGATGTTTGCTTTTGGTGCGGCAACCCATGTTACAATAACTAGAGAGCAACTTATTGAAGAACTGAATGTGATTGCTGAAGGAATTCTTAGTCAAGGTGGAATTCCTGGAGTGCATGTCTGCGCAGGAATGGATTGGACCCTTGTTTTTGATTCAAAGGTTCAGGTGGTTAATTTTGATGCTTACGATTATATGCAGAGCATGCTGGCTTCAGCAGAGCCCTTAAATAGATTCTTAGCGCGTGGAGGGATTCTTTCTTGGGGCATAGTTCCTACTAATCCAATTGCCTGGGAGGAAAATGTTCAAAGCCTTAGACTTAATTTAGAAGAAAAAATTCAGGAACTCGTTAAACGTGGTGTCGAGGAATCTCTTCTTCGCCAACGAAGTATGTTGACGCCGAGTTGTGGGACGGGAGCGCTTCCGAGAGAATTGGCAGAACATATCTATAAGTTTGCGTATGAAATAGGGGGACTTGAGGGACTTGTATGACACAGCGCTCGGTCCTATGACGCAGAGCAAACTAACCGTTCAAGCTCCTGGCTTTGGGGAGCGGGGTGCATCCTTCGGCGATAGTATTCTTTTCGGGATCGCGGCTTCGGCGATACTCTATCCTACGCCGGTAAGAATTCCTCGAGGGATCACGGCTTCGGCGATACTCTCCACTGGAGACTATCGTACTGGAGACTATCGTGCCAAAAGCGCCATTCTTGGCGCATTGGCGGCAGCGCACGTCCTTGTGTGCTGCCCCGTATCTGGGGTCGGTCGTTTGAACGGAAGTTTGCTGATCTGCTAACGTAAAGACCTCGTGCTCGTGTCATACTGCGTCCTGGGCTTGGGTAGGGAGAACGGAAGTGTTCGGGAGACGGCACATTTCATGTGCACTGTCTGAAATTAAGAGTGGATTGGTCAAGAAAAGGTAGTTAGAGGGGTACGTGGGCGGGTTCTCGAGCTGCATTGAGCGTTGCCAACAAGGAAGGGCAAGGCTCCGTGATGGCGAGAAGGGACCTTGTGCGCCCTACGGCATTTGAACATCGCGATTCGAGCCTGGGTTGAGAGGTTGCTTCTTTGGCGAAATTGATTTATAATAAAACCGAGCATTTCACTAAGGAATCCAAAGGAGGAACATTACATGTTAACAAAAGAGATGACAGTAGGCCAAGTGTTGAAATTATATCCTCAAACTGTTCAAGTTTTCTTGGAGCTTGGAATGCATTGTTTAGGATGTCCGTCTTCCACAATGGAAAGTATCGAAGGCGCTGCTTTAACCCATGGACGGAATGTTGATGAGCTTGTTGCACAATTGAACAAGGCAATACAAGTAGTTTAATTTTAATGTGATTTAATTAGATGAGAGCTGGCCCGAATATTAAGGGTCGGCTCTTTTTTAGTTTAATAATAAATTTGTTATTTATAATTTACAGGTACAAACACATTAATCCTTAGTTACCATATATTGTTAATAGGTAAAGAGGAAAAATGCTCACCACAAAGTTAAACAAACATCTATTTTGATGTAATTAAAGGAGGAAATTAACATGGACTTACGTTCCGTTGCTTATAACCCTACTCCCGCACCTGGTATGGGTGGAATGATGCAAGGAATGTCCGAAATGCAGGGCATGCAAGGTATGCAGGGTATGCAAGGTATGATGCCTGGAATGCAAGGAATGCAAGGAATGCAAGGAATGCAAGGAATGCAGGGAGCACCGATGGCAGGTGGTCCTGGGATGTATAACCCTGCTGGTTTCGTGAACCTTGATGTTGACATGGATCCGGGTATGGTTTCGCTTGATCTGGGTGGGCCGATGCCTTGTGCACCGTGTTATGAACCTGCAATGCATCATTGCCCGACTCATCCGCACATGGCTGGGCAAATGGGTTCTCAAATGGCTATGCCATCGCATGCCTATACACCTACCCCTGCTCACGAAGTCTATGTGGTTAAAAAAGGGGATTCGGTTTATAAAATTGCCAAACGCTTTGGTACGACAATGCAAGCCATCATTCTTGGAAACAACTTGCGTAACCCAGATCTTATTTATCCAGGGCAAATCTTATTTATACCCGGAGCATCGTCGTCAGAGTATTATGGTTAGAATCTTTACCAAGGAGTGCCAAATCATTACGATTTAGAAATGAGCCTGAACCTTGAGCTAACAGTCGGGTTCAGGTTTTGTTTTCCACTGGGCTTGGGTCGACGAGGCTGGTATAACGGCGGGAAGAACTTTCGCTGTTAGGGTATCAACAAATCTGGCATGCTGAAAGAATACTTTTGTGTCAAAGCTGATTTAGGTGAGAACCGACTTTATTTGTCAGCATTTCCTAGTTGTTAACAATACTGCTAATTACTATTGTTACTTTAAAGAATTTATTAGCTATATTTAGGGAATATAGCTAATAAATTCTTCATTATGTTCGATCTTTCGACAGATTTGTTGATCGAATAGGCACGAGAGGTAGGACCTTCTTCCTTAATTTAGATCTTTTTATGTTTAAGGACAGAATTAGGTTGCAGGATAATTCTTCTGCGCGTAGAATAAGTGGTGTGGAGTGGGGCAAAGTGGGGCAACTGACCACAACGGTGGGGTGAATGACATTGTTTATGGGGGAATATATTCATACAATTGATGGAAAAGGTCGGCTGATTATTCCGGCAAAATTCCGAGAGGCCTTGGGAGAACAATTTATTGTGACCAAAGGCTTAGATCATTGTTTGTTTGTTTACCCTCCTTCAGAATGGAATACCTTAGAGCAGAAGTTGCGTGCCTTGCCATTTACTCAACCCGACGTTCGTGCCTTTGTCCGTTTCTTTTTTTCAGGAGCGACGGAATGTGAACTGGACAAGCAGGGAAGAATCCTATTGCCAGCTAATTTGCGTGACTATGCGCAATTGGAGAAGAATCTGGTTTTAGTTGGAGTGTCAAGCCGTGTTGAAATTTGGAGCGAGACGCTTTGGACAGAATACAGTCGGCAAGCAGAAAGCGCTTATGCCAGTGCAGCAGAATCCCTAGTACAGCTAGGTATATAGAAAGGAACGGATTTGCTTGGATTTTCATCATGTCACTGTTTTATTAGATGAGACGGTTGATGCAGTAGTTACGAATCCCTCAGGTAGATATGTTGATTGTACCCTGGGTGGATCTGGACATAGCCAAAAGGTCTTAACTAAGCTCGATGCCAACGGAAAACTGATCTGTTTTGATCAAGATGATAAAGCTATTTGTCATGCTCAAGAAATCTTTGGCAAAGATGAGCGAATCACCTTAGTTAATCGGAACTTTGAATATCTAGAAGAAACTTTAAAAGAATTAGATCTATTACCGGTGAATGGAATCTTGTTTGATTTAGGAGTTTCGTCCCCTCAACTGGATGAAGCCAAGCGCGGCTTTAGTTACATGCAGGATGCACCTTTGGATATGCGAATGGATCCTTTAAGTTCTCTGACTGCACAGGAACTAGTGAACAGCTGGAGTGAAGAGGAATTAGCTGAGGTTATTTGGAAATATGGGGAAGAAAAATGGTCGAAACGAATTGCTCAATTCATCGTGCGCAAACGGAACGAGCGCGCCGTAGAAACAACGGGCGATCTGGTTGAGGCGATTAAAGCAGCAGTGCCGGCCGCAGTTCGGCGCAGTGGACCCCATCCTGCTAAACGTACATTTCAGGCAATCCGGATTGCAGTGAACGATGAACTAGGGGTCTTAGATCGAGTGCTCGATCAAGCGCTGCGGTGTTTGGATCATGGAGGCAGAATTGGAGTGATTACGTTTCACTCGCTCGAGGATCGTATTGTGAAGGACAGAATGAATTCTTGGCTTGGGCGCTGTACGTGTCCGCCAGAATTGCCAATATGTCGGTGTGAGGCAAAGAAGGTAGCTAAGGTACTGACCCGAAAACCTATTCTCCCCTCAGAAGAGGAAGTTGAGCAAAACCCACGTTCAAGAAGTGCAAAATTACGGGTTGCTGAAAAAATATAACGGTCTAAAGCAAAAGGAGGAGGAATACCCTTGGTAGTAGCGCAGGAAAAGTTAATGTGGCAGGAACCATTAGAGCAAAAATCCGGCGAGAGAAACTCTCGGCCAGCCAAAAGAGGCAAACGGTACGCCAAAGGAAAAAGCATTATATTGTTGGCATTGATCGTTGGGGTGACTGGTGCAATCGGGGCGGAAACGATTCAATTAACGGTTGTCCAGGGGGCACAAGTTAGGTCCTTGGAGAAGGAAATTGCCGAGATCAAAGCACAGAGAGATCTTCTTCAGATGGAAGCTGACAAACTACGTGCGGTTGGCCGGATTGAAAGCGTAGCACTATCTATGGGTATGGATAAACCTGCTGGGATAGTGTATGTGGAGGGTGCAGCGCCTGCGGTCAAAAATGAAAAGGGGGATCTGTCATCCCAAGCGGAAACGAAACCTGCTGAGGCGGAAGCTAAACCCACGGCACTTCATCAGTTTTCACAAAGATTCACTAGCTTCTTTGCTTCAACACAACGTTAAGATAAAGGCGCTTTGGGTACGCAGTTACCCCGGAAAGGGGGGGACTAGTGAGTCCTTTTGTTGTAATGCGTAAACGAATCGCTTTTCTTTTTTTGTGTGTGAGTGCTTTTTTAGTTGTTTTGATTATTCGGCTGGGGTTCGTGCAACTCAGTCAGGGGGCGGACTTACGTAAGAAGGCAGACGATTCCCACTTTCGCGGTGTTCCTGTTGCCCCTAAACGTGGAAATATTGAGGATCGTCTTGGCAACGTCTTGGCAATGAGCGTTAGTAGTGAAACAGTCTATGCCATTCCAGCGGAGGTTAGGCAGTCCGGTCGAGCTAAGGAGATGGCCTTGACTCTGTCTCAGATTTTAGGGCAACCTGCAACCGAAGTCGAAGCACATATTACGAAAAGGACGGCGTTGGAATACGTTCAAAAGCGGGTTAAACCGGAAATAGCAGCTCAAGTGAGAGCGCTAGCGTTACCGGGAATAGGAACGACGGAGGACAGCCAACGCTACTACCCTAACGGGGCGCTTGCGTCTCATATTATCGGATTTGCCGGGATTGACAATCAGGGTCTGGAAGGGATAGAGTTAACCAGAGAATCGGAGCTTAAGGGAATACCAGGAAGTATTCTCCAGGAATTTGGAGCAAATGGAATTCCTCTTCCCCAGGCGGAACATCAGTACTTAGCCCCTAAACAAGGAAATACGGTGCGTTTAACCATTGATAAAAACATTCAGGCTTTTGCGGAACGGGAGTTGCAAAAGTTGATGTCTGGTCAAGGTATTAATATGAACGGGCAGGCACCTAAGAACGCTTCTATTTTGGTAATGGATCCAAATACAGGAGAAATGCTCGCCTTAGCTTCGGCGCCAGCCTTTGACCCTAACCATTATCAAGAATCAGATCCCAGCGCCCGGCGCAATATTGCTATTCAAAATGGATATGAACCGGGGTCGACTTTTAAGATTATTACCTTGGCGGCCGCGCTGGAAGAAAAGAAAATTAAGCCTACAGAGCACTTTTTTGATAAAGGGGCTTATACTGTCTTGGGAAAAAACGTGCGTTGCTGGAAGGCGGGAGGGCATGGTGACCAAACGTTCATTCAAGTGGCCGAAAATTCCTGCAACCCTGGTTTTGTTGAAATGGGACAGCGCCTAGGGATGGACGCTTTTTATAAATATCTGCGAGATTTTGGTTTTGGTAAGAAAACAGGCATTGAGATGTCCGGTGAAGCGGTGGGGATTTTGGCGAATAAGAAAAAGGCGACAGCGTTGGACTTGGCGACGATGTCCATCGGACAAACAAATAACGTCACTCCTATTCAGCTTTTGACGGCAGTTTCAGCGGTGGCTAACGGTGGAACACTATTGAAGCCGCAACTGGTGGAAGAAATTGTCGGTCCTAGCGGAAGGGTTGTGACGCCCTTCTCAAAAGAAGAAGTTCGGCGCGTAATCAGTGAGGATACTTCAAAATTAGAACGAGAAATCTTAGAATCGGTTGTGACCAATGGAACCGGACGGAGGTCTTTTCTTCCTGGATACCGTGTGGCTGGAAAAACCGGGACGGCGCAAAAAGTAGCGAATGGAGGGTATATTCAAGGAGAGTATATTGCTTCATTTGTGGCGTTTGCCCCTGCGGACAAACCAAAGTTGGCTATGTTGGCAGTGATCGACGGTGTTCCTTTTTATGGAGGGGTTGTTGCGGCCCCAGTGGTTCAGAGTGTTATGCTTGATTCTCTCAGATATCTGGGTATTCAACCAGATACCCAGGCGCCAATGACGCCCGGCAAACCCCTGCCTGGGCTCGAATTTTCGCCGATTAAGAAGGCAACTGCTGTTCCTTCAGTCTTAGGTTTGCCTCTAGCAGAAGCAGAAAAGACCTTGACCGAAGCTGGATTTAAGTCAATGACGGAAGGTCAGGGCGAAATGGTTCTTGACCAAATTCCTCATGGAGGTGCACAGGTAGAGGCTGGATCGAGTGTTCTCCTTTATCTGGGAACAGACGCATCCACTCCGACGCTTGCTCATTGGTGGGAAGACGAGGATGAAGATGTTGAAGCAATTCGTAGTTTGACAGGGCGCCAACCGATCTCGGTCAGTCCTCTTGGACGATAAGACAGAAGTCAGAAGCCGGAACTCAAAGCAACGGAAAGTAGATGATCGGTTAGTCAAGGTCTGTTGAAGGAGCAAATTGTCTATAATAAACCTAGATCGGATCATCCAAATGATGTATAGTATGGAAAACATTGGGGAGGTATGATGAGAGATGCCTATAGCGAGTATATCACTATTAGAAATTTTAAATGGAATTGAGGTGGAAGCCTCATCTGGAGACCTTCAAGTTGTTGTTAGTGGGATGTCAATGGATTCGCGGCGTGTTCAATCGGGTGATCTTTACGCCTGCATTCCAGGATTTCAAGTGGACGGTCACGATTTTGCCGCCGGTGCCATTGATTCAGGGGCTGTGGCTTTAGTTGTAGAGCGCTTTTTGCCACTCAATGTTCCACAAATAAAGGTTTCTAATGTGCGCCAAGCTATTGGAAGATTAGCGGCTAAAGTTTATGGTTCTCCCAGCGAACAGTTGGAGTTGGTCGGTGTGACAGGCACGAACGGAAAAACAACAATCACCCATCTTATTGAGAAAATAGGGACTAAGCAAGGTAAGAAGGTTGGTTTGATAGGGACGCTCGGTTCTAGGATTAATGGACGAGATATCCCCGGTGAGAGAACAACTCCAGAAGCCATTGAAATTCAAAAGCTCTTGGGGGAGATGGTCGAAGAAGGGGTAAGCATTGCAGTAATGGAAGTATCGTCACATGCCTTGGATCTTGGACGCGTCGTTGGTTGCGAGTTTGATGTCGGTATTTTCACGAATTTGACACAAGATCATTTGGATTATCATAAGACTATGGAGGACTATCTTTACGCTAAATCTCGTTTATTTTCAAATTTAAAGGGCGTCAAACAGCTCAAACTCAGTATTTTGAATGGAGACGATCCTGCATTTTCTAAACTATGTCAAGCTTCGGCTGCTCCGGTAGTGAGTTACGGGATCCACAATGCCGTGGATTATCGGGCAGAAAAC
Organism: Desulfosporosinus cupriresistens; assembly: GCF_001707885.1. Taxonomy (GTDB): domain Bacteria; phylum Bacillota; class Desulfitobacteriia; order Desulfitobacteriales; family Desulfitobacteriaceae; genus Desulfosporosinus. The sequence goes on along the minus strand of NZ_MASS01000074.1, from coordinate 1,726 downwards.
GTTGAAGTTACATCTGAGGGGGTGAGCTTTCAGGTCTGTTTCCGTGAAAGGATACAGGATATTAAGTATTCTACTCCAGGGGTTTTTAGTGTTTATAATGCCTTGGCGGCTTTTGCCTGGGGGGTTGAACAGGGCTATGGACCCGAAGCAGTCGCGGAAGCTTTGGCTGAGATCCCAGGTGTGCCAGGTCGCTTTGTAAGTGTTCGTCGTGGGCAACCGTTTCATGTGATTGTGGATTATGCTCATACGCCCGATGGCTTAGAAAATGTTGCACGAACAGCTCGAGGTTTCACCAAAGGAAAACTTATTACAGTCTTTGGGTGTGGAGGAGACCGAGATCGGGGAAAACGTCCGCTCATGGGGGAGGTCGCCTCACAATGGAGTGATTTTGTCATAGTGACTTCGGATAATCCTCGTACTGAGGATCCTGACCAAATTATTCAAGAGGTACTAACTGGAGTTTCAGGAGTCGACTATGTCGCTTTACGCGACCGGAGAGAAGCCATCTGGAACGCATGTCGTATGGCGAAAGCTGGGGATACCATTTTGATCGCTGGCAAAGGCCACGAAACTTATCAGATCTTTGGGACCGAGGTTCACCCGTTTGATGATCGGGAAGTGGCGCGTGAAGTATTAGGAGGGCTAGGATATGAGCAAGTGGACCGTTGACGCGGTAGCTCAAATCGCGCAAGGGACATTGATCGGAAACTCCGATTTAGAGGTGCAGGGGTGTATTATAGATAGTCGTCAAGCTCGAGGTGGAGAAATATTTTTCGCTCTACCAGGAGAGCAAGTGGACGGGCATGATTATATTGAAGCCGCCTGGAAAAATGGGGCGGTTCTTGTGGTTGCGGATGATGCTCGCTTTCAGAGGTCTGAGAAGACCCCTCGTACTCCTGAAGGTAAGGCCCTGCTTCTTGTAAAGTCTGTGTTCATGGCGTTTCAGGAATTGGCCAAGGCCTGGCGTTTAGAACTAGGGGCCAAGGTTGTTGGAGTTACTGGGAGCAATGGGAAAACTACCACGAAAGATATGATTGCCGCAGTTCTGTCTCGGCGCTTTCGTGTTTATCGCAATAAGGAAAACCATAACAACGAATTGGGTCTTCCGTTAACAGTCCTCAATGCGCCGCTAGATACCGAGATTTTGGTTCTCGAGATGGGCATGCGTGGCTTGGGTGAGATCAAAGCCTTATGCGACATTGCCCAACCAGATATCGGCGTTATCACTAATATCGGCACTACCCATTTAGAGCTCTTATTGACTCAGGAGCGAATTGCCCAGGCCAAGTGGGAGCTAATTGAGGCGCTGCCGATGGATGGAATTGCGATCCTAAACTCTGAGGATTTATTATCAGTGGAAAAAGCTAAGAATGATTTGCATCCAACACTTTTCTATGGATTAGAAGGTGCTTTTGCACAGCCTCACCTGGTGGGGACTCAGCTTCGGCCTTGGGGAGCCTTGGGGACCTCGTTTGATGTATGCTTTCATGATGAAAAAACGACAGCTAATCTTCCACTACCAGGTAAACACAATGTGTTGGACGCGTTGGCAGCACTGGCTGTGGGCACAGCTTTTGATGTCCCGCTGGCTGAGGGGTGTGGGGGACTGGGTGAGTTGGAATTATCAAAAATGCGCTTGGAAATTCGATCGGGAGTTTTTGAGACGACTCTAATTAATGATGTCTATAACGCCAATCCGGTTTCGATGCAGGCTTCATTAAAGGTT
>NZ_MASS01000073.1 GCF_001707885.1 Desulfosporosinus cupriresistens | reverse complement strand
TGGTCAAGCGCCCTATATTTTGGCTGGTCAGAATTATAAGATCAAACACCAATGGATTGAAGTAAGAGAAGGTAAAGGTGCTCTGTTCAGTATGTATTCCGTCCTCGGTGAGCAAAACCCGTTGTTGATTGTCACACAAGGGCCGGTGCCGCATACCAATCTGCCGTCAAATTCAAGCACGGAACCCGTAGAACTTGAGTTTGAAGGCAAGAAAACAACAGGAGGACTCATCAAGATCGAATTGGCGGGTGTCAAATACATGCTCGATTGGCAGGATAATGGTTACTATTATTCCTGCGGCGGGCAGGTTGAAAAGGATGAATTGCTCAAAATTCCTGGAAAATTGACGCAGGCAGAGTTAAAACTTTAAAGAAGGTGACACCAGTAGATCGCGCCGCGATGTAGGGGAGGGGGCACACTTCGGGCAAGTAACCTGGAGTGTTCCTTTTTTGTTTCTCTTTATTATAAGGTACCTTTTAAAAAAACTAAGGTACCTGTGAAATACAATCATCAGGTACCTTATAAGAAACGTGTCGTCAATAAAAGGAGCCGGTCTATCTGCACTTTTTATAGGTATCTTTCAAGCCTTTGGCACAGGTGTACAATCCACTGTTATGTCCTCGCTAAGGGGTATTGTATTTATTCCCATTTTGATTTTCGGAAATTCGTTATTTGCTGTCAATGGCGTTATTTGGGCTAATACAATTTCTTTCGGCTGCTAATCCAAAATATTGGATTACGAAGCGAACGACTCTAGCTATAATTACCAATGTAAAACAAATAATCCCAGGCCAATCTGGGACTATCTAGATCATTCTATTAAAGTATCCTTCATCCACCTGCAATTGCTTCTTTAAAATATCCTTCCATAACCGCGGAGATATTTCACCTGTCCCCTTGGAGATTTTGGTGCGTTTTAAGCTTCCATCATCCATTATTTTCCGATAAAAATAATGATCTGTATCTTTGTACAGCTCCCAGCCATCTCGCTCACAAAATCGCTTTAATTCTCTCCAGCTAGGCATCAAGCAAACCTCTTACTGCATCCTCATCTTTCTGGATCAGCACCCGCATAACATAAGGGAAATGAGGCTTTCTGTTGGGAGCCCCATAATATTTAGCGAACTCATCCATATATTCTTGGGCATATTCAATCAGTTCTTTGGCAATCTCCGTTTTTAACGCTTCCAAACTTGCAGCATTAGTCATGATATCCAGCTCTTTCAGAGAACCACTTAAGCTGCCGTCGGCCTCTTTTTCATGTTCAAGAGTGAACCTATACGGTGTTAAAACAACTTCCAAATGCTCCAGAGATATAGCTGCAAGATAGTCTCTATTCCGTTTTACCAAAGAGGGCTTAAAACGCACAACATTATCAATAAAACTTCCCCAATCTCTCCTGACATCTGTGGCATTAATAACTTCTTGCATAATTACACACTCCTTCTTCGGAAACATGTTTATCACCTCTTATTGTATAATATGTACATAGCGTACACAATATGCGTTTGGAGAAAAAGGAAATCAGCTTTTACTGTTTGCAAAACAACTATTGTAACATGACTTGCGAGAAGTCCTTTCCTATTTAGGGAGAGGTAAAGCCCAGGCACCAAAAATAGTCCAGCGGATGAAAAGGAATCGATTGCCACACTGCACCGTGCCATCGAGCTAGAATGTGATTTCTTTGATACGGCACAAGGATACGGTCCATCTTACCAATGAGGAACTGCTTGGACGTGCATTTAAGGACAAGCGTGACCCAGGTGGTAATCGCTACGAAATTTGGATTCCTTTTCCGGAATGGCTCTTCTGTTTGCATCAAAATTATTGCCCTGGTCTGGGATCCTACGTTGACATTTTTTACAAGGACGAAAAAACTATAGGCATTAGAATTAAAAAACCCCTAGTTCACGATTTGTATATCAAAATCGTGCCTAGGGGTTTTTTAAGGTAAAATAACGACGTCGATCTTAACCTAACCTCTGCCAAGCATATGATTAATTTTGACCATTGTAGAAAAATTCTGGTTGATGCAGTAGAAACAGACAAATGTATCAATAATCCTGGAATATTTCAGATAAATCAATACCAAATGAATTAAATAGCTCAACCTGTATACTATCAGTTTCGCAATAGATGTCGGGTCGGCCATACGTCCCTTCCTTGCCTAAACTAAAAGCTACGACAGTTTTTTGTTCTGGGTAGATCATCCAATATTGATTAACCCCCGCTTTAAAGATGAAATTTCTCCTTAATGTCTTTACGTAGAGTTGATGGGGATGTTATCTCGACAATAAGATCAGGTCCACCAAGACATCCGCGACTGTCCAGCTTATTTCGATCGCAGATGATAGCTAGGTCCGGTTGTACGACAGAGAAGATATCTTCATTACTGTTTTTTTCTTTCTCTGGCAATCTTACATCAAAAGGGGCACCAAAAACTTGGCATGGACTATCTTTGAGGGCGTTATAAAATAGAGCAATAAGCGTAGTGACAATTTTCTGGTGTAGTGTAGATGGGGCAGGAGTCATATTATAAGGAATTCCATTAATGAGCTCCCAGTGTTCGTCTTCTGGCCAAGTAAGATAGTCAATGTAAGTGAATTTGCGGTCAAGTTTCTTTTCTGGGTGGCTCATCAAGCATCATCTCCTAACGAAGTTGATTCAAGGTATTCAGCGTAGTAACTTTCAAATTCCACATTTTACCTTAAATAATCATAACACAGGGGTGACCAAGGGGCAAGAAAAGATACTCTATAAGACTGTTATTTGAACTGTGTATCAGTAACGTGTTTTTATTTATAGGGGAATTTCCAGAATTGAATCAAAAAACAGGCGCAATGTTTTTTAGGTGCGTCCGAGGGAACATTTCGCTTGTTATATTTTACAATTCCTTTATCTTAGCAGTAATAGTGCTTAAATACATATCTATTACCATGATAAACTATGTGGTAGTATAAATATAACACTATTAAAGAATGGAGATATTGTATTTATGAAATCCAAACGCACAGGCTTTTCAGACATCCTTTCAAACCAATGAAGCTATGCTTAAGATGTTTGGCTTAAATGTAGTTAATACCATTTTACTAACAGGCGGCAGAGACCCCAACACCGCGGCTAATAATAAAGAACTTTTATTAAAAGCTTATGAAGCAGGAAAAGCAATCTAACCGTCCTGCAATAGTACGCTTCGCGAAGTAACCGGCCAACCAGACTGGGATTAACTCTCAATTTTGGGCCGGTAGGGTTTGCTTCGTAATGGCATCTCTTGGAACCAAGTAGAGCATTTCTACCCAATGGCTCAGAAATATCAGACTGGGAGCTGATTAATCCAGACAATATGAAAGAGAAGTGTATGGATATGGTCAGATTGTTCGCACAGACGGCAAGCAGATTGACCAGTGTTTATTTAGAAGAGTTGACAATAAGTGAACGATCATTTATCATAGAATTATCATTAATCTTATCCGAAAATTTAGGCGGTGCGCATGAGAAAAAGAGATGATGAAAAGCAAAGATGCATCAAGAATGCGGTGGTCCACTTGATTCTGGAGGAGGGGTTCCAGGGTGCATCGATTTCCAAAATTGCAAGGACCGCTGGCGTATCTCCGGCAACAGTATATATCTATTATGAAAATAAGGAGGCCATGCTTCGAGAAATTTATCTGGAATATACTGAAGTTAGGATTCAGTATTTGCTTCAATATATTAGCCCCAATATGGCGGGGGAAGAAATCATTGCCCAATTGATTCGACGATATTATCACTTTATTCGTGAACACAAAGAGGTTTTTCATTTTATTGAACAATTTAGTGCTTGCCCTGTTCTTCAGAACAGTTGTGGTTTGATGAAGGGACCAGCGGCTTTAAATCAGTTGTTGACGGATTTAAAGCAACGGCAGATTTTAAATAATTTTAATAATGATAATTTGTATGCCATTCTGTTTTCCCCGGTAAAAATGATTGCCGTAATAACCTGCGAGCCTGAAAACATTGCCATGAAACGCTTGAATGAGTTGATTTATATCATTCAGAAAGCACTAATTAAAGATTATTGAAATCCAGTCGAATCAAGAACCATTCACTTCCAAAAAAAGTCGATTAGTTCATAAGCGAGGGTAATAGCTCGCTTCAATTTTCCACAATAATTAAATGATCATTCATTTAATAAAGAGAGGATAATGTATATGATATTATCAATAGAAGATCTGGTATTATTACCAGGCATGACCTATCCCTTAAAGATAGATCGTCTCAGCGAGGATGAGTTGACTTGCTTTCGTGATAAAAATCAAGAGATAGTGGCATTGCCAGTAAAGCGGCATCGGGACCGTCATGAGACCAAAGTGGAGGATTTCTACACAACAGGCGTTGCTCTTGAAATCCTAAAGGTGAATCCCAGCGAAAAAGGATATCGTGTTCAAGTGAAGGTCTTAAATCGAGTGACCGTAATGGATATCAACATTGGGGAAAAGATGATCACTGGAAAAACAGTTCCGGCGCCAGAAGTAATCGACCTCAATGAAATTAGTCAAAAGGAAATGATGGGATACATTAAAACTACAGCTCATCAAATTGGAGCTAAATTTAGAGAGGCCGATGGCATTGTAAAAGCAATTGATGAGATACAAGATCTCAATGTTCTGATCGGATACATCTCCCAGTTTATCGCTTTCTCAAAGGAAGAAAAATATACCTTGATGGAAACAGCGTCCTTAAAGGACCGCAGTTTGAAATTTATTGATTATTTTTTGCATTACAAAGAAGCGATTCAGCTTCAAATCGAAATGACGGAACGCTTTTCTGAAAGAGCAAATAAAAATTATCGTGAAGCAGTCTTGAGGGAGCAGCTCAAAGCGATTCAGAAAGAACTGAACGAAGACGAACCAGCCTCCGGTAAAAAGGATAAAGATTATAGAACACGCATTGAACAGGCGCACATGCCGGAAGAGATTAAAACGGCTGCGCTGGATGAGTTAAGCAAACTGGAAAGACAGAATTCTCAGAGTGCCGACTATAGTGTGATCCAAAACTATTTAGATCTTCTTGTGGCATTACCGTGGGAATTGAAGAAAGAAAAACTCGTCGATATTGGAGCAGCTCGACGTATCTTGGATGAGCAGCATTATGGCCTGAAAAAAGTAAAAGACCGCATCATCCAGCATCTTGCGGTCATGCAGCTGAAAAAAGATAAACAGGGTTCAATTCTATTACTTGTGGGTCCTCCCGGAACAGGAAAAACAAGCTTGGGTAGGAGCATCGCGGAAGCATCGGGCCGAAAATATACCAGACTCAGTTTGGGAGGTATCCGCGACGAGGCTGAAATCCGTGGGCACCGCAGAACTTATGTCGGTGCAATGTCGGGGCGCATCCTTCAAAGCATCAAAAAAGCCGGTGTCATGAATCCTGTTATGGTTTTAGACGAAGTGGATAAATTGATGACAGGTTATAACGGGGATCCGGCAAGTGCGTTGTTAGAGGTGTTGGATCCTGAACAAAATAGTACCTTTACAGATCATTATCTGGATTTGCCATACGATTTGTCGAACGTGTTTTTTATTGCAACTGCAAATTCGCTTGAAAACATTCCCGGCCCCTTGTTGGATCGCATGGAAGTCATCCAGCTTTCAAGTTATACAACAAATGAAAAGTTTCACATCGGTAAAAATTATTTAATTGCCGAAGCACTTGAAGAACATGGTTTAACGGAAGCTGATGTTCAGATCAGGGATGAAGCTTTACAGAAAATCATTTCAGACTACACTATGGAGGCCGGTGTCCGGGGATTGAAAAAGCAATTGGCCGCCATTGCCAGAAGTGTGGTGGAAAAGATTGTTCTCGGAACAGTTGAAAGGCCATACCTAGTTGAAGAGGATGCTTTGGATGAGATTCTGGGCAGACATTCGTCAAGGCATGACATGGCTCAGGAAATTAATCCGCCGGGCGTTGTCACCGGATTAGCTTGGACGCCGGTCGGTGGTGAAATTCTGTTTATCGAAGCTACGGAAATGCCCGGAAAAGATCAAGTTATCTTAACCGGTCAGTTAGGCGATGTTATGAAGGAATCGGCCAGGATTTCGCTAAGTCTTTTGAAATCCCGGTTGCCCGTAAATGCCATGCACTTTAAAGATAAGGACTTACATGTTCATGTACCGTCCGGAGCTGTCCCTAAAGATGGACCGTCAGCAGGAATCGCGCTCTTTACTGCATTTGCATCGTTGATTACAGGTATTGCGGTGGATGCGAAACTTGCCATGACAGGAGAAATTACACTGAGAGGTGTTGTTCTTCCGATTGGCGGATTAAAAGAAAAATTGTTAGCGGCAGATCGTGCCGGTATCACAAAGGTCTTGATTCCCAAAGATAATGTTATTGATCTCAAGGATATCCCGGAAGAAGTTAAAAATAAGATTCAAATTGTAGCGGTGGAAACCATCGAAGATGTCTTGAAAGAGACGCTGGGAATCGCTTTGCCTAAGCTTGAACAAGTCCTGACAGAACCCGGAGTTTTTACAAGGCTGAAAGTTCATGCCATTCCAGGGGATTGTCAATGAACCGATGTGGACACTCTACTGAACCTGCTGTCTAAGCGGCTCACGGTTCCCCTTTGTTTCTTTCGCAGTGAAATGGAAAGTATCGTGAAAAGTTGATCAGGGACCTTGCCGAGATAACAAGTACTCTGCAAGGTCTTTTTTCTGTTGAAAAGAAGGAAAATCCGAAATAACGTCGGGCCTGTGTTATAATACACGCAACAAGACTCGGAGCAGCGGGATATTAATAAAATGCGAAGCAATCTTCTATATAAACAAATTGACTTTTTATAAAAAATATAGTAGCTTATAAATAATTAAATAATAAACTCAAAGAAACGACACATGTGGTGCTTTGCACGTAAATCTGATTACGGTACAAAGATCAACCTGTGTCTTTTTTTGTTGTCAAAAAACGGCAACAGTTATTAAACAAAAGAAAGGAAGGTATTGTTATGCCAACAACAAAATTTCAGAAAGTGGTTTTTGCTTTTCTGTCCGTAATAATTACGGTACATTTATTCGTGTTTTATAATCTTGCCATTGAGATGGGAGGTATGTCAAATCAGGTATTTATAGCATCTCGCAAAGTAATTGCAATTGAGTTTGTATTTGCATTTTTACTTCAAATAATTATTGCAGGTCCACTTTCGTTAAAATTGGCTTTCAATTTTGTAAATCCGAGAGAGGACAAGCCATATGTAGTCACAACAGCAATTATATGTGCAACAGTCGGCTTAATGTGTCCAATGATGTCCTTTGTGGCAACGATTCTGTACAACGGTATCACCATAGAGTTCCTTGCACAGTGGATGCAGAAGATGTTGGGAATTCCAAGAGAACATACCATCTGCTCTTCGGCTGCAGTAGGATATATTGCTAAGCAAGCAAGCGTTCCACCGCGCAAGGAGGGTATTATTCATATAGAGATACTACACGCTCTAGGTTGTCTTAGGCCACTTGAATTAATCGCAGGTGGCTTTTTGTATGTTATTTAGGAAACAAATAAATTGTTGACTTCGAGTTAACTCTAAGATGTACAATCAAAATATCTGATTAGGAGTCTTTAAAATTCTGGGAAAGTGGAGATATACTAAAAGGAAAAATGCCATGATTTGCAAAGCATGTCTTGCATACTTGGTCAGGATATGACGGGAGATAAATTTTCAAAACAATAAATAGAATAAAATGGAAAGAAGTTGAAAAGATGGAATACGTACAATATGGGAAAACAGGGATGAAAGTATCTAGATTTGGACTTGGTTGCATGCGGTTTCCTTCTGATGAAAAAGAAGCTATTGAAATGGTACGTTACGCTATCGATAAGGGAGTAAATTACCTTGATACCGCATTTATTTACAAAGATAGCGAGATTATAACCGGAAAAGCTTTAAAAGATGGCTATAGAAACAAAATTTATTTAGCGACTAAAAGCCCTATTTGGAATATCGAGAAATATCAAGATTTCGAAAAGTATCTAGATGAAGAGTTAATACGACTTGGAACAGATCATATCGATGTGTATCTTTTGCATAACATGAATCATGGTCATTGGGAGAAGGTTAAGAAATTTGATGGTCTGACTTTCTTAGATAAAATGGTTGAAAAGGGTAAAATAGCTCATAAAGCTTTTTCTATTCACAATACCTTAGAGGCATTTAAAGAAATTGTAGACAGCTATGATTGGGAGATGGCTCAAATTCAGCTTAATATACTGGATGTAAAACAACAAGTGGGTCTCGAAGGTTTAATATATGCTGCCAATAAAGGCTTAGCTACAGTTATAATGGAACCGCTTAGAGGGGGTTATATCCTCAATACTGTTCCACAGGAAGCGCAGGATTTAATTAATCAATATCCGGAAAAGCGTTCTTTGGTAGAATGGTGTTTTAGATGGCTTTACAACATGCCAGAGGTATCCGTAATTTTGAGCGGTACAAGCACTTTGCAACAATTAAAGGATAATCTGAAAATTTTTGAACATGCAGTTCCAAATGTTATGTCAGAAGAAGATTTGAATTTGATTGAAATGATTCGTGAGGCTTATGAAGCCAAAAAGAGCATTGGCTGTACTGGCTGTAGATACTGTATGCCCTGCCCACAAGGTGTTGCAATTCCTGAAATATTTAAGCTATATAACAGCCAACAGCTTATGAAATCGCATGTAATAGACGCAGTTGTATATCAAAGTAATTTGGTACCTGCTGGTACTGGCGCGGATCAATGTGTGTCTTGTGGAATTTGCACAGAAAACTGCCCACAGACTTTAGAAATTCCAGAATTATTGAAAACGGTTCATACTGAATTAATGAACACTACTCACTCGCATTAATTCCCGTTGCAGTCGATATTAAAAAAATGCTAACGCCACGAACCACGATTACTGAGTGGTCAGCAAGATGGTAAAGTGTGGAAATGAAGGTAACAGAAATTTGACAGGTGTCTAAACTCCATTCTGAACATCGAAGGATAGAAACAGCAAACTAGAGCGAGATAATGTTATAATAGTTTTAAATTTGATCTTGAAGTGGAGGTCGGTGGAATGTCTTTTACAGTTAGAACTCCTGGTGATGTATATAAATTTGCACTTCCCCTGTATGATTATCTCAGCCAGAATGGGCATGCCGAAGAGGCTAATGCTCTGGTCAAATTGGTGGACTCCTGTTACCCTCAGAGCACCCAAGCTTTGGATGCGCATCGAAGGGCCTTTAAACAAATCCGGGAAACGGTTCATGACTTGCCATTACAATACCTGCTCGCTCTCGATGATGCTTTAGAAATTCTGTCAAAATAATAGTTGAGAGAGAACAGCAGAGTGTTGCCGTAGCTAGGATACTGTTAAAGCTATGTGATGAACCTACAGGCTTTAGTACAGGGGAGATGTGAAAACTAAGTTTCCAAAATTTCAAGTGGTTATAACAATCAATAAGCGTCCTCATTTCACTATTAAAGTGGAGTGAGGACGCTTGTGTTTTGTGATATAGAAGCAAAAGTGGGGATATGAAAAATATAGTAACAAGTTTTAGCACAGCCCCTTATTTGTTTGAGCACGATTATAAATCTGGTCCCACAATATAGGCAAGGGTTACCTGTCTGTTGCATCCTGAGGATTTTGAGTCAACAAACTAATTTTCTCCTCTTGCAGCTCATTTGTGTCTTCCCAAAGGTAATTACTTACCTGGCGAATGTCGATTCCACACTTTTCAACCGGTGAAGAAAGAACCACCATTGTCTCAGCCCGGCGAAAACCATAAATCTGATCAATTTTAGCAAAAAGAATTCTTTGAAGATCCTCATTATCCTGCGCCCGAATTTTAACCAGATAATCGTATTGCCCTGTTACAACATGTGCTTCTTCTACTTCAGGGATATGTTTCAGTTCTTCGATCGTGCGATATGCCTTGTCTCCCTGAACGGTAACCAAGCCCACAATGGCAGTTACAGGATAACCAATCTGACGGGCATTAATTCGTGCATGAAAACCTTCGATAACCTCGCTCTCTATAAGTTTTCGTATCCTTTCATTTACAGTGACGCGTGAAACACCGATCCTGGTGGCAATTTCCTGATAAGAGGAGCGGGCATTGTCTTGGAGATATTTAATTATAGCTAAATCCGTGGCATCTAACGATTGCATGAAAGATCTCCTTTACTTTATTTTGATGCTGAACAGGCCGGTTTCGGATAGTGTGCAATTAATTACTTGCTGCACAAGGGATGATTAAGCATTTTACCAAAAATAAACCATGTGATGATCTATGAACATTATTATCTCTGTGAAACGGGTTTATTCTGTCACATAAAGAATAAAAATCCCAACAGTTCAGGTCGGGGTTGGACTTAGCGAGTAAAAAGAAAAAACCTTATGGTTCCTACAAAAAGCACCATCTTTTACTCGGACAATATCATATCTATGGTACAAAGTCTATAAAAATCATGGTATAACAGGCAAATGCATTTTAACCTTTCGATTCGGCAAGACAATAACACATATACCTGAACGATTATATAGTATAACTAAAAATATAATTACATAATGCAGTTGACCGAAGAATAACCTTGTGATATTATAAAGACATGCAAGGGTAATGGTTTCAATTTGTAAAGAGAATAGGGTGGCTTGCCACAAGTTTTCTGTCTGAGAGATTGCTAATAAAGGTACAAAGTTAATCCTTTGGAAATTACTTTTCAGAAGGTTCGAAAAAGTAAAATCACACCGGTGTGATGAATTGAGCAGTGTCGCTCTCGTCGCAGGACTTATATGCCCTGTGGAGGGGGCTTTTTCTGTTTTAAAGAGAACCCTCGAGGAAATGTTTTTCTTTGAGTATGGCGCCAACTTTCAAAGAAGTGTTTAAAAGAAGAAGTGTATAAAGAAGTTTTTATATTGATAGTTCTTAGATAGTTCTCAAGTCAAGAAAAATAGGGGGTTTAGAAAAAATGAAAATTTTGCCGGTTATTTTCACGGCGCTTACTTTTTTGCTATCCGTACCGGGCCTAGCCTTGGCAGATGGAGCGGCGGCGCCCGCCATTGATTCAGGTGATACGTCTTTTGTCCTGATTTCTGCTGCTGTGGTTTTACTGATGACACCTGGACTGGCTCTTTTTTACGGTGGTCTGGCCCGCAAGAAGAATGTTCTGAATACCATTATGTGCAGTTTCATCGCTCTGGGTGTCATCAGCATTCAATGGGCATTATACGGCTACAGTCTGTCCTTCGGTCCGGATGTAGGCCACTTTATCGGTAATCTTAGTTGGCTGGGGCTGCATGGAGTAGGACTGGAGCCCAATCCGGATTATTCTGCAACCATACCACACCAGGCGTTCATGGTCTTCCAGATGGTTTTTGCCATCATCACACCGGCGATTATATCCGGATCGGTTGCTGAGCGGATGAGGTTTCCTGCCTATCTAATCTTATTAGTTGCCTGGGCCACATTTATCTATGACCCTGTTGCTCACTGGGTATGGGGTGTGGGAGGTTGGATTCGCAACCTTGGTGCTCTCGACTTTGCCGGTGGCACGGTTGTGCATATCATTTCCGGTGTGTCTGCCCTGGTTGCCTCGCTGGTTATCGGTAAGCGCAAAGGCTATGGCACAGAAACGATGATTCCGCACAACCTGCCTATGACAGTTATTGGAGCAGGACTGCTGTGGTTTGGCTGGTTTGGCTTTAATGCCGGCAGTTCTCTGACAGCCGGCAGCTTGACAACGCTTGTTTTTGTCAACACTCAGCTGGGGTCTGCAGCGGCAATGGTATCCTGGATAATTTTTGAATGGATTCGGCATGGTAAACCCACCTTACTGGGTGCGGTTAGCGGTGCGCTGGCAGGTTTGGTGGCCATTACCCCCGCCTGTGGCTTCGTGTCAGCAATGTCATCCATTATCATCGGCTTGATGGGTGGGGTGATATGCTTCATTTCGGTAAGCATCATGAAGGCCAAGTTAGGTTATGATGATTCCTTTGACGCTTTTGGTGTGCATGGTGTTGGCGGCACTTGGGGTGCCCTGGCTACTGGCTTATTTGCCAGCAAAGCAGTAAACCAGGCGGGCAGCGACGGTCTCTTCTTCGGGAATCCGGGGCAGATGACCTCTCAGATAATAGCTATCGTGGCAAGTTATGCCGTAGCCATTGTAGGAACTTACGTTATCTTAAAAGTAATCAGCTTATTCACCCAGCTGCGTGCCAGTGACGATGAGCAGGAAATCGGCTTGGATTTGACTCAGCATGGGGAGGACGCCTATACCGACTTTGTATCCGGGTCCTCTATGGTTTAGAAACAGTTAAGGGTCTTTCTGAAAATTGTTATGTCCCGGCCAATACCCCTGATGCCCTAAAGGGGAGCCGGCATAAAATATACGTTGAAAAAGGGGGGAAATGATTATGAAAATAAATATGGACAAATGGGCCAGAGATATTATTGAGGATGATGAGGTGAAAAATCTTCCCATTCTATTCTTCCCTTGTCTCCCATTGATTGATAAGGGAGTTATTGAAGTAGTTAACGATGCCCAAGCTCATTTTGCCAATATGAAGGCCGTTATAGCCAAGTTTCCCAAAATGATTGGTGCTATGACAGGTATGGACTTAACCTCTGAGGCGGAAACCTTTGGGTGTACGGTTAGCTTTTTAGATACGGAAGCTCCTCATATTAGTGACGAAATTGTGTTTGACAGGGCAATGGCGGAAAGTTTGCAGGTACCTTCCCTGCAAGCGGGACGTGGCCCGGTATTTGTGAAAGCTGCTGAATTGGCAGCCCAGAGCATTACAGACCGTCCAACCTTCGGGGGAATGCTTGGTCCGTTTTCTTTAGCGGCAGTCTTAATGGGACTGGAACGAACTTTAAAAGCTTCAATTAGAGACAAGCAAACGGTGCATATTTTATTGGAAAAATGTACTGAGTATGGCCAAGCTTATGCTCAAGCTTTTAAGGAAGCAGGAGCAAACGGCGTTTTGATTGCTGAACCCACAGCAGGTTTATTGGCACCTAATCAATGTGATGAATTTTCGTCCAAGTATGTAAAACAGATTGTCGAAGCCGTGCAAGATGAAGAATTCTTTGTTGTTCTTCATAATTGCGGGAGCGTCAAAAAATTAGTAAATTCAATGGTTAGTACAGGCGCTAAAGGCTATCATTTCGGCAATGCGGTCAAGATGACTGATATTATTCCTCAAATTCCTGAAAATTACTTGGTATTTGGCAATATAGATCCGGCCAGAGTGTTGAAAGAAGGAACTGCTGAAGTAATTAAGAGGGCGACAAAGGACTTATTGGTAGAAATGAAACCCTACAGGCATTTTGTCTTATCTTCAGGCTGTGACCTTCCGCCGGAAATACCCATTGCCAATTTGCAAAGTTATTTTGAGGCCCTGGAGGAGTTTAATAACAAAAAGTAGGAGGTAAGAAGGTGAGTCAGGATGAGATTTTAGCAAAACTTAAAAAATCAATTGCCGAAACAGACACTGACCTGGCTGCAGAAGCGGCCAGGGAAGCGGTGGCAGCGGGCATGGAACCGATGGTTGCTGTTAACGAAGGATTGTCTCAGGGTATGAAAATTATTGGTGATCTTTTTGACGAAGGAGAGATGTTTGTTCCGCAGCTTTTAATTGCTGCCGAAGCTTTTGAAACAGCGATGGGCATACTTTTTGCCAACATGTCCGATGAAGAAAAAAGCAAGGCTTCCCAGGGAAAAATACTTATTCATACGGTTCAGGGGGATATCCATGATATTGGCAAAAATATTGTCAAAACAATGTTGTCGGCAGCCGGTTTTGAAGTATTTGACCTGGGCAGGGATGTACCAGTGGAAGAAGTAGTTCAAAAGGGCAAAGAATTTAAAGTGGATATTATTGCCGGATCAGCTCTCATGACAACCACTATGCCTTCCCAGCGGGATATCATTTCAGTGTTGAAAGAAGAAGGTATTCGTGACCAGTTTAAATGCATGTTCGGGGGAGCCCCGGTATCTCCCGAATGGATAGCTAAAATTGGGGCAGATGCCTACTCGGAAACTGCATCCGGAGCTGTTGAGCAAGCAAAAGCCTTAATGGCAGAAATAAGGAGGGGGTAAAATGACTCTGGCCAAATCCCTTACGGTATTTGATATCTATGATCGAGCTAAAAGCGGTCCGAAAATGGAGGAAAAGGACTGGGACTACAAAGTAATACCTCAGAAAGCGGCTGAATTAAAGAAAAAATATGGCCTTAAGATGGACAAAAAACAAATCATACCCACGGACAAAGAACAGATTAACAATTTCTTTAAAGCCGGTTTGGAGATGTTAGTGGAATGTGGGATCTACTGTATTGATACAAAACGGGTCATTAAGTATAGCGAAGAAGAGGTACTGGCTTCCATAGCGGCTGCGCCAACAAGCGTCATCTATGGCGAAGGCAAGGATGCGGTCAATTTGAGCTGCCGCAGCTATACCGACTCCCGTCCGCCGATCATCCAGGGGGGGCCGACGGGTGCGCCGTGTACGGAAGAACTCTTCCTGCCTATCCACCAGTCTTATGCTCAGGAACCGCTGGTCGACACTATTGTTGATGGCGTGCTGCAAACAATCAAGGGCCACGATCCTGTGCCGAACAGTCCCTGGGAGATTGCGGCAGTTAAATCCGAAGCCATCATGGTGCGGGCTGCCCAAAGCAGGGCCGGCCGTCCCGGGATGGGATTATAGGGGAATGAAACATCTCTTTCACCTGCCGGAGTAATCGCAGCAGATTTTCCCGGCGGGATGAGGCAGTCTGACAGCCATGAGGTATCCCAGTTAAATGAACTGAAGATTGATGTAGGTGCATTGGTTTTCACCGCTCATTATGTACTGGCTGGAGATATTATCATGTGTGAGCAGATGCCTATCTATGGCGGCTATGCAGGTGGTTTGGAGGAAACAACCATTGTTGACGTAGCAACCACGATCAATGCCTTCGTCATGACGCAGGCAACCTGGCATTTGGATGGTCCCGTCCATGTGCGCTGGGGAATAACTACGGCCAGAGAGACTCTGGCGGTAGCTGGACACTGCGCTATGGCTATAGAAGCTAACACTAATTTAATGCTGGGCAATCAATACTACACCCTGGCCGGGCCATGTACTGTGATGTGTTTGTTGGAGACGGCAGCGCAGGCTATTACCGATACGGCCAGCGGCCGGGAAATACTGTCAGGTGTAGCGGCGGCTAAAGGAGTGGCCACCAACTTTACCACCGGCCTGGAAGCCAGGATGATGGCGGAAGCAGCGCGAGCTGTGGCCGGTATGGAGACAACCAAGGTTAACGAGATCTTGGACAAACTGGTCTCGATCTATGAAAAAGATTACAAAACCGCACCTAAGGGCAAACCTTTTGAAGAATGTTACGATGTGCTGAGTTTAGTACCCACTCAGGAATATCTGGATGTCTATGATGAGGCTGTGAAGATTTTAACCGGTTTAGGTCTTGATTATTGGACTAAGTAGTTAGCTGGGGTAATGGAGTTTCGGGTTTGGTTACTCGAAATTCCCTTACCGGTCCAAAATTTATAGGGAGAGTGGCTCGGAAGGAGCGCATGGACTCTAAACCCATGTAGCCGGGTGTAACTCCCGGACTCTTCGCCAAATTTATAAATACGGTGTGGTCAAGACGGATTTTGCCTAATGGGGTGGTGGAAATGCCATATAAAGTTATTTTTCAGCCATCGGGCCGACGGGGGATGGCTACAAAAGATAAAACTCTCCTTCAGGTTTCCCGGGAATTAGGCGTTGATATTGAATCACCCTGTGGTGGTGCCGGTAAATGCGGCAAGTGTAAAGTGAAAATTGAAGCAGGCGGCTTTAACCTTTCATCCTTGACTGAGCAAGAAAAGGCTCTGCTCACAGCGGAGGAGCAGGCTGATAATATTAGGTTAGCCTGTTGCGCCAAAATTCAGGGGGATGTCATGGCCTTCGTGCCGGAGCAAAGCAGCGGGGGTAAACAAGTTATTCTTGAAACGGCCCAGGAGAGGGATTTTAACTTAAATCCGGCCCTAAGAAAATATTACATAGAAATGGAGAAGCCCAGCCTGGAGGATTCCAGAGACGATTTTAGGCGCCTTACCGACGCTTTAACAGGCAGGTTCAGTCAACTTAAAGACCTGCAAATTGATTACAGTGTAATATTAACCCTGCCCGATAGTTTGCGGCAAAGCGGCTGGCGGGTTACAGCAACCCTCTGGCAGGACAAAGAGATTGTAGCGGTTGAACCGGGACGGGTGGAGACTAGTTATGGTATGGCGGTGGACATTGGCACAACCACCATAGCAGCTTATCTTTGTGACCTGGCCACGGGCAATGTTGTCCAGCGGGACTCGCTGCTGAATTCCCAGGTGCGCTTTGGGGATGATGTTATCTCCCGTATTTCTTATTGCATGATGAACGAGGATGGTCTGGCTTATCTGCATAACCTGATAATCAATGATCTTAACACCCTGGTGGCCAGGATGACGCAAGCTGCCGGCCTTAATTATGAAACTATTTATGAGATGGTCCTGGTTTTTAATACAGCCATGCATCATATCACGTTGAATATAGACCCGCAATACATGGGGCGTGTTCCCTTTGCCTCCGCTATAAGAAGCCCGCTGAATATTAAAGCACGGGATTTGGGCATCAAAATTGCCAGGAGCGGCAATGTCCACTGTTTACCTGTGGAAGCCGGCTTTGTCGGTGCCGACAATGTCTCTGTGCTGATTGCGGAAGAACCCTACAAGCAGAACAGCATGATGCTGGTGATCGATATTGGAACGAATGGTGAAATTGACTTGGGCAACGCTGAGGGGATGATGTCAACTTCATGTGCAACCGGCCCCGCTTTGGAAGGAGCCCAGATAAAATACGGCATGCGGGCAGCTCCCGGGGCAATTGAAAGGGTCAAGATTAACCGGTATACCTATGAACCGGCCTGTCAGGTCATTGGTGGGGCAGACTGCCTGGGTGCCCAGCCCCAGGCACTGGTCAAGGGTATTTGTGGTTCCGGTATTATTGATGCCGCTGCCGAGTTGTTTAAAGCAGGGATTATTCACTCTGACGGAAGGTTTAACAAAGAGCTTAATTCTCCCAGAATTCGCCGGGGTGCCGACGGAAAGATGGAGTATGTCCTGGCCTGGTCTGCGGAGACAGCAATCGGCCAGGATGTAACCATAACTCAAAAGGACATACGGGCGGTGCAATTAGCTAAAGCGGCCTTATATGCCGGAGCAAAAATTCTTATGCAAAAAAGAGGTGTGGCTAAAATTGACAGAGTTGTTTTGGCCGGAGCCTTTGGCAGCTATATCAATAAGGAAAGTGCGCTGGTCATCGGGATGTTTCCTGACTGTGCTCTGGAAAATGTCACAGCTGTGGGCAATGCGGCAGGGGAAGGTGCGAAACTGGCTTTGCTGGACCTCGGCAAGCGGGCGGCGGCCAGGGAGATTGCCGCTTCTATCCAGTTTGTCGAGACAGCGGCGGAAGAAGATTTTCAGAAACATTTTTTTGAGGCATTGGACTTCCCCCATGCCAAAGATCCCTTCCCTCATATAAAGCATGATCGCCC
>NZ_MASS01000072.1 GCF_001707885.1 Desulfosporosinus cupriresistens | reverse complement strand
AATTTCGTAATGGCTATACCTGCGGAGCCTGCTCCGTTGAGCACCAATTTAATCGTATCGATTTTCTTATTAACAACCCTTAAGGCGTTAAGGAGTGCCGCTAAAACAACAATGGCCGTACCATGCTGGTCATCATGGAAGATTGGAATGTTGGTCTCCTTTTTCAGCCGTGCTTCAATCTCAAAACAGCGTGGGGCAGAAATGTCCTCTAGATTTATTCCGCCAAAACTGGGTTCCAAAGCCTTAACAACCTGAATTATTTCCTCAACGTTCTTAGTATTTAAACAGATGGGAAACGCATTGACTCCCCCAAACTTCTTAAATAAGACACATTTTCCTTCCATAACAGGTAAGGCTGCCAGGGGACCAATATCACCCAACCCTAACACGGCTGTACCGTCAGATACCACAGCAACCATATTGCCCCGTCCAGTATAGTCAAAGGCTGCGTCCGGGTTTTCAGCGATTACTTTACAAGGTTCAGCCACCCCTGGAGTATAAAGCAGCCCTAGATCGTCAGCAGAATTCAGTTCTGCTTTACAAACGACTTCGATTTTCCCCACCAGTTCTTTATGGAGTTTTAAGGCTCGTTCCTGAATACTGCTCATGGTTAAGACCCTCCTAATTTCTTATTTGGTATGCCTTAAATTGCATCGATAAGCAACAATTCGCATTTTAGAAGTTCTTCTTCTAGTATGCAAGGCTAAGAACAAGAACCGTCCCCAGCTTGCACACAAGTCCCCTCGGCCCGAGCCAGACGGCGCACATGAAATGTGCTGTCTCACAATTCAAGTCAAGCATGCGACTCAAGAACCGTCCCTTCTCCCGCTTCTCCCACTTCTCCCGTCCGTTCCCAGGACCCAAGCGCAGGACGCAGTGTGACACGAGCGCGACGTCTCTACGTAAGCAGAATAGCAAACTTCCGTTAAAGCGACCGACCCCAGACACGGGGCAGCGCACAAGGACGTGCGCTGCCGCCAATGCGCCAAGGATGGCGCTTTTGGGGGGAACCCCGCTCCCCATAGCAGGAGCTTGAACGGTTAGTTTGCTCTGCGTCGTAGGCACCGAGCGCTGTGTCACACAAGTCCTCTAATGCCAGAGCTTCATTAATATTGTGGCAATTACAATCATCGAGGCCCCGCCAATTCGAGTGGAGATTTGAGCAAAAGGCATCAATTCCATCCGATTTGAAGCAGAAAGAATAGCGACGTCTCCTGTTCCGCCCAGACCGCTGTGACACCCTGTGACGATAGCGGATTCAATAGGATACATGTTCATGAAGCGACCGATGAAATATCCGGAAGAGATCATGGCAATAACCACTGAGGCACAGACCACGAGGTATCCAGGAGTCACGGTGGCAACGACGTCTTTCAAAGGGGTATACAGTACACCCAAACCGACCATTAAAGGCCAAGTGAGGCTCGAAGAAACAAACTTGTACAAATGAAATGAACCTTGTTCCATTTTTGCAGGCATAATGTTGAAATACTTGACGATAGTCGCTGTGAAAATCATAATAATTGCACCCGGAATTCCGATAAATGGGCTTGCGAAGTTACCGAAGACGAAAAAAGTACAGGCTAGGAGAAGTCCTGCTCCCATAAGGGGAAAGTCAACCGGTTTATCAATGCCTTTGGCATTTAATAGTTCTGAGTCATCGCCAGATTTAACGAGTACTCCGTTTCCGGTAAGTTCCGGTTTCTTTTCTCCTAAACGCTTTAATAATCCGGCACATACAATCGCGACGATATTACCGATAACAGCCGCTGGAATAAGTTGGCCCACTAAAGCTTCTTGAGGTATTTTCAAAATAGTGGAATAGCCGATCGAGAGTGGAAGTATCCCTTCACCAATACCTCCACCGACAATCGGGATAATAATATAGAAAAATGTGCGGTGGATGGTGTAACCAAACAAAGAACCGACGAGCAACCCAGTCGAAATAGCACCAACCGTCCCAACAATGAGAGGAACAAACATGCGCAGAAAACCTTGGACGAGAACTTTTCGATTCATGCCCAGGATACTACCTACGACCAAAACAGAGATATATAAATAGAGAAAATTGGATGTTTTCATGACAGCTGTTATTGCTTTTAAAGCCGAAGGATTGATTAAATTGTAAAAGACCATAGTGGACGGTATCATAATAGCCAAAATAGCAGGACCGCCAATGTCTTTTAAAATTGGAACCTTAAGCCCGATATCCCCGAGAAGGACCCCCATAATGATGATGACCGCAAAACCGCCAAGCATATCCGCAGGAAGTTTGCTGTAAGCAGATGCGGCATAAATGATCGCTGCCAAGATTAGATAGAGAGGTAAGGGAATAACTCCGACTTTTGTGTTCGCGAACTTGGAGACGAAACCGGAAGGTAGGATTTCCTTATTTTCAGACGACTTTAAAATGGGATTTGAGACTTCCGTATTCCTGGCCAGACTCATAGAAGCACCTCCTGAATTTATTTGCTTCTCCATATTAAGTTTTTTCAAACAATTTGCACAGTTTATTTAATTATGTTAACTGTTTTGTAACTAAAGAAAGTGAAAATCGGCCGAATGGCCGATTTTTTAATTTTTCAGGATTAATAGATAGTTAGCAAAGGGGGTAATTTCCGGTCGAGGTTATTAAACACTTTACCATTAGGGAAAAACTAGGGCTAAACTTGTAAAAAACAAATTGCCACAAATGAAATATTATTTAGTTATAAGAATATACGGATTATTGTTATTAAACTTCATTAATTTTTTTGCAATTAAAGAAAGATAGTATCAATGCTTACGAAGTGCTAATATAGAGCCACGGAACAATAGTGCAAATGTTCACATTCCAGAGGCTTTAGCTGGTTTCGCAAATAGTACGATTTGGCTTATAGTTTCCGCCTTCATATTCGCTATTGGTTTTGTCAAAACCGGCTCGGGTCTCAGGATTGAGTATACGCTCATTCGTGCATTTGGTAACAGCACATTGAAACTAGGATACATCATCGTGCTTCCGCTGGCCCGAAGACACTGTCTTCGCAAGTATTAGCCTTCTTGCAGGATGGCCGAGTGTCCCTGTAGCCCGACTAAAATGGACAGCATCGCTGTCCATTTTGTACTGTAGAAGTTAGAGTATTTTATTCCTCATTAAAATGTCTCCAATGTGTGGCACCACTAATAAATGAAAATTTCTTTATTCGGTTCACAAATAAGTTTTCATTAAATCACTATCAGGCTTTAGGCAGCGATGTTGATAGACCGGTCGGCCAACTGAACCATAAATAACCTCCATACCTATGACTCCAATATCCGTAAGAAAACTTAGGTATTTGCGCATCGACACCCGTGAAACGCCAACACGGCTAGCCATTTCTTCAGTCGAAAACGAGTGTTCTTTCATTTCTTGGATGTTTTCCCAGACAGTCTTCAGGGTGTTGCGAGTCAGACCTTTCGGCAATTCACTTGGCATAGAAACAGGGTTCGGATGAAGAAGTCGTAGATCTAATTCTGCTTGACTTAGTTTTTCTTGATCCTTCGTCATGCTTACCCATTCTCGGTAAGCGGATAAAGCCGTTTTGAAACGTTCAAATTCAAAAGGTTTAATTAAATAATCAACGGCTCCAAAGCGTAAAGCTTTCTTGATACTTTGACTATCACAAGCAGCGGACACCACAATAACATCGACCCCTTGGCCTTGCTTTCGGACCTGAGTCAATAAATCAAATCCGTTCATACCGGGCATGAAGATATCCAGTAAGATCAAGTTGACTGCTTGACGATCTAAAATCTGTAAGGCGTCATCAACCGAAGGGGCGATTGCGATTAACTCAAAGCCCTCGACTTGCTCAAGATAACGCCGATTAAATTCAGCGACCATAGGATCGTCTTCTACGATTAAGACCTTAATCATTCCATCTCATCCTTGCTCTTATAAGGTAAAGACACCTTGAACTGAGTTCCTTGACCTTCTTCTGAAACGATCTCGATACTCCCATTAAGTCTCTCCAGGCTACGTTTCACTAAGTACAGTCCTAAGCCCCTGTTAGGTCCCTTGGTAGAATAGCCTTTAGTAAAGATCTGGCGTTTGAGCTCATTGTTAATACCAGGTCCAGTATCGCTTACTTCAAGGATTATAACACCGTTTTCATAAGAAAAGTTTACGTCAATCCGTTTAAGTGGGCAATCAACGACCGCATCCAGCGCATTATCGACTAAATTTCCAAACACGGTAACTATATCGTGAATCATTTCTGGGTTTGCCGGTTCAGGTAAAAAGCATTCCTCGAACAGGACTAACTCTGCCCCAACCTCTCGGGCATAACTCATTTTCCCCAATATAAAGCCTGCCAATACTGGATCTTTAATATGTCTTGAGATAAAACCGATTTCATTTTGTTGCTGATGAGCAATTCGACTGATGTACGTGGATAGTTGGTCATAATATTTCATATGGACCATACCGAGAATAACCTGTAATTTATTCATAAATTCGTGGGCTTGTGCGCGCAAGGCCTCAGCGTAGAGGAGCACACCGGTTAATTCTTCAGCCATTTGTTTTATTTCGGTTTTATCTCGAAACGTGGCAATCGCCCCAACACTTTTGCCGTTGACAAAGAGCGGAATAACGTTTGTTACGAGCGTTATTCCAAACAGATTTAGTTCCTGATCTAATTCCGCGTTCCCGGTTTCCAGCACAAGCTGCATACGTGTGTTGGGTACATAGTCCGTTACTCTTTTTCCAACCGGGTCGCCCAGAATGCCAGCTTTATTAAATAGCCGCAAGGCAGCAGCATTCGCAAGTGTAATGCGGGAATCATTGTCGATCGCCAAGATACCCTCCCTTACAGATTCTAACATAGCACTGCGTTCTTCGAGCATTTTGGCGATTTCGTTCGGTTCTAAACCAAACATAATGTTTTTAATTTTTCGAGCTAAGAATAAGGCACCAATAACTCCTACCAGTAATCCGAAGCCAACACTGATAAAAATAATTAGTCGACTCTGGGCGACAGCCTGATTTACATTATTAAGCAAGATCCCAACGGCTACGGCCCCAACTTGTTTACCGGCGGGAGTAACAATAGGGGTAAACGCACGTAAGGACATGCCCAGCGTTCCTTTGGCATTGGAAACGTATTCGTGACCCTTTAGGGCTGCGCCCTCGTCCCCCCCTACAAAGGGCTGCCCAACTTTGCTGATATCCGGATGAGACTTTCTTATCCCCTTCATATCCATGACAACAACAAACTGGACGGCGGAAATCTGTCGTATTTCATTCGCAAAGGGCTGAATTTCCGAATCGGCTCTTTGACCATTAAGAGCTTCAATTACAAGAGGCGTGTGGGCAACAATGCGGGCAATGTTCGTCGCTTTATCAGCTAGGTTTTTCTGTGTGTTATCGGCAACTTTCTGACTAATTAGTACGTCAGTTACCAATAAAGATAGAGCCACTACACCGCAAACAAGCAAAGTCATGATGGTCTGCAAATTAAAAAAGGGTTTACTCGTCCGCATGTTTTCCCCCCCCAACACTTTCAAGTGAATTACCTGCCAAGAATAAGCAAAGCGGGCCAAAATGTCAAGGGGCTTGCGCGACACAGCGCTCGGTCTTACGACGCAGAGCAAACTAACCGTGCAAGCTCCTGTCTTTGAGGAAGTAAGCGGGGATTGTTTAGGACGTCAATTCTCCCCGAAAGCAGGAGAATGAACTATCTTATAGAATAATTTTAAGGATAGAAGATAATATAAAGAAAAAAGCTAAAAAGAGAAAAAAGGAGAGATTGAGATGAACTTTCTGGAAGTGGTACAGGCCCGTCGGAGTTTGCGCAGTTATCTCGATAAGCCGGTTGAACGTGAAAAATTGGAGTATGTCTTGGAAGCTGCCAGGTTGGCGCCGTCTTGGAAAAATCTGCAGTGTTGGCGCTTCATTGTAGTTGAAGATTCGAATGGTCGGCAGGCTTTGGCTGAGAGCATGGGGGAGAGCAATCCTGGGCGTAAGGCTTTGATGGGAGCGCCGATTGTCATTGTGCTCTGTGCTGTGCCGACTGAATCAGAAGTATGGGAAGGCAAGGATTATATGATGCTTGATGCAGGGCTCGCAATGGAGCACTTGTTGTTGGCAGCGACTGAACAAGGTTTAGGGACGTGTTGGCAGGGTCTATTCACTGAGGAGAAAGCCCGGGAAGCTTTAAATGTTCCAGCTAATGTTCGTATTTTGGCTATGACACCTTTGGGTTATGCGGCAGAGGAGCGGAGGCCACGCCCTCGTAAAACGATGGCAGAGATTGTTTTCCATGAAAAATGGGGTCAAGCTTAAAGTGAAAATAATTATGTTTTTTAAATTTAAAAGGAACCCCTTGACCATTTAGGTTAAGGGGTTCAGTTTTGGAGTGGAAAACGTAAAATCGCAGGGTAAATCGCATATTTTTAGCGTCTTTCTAACATCATAATTAACAAGTTTTTAGCACAAAAATAGCACGCTTTCTCTTCTCCATTTATCCAGGGATATAAGTGAATCAACTGCCGATCTTCTCCAATGTATTCTCATGCTTCTTTAGCAAACCCCAAAATTTTGTCTATTTCTAAATCAGAAAGGGTTGGGTTATCTCCCTCTAAAGCTTCTAATAACGATTGTTCTTCTTCGGTATCAGTCACCTCATAAACACATCAGTATCAGGATATTGTTCAACTTCGAATAATAAAAACTTCCGGTTACCAATTTCGATATATGGTGAACCTGAATTAACTGCTTCTAGGACATCTTTAATTTGAATTTTAATTGCCTTCATAATAATCACTCCTAAACAAAGGATGTATTTAATTACCATGATTTGGTAGAACAAACCTAATTATTTAACTGGTTAATATAGCCCGCCACACATAATCGAACGATTTACGCTTGATTGATCGTGCGATTATGATATAATTGAATCATCTAATATTTTGGACAAGGGGTGGTTCGAATGCTTATTACCGCGACTGAATTTAAAACAAACATTGGGAAGTATTTAACACTCGTTAATGAGGAGGAAATTATCATCACGAAGAATGGAAAGGGTATTGCAAAACTCTCTACTTTAAAAGAAGATAAGGTAAAAATGGTGGAATCATTGTTTGGTATTATTCCCAATGATATGACTCTAGAACAGGCAAGAGAAGAAAGGTTAAAGAAATATGAACGTCCTGATTGATACAAATGTCATGCTTGATGCATTGATGAACCGTACTCCTCATAATATCTCTGCCGAAAAGATTTTTAGGTTTGTTGCGGAAGATAAGTTAAATGCATCCATAACTGCAAGCTCTGTAACCGATATTTACTATTTCCTTAAAAGATATTTTCACGATACCAATCAAGCAAAGCAGATACTTACAACAATTTTCAACATATTTAAAGTTATTGATGTTACAAGAAGTGACTGTGAAAAAGCACTCAGTCTGTCAATGGATGATTATGAAGATGCTTTGTTGTCAACCTGTGCCAAACGTAGGAGACTTGAGTTAATCATTACTCGTAATATAAAAGACTTCGCTGGGTCACCAGTTACAGCAATTACACCCGATGACTTCATTACTAATTATCTTTAATAACATTAGGATGGGGCGATAACTATGTTTTAAACGTGTATTCCTAATGTATAGCAAGATGAAAGTAGTTGGAACGCGTTGCCAATACGAAACGTTATAAAAAATAACCACGATTTGATTACACAAGTCGTGGTTATTTTCCTTCTTAAAAATCTGCGAAATGGTGACTGTCTCGAATAGGATTATTCTTAATCATTTCACAATATTAACCTTCTCACCCTCATTAAGAAAGATTTGTCCCTCCGTGATGACCTGATCGCCTGCTTTTAGGCCACTTGTAATTTCAGTTAACTTAGCGTTGGATAATCCGGTGGTTACGGGGACTTTTTTTACAGCACCCTGGGCGACAATATAAACAACCGACGTGCTATTTTCGATTTTGATTGCTTCATTGGGCACAGTCAATATATTATCCTTTTTTGCTTCAGGTAAAATAACCCTTGCGAACATGCCTGATTTTAATTGATCCGTCGTTTTAATCAGAATCTTGATCGTATAAGCTTGGGACTTGCTATCTGCGTCAGGGCTTATATAGTCAACGGTACCCTCTACTGTCTGGTTATCCAACGCATTCATTTTCACAGGCACGATTTGGCCTTTTTTGATCTTAGCTACCATTTTATCGGGTACACTGATCTCGGCGACCATCGTATCGGTATCAATGATCGTAAATGCCGCGGTGGAACTGGAGATGATTTCCCCTTCATCCACATTCCTGACAGATACTATGCCTGAAATGGGAGAGGTGATGACAGCATTTTTGACCTGCTCAGCGGCATAATCGACACCGGCGGCTGCCTGATCTACTTGGGCCGAGGCCACGCTGATCGATTCCGGTTCGGACTTATTCTTTAGCAGGTTCAGATTATCCGCGGCTGCTTTTAAATCAACTTCGGCACTTTGATATTGTTTTTGAAAATCATCTAAAGCTAGTTTCGAGATGGCCCCGCTATCATATAGTTGCTTATTTAGATCATAGTTTTTCTTGGCATCATCATAAGCTAGCTGTTTGTTTTGCAAAGTTTGCTCGGCTTGAATCAGTTGCTGATCATAAGCAGAGCCTTCGGTTTTCTCAAGATTAGCCTGGCTTGCAGCGAGGTTGGCTTGCTGCTGCTGAAGCTGAGCCTGTAAGTCGCCAGATTCCAAGGTAAATAGGACCTGACCTTTTTCTACTTTTTCACCGGCCTCAACCTTAACCGTCGCGACTTTGCCGACGGTTTTAGAGGAAACATTCACAGCATGAACCGGTTGTAACTTACTGGCATATTCAACGTCGGTTGTTATGGAGGACACAGTCGCTGCCACGGCTTTGACATTTTTAAGTTGTTGATTAACTGCTGGAGCTTCTTTATTTCCCAAGCCTAAGGATAACGAAGTGAATATTAGACCAGAAATTATCAGCGCTGTCCCTATGCTTATTGCTTTAATGTGCTTCATAATTTGTTACCTCCCCGACAACTTGAATTGGCTTCTTTTTTTGGGCAAGACGCTGCTTTAAATCCTCCATCATTGTATAAACCACGGGCAGAAGAATAGGAGAAAATACCGTAGAAGTGATCATGCCGCCAATAATGATGATGGCCATTCCGCTGCGCATTTCACTCCCTGCCCCGGTTGATAGCGCTGAGGGCAGCATGCCGACAATCATGGTTGCTGAGGTCATCAAGATGGGTCTTAACCGAGTGGTTCCGGATTCGATCAAGGCCTCTCTCAGAGGTACCCCGCGTTTCATTAAGGTATGGGTATAATCAATCAACAGAGTTCCGTTCTTCGATGCCAACCCGTCGAGCAGTATTAAGCCAATCATCGACATGATATTCAAAGATTGGCCGGTTAAGGCTAGCAATCCAAAGGCCCCGATAATTGCGCAGGGCAACGAGAGCATCCGAATAAAAGGAGTTAAAAAGGATTCATATAAAATGACAAGAATGACATAGACCAAAATAATCGATGCCGCCAAGGCTTTGATCAGGGCGCTGAAGCTATCAGTCATATTCTTTTGAGTGCCTGCAAAGCTTATCGTATAGCCAGCGGGCAGTTTAAGGGTATCGAGTTTGCTTTGAATGCTCGCATGCACATCGCCCAGCGTACTGTTCTGCAAATTTGCCGAGATGGATACAATATCTTCTCGATTCTCTCTGGATATCTTCAGCGGACTGTCCGCATATCCGATGGAAGCGACCTGATTCAGGGCAATCTGCTGTCCTGCTGAGCTTTGAACCTTAATGGCTCCCAAATCATTGGGGGTTTTGATCTGGTTATCCCTATACTGCACGACAATGTCATATTCATCGCCGTTCTGCCGGTAGATACCGGCCTTCGATCCTTGCAGGCCTGTCCGGAGTACGGTGGCAATATCTGATGCATTCACTCCATATTGGACGGCGGCAAGCCTGTCGATGGTGACTTGGATCTCACTCTCCGTAGTCCGCTCTGAATTCGTGACATCCGCTGTACCCGGGGTGGCTTTGACGATATCCTCCACTTTGGAGGATAACTCTTTCAAAACAACGGGTTCCTGTCCACTAATAGTTAGCTGGACAGGTTTGCCATTTCCCCCAGCAGACTGTGCTTCAGATACATTGAACTGGACACCGGGCAGGGTGTTCCCCCATTGGCGCATTTCTGTCGCAATGACACTCTGACTTTCGGTCCGTTTACTTTTATCCACAAGCTTGACGATGATATTGGCGGAGGACTTATCAGAGTTGTTTCCAATGGTGGTCAGGTAATCCTTCACTTCACCCATGGACTGCAGATGCTTTTCAACCAGAGATACTTTTTCTTCAGTCTGGTTTAAACTCGAACCTGGTGTAAGATTTAAATCGATGGTTATCTGGCTTTGATCACTTTGGGGCGTAAACTCAGTTTTGATAAAACCTAAAGGGAGTAAGGATATAGCCAGAATACAGCCGACCATGATGAGACTAACAATTTTCCAGCGGTTGTCTAGCGACCAGGTTAATAAGTTGGTATAGATTTCAGTAACACGGTCAAAGAGATGTGAGAATCTCCCCGGTTTTTTAGTTTCAAGTTGTAAATCTGGAGCTTCTTCAGGGGGCTTCTTTTTCAAAAATAGGGAGGATAACATCGGTGTCACCGTAAATGAAACGAGCAGAGAGAATAGGGAAGCCGCAGCAACCGTGAGGCCAAATTCCTTAAAGAACTGCCCGATCATGCCCGACATAAAGGCTACGGGAATAAAGATCACAACGTCACAGAGCGTGATGGCAATTGCCGCCATGCCAATTTCGCTGCGCCCCTCAATTGCCGCCAGTTTCGGGTTTTTCCCCATTCCCAGGTGCCTTTGAATATTTTCGAGAACCACGATGGAGTCATCCACCAGAATACCTATACTGAGGGATAAGGCCATTAGGGTCATCATATTTAAGGTGAATTTAAACTCATACATCATAAAGAACGTAGCAATCAAAGAGGTTGGAATAGCAACCAGGACAACGAGGGACGACCGCCAGCTGCGCAAGAACAGAAAAAGCACGAGAGCCGTCGTAATGATACCTTCGAGAAGGCTGGTTTGCACGTCCTTCAGAGAATCATTAATAAACGTAGTGCTATCGGTGGTGACGATTACGTTCACTCCGGTGGGCAGCTGTTTCTGGATGTCAATCAATTCTTTTTTGACGTTATTCACAGATTCCACGACATTGGCATCACTCTGCTTTTGAATACTGATGCCAATCGCATTTTTGCCATTTAACATTAATAGTTGTTCATTGTCAGGATATTGCAGTTGAATATCGGCGATATCCGCCAGCCGCACGTTCCCCCCACCGGAAGTGGGAATCAATAAATTGTTGATCTCATTGATGTCTTTAAACTCGCCAACCAGTTTGACCGCTTGGTCGCTTGTTGCCTGACTAATCCGACCAGCGGGCATATTACTATTTTCTGTCTTCAGCCTGGTCAGCAGAGTATTGACATTGATTCCGTAATAATCCATAGCCGTTTTATCCAATTGAATGGAAAGCTGTTTATCATTGGCTCCTTGCAGGCTGACTTGACCAATGCCCGGTATTTTCTCCAGATCCTGTTTGATTTTATCCGCTTCATTTTGCAGTTGATCGTAGGGGGCTGTCCCCGTAATACCCAGAGTCATCACGGATTGGGCATTCATATCGATCTTGGATAAAATCGGAGAATCGGCATCGGCGGGCAGTTTGCCTGCAGCCGCATCGACGGCCTTTTGCACATCTAAAAAGGCCGAATTCATATTCGTTTCCATGGTGAAGGATATAACGGTTTGCCCAAGGCCCTCTTTGGCAGTTGACTTTAGGGTATCAATTCCGCTGATCCCCGAAACGGCATCTTCAACTGGCTTGACAACGTCTTTTTCAATCTCCTCCGCACCGGCTCCGTTATAACTAGTTGTGATGGTGATAACCGGGATATTAACCGATGGATATAAGTCTGCCCCCAGACTCGTGTAACCGATGATCCCCAGACCAATACATAAAGCTAGTAAGACGAAGACTGCCGAAGGCCTTTTTACCGATAAGTCAGTAATACTCATGATTTAAGGTACCTCTTCCATTCGTTTTGATGGACATAAGTATACTGAGTAAAGGTAAAACCCTGCTAAAAAGAAAATAATTAAATGTGAAGCAAATGTGAAGAAAAATGAAGTGACCAATAAGGTCACTTCATAAGCGGCAGGTAGAACCGGATTCCCAATCCCCCATAACTGGAGTGAAAGGCATCGATCCCACCGCCATGATGCTCAATAATCGATTTACAGCTGGCTAAGCCCAGTCCCATACCACCGCTTTTATTCTGCCTGGATTTGTCGACGGTGAAGAACTTAAGAAACAGCAGTGGCAGTTCCTTATCCAGTACCCCCAAGCCGTTATCCTCCACCAGGAAATAAGCATTGTTTCCCTGCACGTAGCCACTCATATAGACCTTCAAATCTCTCTTATCGACATATCTTACGGCATTGCTGAAGAGATTCCCGAAAACGCGGCGGATCATGTGTTCGTTAATCAGGATGTGTTGGTTTGCGGTGAAGGTATGATTCCAATCCAGTTCAAAATTGAACCCGGATAATTCGATTTCGTATTCGGCAGCAATATTTTCAAATAGTTTTCGTGCTTCATAGGATTTCATATTGATAGCTTCCAGTTCAAGTTCATCCTTGGTAAACGAAGAGAAAGCGTTGATAAGTTCCGCAATATGCTTTGTTTTCTTGAGAATGAGCTCATAAAACTCCTGCTTTTCCCTCTCGGAAAGATTTTTCTGCATCGCCAGCAGTTCCACAAAGCCGTTGATGGTTGTCAGGGGAGTTTTTAAGTCATGAGCCATGGCTGCAATCATACCGATCTGTTCCTTATGCGCCCGATGAAGTCTGTCTTCCATATCATTAAAATGATTGTAGAGTTCTCCGATCTCATCCTTCCTTCTTGAGCTTAGGGAGGATATCGGCCGTCTTATATTGACACCGTTGAGCCGCGTATTAAGCAGTTGAAGCGGTTTGGTTATGGTGAAATGCAAATAGATTGCCAAAATGACAAACACGAGACCCGTTAAAAAAAGCAGATAAAAGATCACTTCAAAATGGAGCAGGGATGGGAAGATTCTTAGCGATTTGGGAGTTGCAGTGGTTATTAAAGTTTTTATAAATAGAGTGCCAGGAAAAATTATCAGGACAAAAACCAGCAGAAACAGAAGAGGCAGCTTAATTTTTAACTTCATACGCCTTCTTTCCCTTCGGTATATTTGTAGCCGATACCCCAGATCGTTTTAATAAAGTCATATTGGCTGCCGAGCTTTTTGCGGATATTTTTGATATGTACAGTGACGGTATTGATTTCTCCGTATTCGCCTGCCCACACATTTTCGTAGATTTGTTCTCGAGTTAAGACGTTATTGGGATGATGCATGAGAAAGGAGAGGATCTGAAATTCTTTCGTCGACAAATCAATCTTGTGATTGTCCAAAAAAGCCTCAAAGGTCTTTTGATTTAAAACCAGCTGCGAGACAGAAGTGAAAGTGTAGGTAGGGGGGTTGCTGTCCTGCTCAAGTTCCTGCCATTCCTTGTACAAACGGTCAACCTTTCTGAAATGAGCCTTAATTCGTGAAGTAAGTTCCTGAATACTAAACGGTTTGGTCATATAGTCGTCCGCACCAATTTCCAAGCCAATAATCTTGTCAATGTCTCTGTCGCGTGCGCTTAAGAACAAAATGGGAATATTGTACTTGTTTCTGATGTTCCTGCAGACTTCCAGCCCGTCCATTTCGGGCATCATAATATCCAGAACAATAAAATCTATAGGATTTTCTTGAAGTGCCGACAAAGCCTCTTGGCCGGAATAAGCTGCAATGACCTCAAATTGTTCAAGTCTTAAACTTTTCATAATCAGTTTTACAATATCTCGATCATCATCGACAACTAAAATCGTTTTCTCCATTATTTTCACCCGCTTTTATTTGCTTTTCTGCTTAGCATATCAAAAATATATGAAGTAAAAATGAAAAAACTATAAAGAATAATAAGACTTATCCAGGCAGTACCTTGCCAAAGCTCGCCTAAACAATTCTAAAAGACGTCACGTCAGTGTTTCCCTGCGCCCTTAACGTAGACAAAGGAGTGATAGCAGGCTATCTTTGTATATTATTAGCCAAGCAGCATAGACTATGTCCATTAAGATTGAGAAGATAATATTACATAAACTAAGATGGGGGATTGACCTTGTTGCTAAAGACGGCCCTGCTCGTTGTTGCTTTCTCGGCCTTGGGGACGCTTATAGCTGGAGTCACACTGCTTGGCATTCTATTTTTCGTGGGTAAACGATTGTTTCGAACCATCGTCCAACGGCTCTTTGGCTTAGTTATGGAAAGGCTACTGGCAGACAAATACCATGAAAATCTTATGGAACTCTGGGGTGCGGTGCGTCGTACATCTGTACAAAATATCCTGGAAATCAGTTTGCGGGCGGAAGAAGGAAAGCTTATAGAGCGGCCACTAGGTTCCCCAAAACCGCTGCCCCATTACGATACTCTGATGTTTGTCCCTGGCCAAATGGCGCGGCTTCCTAAGGAGGGCAATATTCCGATCGACATGAAGGTAACTCTAGGGAGGAAAGCAGAAAAGCCCCTGCAAATTGAAATTCCGTTAATGATCTCCGGCATGGGTTACGGGGTAGGTCTCAGTGAAGAAGCAAAGCGAGCCTTAGCTAGGGCAGCACAACAACTGGGGACCGCCACGTGCTCCGGTGAGGGACCTTTTTTGAAAGAGGAACGAGATGAGGCAGGAAAGTTTATCTGGCAAATCAGTCGGACCAGCTGGGGGCGTAGTCCGCAAGGGATTGCCGCTGCCGATATGCTCGAAGTTCAGATGGGTCAGGGGGCGAGGATGGGTCCTTTCACTGTAGAACCCAAGGCAGTAAAGGGAAAGGCTCAGAAACTAATGGGTATATCACCGGTAGAATCGGTCGTGACTGCGGCGGTCATATCAGGAATCAATACGCCCTGGGATTGGATAAAGTATGTTGCTGATTTGCGTGCTGAAGCCGCCGGGAAACCGATTGCCATTAAGCTTATGGCGACAGGGGGCTTAGAAAGAGACTTAGCTGTATGTTTAGAAGCTGACTTCGATGTCATTGTCCTCGATGGTGCCCAAGGTGGGGCTTCCGGCGCCTCGCCAATGATTAGCGATGATTTAGGGATTCCCAGTCTATTAGCCTTGGTGCGCGCTGAACGTTTTTTGCACGAGCAGGGTGCTCGTCAAGACGTGAGTTTGGTGGTCGCTGGGGGATATGCTACGCCCGGGGAATGTTTAAAAGCCATAGCCCTGGGGGCGGATGCAATCTATCTGGGAACGGTGCCGCTGTTTGCGCTGGTTCATAAGCAAATACACAAAGTTTTCCCTTGGGAACCGTTGACCCAATTAGTCTATTATAATTCCCCCTATAGGACGCGGCTGGACATTAATTTAGCGAGTAAAAGCGTGGCCAATGTCCTAAAATCCATGACCATGGAGATGGAAGAGGGGGTGAGGGCTCTGGGGAAAACGGCTTTGTCCGAGCTGGGCCCCAACGACCTCGTAGCTCTGGATGAATGGACAGCAAAGGTAACGGGTGTAAAGCGCGCTTATTCTTGGCAGGATTAGAACGTTTATGCCCCTTATTTTGACAATGTTTATATTGGCGAGTATAATGTATTAAATAAAATATTCATAATAAACTCGAAGAATGTGAGGAAAAGCGTCAGTGAACCGTTCAGAGAGAAAGGCCATTGCTGGGAGGCCTTTTCGGCAAGGCGCTCAGGTCGCACAGGAGAGGCAGTGGGGAATGAAGTACTCACTGACGGAAAACCCGTTAGCAAATGACAAGTGCTGGGAAACACAATGTTCCTCAGAATAAAGGTGGTACCACGAAAGCTTTTCGTCCTTTACCCAGGATGAGAGGCTTTTTTTGAGTCAGAGTAGGGGGGGGAGGAAGTTTCTCTGCACGTTCACGCACGCTGCATTGCTATTCTCTTGACGATTTTGCTAAACCGCAAAACCTCTGGGCAATCTGCATGTGAACCGTTGCGGTTCTTAACGCAAAATCGTCTGCGCTCATTGACGCAATTCCGCTAAAGCGTTCTCTTTGCAGAGAAACTTCCTCTGGGCTTGGGGGTCGACGGGAGTTGGTACGACGAGGGTTGGTACGACGGGAGTTAGTACGACGAGGGTTGGTACGACGGGAGTTGGTACGACGGGAGTTGGTACGACGAGAGCTGATACGACGGGAGATGTTGTCGTTGTTTGCGTCTTTGACGCAAAGGCGCTTGGTGGGATGAAAGAACCATGCCCAGTTGTACATTCGGTTTTATGTTATTTCATAGTTAAGATACAACGCGGGAGAGGGGACGGTTCTTGGTTGCATCTTGAGTTAGTTTGATCCGCTATTGCTGTTTGCGTCTTTGACGCAAAGGCGCTTGGTGGGATGCAAGGGCGGTCGATGTACATAGGCAAATGCAGATCTGTCGTTGAAGCAACTTAGTGGGCTGATGACTAAACTAGGATGATTGAGAAGTTACTTTAATGGGCAAATGTGTAAAGAGGGGACAATGTTTCGGAGAAACATGCAAGAAAGAACCGTCCCCTCTCCCGTAATCGCCTGCGCGCATTGACGCAATTCCGCTAAAGTGCTCTCTAAGCAGAGAAACTTCCTCTGGGCTTGGGGGTCGACGGGAGATGGTACGACGGGAGATGGTACGACGAGAGATGTTGTCGTTGTTTGCGTCATTGACGCAAAGGCGCTTGGTGGGATGCAAGAATCATCCCCGGTTGTACATTCGGTTTTACCTTATTTCATAGTTAAGATAAAAGGAGTTAAATTAATATGGCAGAGATTGAAAAGCAAGAAAAACTGGAAATGGCAAAGGCTTATGAACCTGGCTTAGTTGAGGCCAAGTGGTATCAATATTGGGAAGAAAAAGGGTTTTTCCATGCTGAGGTCAACAAGGATAAACCGCCCTTTAGTATTGTGATGCCGCCACCGAATGTTACGGGTGCGCTTCACCTGGGTCATGCTATGGACAGCACAATTCAAGATATTTTGACGCGTTATAAGCGGATGCGGGGATTTAATACGCTCTGGTTACCGGGGACGGATCATGCGGGGATTGCAACCCAGGCTAAAGTTGAAGAGCAGTTAGCTAAAGACGGTACGAGTCGTGACCAACTGGGGCGCGAGAAGTTTGTCGAACGGGTTTGGGAATGGAAAAGGCAGTATGGTGGACGAATTACGCAACAGTTACGCCGGCTGGGTGCTTCTTGTGATTGGCAGCGTGAGCGGTTCACGATGGACGAAGGGTGTTCGCAAGCGGTTCGGGAAGCGTTCGTCGATCTTTATAATAAAGGCTTGATTTACAGGGGAAATTATATTATCAATTGGTGCCCTAAATGTCACACGACGATTTCGGATATTGAAGTGGAACACGTGGACAGGGAAGGGAATTTATATCATTTGAGCTACCCGGTCAAAGATAGTGACGAGGCCTTGATTGTGGCGACCACGCGGCCGGAAACAATGCTTGGGGACACGGCTGTGGCGGTTCATCCGGACGATGAGCGGTATACCCATTTAATCGGGAAAACGTTGATCCTCCCCCTTGTGGAGCGGGAGATTCCGATTAT
The DNA here is from genome assembly GCF_001707885.1 of Desulfosporosinus cupriresistens. GTDB lineage: Bacteria > Bacillota > Desulfitobacteriia > Desulfitobacteriales > Desulfitobacteriaceae > Desulfosporosinus. Next base: position 345 of record NZ_MASS01000072.1, on the reverse strand, counting down.
TGCCGACGAGTATGTCGATCGAGAGTTTGGGACGGGTGCCGTAAAGATCACGCCCGCGCATGATCCTAACGACTTTGAAATCGGGCTTCGCCATAATTTGCCCCAGGTTGTTGTCTTAGATAAAGAAGCCAAGATGAATGAAAATGCAGGTAAATATCAGGGCCTGGATCGTTTCGACGCTCGTAAGCAAGTTGTGGAAGATTTAAAAACGGCAGGGGTCCTCGTCAAAATCGATGCTCATGATCACGCTGTCGGGGAATGCTATCGTTGTTCCAGTGTTATTGAACCGATGGTTAGTAAACAATGGTTCGTGAAAATGGAGCCGTTAGCCAAGCCTGCGATTGA
>NZ_MASS01000071.1 GCF_001707885.1 Desulfosporosinus cupriresistens | reverse complement strand
AGAAAGAACAGACTTCATTACGATAACGTTTGCATGTGAGATTTCCGATGGTTATGTGATTGAAGAAGAACGGCTGAAACCTGGAAGTCTGGGTTGTATAAAATGGTTTGATAGTTTACCAGATAACCTGCTAAAGACGCAGGAATGCTATCGTACACCCTGGAATGAAATCAGGTCGAAAAAATTAATAATTCGATAAAGAGTTTAAGCAGGTTCAGTTATTTTGACAATTGAATACACCAAACGCTGTAATAGGATAAAGACTCCCCGCACTATCGCAATCGATATGAAGCCCTTAAGCACTGCCGCGGTTACAAAAGAGCCATTATGGCTATTGCTCGAATGATGTTGACAGCAATTTAACACATGCTTTCAACTGGTAAAATTTTCAATCCTGCACCCTACAAAAAATCTCAGTGCAAACCAAGCCTTAATAGATGCATTATCATATTGCCAGTAGATCCCATACAGACAATGTATACACTGGCAATTTGAGAGTCACAGCGCTAAAGCTCTCAGATCTTTGGTAAAGGTGGAAAAGCGTTAGGTTTGGTAGGTTGTGATGTTTTTAAGATCTTTGGCCGCGATAGTAGCTACAACGAAGGTCTTATGCACGTCATGCCGCAACAGAAAGGATAAATAATTTGAGCATAAACACTTCCGCTCTCGGATGGTATAATGTCGCACAAGCATTGACTGCTCGTCTTCTACAAACAATGGAGTTGTTTATACAAAGATAAATCTACGTGGTCCAGCCACACTTATTTGTGCTTGACCAGACGGAGTGACACATATAACAATGCGGTCTTCCCCAAAGAAGGGTGGGCGACGCACTTACCTCCCCGTGCTGTGTAGTATACATGTACGCCCAATTTAAAGATAGAGCACGTGTCACAATTTTCATAATGTTTTGTGCCTTAGTACAGCGAAAGGAATGGTTATAACAATGGCTATTTGGAACAATGAACAGGAAGCTCGTGAGCAAATCAAGGCTCTGGTGGCAAAATACTATCGCAACTTCAAAGAAAAGAACGAGCCTTACCATGACGGAGAGCGCATCACTTATGCTGCCCGTGTCTTTGATGAAAAGGAAATGTGCGCTCTTACCGATGCAACATTGGATTTTTGGCTGACCACTGGGCGCTTTGCTGACCAGTTTGAGAAGGAGTTCGCCGCATGGATCGGTGTGAAGCATGCGCACCTTGTAAACAGTGGCTCTTCTGCAAACCTTATTGCATTTATGACTCTGACTGCACCAGAACTGGGTGATCGACAGATTAAGCGCGGAGATGAAGTAATTACTGTCGCTTGTGGCTTTCCGACCACGGTTACTCCTGTGATCCAGTACGGTGCAATTCCTGTTTTCGTGGATGTTACTGTACCTCAGTACAACATCGACGTGACAAAGCTGGAGGCTGCCCTTTCTGAGAAGACCAAGGCTGTTATGATCGCTCATACTCTAGGCAATCCGTTTGACCTCTCTGCTATGAAGGCATTCTGCGACAAGCATAATCTGTGGCTGGTCGAGGATAACTGTGATGCTCTTGGCACTCAGTATACAATCAATGGCGAGACCAGATTCACTGGTACTTGGGGTGATATTGGTACAAGTAGCTTCTATCCTCCCCATCACATGACCATGGGTGAGGGCGGCTGTGTTTATACCAATAATCCAAAACTGCACCGTCTGATCTTGTCCTTCCGTGACTGGGGCCGTGACTGTATCTGTCCGTCCGGTCGTGACAACTTCTGTGGTCATCGTTTTGATGGTCAGTATGGTGAGCTGCCGCAGGGCTATGACCACAAGTATGTTTACAGCCATTTCGGTTACAACCTGAAGGTCACTGATATGCAGGCTGCTATCGGATGTGAGCAACTGAAGAAATTTCCGTCTTTCATTGAGCACCGACGCCATAACTGGGATAGCCTTTACAAGGCACTGGAAGGTGTTCAGGACAAGATCATCCTGCCTGCACCTGCTGAGAACAGTCGTCCTTCTTGGTTCGGTTTCCTGATTAGCGTAAATCCGGAGAGTGGTCTGAAGCGTAACGATGTAACTCGCTACATTGAGGAACACAATGTGCAGACCCGTCTGCTGTTCAGTGGTAATCTCATCAAGCATCCCTGCTTTGACCAGATTCGTAGTACAGATGCTTACCGTATAGCCGGTAGCTTGGACAATACCGAGTTCATCATGAACAATACTTTCTGGGTCGGAGTTTATCCGGGCATGACGGATGAGATGATTGATTACATGGCAAAAACCATTATTGAGGCGGTATTAGAGGGATAAAATATGCTGAATGAGATAGTTGTAACAGGTATATCGGCAGTCGCTCCGATTGGAATCGGTACGCAGAAGAATGGAGAAGCTTTGTCGGTTGAACATGGAAGTTGCATTAAGGGTCTAGCTGCGGTTATCCTAAGACGAAGAGAGCCACATGAGATGGAGTCGTGTATTGCATTTATATTAGGCGTGTACATAAGAATGAACTTAGTAAAAAATTTACAAATCGTTTTAGAATGTGCTATCTCTACGGATGTTGTTGATACTGATGTTTATAGTGTCTTTTGCGATGCCGTATGTAATTCGGCACTTTCTTAAAGATTATGATTTTATTTGTATTATCTTTGGATCCACAGCAACAATAGCTTATTTTGACAACAATGATGCAGGTATTGAATCATTTGAAAATCAATAATTGTATTTTGCAGTAGGTTGGGTCTATTTCAACGGAAATATATCTTGCCATCAATTGGTTATTAATGTTGTGCATTACTACGCTCCTGATTTATTTTGGTACAGGAATAGAATTCTACTTTCGCTTGAAATTATTAATATCGTTTTGCTCGTATCGGTAGTTGTAAAGCGGGTGGAGATAGGTGTAGCACAACTTTCGAGGAGGAAATGTCAATGAAACAGAGACTTGCAGATTATGTAGCTAATTTTCTTGTAGCACATGGTGTAACCGACTGCTTTAGCGTTGTCGGCGGCGGTGCAATGCATTTGAACGATGCACTGGGACATAAGGATGGATTAAAAGTAACTTATAATCATCACGAGCAGGCTTGCGCTATTGCAGCCGAGGCATATGCTCGTTTGGATAATAAAATTGCAGCAGTGTGTGTGACTACCGGACCTGGTGGTACCAATGCACTGACTGGTGTTGTGGGCGGATGGCTGGATTCCATTCCAATGTTCATTATCAGTGGTCAGGTTCGTTATGATACTACGGTCCGTTATGCGATGCAGTTCACAGATGGTATGCCGCTCCGCGCTATGGGCGACCAGGAATATGACATCGTGAAATCTGTTGAACCAATGACGAAGTATTCAACTATGATCGAAGACCCAAAGCAGATTCGATACGCTTTGGAGAAGGGCTGGCATCTTGCTACCACCGGAAGACCTGGTCCAGTGTGGATTGATATTCCAGTCAACTATCAGGGTGGCTATATCGAGATGGATGAGCTGAAAGGCTATGATCCGGCGGAGGATGATGTAAAGCTCCCGCCTCCTGTTGATGAAGCAATCATTCAGACGATTTTTGAGAAGATTAAGAAGGCCGAAAGGCCGGTGTTTTATGCTGGGTACGGTATTCGGCTTTCTGGAGGCTATGAGGCATTCCGTTCGGTTGCTAAGAAACTGAACATTCCGATTGTCACTTACTGGAATGCCGTTGACTTGATTGAAGACGAGAATCCGCTCTATTGCGGTCGTGCCGGAAATATAGGCGACCGTCCGGGCAACTGGGCAATCCAGAATGCAGACCTGATTCTCGCTGTCGGTACCCGTATTTCGATTCGTCAGGTCGGTTATAACTGGAAGACATGGGCTCGTGCAGCAGAAGTCATCATGGTGGATATCGACCAGGCAGAAATGAAAAAGCCTACTTTGCATGTAGAGATGCCTGTCTGGGCAGATGCAAAGGATTTCCTGACCAAACTGGATAAGGCAGCGGAAGCACCTGTTGATGTGGGCGGCAAATGGCTGGCTACCTGCCAGCGTTGGAAGAAGGAGTATCCGGCAGTTTTGCCTCGCCAGTGGGAAGAAAATGGCCAGACGGCGAATGTGTACGCTTTTGTCCGTTATCTGAGCAGCCGTCTGCCGGAGAACAGCTTGACTGCCGTTTCCAATGGTGCTTGCTGTGTTGTTGGTAATCAGGCTTATGTAATTCAGAAGGGTAGTCGTATGGTAAACAACAGTGCGATTGCCAGCATGGGTTATGGTTTGCCTGCAGCAATCGGAACTAGCATTGGTGGTGGCCGTAAGACAACTATCTGCCTTGAGGGTGATGGCAGTATCATGATGAACTTGCAGGAACTCCAGACGATACTGACGAACCATCTGCCGATTAAGCTGTTCCTGATCAACAACAATGGTTATCATTCTATTCGTATTACTCAGACAAACTTGTTCAGCAATCACTGCAAGGTCGGTATTGGTCCCGAGTCGAATGACCTCTCCTTCCCTGAGTTTGAGAAGATTGCGAAGGCGTTTGGTTATCCGTACTACAGCGCGCACAGCAATGCGGAGATGAAAACAGTTGTGGATGAGGTACTGGCACAGGAAGGTCCAGTCTTCTGTGAAATCTTTACAGATACAAAACAGGTCTGGGAGCCTAAGAGCAGCACCAAGAGACTTGAAGATGGGACTCTTGTAAGTCCTCCACTGGAGGATCTGGCTCCGTTCCTGTCTCGTGGGGAACTGGAAAGAAATATGTTCATTCCTTTGATAGAAGAGTAAGAATAGCAAGTCGATTGACCGGCAGAACAGTATAAAGTCGAGATGGGCTTTGTATTACTCACTGGTACCTTGAACCTATGGACTTATGTGATCCTGTTAAGTTGTATCGTTTCTACAATGTTGGGCTTATGGAGGATTGTATGTCGTGAGAAAAATTTACCTTTTGGATTGTACACTGAGAGATGGCGGATATGTAAACGATTGGAGATTTGGTGAAGAGACTATTAAAGGCTTTGGCAAAAAGATTGCGCAGACGGGCATCGAGATGTTTGAGATCGGCTTCATTAAGGGCGATTCGTATGATCCAAATCGTTCTGTATTTCCAGATATTGCTTCGATTTCTGCAATGATTCAGCCAAAAGCAGATGGACTCATGTATATTGGAATGCTCGATATGAGCGCACCCATTCCGCTTGAGAGAATCTTTCCTTATGATGGAACATCAATTGATGGTATCCGAGTAATTTTCAAAAAAGAGAAAATCAATGATGCTTATGTCTATTGCAAGAGAATCAAGGATCTGGGCTACAAGCTATTCGTAAATTTTGTCGGAATCGATTTATATACCGATAAAGAGTTCATCGAAGGATTAGAGAAATTCAATGAACTGAAGCCGTTTTCTATGGTAATTGTTGACAGTTTTGGACTGATAAAAAGAAAGCATTTCTTGAGACTGGTTTCTCTGGCAGATAACAATATGGTAGAAGGCATTACGCTTTGCTACCATGCACATAACAATCTGCAGCAGGCATTCGGAAATGCGGAAGCTCTGGTAGAGATGAATTTAAAAAGGGATTTGTGCATTGATGCCTGTGTATTCGGTATGGGGCGTGGAGCTGGAAATCTCAATCTGGAACTCTTTGCGGAGTACATGAATGAAAACTATGATGCGCATTATCGAATTGAGCCGATGCTGGAAATTATGGATGAATACCTGAATAACATCTATAGAAGCAAGTTTTGGGGATATTCTTTGCCGCTGTATTTGTCTGCCAGCACTGGCTGCCATCCCAACTATGCAATTTATCTGGCTGAAAGGGATTCGCTCACGGTTAAGTCCTTCAATGAACTTTTGAAGGGTATTCAGCAAGAGGAAAAGGTAAAATTCAGTAAGGAGAAAGCTGAAAAATATTATCGGCAGTATCAAGAAAACTACATTGACGATAAAGAAGCTATTGGAGATCTGGCAACAGCAATGGCCGGTAAGCATATCCTGCTGATTGCACCAGGTAAGAGTTTGTCTGAGTATGCTAATGTGGTTGAAACAGAAGCTGGTAAAGACAATACCGTTGTCATTGCAGTTAATTTCTGCGGTGGGAAAATCCAACCTAACTATGTGTTCAGCAGCAATATGCGGCGCTTTATAAGGATTCAAGGTAAAACTGATGCTCTTTGCATTACCACATCTAATATGAAGGACTGCGAGCAGACTGACTTTGTGGTGAATTTCTCTAGCTATGCATCTAATAATGCTGAAATTATTGACAATTCCGGTTTGATGGCATTGAGATTACTTGTAGCTTTGGGTGTCAAAGAGGCATCGATTGCCGGGATGGATGGTTATTCGGCATTTCACGGAAATGACTACTTTGATCAGAATTTGGAATTTGACTTCACAGAAGAAGCAAATTTGAGGAATACTTTGATTTCAGCTGAAATCAAGGAAATTCAGAAACTGATGAAACTCCGCTTCATCACCCCTACCTATTATAATGTACAGTGAAACCGCTTGTTTGATAGCGGTCTCAATGCTATTGGGAGGGGAAGATATGAGTGGGAATGGAATCAATATCGAGAATATTGATGTTGTTGTATTTGACTTAGATGGAACGGTCTATTATGGCTCTAAAAAAATTCCAGGAGCGAATGAAACCATTGGCTATTTCAGAGAGATGGGAAAGCACGTCTATTTCGTGACAAATAATTCGACGAAAACGAGACGTCAGATATTTGAAAAGATCTTGAGTATGGGTATTGATTGCCAGCATGAAGAAGTACTGACCTCTGGTTACATGGCTGCGCTATATGCCAAAAGACAAGAGATGAAAGACATCTATATCTTTGGGTCGGAGAATCTGAAACACGAATTCGAAGATCAAGGTTTGGCTGTGGAACAAAGCGAATCGGCAGAAAATCTGCTGATTGGCTACGACCCGAATATGACATATAAAGGATTGACTTCTGCCCTACAGGTTGCACTCCATGCAAAATGTATTATGGCCTGCAATCGTGAACGGACTTTTCCTGGGGATGGTGAAAGATGTATGCCGGGATGTGGGGCAATGACAGCATCGATTGAATGGTGCGCCAATCGGGAATGCGATGTGATTATCGGAAAGCCAAACACATTTATGCTCGATCTTTTGGTTGAAATGAATGGGTATGTGTATAACCGCATTCTTGTTATTGGGGACACCTATGAAAGCGATATTGAAATGGCTAAAAGAGCAGGTTGCCCTTCGATACTTATCAGCAGACAGAAGTACGATGGAACGTTATACGTTGATACCATTGGAGATATATCAAAATTATTAGCTCATAAAAATGCGAGCTGCTAATTGAAAACGAGGGAGGATGAGAGGTAAAGATGAAGAGAGCGATTATTACTGGTGCGACGGGCTCTGTGGGAACCGCATTGATACAGGATTTGATAGAGAACAACATAGAAGTCCTCGTATTTTGCAGAGAGAGGTCCAAGAGAAATAATCACATCCCTCTTCATCCCCTCGTGCAGAAAAAGTATTGCTCATTAGATCAACTGGCAATCGTGGAGAATGACACGGGAAAGGATTACGACATATTCTACCATTTTGCGTGGGATGGCACTACAGGTGCAGCCCGGAATGATATGTACCTGCAAAACCAAAATGTACGGTATGCGCTGGATGCGGTCGGAGCTGCATCACGGTTTGGCTGTTACACGTTTATTGGTGCGGGTTCACAGGCCGAATATGGTCGAGTTGAAGGACTGTTGAAGCCTGATACTCCAGCGTTTCCGGAGATGGGATATGGAATTGGAAAGCTATGCGCAGGTCAGATGACAAGAGAACACGCACATCAACTGGGACTTAAGCATATTTGGGTGCGTATTCTGAGTGTTTACGGCCCAAATGATGGTGGGCAGAGTATGGTCATGTCCACTATTAACAAACTAAAAGAAGGTCAAATTCCCCGGTTTACTAAGGGAGAACAAATGTGGGACTATCTCTACAGCGGCGACGCAGCAAAAGCGTTTAGATTAGTAGGAGAACAAGGAATTGATGGAAAAACGTATGTCTTGGGGAGTGGAAATGCGAAACCTCTAGCAGAGTACATCCAAGAGATACGTGATGTAGTTGCTCCGTGTTCCGAAATCGCGTTGGGTGCAATCCCGTATGCCGCAAGACAGGTGATGCATCTGCAGGCAGATATCAGCGAATTGGAAAAAGATGTTGGGTTTGATTCTCAAATGCCGTTTGCATCGGGGATCAAGTACACAATAGATTGGAGTAATAGAGTATGAAATATAGTGCAAACGAAATCAATGTTGTGTACTGTAGCAGTGATTTATTTTCTGAGGTATGTGCAGTTGCAATCTCTTCGCTTTTTGAAAACAATAAGCATTTAGCTGGAATCAATGTGTTTGTCATTGATGATAAGATTTCTGAAAAGAACAAGCAGAGAATCTATTATATGGCGGCACGATATAAGCGAAATGTTACCTTTATCCCGCTTCCTGATCCTTGGGAATTTTATCATGATGAGCGATTTACAATCAAGTCGCTCGGTCATACATACGCCAGAATGATTCTGGGTGACATTATGCCGGAATACGTAGAGCGAATTATCAGCCTAGACAGTGATACTATGGTGCTTAATAAGATAGATGAACTCTGGAATACCGATATGGGAAATCATCCGATTGCTGGCGTAGATGATTGCATGGGAAAGGTCGCACTTGTAAAAACGCAGCATTTGAAAGCGGATTCCGTTCATTGCAATGCAGGCATGTATCTGATTGATTTATCTGTATGGCGTGAAGAAAAATGGACAGAACAATTTTTTGAGTATATTAAGAACCTATTTGATAAAGGTATCAGCCTTGGCGGTTATGAGGAAGAGGTTATCAATAAGATACTTAGCGAGAGAATGCTTGTCCTGCATTCAAGGTTCAATTTGATGACGCTTGAGCAGGTTTTAAGTTATAAGGAATTGATGCGATTCAGAGAACCCATCAATTACTATACAGAAGAAGAAATCGATGAAGCAAAGAAGAATCCGGTCATTACTCATACAACAAACTTCTTCTATATTCAGAAAAGAATTTTTGAAGAGAACAGCGACCATCCGATGAGAAAGCAGTATGAGAATTACCGTGCACTGACTCCATGGAAAAATGACCCGCCAATGACCGTTAATCCAACTTGGAAACAGTTTATGATGAAAAAAGTTTGGCATATGATGCCGAGAGCAATGTCCATTCGTGTGGCAAATCTCGTTAGAAATGAAGTCCGTCCAAGGCTGGAAAAAAAAGCGTGATGATGAATAATAGAGGATTTCAAATGAAAGTAGTGTATATTGCCGATATTGGTATTGAGGGTGGAGCTACCAAGTCGCTTGTCGAACTGGTAAGTACAATGAAAACAGAATATGGAATCGAGCCAGTTGTGCTGACCAGCGGGGAGAATCGATTGAATCAGCTTTTGAATGAACAGCATATCGAAAACCATGCCGTAGGACATGGAGCCTTTTTACAAGGAGCTCCGGATGCCTTTTGGAAAAAGCCGATTAAGTATATCATCTATGGAGTATATTACTACACGCATTTCCGGTCTTCGCTGAAAAGAGCGTTACAGGCTGTTGATTGGACAACTGTTGATTTGATCCATACAAATGTGGCAAGAGATGATATTGGTATGGCATTGTCCAGAAGAACAGGCGTTCACAACATCTGTCACATCAGGGAGTTTGCGGAATTAGATTTCAATTGCTGGTCTTATCGCCCAAACTATGTGAAGTACCTTGCGAACAATACGAATGAATTTATTGCAATTTCCAATGCGGTAAAGGACTATTGGGTGAAAAAAGGTCTGGATAAAAACACAATTAGTGTCATTTATAATGGTGTTGATAGTAGCAAAATTATTTCGGTGGACAGAAGCCAATGGAAAGATATTACGGTTCTTCGGATGGTTATTGTTGGCGGCGTGATCCCCAATAAAGGTCAGTGGCAGGCTATCGAAGCACTCTGCTTGCTGCCGGAAGAAGTCAGAAAGAATGTTCGGCTAGATGTTATCGGCAATGTTACCGATACATATAAGGCAAAGCTGCAGGAACCTCTTAAAAAACACGGCATTGCGGACTATGTATCTTTCTTGGGTGGCTGTGATGATGTGTATCTGAGGCTGCAAAACTACCACATTGGTTTAATGTGCTCAAAAGCTGAAGGGTTCGGTCGTGTGACAGTTGAATATATGCACGCAGGATTGGCAGTGATTGCGTCTAATTGTGGTGCGAACTCCGAGCTGATTGAGAATGGGAAAACAGGAATTCTCTATGAGAGAGATGATACGAATTCTCTGTCAAGAGCGATTCAGGAACTTTATGTCGAGAGAGCGTTGCTGTGTGAAGTGGCAGCGAATGGACAAATTTATGCAAAAAACAATTTCACGAAAGAAATTAATGCGCGGGGGATTTACAATTACTATTGCAGATGCAAATAGTTTATAGGTGGTAATGATGAAAAAACAACATGGCTTAAGTGAAGAATTTAAGAATAATGGGATTAGAAGTGTGTTAAAAAGGGTGTCATTTTATATTCCAAACCATTATGTAATCAATAAGGTGAAAAAATCGCCACTAAGATATGGCCTTAATCAAGATGAACAAAGACAGGAAAAAATTATAATTTCAATGACTACCTATCCGAAGCGGTTTAACAATATCTATCTTTGCTTGAAAAGTTTGTTGTTGCAATCCGTAAAACCCGACAAGATTATTATATGGTTAGGTAGTGATACTGATCCATCTTTTTTGACGGAAGCAATGAAATCTCTACAAGAATATGGTGTTGAATTCAGATTTGATTCGGATAAGAACTTAATGCCGCATAAAAAGTATTTTTATGCTTTGCAGGAGTATCCTGAGGATGTTATTATCACAGTTGATGATGATGTTGTATATCCCGAAAATTTTGTGAAATCACTTATAGAGTACCATCAAAAATTTCCACAAGCAGTATGCGCACGACGTGTTCACAAAATTACATTTGACGCAAATGGAAGATTACAGCCCTACGATAAGTGGGTTAAAGAATGCAAAAGCGTTATTGAACCGTCCCAATTGCTGGTTGCTGTTGGTGTCGGCGGTGTACTTTACCCGCCTCATTCTTTGGATGAAAAAGCATTCAATGTTTCCGACATTAAGAGGCTCTGCCTTAGAACAGATGATTTGTGGCTGAAAACGATGGAACTCCTAAAGGATACTCCTGTGGTTTGGGTTCCGTGCTTCTTCATTCATCCGCCGGCTCTTACAATTGAGGATAGTTTGTGGCAAGGAAATGTAGTTGGAGATCAGAACGATAAGTGTTTTTCGCAGTTGATTAACGAGTACAATGTCTCTATTGCTGAGAAATAGGAGATAAGTAATGAAAGTTGGAATCATAACATTTCAATTTGCATGGAATTGTGGAGCAGTTCTTCAGTGTGTAGCTCTTCAAAATGCCATTGAAAAGATGGGACACGATGTAGTGATTATAGACTACCGTCCTACCTATAAGACATATAAATATCAGAAATATCAGGATCCCTTCAAAAATGCTTTGGATGTGATGAAAGGTAACAATGGAGCGAATGGAGTGCTTCGTGCTGTAAAGTCTTTTGTGCGCACAGTACTTGATTGGAAACCCAATAGTGGTCGATCAAGGCAAAGAGAAGGCTTCCAGACATTTTGTAATCAGCATTTTCATTTGACAAGGGAGTATTGTTCTTTAGAGGATATTAGAAATGATGCACCTAAATGTGATGTCTACCTAACAGGCAGTGATCAAGTTTGGAATCCGGAACTGACAAATAAGAGACTGGATGGTGCGTATTTCCTTGCATTTGGAGATATCAGTTCCAGAAGAATTTCATATGCCGTGAGTGCTTGTCAACTGGATGTGCAAAAGAGCCAGCAGGAATTGAGAGATTTTTTAGCTCAGTTTGATACTGTTTCTTTGCGAGAGGTTGAGAAACAAGCGGATTTGCAGACTGTTTTTTCAAAGCCGATTGAAATTGTTCCTGATCCAACGCTATTGTTAAAAGCAACTGATTACACTGATTTTGAACTGAATGTTTCTTTGCCTGAAAAATACATTTTGATATACGCACTTGAAAACCCAGAAACTGATGGCATGCTGTTTAAGATGGTTGAGCGGGCAAAGAAAAAATATGGCTTGCCTATTATTGTTATTACGGGACCGCATCACTGGCCGTATAAGGTTAATTTTACAAATAGCGTATTACCAGGGGAGTTCCTGTCGTATATCAAAAATGCGGAGTATGTGATTACAAATTCTTTCCATGCAACTACATTTTCTCTGATATATCGCAAACAATTTGTAACGATGGTTACAAAAGGACGGGCATCCAGAGTGACGGAACTTCTGAACAATATAGGACTGGAAACACGAATCGTTCTCTCTGAAGATGGGATCGATGATGTTTTGGCAAATGATGTTGACTATGAGATTGCTAATGACAGAATGGAAGAACTCAAAATGAAAGGAATCAACTATCTAAGTAAGCAACTGGGATGAGAGGAGGTTGACTAATGCGTATTTCAATTAAGCGTAGCAGTTTAAGTGTCGAAAATATTATGATCGTATTGCTTGTCTGTTATTTCTTCTTCTATCCATTGATTTTGTATGTATTCAATTCTTTGCTATGCTATTTGATTTTAGGCATCTGTGCTGCGATGGCTTTATATACCATTGTTCGTTGCAATATAGCAAAATTCAATAAGGAATCCATGCGGTGGTTACTTTTCCTTGCCCTAACCTTGGTTAACAACCAAAGTTTGGCTCATAAGTCATATCTTTGGCCTTTTGCATATATTACGGCGTTATTGATTGCGGTAGCTATTTCAAAAAGATATATTTGGCTTGAAAACGCATACAAAGTAATCCCGGTTTTTGGCTTTGTATATGTAATCGGAACTTTCTTCTTTCTTGCATTTCCGTCACTATATTCGGTTATGATTGATATCTGGGGATATATTCCAAGTGGAACAGAGAATGGTACATTAGGATACCGATCTGGATTTGCAGATAATTATTCTGCGAACGGTATATATATTGCTGTTGTTGCATTGGTTCTCTGGACACTCATATTTTGCAGAAAAAAGAAAGATGAAAAGCTCAAAGTAAATAAAAAACTTGTTATCGCATCAGGATTTGTTGTGATTGCACTTTTATTGACAGCAAAAAGAGCGCATCTGCTTTTTTCTGTTGTATCAGTAGCAATATCTTATTTCCTGATTTCGAAGAAAAAACTAACAAGTAAGTTAAGTAAATTTATCGGTTTAGCTCTTGTTGCAATTATAGGTTACTATTGGTTGTCATACTATGTTCCTGCGTTAGGAGATACTTTTGCAAGGTTTATGGAAACAGATGATATAAGTAACGGAAGATATCAACTATGGGGATTAGCTTATTCTTCATTTCTTGAGCATCCAATAATGGGAATTGGTTGGTGTGGATTTAGATATATGGACGCAAGTAAGTCGTATGCTTTAGCGGGTGGATATGTAGATGCACATAATGTTTATATCCAATTACTTTGTGAAACGGGAGTAATTGGATTTGCTATCTGTATTAATATAATACTTAGTACTTATATTAAAAGTTTCCGCCTTATCAGAAATTTTGGACAACAATTAACATCGGATGAGTTTGGTTCTATGGCAGTTTCCATTTCGTTACAAACATTTGTTATTCTGTATAGTTTCACAGGAAATTGTTTGTATGATCGCACTTTTCTCATATATCTTTTTGCTTGTGCAATTCAGATGAGCATTAGCTATAAATTAAAGACAAATAGGAATGTAATTAAAAGCGCCAAAAGAAATGTTATTTATTAAGCTAATATCTAATTTGAAGTGGTGCATAGGGAGTGTTGTATTTGTATGCCATGAGCAGAGAAAATAGTTTAGTCAAAAATACGTTTGTGTTATCTATAGGCGTTTTTTTGCCAAAGGTTGTGGCATTTATTACTTTGCCAATACTAACCGCTTATCTTACACAAGCGGAGTATGGCACATATGATTTGGTAACAATACTAGCAACATTGCTTTTGCCGGCAGTTACGTTGCAGATTCAAACAGCCGCTTTTAGATTCTTGATAGATAATCGCAATAATGAAGAAAAAGTCAAGGGTATAGTAACTAATATTTATGCGTTTATCTTGCCGATTTCATTTATTACTCTAGTAATTCTGTTTTTTATATTACCCACGCTAAGTGTTCTTACGCGGTTACTTCTCTGTCTCTACTTTGCGTCAGATATTTTGGAAAATGCGGCAAGACAGATAATTCGTGGTTTAGCAAATAATAAAGACTACTCAGTCAGTGCCATAATTAGTGCTGTTGGTAAGATGATTTTTGCTGTAATCATGGTTTGGTATTTTAGAACAGGCCTTATTGGTGCATTAGTATGTTTATTCGTAGCATCGTTTTGTTCGTTGGCTTACCTTTGTTCGAAGGCAAAGATTCTCAAGTATATCAACATCAAATATATTAGCCTCAATGAAATCAAGCATCTAGTTCAGTACTCATGGCCAATGGTTCCCAATAGTTTGTCTATGTGGGTTATGAGTGTATCTGATCGTTTAATCGTAACATTTGTTCTGGGCGTAGAGATTAACGCCATTTATTCTGTTGCAAATAAAATACCGTCCATTTTATCTTTAGCGCGTAGCACATTTACAATGGCATGGCAAGAAAACGCATCTATTGCCTCAAAAGATGAGGACGCCACACAATATTATTCTTTTATGTATGACACAGTTGTAGGCATAATGTCAGGATGCCTCGCTTTGCTAATTGCCTGCACACCAATATTATTTGCTGTTCTTATACATGGAGATTATGATGCAGCATATTATCAAATGCCTATTCTTTTTGTGGCAACATTGTTGGATAGCCTCGCTTCATTTCTTGGTGGAGTATATGTTGCATTCAAGAAAACAGCAAGCGTTGGTATAACAACCATGGCGGCAGCTGTTTTAAACTTGCTAATAAATTGTCTGTTAATTAATAGGATTGGTTTGTATGCAGCATCATTATCTACGGTAATTAGTTATTTTTTGTTGGTTGCATTTAGAATGATTAATGTTAGAAAAATTACAAACATAACATATAATTACAAAAAAATAATGTTTTGTGGTGCATCTATATTATTTATGTGTGTTTTATGCTATCAGCGATCAACCCTCATGAATATTATTAATGCTCTGATTGGTGTAGTGCTGTTTGTTTTTTTGAATAAATCGCTAATTTGTGTTTTCTTCAAAAAATTGAAAATAAATTAATTTATAAGGGAGCAATGGAACTGGAGGAAAAAAATGAAAAATAAAACTAATGTATTAGCCTATATTATAAAAAACAGGGACATTAGAGTTAGAGAGAATTCGAGGTCGGGCGGAATCTTTACGGCGTTATCTGATTCGGTGTTGTCCTCTGGCGGTATTGTCTATGGATGCTTTTTAAACAATAGTTTTAATGCTGTTCATAAACGAGCAGACAGTGCAGTGGCAAGAAATGAATTTCGCAAGTCAAAATATATTCAGAGCGATATGAGTGATGTGTTTCAGGAAGTAAAAGTCGACCTACAAAATAGCAAAACAGTTTTGTTCTCTGGAACATCGTGTCAAGTAGCCGGAGTATTAGCTTTTTGTTCGGATGTTAATAGAGAAAATTTGTTTTGTGTGGATATTGTTTGCCATGGCGTCCCAAGTGTTGCGATATGGCAGGAATTCCTAAAATATGTGACTGAAAAGCATGAAGGAAAAATAGAAAAGGTTGAGTTTAGAAATAAAGCTAAATTTGGTTGGATTGACCATGTAGAGACTATTGTAGTTGATGGCATTGAATACGATAGTAGAGTTTTCAGAGAGCTGTTTTACCGACACAATTCGTTAAGACCATCATGCTACTCCTGTCCATATAAGTCTATAAATCATCCTGCCGACATTACGATTGCCGACGCATGGGGAGTACAAGAGCATGATAAGGATTTCGATGATAACAAGGGGGTTTCGCTGGTTATCGCCAATAGTGAGAAGGGAGCAACTTGGCTTAAAGCTGCTATGGACAGATGTGAAAGCAGAGTTGTGAATATTGAAGATTATATGCAGAAACCGCTCATTGCACCGTTTAAAAAACCTAAAGACAGAAACAAATTTTGGATGGATTTTAGAAGTAAAAAGTTTGAATACATTATTTCAAAACACACAAAAGATTCTATACAAGTTAAGATAGCTAGAAAAGTTAAAAAATATGTGACAAAGTACATAATGAGGGTTAAAAGATGTTAAAGGGGAATTACAATCTAAAAAGCAGAGCAGTTGGATTTGACTGTTTAAAATGCGTATGCGTATTTCTAATCGTTTGTATCCATCAACCCTTTCTAGGTGAAATCGGAGCTTATTTCACAGCACTTACGAGAATTGCTGTTCCGGTTTTTTTTATGATAACTGGGTACTTCTATTCGGTTACGGTGAGAAAAAGGCACACAAATAATCAGATTATAAAGATAATCAAGCTCACTATCGGGGCGAATGTGTTCTATTTCGTTTGGGAAGGCTGTTTGGCGTTATTGAGAGGAAATCCTTCATATTTTGAAGAAGTTTCCAATATTAAAGTACTGATTAAGTTCTTGGTTTTAAATGTTTCGCCTTTTGAAGGGCATCTGTGGTATTTATCTGCGATATTGTATGTTTTAATTATCGTCAAATTGGTAGATAGATTTTGGAACAGAAAAGTACTGTGGCCTTTCATTCCAGTTCTACTTATAGGAGATTTGTGTTTAGGAAAGTATTCCTTGTTGCTGTTTGGACGGGAGTTTCCGTATACATGGGTCAGAAATTTTCTGTTTGTTGGTATTCCGTATTTTTGCCTTGGCGATTTGATATATCAGAGGCGAGATAGGATAGCAATGATTTTTACTAAAAGAAAAAATCTGCTTTTATCGTTAATTGCGGTAATAGCTTTACTAAATATAGGTGAAAGATTTATTCTTGTTAGCACCAATGTAAATGCTACTAGAGATCACTACATTTGCACGACATTCCTTGCGTTATTGGTGTTTATTTTAGCACAACAAAGTAAAGTAACCGACCAAAATAAGGTCGTCGATATTCTGTCTACGATTGGTCGAAAGTATAGTATGCTTATTTATGTTATTCATCCGGCCTTTATTACATGCTTCAACTTAACGATAAGAAAAGTTGTGAGCAGAATACAAATATTGAATAGTATGTATCAAGTGATTGCCCCTATGCTAGTGTTTATTGTGGCCTTGGCGTTTGCTTTTGCATATGAGAAAATTGTAAGACAGAGGCGGATATACTTAAAGAGAAATTAAACAACGGTAGAGTATACGGAAAAGAAGATTGAAAGGAATTGCCATGAAAAAAAAACATGTACCAGGTACAGGAGAAAAAATATATCAGTTAAAAGATGGAACATACCTTCCAGATTCTTCTCAGCCAAGTCCTCTTAAACCAACGAAATATACGCCACACCAATCAACACGTTATATGAATGTCATTCTTGGCGAAAATGGAATAGCGCAGAGGAAAGATAATAATGGAAAACTTCTTTCCATGGATAAGCAATTGCCTGAAATATATGTTAACCGGGAAAATTGCTGCGGTTGTACAGCGTGTTATGCAGTTTGCCCATTGAGTGGACTGAATCGTTCTCAATTAACGATTCGGAAGAATTCTGATGGTAGTTTATTGCGGATTGATATTTTGTTGTCGGGACAAAGTGGACTTATAGAGAAAAGAATACATACAGGAGCGATAACAATGCTACCTGATGAAGAAGGTTTCTTATATCCAGTAGTGGATGCGGAAATATGTATTCGGTGCTATAAATGCTTGAGCGTTTGTGCATTTAAGAAGGATCAGAAAGATAAAGGGTATCTTGAATAGATAGGTAAGTGTCAAATGCTTTGCACATGGTATAGCAACCTTAGCTATGAGATAATACCTCCATCAAATTGATTGGAGGTATTACCAATGTCAGTGGGAATAATACCCGAATCCCGTAGCAGTCAAATTAATTCCTTCAAGGAATCCGGCCTGTCAATCCCAGCGTGGTGTAAGGAAAACAATGTTAAGGCTTCGACATTGCGTTACTGGCTTGAGATAAGCAATTGTATGGATTGGTATAAAATGCCGATAAAATAATCGTAGGCAATGGTAC
>NZ_MASS01000070.1 GCF_001707885.1 Desulfosporosinus cupriresistens | reverse complement strand
CCAATCTTTGTACTTAGTAATCAATGCGATAAAAATGATGACGTAGTTATTTGTTTGTGCACAAGTCAACCTCCCAAGTCTGAATTTGATGCGAAAGTTCAACTTAGGAAGGAAACTTATGTAAGAACCAATAAAATACATACGATTAGTAGAAGCCAACTATTATTTAAAATCGACCACCAGTTTAGACCGGGAGAATATGAAGAGTTAATTAATAAGCTGAAAAAAGCATTAAATTTAAAGGCGTAGCAACCTCTTAGAGGTCTATGTCTTTTGTATTTTTATTGTCCAAGGATAGTCCGGTGCGGCGAACGTGCTAAGATACTTCCTCTAGGCTTGGGTCGACGGGGATTGGTATAACGTAAGGGTTGTGGAGCTGTTTGTGTTTAAAACACAAAAACGCTTGGGTAAGAAAAAGCAGACAAAAAAAGAAAGCTGTTCAAGCTTTCCTTTTTTGTCTGCTTTTTCTTACCCGACTTGGGCGAAATGTTTACTAAATCTTTTCGTAAGACGGGATTTCTTGCGGGCCGCAAGGTTCTTATGAATTAAACCCTTGGAGGAGGCTTTATCCAAAGCACGAGCAGCCTTTTTCAAAGCGAGTGCTGCAGTCTCGGAATCTGTGCTGATTGATTCTTCGAAACGGCGAAGTGTTGTCCGTAAGGAAGATCTAGCTGAAGCATTCTTAATCGTGCGAGCTTTTGCCAACTCAACTCTTTTGATGGCGGATTTAATGTTTGGCACTAATAGTCACCCCCTTTGGTAATTATATTCCTCGGTTGTACACAAACTACATTTTAACATTTACATATGAATTTATCAAGGAAAATAAAGAGATAAATGATATATTAATAAATTTCATTTATTTTGTTTAAACTATGCTTGGAGTCTAAATGACGCTTTAGAAATAAAGCAGATAAAATGATTGGAGGTTTTGTAATGTTAGGTATGATCGTACGGTTTGTCGTTTCGGCTGTGGTATTGCTTCTGGTAAGTTATATTGTCCCGGGACTTCGAGTGGCTGGTTTTACAGGAGCCTTGATCGCTGCATTAGTCATTGCTTTAGTAGGTTATGCTGTTGAGAGAGTGTTCGGAGACAAAATCACGCGGACGGGACGTGGGGCGGTTGGTTTTATAACAGCTGCCGTAGTGATTTACATTAGCCAGTTTATTGTACCGGGTTCTATTTCAGTTTCCATTATTGGTGCGTTACTAGCATCGCTCGTTATCGGGATTGTCGATGTTTTCGTTCCTACAACGCTTCGTTAGCTTTAGCTTATATTTTTTGTTAGGAATTTAGACAGCTTTTCGGGCTTGCCATATAAAAAATGAAAAGTAATGTTCTACCTTGGACTTGTCTTTCATACTTCTTCATTAAGAGGAAGGGGGACAAGTCCTTTGTTACGGGAAGATTTTTATCATCGGCATAGCAAAAATAATTTTCGAATTTGGAATGTTAGAGAATGGGCTCGAGGGATGCTGCTAGGATTTGTAAGTTGTCTAATTGTTTTGAGTTTAGTTTATGCCATTCATAGCGGAAGTTCTCGCCAATTGGTTGGGTTTTTGTCCAAACAGTCTTTTCCATTTGAAGGGATATTGATGGAAGGGATTCCGGGCTATTCTCAGCCGGAACGATCACGCTTGGATCTAATAAGGAATCAATGTGCGGCGGTCGGAATGTTTTTATTAACAGGCGTTAATGTTGCAGACCCACGGACATTTTTTCTAGGCTATTTTTCCCCTCCTCCACAAGGCCCCGTGTGGTTAGGGTGGGCTTATAATCCTGATGATCCGGAGTTTGAGGGTCCTATTCTTGAACCAATCGAAAGTGACACGCCAAAAGCTGGAGAGAATGAGACTGAGGTTCCTTCGGTGCCAGCTCCGGTGGCGGGGGCAAAAGGAATTATAGTGGGAATTTATAATACGCACAACAGTGAATGCTATTCTGGTGATGGTGGACCTGAACGGCGGACAGGGGAAAACGGAGATGTCGTTACAGTAGGAGATTCATTAATGAAAGACCTTGAAAAGGAGGGAATTGGTGCAGTCCACTCGTCTCAAATACATGATGCCGTGGATTTCATGAAAGCGTATGGAAAGTCAGTAAAAACAGCCACACAGATGACCGAAGATTATCCTAATATGAAAATCCTGCTCGACATTCATAGAGATGGGTTCCCTTCCGGAGTTCCCAAGCGAACGGTTACAGTGAATGGGCGACAGGTAACGCAGGTGTTGGTGATCATCGGGAAGATGAATCCCCACTGGCAAAAAAATGAGAAATTAGCCAAAGAACTCATGGCTTTAGCAGAAAAAAAATATCCTGGGCTTTTTTCACCTAAAATTAGTTATGCTGCCGATGCTCGGTATAACCAGCATCTATCGAATGGCGGGTTGCTACTGGAATTTGGAAGCCAGTGTAATACGTTAAGTGAAGCGAATGGCGCAGCAGAAGCCGTGGCAGAGATTTTAGCGGATTATTTAAATAATAAAAAAGTGTCTTAGTCCAACAAGCATGCAAGTAAGAACCGTCCCCACTTGCACAAGAAACGCCCTCACTTGCACACGTATTTGCGTCAAAGACGCAAACAGTGCTCCGTGTGCGTATCAAAACCCCGTCGGACCCCAAGCTAGAGGAAGTTTCTTAGCTTAGAGAGCACTTTAGCGGAATTGCGTCAATGAGCGCAGGCGGTAAGGCGTTAAGAAACGCAACGGGACTTGTCCAAGGATGGACTGATGCCGCGGTGCCCGAAGACACTGTCTTCGCACGTATTACCCTTCTTGCAGGATGGCAAGGAGCGGCGCACATGCAGAAAGCCCAGAGGTTTTGCGTTTTAGCCTTAGCGACAAGCGAATAGCAAATGCAGCGTGTGCGAACATGCTAAGAAACTTCCTCCCTCTTTTACCGCCACGCGAAAGATGCTATAATTCGGAAGACAGATTAGGACGATGGGGAGAAGGGGTTAACTCATATGTCATCAACCAACCGTACGCTTGTAAAGGCAGCTGGGTTTTTAATGGCTGCTCAGTTGGCTTCGCGAATCTTAGGGTTTTTTCGTGAAACGTTGATAGCTGGCTTTTTTGGACAAAGTGGAACCACAGATGCCTATAACACCGCGTTTATTCTTCCGGATTTGTTATATTGGTTACTTGTGGGTGGAGTTTTAAGTGCTGCCTTTATTCCTGTCCTCTCTGAGTATATTGCCAAAGACAAAGAGGACGAGGGCTGGCAGGTAGTCAGTTCAGTGGTCAATTTGATTTTTCTTACTTTAGGAGTGTTTGTTTTTATCGGTTTGATTTTCACTCCCCAATTTCTCCATCTGGTGGTTCCGGGGTTTGAGAAGACTGGAAATATTGGTTTGGCGATTAAATTGACTCGAATCCTTTTGATCCAGCCTTTGTTTATGGCTTTAAGCGGATTGACCATGGGGGTCTTGAATTCTTACAAGATTTTCTGGCCGTCAGCGTTGGGTACTGTGCTTTATAATGCCAGTGTTATTTTTTTTGGAACGATTCTAGCCAACCCGGCCAAGCCTGATAGCATTTCGGGGTTTGCCTTTGGGGTCGTTGTGGGAGCGTTCGCAAGTTTTGCAGTTCAGATTCCTGCTTTGCGAAAAGTGGGAGTGCGTTATCATCCGCTTATAGACTGGCACCATCCAGGTGTCCGGCGGATAGGCGCTCTTGCTGTGCCTATCATTATCAGTTATTCTTTGAACTCTATCCAGGTGACGTTCAACAATAACTTTGGATCGTCGCTGTTTCCCGGGAGTATCACTGCCGTCTGGTATTCTTATCGCCTATTCCAGCTCCCGGTGGGTATTTTTGCGTTAGCCATTGCCGTAGCGACCTTTCCGACCATGACGGAGCAAGCGGCTTTAAAACAATGGGATAAACTCCGTCAAACGATATCGAGCTCTATTCGTATGGTTATTTTCATTACGCTTCCGATGTCAGTGGGTATGATTGTTTTGCGCTATCCTCTGATTCGTGTTTTGTTTCAGCATGGGCATTTTACGGCCCAAGACACCTTAACTATGGCAATTCCGTTGTTTTACTATGCTATTGGAATTTCTTCACAATCCGCGATTCAAATTCTCCCGCGGGCGTTTTATGCCCTTCAGGACACTTGGACACCAGTGATTTTGGGAATTATCTCGATAGTCATCAACATTGTAGCGATGTTTTTATTGATTCAACCACTGGGCATCGGGGGATTGGCTTTTGCCACGACGATTGCTGCTTTCGTGAACATGTTGCTTCTGCTTTACGTGTTACGTAAGCGTTTAGGGCAAATCGATGCTTGGAATATGTTATGGACTGGTCTGAAAACCTTGGCTGCCTCAATTATTATGGCCATTGTAATCGGGATGTGGAGTACATGGTTGACCGCTTTCATCGGCGAACGGATGCTGGCGTCGCTGATCGTCTTGGTCAGTGGAACAGCCATTGGGGTTGTTGTATTTGCCGGGGTGGCGAAGCTCTTGAGGATGGATGAATTCAAACAGACCATGGGTTTGGTGCAACGAAAGATTGGAACGCATTAAGTAAGAGGAAGAAATGAATACAGTATTTCAAGCAATAAAGCTTAGTTTACATAGTGACAAACGTAGAATTATCGGGTACTATAGTAATATCACTTAGTGATAAACATTCGGCAACGAAGCCGCCCGGATATCTTCTCTGAAAGAGATATCTGGCGGCTTTTTTATGTTGCTGTTGGAGGGAGGTTATATCTTGAGGGGTCCTAGTATGGAAAGAGTAAAACCTTCCTTAGAACGGTCAGCGATACTTTTAGCTTTGACAGAGACAAGAGAGGAAGAGGATAAGCTTAAGAAATCCCTTGTTGAATCTCATAATCTGCGTTGTGGCGTGACGGAACTTGGAGGAACTGTTGCCAATCTTCAACATACTGGAAAGTTAACGAATTCAGTTATGGCAACGGCCTTCAACACTGGTGTCATTCCAAAAGAAAATCGCAAGATTCATGCCTTGGTTCATGCTACTTTGGAAGCTAGCAATAGTATATTCATTCATACCAATAGCAACGCTAGTTTTGCTTTGAAAATCGGGTTAGTCACAGATTCAGAATGGCTTGCAGTTGCCATTTATGGTCGTTCTTCCCTCCATCCCCTTTTAGAACATGCGCGTGTGGGATTGGGAGTTATGCATCTTTGATAAGAGTCAGGTTAAGAGTGTGTGCTCAGGATTAGTGTAGTTGAGTTGTTAGAGTAGATAAACGGATAGAGTTGATAAACCATTAGTGTTGATAGAGTAAATGCATGTGATTAAAGTAATTAAAGTGTTTAAAGTGATTTAAGTGATTTAAGTGATTAGAGAACCTTGGGAAAGTCTAATAAACTAACCCATCCAGATAAGAGTAACTTCATAACCGGGCACCAAATCAGAGATGATTTGGAGCGGAAAAGTGTTTTAGAGAGCCCTTAATTATGTAAAATTAAGGGCTCTCTTTGTCTTTTTCTAACATCGCTAATTGAGGGAGGTGATGCGGTGGCATTTTATTCAAAGCTATGTGAAATTGAACACAATGAAACCAACTTAAATTTAAAGGAGGATGCACTATATGAAAATGATTAGAGCAATTGTAAGACCAGATAAAACGGAGGTTGTTGCTGAGGCCTTAGCACAAGCTGGAATGCCGTCGTTGACCAAAATGCACGTCTTTGGTCGTGGTAGAACAAAGGGTATTCGGATTGGTGATGTTGTTTATGATGAGTTTCCTAAAACCATGTTGCTGCTGGTTATTGAGGATGAAAAGCTCGATGAAGCTATTTCGGTAATTCTGGCAAATGCCAAAACTGGTACCATGGGTGATGGCAAGATCTTTGTAACTGAGGTTGAAGAAGCGTATACCGTGAGTAAAGGGGCAAAGGGGTTGTAGAAATGAAAGAAATAATGGCTTTTATTCGACGCCATCAGGTACCCGCTACAAAGAAGGCTTTCGAAGACGCAGGTTATCCTGCTCTGACAATTCAAAGTGTTGAGGGACGTGGGAAGCAAGGCGGAATTGGAGGATGGGCGGCTGAAGTCGACCCGGAATTGAATGCCGTTATGAGTAAAGAACTGGCGGATGATACCAAATTTAATTGGATACCTAAACGGTTGTTAACGATTGTGGTGCAGGATGATCAAGTGGATGAAGTGGTTGATGTGATTATTAAAGCCAATAAAACAGGGCATATGGGCGACGGTAAAATCTTTGTACTGCCTTTAAAAGAGGTTGTGCGAGTTCGTACTGGGGAAACCGGAAAAGAAGCGGTTATCTAGATTTAGTTTAAGTTATTTGATCTAGTTTAATTAAAGGAGATGTTTTGACATGAGACAAATTGCGATATATGGAAAGGGTGGTATCGGGAAATCAACAACTACCCAAAACACGGTTGTGGCTCTAGCAGAAATGGGGAGGAAAGTTACTATTGTTGGTTGTGATCCTAAAGCAGATTCCACGCGCTTGATTCTGCATAGCAAGGCTCAAACGACAGTTATGGATTTAGCTCGCGAAAGAGGGACTGTGGAAGATTTAGAGTTGGATGAAGTTTTAGTAGAAGGGTATTTAGGGGTTCGCTGTTCAGAGTCTGGCGGTCCGGAACCTGGGGTCGGCTGTGCCGGTCGGGGGGTAATCACAGCCATTAACTTCCTGGAAGAGAACGGGGCGTATACAGCGGATACCGATTATGTGTTCTACGATGTTTTGGGCGACGTAGTTTGCGGCGGATTTGCTATGCCGATCCGGGAAAATAAAGCGAAGGAAATTTATATTGTTACTTCGGGTGAAATGATGGCCATGTATGCTGCTAATAACATTTCCAAAGGTATTTTAAAGTATGCGACAACCGGGACCGTTCGCCTGGGGGGTTTGATCTGTAACAGCCGTGTAGTAGACAAAGAACTTGAATTAATTGAAGCCCTGGCCAAACGATTAAATACCCAAATGATTCACTTCATGCCCCGGGATAATGAGGTCCAACGTGCTGAGGTGCGCAAAATGACCGTTATTGAATACAACCCAACTCACAAACAAGCTGATGAGTATCGAGCCTTAGCCAAAAAAATTGAGGATAATAAAATGATGACCATTCCAACGCCACTTCCGATGGAGGAGCTGGAAGAGTTGTTGATGGAATACGGAATCATGGAAATCTAATATCCGCCAGCAATGGGGAAATGAGGAGGACAGCGTTTATGAGCATAAAGGAGACAATAGATTTCAGAAAACAAGTCGTCGAAGAAGTCTTGGAGCTATATCCGGAAAAGGCCAAAAAGAATCGGCGGCAGCATATTACGATCAAAGAAAATAATGAGTGTGCCAGTTGCGCAGTTAAATCGAATTCCAAAACGGTTCCGGGTCTCATGACCGCTCGAGGGTGTGCTTACGCAGGGGCTAAAGGGGTTGTTTGGGGGCCGGTTAGGGATTGCACACATATTTCCCATGGACCGGTTGGGTGTGGCTATTATTCTTGGGCTAACCGCCGCAACTTAGCAGAGGGAGAAATCGGTGTTGACAACTTTGTGCCTTTTTTATTCACCTCGGACTTTCAGGAAAGCGATATCATTTATGGCGGGGACAAAAAGCTGGAGAAAATTATTCATGAGATTGTGGGACTTTTCCCAAACACCAAAGGGGTTTCTATTCTCTCCGAATGTCCTGTCGGACTGATTGGAGATGACATTGAAAGTGTTTCCCGCCGTATGGCCGAGGAAATTAAGCTGCCCGTCATCCCGGTTCGTTGTGAAGGTTTTAGAGGAATTAGTCAGTCCCTGGGCCATCATATAGCTAATGACGCTATCCGGGATCATCTCATAGGTAAGGGACCGGGAAGAGAAGTTGGACCTTACGATGTCGGGATTATCGGCGATTATAATATTGGCGGGGATGCTTGGGCCAGTAAAAAAATTCTTGAGGAAATTGGCTTAAATGTTGTCAATATCTGGACGGGTGACTCCACGATCGAAATGCTCCAGAACGGACATCTTGTTAAGCTGAATTTAATCCACTGCTATCGCAGTATGAACTACATGGCCAGACATATGGAGGAAACTTATGGAACACCTTGGCTGGAATTCAACTTCTTTGGACCGACCAAGATCAGGGAGTCAATCTTAAAAATTGCTGCCATGTTTGACGACAGTATTATGGAAAAAGCCAAAACAGTCATCGAGAAATATGATGCCGAGATGCAAAAAGTGATCGATATCTACCGTCCACGTCTGGAAGGAAAAAAAGTAATGCTTTATGTCGGAGGCCTTCGTCCCAGACACGTTGTGGGAGCTTATGAAGATTTGGGCATGGAGGTTATCGGTACGGGCTATGAATTTGCGCATGGCGAAGATTATGACAAAAGCATGGCCAATCTCAAAGACGGAACATTAATTTATGATGATGTCACGGCAATTGAAATTGAAGAATTCGTGAGTAAGTTAAAGCCGGATTTGGTCGGATCGGGGATCAAAGAGAAGTATGTCTTTGAAAAAATGGGTCTGCCCTTCCGTCAAATGCACTCCTGGGATTACTCAGGGCCTTATCACGGATATCAGGGATTCCCGATTTTTGCCCGCGATATGGATATGGCTATAAACAGTCCTACATGGAAGGCTGTCAAAGCTCCTTGGACAAAATAAGTTGGGCAGAAAGGATGTAGCATATGGAAACTTGTATAAAAGGATCAAAAGAATGGCTTAATAGTATGGAATACCGGGAATTGAATTTTGCCCGTGAAAAGTTGGTCATCAATCCGGCCAAAGCCTGTCAACCCCTTGGCGCCCTGCTTTGTGCCCTAGGGATCGAAGGATGCTTACCGTTTGTGCACGGTTCTCAAGGATGCGCTGCTTATTTTCGCAGCACCTTATCCCGCCATTTCAGAGAACCTGTGGCAGCAGTCTCGGATTCGATGACAGAGGATTCGGCGGTCTTTGGCGGCCAGTCCAACTTAATTGAAGGTTTAAGAAATGCTTATGCGGTTTATAAACCTAAGGTTATTTCAGTATTTACGAGCTGTATGGCAGAGGTTATTGGGGACGACATCAAAGCTTATTTAGGGAATGCCAAGGAACAAGAGGCTATTCCCCAAGATTTAGCGGTGGCCCTGTCCAATACTCCGAGCTTTAAAGGTTCTCATATTACAGGGTACGACTCAACACTCAAAAGCCTGATCGAATGTTTAGCCAAACCTAGACAGGAAGATATAATCAACGACCGTCTCTACGTTGTCCCTGGTTTTGACACTTATCCCTCCAATCTGCGTGAATATAAACGCCTTCTCAAAGAAATGGATGCTCCTTTTACCCTTTTACCCGACAACAGTGATGTTTTGGATGCTCCTAATTTGGGTACCTACGAATTGTATCCGCCTGCCACGCCAATTGCAGAAATGAACGAAGCTTTAAATGCTAAAAGTTATTTATTCTTACAAGCCTATTCTACCTCGACTACCAGCAAATATCTCAACGGTAAGGGAGTTCCTGTCGAAACGATCCCCATGCCCATCGGGCTCTCGGGCACAGATAACTTTATCCAAGCCATTGCCAAATTCACGGGCAAAGAGGTTCCCCAGGAAATAACCATTGAGCGGGGACGTGCCGTCGATGCCATGACTGATTGTCATCAATATATCCATGGCAAGAGATTTGCCCTGTTTGGTGACCCGGATATCCTGTTAGGTCTCGTCTCTTTCCTACTGGAAATGGGCGGAGAGCCTGTACACATAGTCTGTACCAACTCCACTGGGCCTTTTAAGAAAGCTATGGAAAAATTACTGGCCGAAAGCCCTTATGGCCAAGGTGCTACCCTCTACCCTGGCAAAGACCTTTGGCATCTGCGCTCTCTGCTGGTCACAGAACCGGTGGATATGTTAATCGGTGATGGTCATGGCAAGTATGCTGCCCGTGATGCCAATATCCCATTGATCAGAGTAGGTATCCCTATCTACGACCGGGTGAACCTCCATCGCTATCCAATCGTTGGCTATTCAGGAGTTATAAACCTTGTAACCATGATCGTCAATACGTTTTTGGATGAGCTGGACAGGACTTCAACGGATGCCTATTTTGAATTAATGCGATAAGAGGTCAGGGGACACACCTCCTCAAAGAGAAGTAATGATAAGTGGCTCAGAGGAATGTCCCCAACGGAAGGGGGGTGCTTCATGTTTACCAATCTTACAAAATTGGACCTTAAAGATAAAAAGTGCATGTCCGATGCCGGTTCGCCTAAATTATGCATGAAGGCCCTGCCCGGTGAAGGCGCAGAGCGAAGTTGCGCTTATGATGGTGCTCGGGTCGTGCTCATGCCTATTACGGATGTTGCTCATCTTGTTCATGGTCCGATTGCTTGTGCCGGAAACTCTTGGGATAACCGAGGAGCCCGCTCCTCCGGTTCCCAGCTCTACCGGCGGGGATTGACCACAGATATCATGGAAAATGATGTGATTTACGGCGGGGAAGCGAAGCTGAAAGAGGCTATCCTGGAGATTGCGGCGAGACATAATCCCAAAGCTATTTTTGTCTACGCCACGTGTGTCTCCTCCCTGATCGGAGATGATGTCGACAAGATTTGCCGAGAAGCGGAAGCGGGGCTGACCATTCCAGTCATTGCAGTGAATTGTCCGGGCTTTTTGGGGGACAAAAATATTGGCAATCGGATTGCAGGGGAGGTTTTATTCGATCGGGTTATCGGTACAGGGGTGGGTTCTGACGAGAAAATACCCCTTTCTATCAACCTGATCGGAGAGTATAACATTGCCGGAGATCTCTGGGGAGTGTTACCGGATTTGAAAAACTTGGGGATCACTCTACAAACGGCCATTACCGGAGATGCTAAATTCGACGATTTACGTTCAGCCCATCGAGCAAGCCTTAATGTGCTGATCTGTTCCAAAAGTCTGACCAATTTAGTCAGGAAAATGGAGATTCGCTATAGGATACCTTTTATGGAGGGGTCATTTTACGGGATTCATGATACCTCGGAAACGTTAGTCAATATTGCTAAAGCGCTTGGTGATCCGGATTTACTGGAGAGAACGTTAGTTTATGTTCGCCAGAAGGAGGAAGAAACACGCAAGGTTATTGCCGGATACAAAAAGTTACTGGAGAATAAACAGGCCATCTTATTTACGGGAGGGGTTAAAACCTGGTCGATGGTTTCGACCTTGGCTGAATTAGGGATTAACATCTTAGCTGGAGGAACCCAAAACTCAACGCCGGAAGATTTCCAGCGCATGAAAGAACTCATGGATCCCTCAGCACAGATAATCGAGGACACGAGTTCAGCAGGTTTTTTGAAGATTATTGCGGAGAAGAAACCGGATCTGATAGTTGCTGGAGGAAAAACAAAATATCTAGCGCACAAAACAAGAACGCCTTTTTTAGATATTAACCATGGCCGAAAACTTCCTTATGCCGGTTATCAGGGGATGGTTACCTTCGCCGAGTCCTTAACGCGTACGGTGCTGAGTCCTGTTTGGGGGCTTTTAAAACAAGAATTTCCCCCGAAGGAGGGTGAGCTAGATGGTTAAAACAAGACATTATGACGGGAACCCGCAAAAAAACAGCCCTGCTTTGGGAGCGACTCTCGCCTACCTCGGCGTCAATGGACTTTTAGCTTTACTCCATGGTTCTCAGGGATGTTCTTCATTCATTCGGTTACAGCTTTCCAGGCACTATAAGGAACCAATTCCCTTAAATTCAACGGCTCTTTTGGAAGACACCGTCATTTTTGGAGGCTGGGAACACCTTAAGAAAGGTGTTGCTGTAGCAGCGGATAAATACAAACCTCAAATTATTGGCGTGATGAGTACTGGGTTAACGGAAACCTTTGGAGATGACATGGCTAGTGCCTTGACTAGCCTGCGTTTAGAAAGACCGGATTTAGTCGATTTGCCGGTTGTCCTGGCCAGTACACCGGACTATATCGGTTCCATGCAAGAGGGTTATCAACGAACGGTAGAGGCTTTGCTTACAACTTTAGCGGGGCAGCCAACTAAGACGTCCGAACAGTCTTATGCTGAGGAAGCTCCTTCCATTGCTTTGTTGCCGGGCTGTCATTTAACCCCGGGCGATGTTGATGAACTGAAAGAGATTGTCATGGCCTTTGGATTTAGGCCGATTACCATTCCTGATCTTTCAATTTCCCTGGATGGGCACGCCGAACTGGAGGCTGCGCCAGTGGTTCAGGGTGGCACATTGCTTGAGGATTTCCAGCGTTTGGCAAAATGCAGCGCCTGTTTATCGTTTGGACTAAGTATGGAGAAAGCCGGAGAAATCCTGAAGCAAACGCACGCAATTCCTCATTATAACTTTCCTTCAATAACTGGTCTCAAGGCACACAGATACACTCATTTTGACTCTCGTAAAGATTTCTGGACAGTTGATACCAGAAAAGATGCTCCGGCAAAGAAGCCGCTTGCTGGATACGCTGGCTGACTATCATGACCAACTGGGCGGACAAAAGATCGCTATCGCTTTAGAAATGGATCTTCTGTATAGTTTGGCTTCTTGCCTGGTTGAGGTAGGTTCCGAGATCTCGGTGGCTTTGGCTGCATCTCAAGGAGGCATCAATGAACTATCTCTACCGATTCCCATCGAAGTGGGAGACCTGGAAACACTTGAGGAAAGAGCGATGCATAGTAATTTAATCATTGCCAATTCCAATGGTCGTCAAGCCGCAGGGCTGCTTAAGATCCCCCATTTGAGAGCCGGATTGCCTGTTTTTGACCGTGTGGGCTATCCGCAAAAGAACTGGATTGGTTATGCAGGTACTCAACAATTTCTGTTTGACATGTTAAATTCACTAAGTTAAGGAGGGTATAGGTATGCTTATAGCCTTTGCCAGTAGCGACGGATTAAGTATTGATTCGCATTTTGCTTCCACCCCTTCGTTTGAACTGTATAAGTTTACAGGGGGAGAACAAGGCATTATCCACACATCCCTTGCTGCTGAAGACCTGGATGAATCGGTTGATAAAGTCTTTGCCCGAATAAACATGCTCAAGGAGTGTGCCATCGTTTATTGCACACAGATTGGCGGTCCCGCGGCGGCACGTTTAGTTCAAAGCGGTATTCATCCTTTAAAGGTGCCTGAAGGAACGCTTATTACTGATGAACTTGACAGAATGAACAAACTGCTGCTTTCCAAAAAAATGCCGCCATGGTTAGAAAAGAAAATGGGTAAGTGAAGGTTTGAATTTGAACATTGGAAACTGAGCGAGACCTGTACTAAGGAGGAGAAAAAATGAGTGAGGTACTAATTTACAAAACTTATGGCGGATTACCTTGGACTCCTAAATATGTTGAAGCGGTTGATCGTACTAAGTGTCTGGGATGCGGGCGATGTGTGAAATTATGTGTGCAAAAATGTTTAGGCCTGGAAAGTTTTGAGGATGATGAAGGGACAGAACGGCACGTAGCCATAATTGCTAATAAGGACCATTGTGTCGGTTGTCAGGCTTGTGGCAGCATATGTGTGCGCCAAGCTTATACGTTTAAGGAAAAATCGGCTTAATTATGTTATCTGCAAGACTTTACATCTGTAGGACTTTTTAGGGCGCAGCCAAGGGCTCGCGCAGGAGGTTCGAGCTTAGAGCATTACCAAGGATGGCAAGATGACGAAGTGACCATCTATTAAAAAACGAAACGATTGGAGGGATTGATATGCATAGCGAATGTACGCAAGGAAATATGAATACTCCCAACCTGAATCTCGGACATCCCTGTTTCTCAACAAAAGGGCATGGCAATACCGGACGGATACACTTGGCCGTAGCACCTGGGTGCAATATATCTTGTAATTATTGTGTGCGCAAATTTGATTGTGCTAATGAATCCCGTCCGGGTGTAACCAGTAAGGTGCAAAATTCAGAAGAAGCGCTTCAAACTGTCGTTAAGGCCAAAGCCTCAGATATTGGATCAAAGCTTACCGTTGTTGGTATTGCAGGACCTGGAGAACCTTTAGCCAACAGCGCGACCTTCGAAACACTGCGAGGGGTCAAAAAAATCTTTCCCGAGATGATCTTATGTTTAAGCACGAATGGCCTTCTCTTACCTGAAAAAATCGAGGAAATAGTGGATATCGGGGTGTCCCATGTAACGATTACACTGAATACTCTGGATGAGCAAATTGGTGCGAAAATTTACAGTTACATTCAGTGGGAAGGGAAAACCTTAATCGGTCCTGATGCGGCAAGGATCTTGATCGACAATCAACTTAAGGGGATTGAATTGGCTTCCAAGGCGGGGATGACCGTTAAAGTCAATACTGTGCTTATGCCTAATGTTAATGACCAGCTTTTATATAGCTTAGCTTTAGAGATTAAGAAAAGGGGCGCGCATATTCACAATATCATGCCCTTGATTCCTCAAGGAAAACTCGCTCACCTCAAGGCTCCAAGCAAAGAATTGCTAACAAGTAGCCGCAGCGTTCTTGGCGGAATTCTTCCCCAAATGAAACACTGTCAACAATGTCGGGCAGATGCCATTGGCTTGCTTTAGTATAGGAAGGGAGTTACTTTAGATGGAGCAAAAGGTATTGTTATGTGATACAACCTTGCGAGATGGTGAGCAAGCTCCTGGTGTAGCCTTTGGCCTACCGGAAAAGGAAATGATCGCGCGGGCTTTAGCGGATGCTGGGATTGATGAACTGGAAGTGGGAGTGCCGGCCATGGGTGAATCAGAGGTTAAAGCGATTTCTCACTTGGCTGCTCTCCATTTACCGGTGCGACTGATCACTTGGAATCGTGCCGTTCTTTCAGATCTCCAGGCCAGTTTCCAAACAGGGGTCGAGGGAGTCGCCATTTCCATCCCTGCTTCCGACCAACAAATTAAAAACAAATTGAGAAGAGATCGTGCTTGGGTTCTTGATCAAATGGGAGAATGTATCCTGAAGGCTAAAAAAGAAGTTGGCTATCTTGTTCTCGGTTTGGAAGATGCCAGTAGAGCAGATCTAACATTTCTCGCCGAGATATTGGCAGAGGCTCAGAAGCTAGGTGTTAACCGGGTACGCTTTGCGGATACTGTGGGAATTCTTGAGCCTCTTAAAATCTTCTCTACTCTGCAAGAATTAGTGAAAAAAACGACAGTACCTTTGGAATTTCATGCGCATAATGATTTAGGAATGGCTACAGCGAATTCTCTCGCGGCAATTCAAGCGGGTTTTAAAGCTGTAAGTGTAACGGTCGGAGGTTTGGGCGAAAGGGCCGGTAATGCCTCGCTCGAAGAGGTTGCAGTAGCGCTCAAATACAGTCTCAATAAAGAGGTGCGTCTTGAATTGAAGCGTTTAAATTCAATTTGTTTAATGGTAAGTTTAGCAACGGACCGCAAAATTCCCCGGGCAAAACCCATTATCGGAAAAGACGTTTTTACCCATACTTCCTCAATTCACATTGACGGGATACAGAAAGACTATGCCAATTACCAAACCTATCCACCCGAGAGCGTGGGCAGGGAGCATGCGACTTCCTTTGGTAAATACTCTGGTCGTAAGACGATCTTAAGGTTATTGAAAGCGAAAGGGATTGAATTGGATCAGGAAACGATTGATGACCTTTTAATAAAAATATTACAGCAGACCCATCAGCTTAAAAGGCCCCTGGATGAAGAAGATATTATGGAAATCGTAGTAAGCCCATGTTAGAACAAAAAGAAAAGTAAAAACCTCCTTGAAAGTTTAACAGCTTGAAAAGGAGGTTTTTTGGCGTTAAGGGGAACCAAATGACCAACAAGGCGATTAAAAAAACTCTTACTATTCCGAAGTGGTTGAACGATGCTGCCGAACAAAAGCATGTTAACTTCTCGCATGTTCTCCAAAATGCACTTAAGGACTATTTAGGAATTCACCAACAGCCTTAGGAAATGATGTACTGGGGCCCCTGACAGGGGCTCTTCTTTGATTAGGGCACCCATCCTAAAGCAGCATAAACTGGATTAAAAAATAGTCCTCTGGGTATGTAGGACAAATTACAGTTGCTAAAGGCTAGTTTATAGGGCGTAGAGAAGGTAGTTGGCAAGATTCTTGCAGAATTCCCTTGAATTCTGATATAATCACTCTTTAGGATGTATTTTACTCTGGTTTTAAGAAAATGTATTTCTGAATTATAGAAATGAGGGGGAAGACCTTGGCACAGGCTTCACAACGTATCCGAAATTTTTCCATTATTGCGCATATCGATCATGGTAAATCTACTTTGGCCGACCGGCTGATTGAATATACCGGGGCCTTAAGCAAACGAGAAATGGAAGAGCAAGTTCTTGATTCCATGGATCTGGAGCGCGAGCGCGGGATTACTATTAAATTGCAGGCTGTGCGGTTAAGTTATAAGGCCAAAGACGGAGAGGTTTACGAACTGAATCTTATTGATACACCGGGTCACGTGGATTTCACCTACGAGGTATCTCGTAGTTTAGCAGCCTGTGAAGGGGCCCTGCTTGTGGTCGATGCAGTCCAAGGAATTGAGGCTCAGACCTTGGCCAATGTGTATCTGGCCTTGGAAAATAACCTGGAGATTATTCCGGTTATTAATAAAATAGACTTGCCGAGTGCTGAGCCTGAACGTGTTCAGCAAGAAATTGAAGATGTCATTGGGTTGGACGCTAGTGAAGCGATACTTGCTTCGGCCAAGACGGGAATTGGGATTGAGGAGATTCTGGAAAGAATTGTCAAAACGGTCCCGCCTCCGCAAGGAGAAGATCAAGCTCCTCTGAAGGCACTGATTTTCGACTCGAAATTTGACGCCTATAAAGGTGCTATTTCTTATGTTCGAATTGTAGAGGGTAACATTTCCAAAGGGACGAAGATGAAAATGATGGCCACCGGTAAGGTTTTTGAAGTGACTGAGGTGGGTGTGTTTGCTCCTGCCATGCGTATTGTCGAGGAGCTTAAAGCCGGTCAGGTCGGATTTATCGCTGCCAGTATCAAAAACGTTAAGGATACCCAAGTCGGAGATACGATCACTGATGCTGAAAATTCTGCCGCTGAGCCACTGCCGGGTTACCGGCAGGCTACTCCCATGGTTTTTTGTGGCCTTTATCCGGTCGAAGCCAGCGATTATAACCGGCTGCGCGATTCCTTGGAAAAGCTCCACCTTAATGATGCCAGTTTAGTTTTTGAACCGGAGACCTCTGCTGCTCTGGGTTTTGGTTATCGCTGCGGATTTCTGGGGTTACTCCACATGGAGATTATTCAGGAACGCTTGGAACGGGAATATGATCTGAACTTGATTACGACGGCACCTAGCGTGATCTATAAAGTTCACACTTTGCAAGGAGAGGTTATTAGTATTGACAATCCTTCAAATCTCCCTTCTGTCGACAAGATTCTCAGCATCGAAGAGCCGGTTGTCAAGGCTACTATTTTAGTTCCCTCAGAGTATGTAGGGGCGATTATGGAACTCAACCAAGAAAAGCGGGGAACGTATTCTAACATGGACTATGTGTCCAAGAGTCGGGTGAAATTGATTTATGAACTCCCGCTCAGCGAAATTGTTTTTGATTACTTTGATCAATTGAAATCACGAACTAAAGGGTATGCCTCACTGGACTATGAATTGTCCGGCTATAAAGAAACGGATTTAGTCAAGATTGATGTTCTCCTGAACGGAGAAATGGTGGATGCCTTATCCTTTATTGTTCATCGAGCAAAGTCTTATCAGCGGGGAAAAAAGCTTGTGGAGAAACTTCAAGGTATCATACCGCGCCAAATGTTTGAAATTCCGATCCAGTCGGTGATCGGGAATAGGGTCATTGCTCGGGAGACTGTTCGGGCTATGCGGAAAGATGTTTTGTCCAAATGCTATGGGGGAGATATTTCCCGAAAGCGTAAACTTCTCGAGAAGCAAAAGGCAGGAAAAAAGCGCATGAAGCAAGTGGGCAATGTGGAAATACCGCAGGATGCTTTTATGGCGGTATTACAGATCGAAGATTGAAGATTGCAGTTCGAAGATTGAAGATTAGTTGAGCGACGATGGGAAAATTAGTTGATTAGTGATTAGCTGATTAGTCCGTTGGGTTGTCATTGGTAGGGGAAGGGGCACGATGTATAGCGTGCCCGCCTTAGAAGATTGATAGGGGCATATGCCTTACAGAGAGGGGATGCATGAAATATGCCTTCCTTATACGTACACGTTCCGTTTTGTGTTCAAAAATGTGACTACTGTGCTTTTTATTCTCATTCACTGGTTAGTTCCCCTGAGGATTTTATTTCTGTGTATTTAGAGGGCTTAGAAGTCGAAATGGCGAAGCGGCAAAAAGATGCCCCTCAGGGGGTATCTTCTCTTTTTATCGGGGGTGGGACACCCACGGTGTTAAAGGATGAAGAATTAGAGTGTCTAATGAAAATGATCCAGCGGTATTTTCAGATGAACTTAGGAGCAGAAAAAACAGTCGAAGGCAATCCCGGAACTCTGACGACTGAGAAATTGAATATCTTGCGCCGCTACGGGGTTAATCGTTTTTCACTCGGAGTCCAGGCCTTCGATGATGAATTACTGACGGGTGTGGGTCGTAGGCATACTGCCAGACAAGCGCGTGAAGCCATCCAGCGCCTGAGAACTGCAGGCTTTAAGAACATTAATCTGGATTTGATGTTTGGGCTCCCTGCCCAAGATATGAAGTTGTGGCGGGCTTCTATCGAGGAAGCCTTATCTTATTCGCCTGAACATTTATCCCTTTATGGATTGATGCTCGAAGAGGGTACGCCACTATATAAGCGCTATATGGACGAGACCAAAGAGGCCTCACTTCCTGATGATGATTTACAAGCAGAGATGCAGGAATGGGCTGTGGAACGGTTGAAACAAGCAGGATATAGACAGTATGAAACGTCTAATTTTGCCCGCCAAGGTTATGAATGCCAGCATAATTTAGGCTACTGGCGGGGGGCAGATTATTTAGGGTTAGGACCGGGTGGGGTGTCTTGCGTAAACAGGGTGCGTTGGAAAAACGTCGAAGAGGTGAGTGCTTATCGAGATCGCCTTCAAAAGGGGCAAGATCTTGTTGATGAAGAGGGACTTGAACTATTATCTTTGCAGGATTGTATGGCGGAGCGTATGATTCTGGGGTTGCGTCTCCAGGAGGGTGTTAATATTACATCATTTCGAAATGATTTTGGCGTAGATCTAAGGGATATTTATAGGGATATTTTGGAACGCTATAAACATAAGAATGTTTTTATGTTTCAGGGTGATTATTTATGTTTAAATCCTAAATTATCTTTTGTGGCTAATGGGGTTTTGCAGGAGTTCGTAGGGGGACTTGTATGACCCA
>NZ_MASS01000069.1 GCF_001707885.1 Desulfosporosinus cupriresistens | reverse complement strand
GTACCACAGGAAAACAAAGAAGCTACTCGTGAAGCCCTACTCTCCGATTGTCACTGTCATGCTGGACATCAACCGGAGACAAATTCCTTTATGCGGGCACTGCTTTGCCAATGTCGAAGCTGACAGATTTCAGCTCAATCAGTTGAAACGACGATAACTCATTTGGAATATGGAGAGCCGTATGCGGTGAAAGTCGCTTGTACGGTTCGGGAAGGGGCGGGTTACTTTGCTAATCCGCCTATTTCATCTTTAAATGCAGAAATAATTCCTAACAAGCAAAAATAGCCCGACCCATCTGGCTATTTAATCTTCTTTTCGGTCATTGACACTACCAAAAAACCTATGCTTAATTTAACCTATGTCTTTTTGCTTACAAATTTTAGTAGTATCGTTAGGATTGAAATGACAAAAACTAAACATGTTAATGCAAAAGCTTGAGTAGGAGGTTACAATATGAAAATGATGAAAACAAGAAACAGTTTATTGAGCCCACGTTCGTTAGTCGTCCATGCAGTCGGTATAGGTGCCGCCGTTTGGCTTGGTAAGGCTTGGGGGAAAAATACTAAAGATTATTAAGAGTAAAGAGCCGTCCGAAAGGACGGTTTTCTTTATATTTAACTAATAGCAAAAGAATTACCCCTTTTTGGGTCTGCCTCTAAGAAGCAAAATT
Organism: Desulfosporosinus cupriresistens; assembly: GCF_001707885.1. Taxonomy (GTDB): domain Bacteria; phylum Bacillota; class Desulfitobacteriia; order Desulfitobacteriales; family Desulfitobacteriaceae; genus Desulfosporosinus. The sequence continues at coordinate 19,919 of NZ_MASS01000069.1, read as the reverse complement.
TTAAATTAGATTCATTATTGCACATGAAAAGACCGCCCCACAGCAAGGACGGCCTTTTCATCTTTTTCATGTAGTTTCTTCTCTATCTGTAAGATCCTCTGTTATTAGAATACAATAGAGTTCTAGAAATTCAATCATGATTATGTCAAGAATTCGTTAAGATTCAAAATTAAAAAAAGATCTTCTTTAGTATTGAGAACTATTAGGAGATCTTTTTACATATTAATCAGGAGTAATCTAGTCTTACCCAAAACGCAACAAGACTTGACCTTCTAAAAAGTCCCCTCCGAATTGCTGTCCCCGGAGGGGGGAAAAGGAGCATATACACATGAAAAAGACAGAGCAAAGGGCCAAAAAATCCCTCTGCATATTATACCATGATAAATAACGTTATTGTTAGTTTCGCCATTTGGTAAGTTATAGGGAACAAGAAGATGTCCCTGATGGCAGGCAAGCTAAAGATTGAAATAGTTGATGATGAATAGAACTCCCCTTGCTAAGAGAAGATAAGTATCATTTGATTGTATTTGTATCTATCACGTAAACTAATCGATTATACATGTAGCGTGACATTCGCTTATACCCTGTGTCATTTGGATGAAGTCCATCCGACAACAAAGCAACCAGAGTTTGATTCTTCGGAAATTTACTCCATACATCTAATAAGTTAGACCCCGTCTTAGCAGATACATTAATAATTGCTTTTCTGATACCCAAAAATAGAGATTCGTCCGAAGAAACCATAGGAGGTTCAACAATACAAAATATATCTGCGTTAGGAGCTTTATTCTTAATGACATGGATTAGCCGTGTGTATTTTCTACTGAACTGATTTGGCGTGTAAAAATTACGATCGTTTCTTCCAACGCAAATAAATACAGCGTCTGTAGTACTTTCTATTTCTGTCGCTCTCTGTAAGCAATAATCAACCAAAGTTCCTGATGAAGCTTTGTTTTCCCACGCTAAGTTGTTCGAATAGGTTTTGGATAAAGATGTTGCAAGATTAAGATCCCATCCTGATGTTAAGGGATTTGAAGCACCTTGACTAACAGCAATCGAGTCCCCAAGAATTACAGCATTTACTGTACCTTTCTTTAACTTTTTGATACCTGTCAAAGTATGGGCTTTAGCAACTGCTGCAATGGTTACAGTTCTCTGTGCTGCCTGAACTGTTTCTGGAGTACCAAAAATCACCATAGTAAACACCAGTGTTGCGGATAATAAGTACATAATTAGCTTCTTCATGGCCACTAACCCCTCTTGTGTCTAATACTTCGCAAATAGCTATCCTTTAATCTTTTACTACCAGTCCCAATCATCTCATAACTTTGTCGCGAAGTAAGGGGAAAAATGTCACATCACATAATCATGCTTGTCTCTCCATCTAAGTTGTGTGAACATACCCGTTCAAGGCACTCAGATTTTTACTTAATCATGAGCCTACTCTCGATCACGTTTTTTTATCCTTTCTGGCCATATCAGGGCATAAAGATAACATCGTTGGATGGGGCTGCCATGTAAGGAATCCTTAATAATATGAGTATCTCAAAGAAAAGACGCTCCAATTTAAGTACATCAACCTTTTGCTTTAAGATGGGCCCCGTAATTTAAAGCAAAAACTGATGCCAAACTGAGCGAATAAGAAATTATGGATGAACATTTGAAGGACATGCTGAATAAAATGTTTTAGAAGAATCATTTCTCACTTAGTATAACTAAAATAAAGGGGTGAAATTTATGATTCTCACGGCATTAATAATCATCATTGTTTTATTGTTGATAATTATCTGTGAACTATTGGGACTACTCCGAAAACACCTCAAAACACCCCATCCACATCCACAAAATCCATGCAGACCCTACTAAGATTATCCCCTAAACTCTGGCCTAGGCGTTTGCTTGGGCTTTCTTTCAATTAGACCCCCTGAAATTGCTGAAAGCCAGCGTATAGTCTCTATAAGGGAATATGTGGATTTAAAATTATAAAGACATTGCGCTTACCTCCGGACGCGGAGGCTTTTTTCTAGCATATCGTTAACTACAAGGGAAAAAGAATCTTTTTAAGATTCAGATGCCTAGAAGAAGTAGATCAAGAATCTCTAAAGATGATATTAAGTGCTTATGAAAAGCCGTCCCACAGCAAGGACGGCTTTTCATCTTTTTATGTTGTTTTATCTATCTTTTATAGAACCTTTTGTTGTTGAAAGTATACCATACTGAATTACGTTCACCATTAGTAAGTTATTGGTAATAGTATGTTTATCGTTAATGGGCTGAAATGTTTTCAGCTTTTCGCATCTGGAATAAATTAACGTGTTAGAATTCTGCCTTTTGCAAAAAATAGATTCAGATTTATTGTAAAGGAGATTAGAGTATGGCAACCTTAGGGAAAAACATCAATACTAAGACAAATTTTGTACCGCGAGGAAATACCCCTAAACCCGGAATAATAAACCCAGAGTCAGAAGTAATATTAGAAAAGCTTCGAGATAACCCAAAAGGAAATTCAACAGATCCTGGTCATAATTGATTTATTCAACGTCACAGGGCTGCTTTAGCAGTCTTGTTTTTTAACCTCATTTTCTATTCCTCATCATTATTCCTTCGTACCTATCTAAGGCAGCATGCAACTCATGGCACGCAGCCACTACTTCTGGATCTGTATATGATTTATTCTGTTGTACCTCGAGCGTGCTTAAGCGCAAATCTCCGATTTGGTTAAGTAGTCCATCCAGTTGAAACATGATACCACCCTCCTCCAAATAGTTTAAGAATAGTATGCCCGTATATTATCTATGTACTAGTTGGACACAAACATATAAAAGTCCTCAGTTTCCGATGAGGGCCACTACGAATATTGCTGATATTAAATATATACCTATTTTCTTCACGTTCTCACCCCTCTTCCTTGTGCCTGATTATTCAGGTCGGCTTTGAAAGTTATTAACCATAAAAGGACACTCGCTTCGACATATCATACTATATATATTTACATATTTGTGTTAAATAGTATTATTGTAACTTTATTGTTATATAAATAACTTAAGGCCATAATAATTATATACTTAGGTCTTAAGTTTTTATCATCTTCCATAAAAACCACTTACAGGTCCCCGTACATACTTAATCTCAAAGCCCTCCTACCAATTAAGGCAGAAGGGCTTTGGTCATAAACTAAGAAGGCCTCCGCGTCCGGAGGTCGATTGCTCAATGTCCTATGGGCTTACTCTTGTTATGTGAGTACTATTATAGGATATACTTATAAACTTTTTATAAACTTTTTATAAAGAATTTATTAACGATCGTCAATGAGCCCCAAAAATGAGGTCTCATGAAAATCGTCCCTTTGATGATCACTTGGCCCGAAGGCGTGCCTCCTTTAGCTGAAAAGGCTAGGATCCACAAGGAATTTCTCAATGTCTCCCATAAAAAGCTTTAGATCAGATTCTTTTGGTTCTATGGGGTTAAAAAGGCTGTCCACGCCGCCGCGAATTCCTACTAACCCTGCAAGTCCATTGGCAACGTGAATTATGCTGGACAGTTCTATAAGACTTTGTGCTTTGGAGGGGGAATGCATGTAGTAAGCTAGCGGTAAAAGCAACATCCCCGTAAGGAAGTTTCCGGTATTGACACAATCGTCTTGCGACCATAGCAGTAAGAAGTGAATGTTTCCAGAGTCCCTCTTGTTCAATCTCGTACCCTGCAAGTTGAGTCTTAATTAAGAGGGCATAGTGGTGTGGATTTGGGCAACGATTTAACGACACAAAAAGGTAGAAAATGCCCCCACCGTTTCCGGCGAGAGCTATAGGAAGTAGTACGCTTGTACATTCTAGTACAAGGTATTGGTAACATCAACCATATAAAAGATGATATTTTGTCGTAATATGCAAGACTCCTATCATTGTCTTCAGCTTCATCCAAACTTCTAACCTCCTTATACCGATTTAAGAGGTCTTCCCTTGTCTCTGTAGAAATAAACCACATAAGCAACTAGGATGCTCCCCCCTAAAAACATAAACAGAAGACGTAAAATGTTATAAGGTGGGGATATAATGAATGCTCAAGAGATTCAAAAGATAATTGATATGTTCTATTATTTGGATGCGAGAGTTCTAAGCTTATCGTGTGATTATTTTGCTGATGAAGTTACTCTTTTGTACGAGGATTCAGAAGGAAATGTGCGTTATATATTTACTAACTGCTATGATGTGAGCATAAAGCATAGTCTGAAATATGATAAACTGACTTCTTCACGAGTAATGAAATATTGTCAAGCACCTTATCAAATACCTTACTACCTTCAGGATGTTGTTGTAGATGAGATAGAGCATGAAGGAATAGAATTTTACAAATGTAAAATAAACATGTTCCCAATGTTTGTAGAAATCATGTGCAAGATTATTAATGTAAGTAGAGTTCCTAAATTAAAGTTAAAGTAATATACAAACCAAAAAATATATTCATTATTAACGCGATCCCTCCTATCCCGCATAATTTTCGGAACATATGTTCTGCAAAGGGATAATCAAATCACTTGGATATAATAGAATAAGACTGGTAGATGAGACTTCTTGGGGAAATATAGCCACAATTTTCAAGAAGTTATCAATTTCAAGGGGCTGTGCTAAAACTTGTTACTATATTTTTCACATCCCCACTTTTGCTTCTATATCATCAAAACACAAGCGTCCTCACTCCACTTTTATAGTGAAATGAGGACGCTTATTGATTGTTGTAACCACTTGAAATTTTGGAGACTGAGTTTTCACACATCCCCTTGAAAAGAATTAGCAATGATGATTAACCTACCAGCACTTACACGTTCCTACGTTAATTCTTTGTCCAGGATAGATTAGATCAGGATTACTAATGTCGGGATTCAAAGAAAGAAGACGACGTACTGTTGTCCCATGGTGCATAGCTATATGATGCAAGGTTTCACCTTTTTTAACGTAATGATACATTGTTTAAATTCCCCTCCTTTTGACTATGCTCCAAAATATGCCAAATAGGATTTTTTGTTGCTAGTACTAACTAGAAAATTCTACTACCGTTTTCCGGCAAGAGCTATAGGAAGTCGTACACTTGTATATTCTAGTACAATCTATTGGTAACATCGACCATATAAAGGATGATGTTTTGTCGTAATCTGGAAAAACAAGACCCCTATCGCGATGAGCCTTTACCTTTATACTACATCTTCCACAGAAACCATTTGCAGGTACTCAGCTCATACTTAATCTCAAGCGGCTTCAACTCGCCCTTGATTTCACTCTGTCATAACAACCTAAAATAAGCTCCTGCAAAATCGGAGCTTATTCATTCACATAAAAAAGACCCCCTCACTAGGAGGGGGGAGCGGAGGAGGATCAGGAAATGAGGAAAACTTTATATTAACCGTTAAAATTAACGGGCAATCGTCTGATGTATCTATCTAGGGTTTAATTAGTCTGCGCACTCATCAACATCCGACAAAGTCCTAAATATAGAGGGAATCATACCGATCACCACTAATATGAATTTATTTCATTTTATGTACAACTCCTTTCTTGCTTATTTTCGCGGTGCTTTTCTTTGTATTTATTATAAATCATGATTACTATCTTTGCATGAACATTATGTGAAGAATCTGTGAATAAACGCAAAAAAGCCCTCCCACCAATTACGGCGAGAGAGCTTTGATCTTGTCAACTTATACACTCGTCTAAATCCGTTTAACACCACTCTGCACGGCTTCGGCAATGATATCCTGCACAGTCTGATCCACTGTTTGCTGTGCGACCGGCTGAACGGTTTGGCGTATGGCTTGCGTTACGGCTCTTCCTGGGCCGTCGGCTGTGGTCGATCAGCTACGTCTGACTGGGCAGGAGTTGATGGATCCGCGGCCACAACAACTCCTAAGAAGATTCCAATTGAATTAAAAATCACATCCTGAGCCGATCTCATTACGGAATCTCCTACAACAATTATATCGTAGATCTCTTTAATAGATCCAAATAGGAAAACTGCTATGCATATCTTTACTAACCCAAAATGTTTATGAAATACAGCAATAACAATTATTGGCAATATGAAATGCAATAGTTTATGCCATTGAAATATGAAGTGTAAATTCAATGCCCACAACCCCCCTATTAATATTTTAACTTATTACTGGAGGGTTACCTAATTTATGTGTCGTTAATCCAAATCATTATCGACATCATCGTGATCATTAAGGTGAGCGCCGTAATTAAAGCGACTAGTCTTATATTGCGTTATCTTACTAGTGTTTTTAGCATTTCATGATTCCCCTCCACAAGGGACGTATTTTCATGGTCAACCAAGGCTTCTAGCTTTTCCATCGGCCATCCCCAAATGCTGGCTGGATGATGAAAAAATGTGAAATATCATCCCTGTTAAAAAGTCGCTCAAAACTCGTACATTTCTTACACTTGCTTTGTCCAGTCCACCGTCATCCCGGACGTAATTCTCAATTATTTCCTTGCATTCTTTAGGTGCGGATGATGATCATCAATCAGCTCTTCGGCTATATCTCGAATTCGTGGAGATTTTTCGTAGCCCCTCCTTCTTACTCCCTTTCCTATAACACTTGTCCTCTGTCACTCATAAACTGCCCTAAGGTGGTGACGCGACAGTGTTATTGCGTTGTCCCAATTGCAAGTGCATGGGCCACTTAAGTAAGTGGGTCAAATGCACAGCTGATACCTTGAAAATGCCCGTCTTTTTACATTTTATTACATCCGCTTTAAATTAACGTAATAGAAATTTTATCTTTTACAGAAACTAAGCTAAACTTTGATGTAAAGGAGATTTTAAGTATGAATGTATTAGACAAAGGTAATCCTCCAGCTTCTCCTCAAAAAAACCCTTCTCCTGTAAACCCGCCTAAACCCAAATAGATTTCTTTAGCTTTGCATCAAGCAGGACGGCTCTGGCTGTCCTGCTTTCATTAAACAAAGGGGATGCCCAATGACTGGTAAACTAAAGATTGAGATAGTTGATGATAAAAATGTGCTCGAAATCTATGAATCAGAACCTGGGAAATTAGCCTTTGTGATGTATCCCGATGATCCCAAGGATGATACCCTTCTTAAGATTGTCACGGATACATCTGAGTTCTCGTCGTTACTTTCCTCTTCCTCTGCCTTTGGTTCCTCTCCCTCGTCCTCTTCTACGACATCATCATGGCAGCCGTCCGGAATGGTGTGCGACAGGCAAATACTGAGTTGGTCGATTCTAATGAGGGAGATCGAGAAGTCGGTCTATGAGATGAAAATGGGATAAACAAAAAGGAGACCACCTAAGCTCTCCTTAAATTTTTGTAGATTAATCATAGAATGATATAATTGAAGCGAGTTTACAAAAACGAGGAGGGTTAAAATGTCCAGAGAAAAATCACTTTCATTTAAGTTTATCTTACCAATACTTATGATTCTTTTATTAAGTGTAGCAGGCTGCGCAAGTAAGCCTAGTAATCCAAGTAAACCGAGCAATCCTGAAATCTCCTCAGGGGGATCAACTTCCCCCGCCCCAAGTATTTCGCAAAATGCTGCACCTGGTAGCTCAACTGCTACAGGGACAGAGACAAAAGCAGGAGTGGTTACCTATGAGAACTACCTTAAGATTAAGCTCGATACGACGTATGATGATGTAAAAAGCATTCTCGGAGAAGGAAAGAAAAAAGCAATTAATACCGACCTTGTCAGGTACACTTGGGCAGACCAAGGGAAAAATATCGTGATTGAAACAAATAAGGGTAAAGTTGAATCTAAGACTCAGTACGATCTTGGAAAAACCACCCCCAAGCTTACCGCTAAACAATTCCATCAAGTCACAACGGGCATGACTGTTGATCAGGTAGTTTCCATCCTTGGGCCAGATTATAGGGAGGTCAGTTACGAAAAGTCTGCTGGTGCTATCATAAGGTCGCTTATCTGGATGATGCCTAACTCTAAGTTCATTAAGGTTAAACTGCAAAATGATAAGGTTACTGATACATATAATTTTCTAAAGTAGTCTCCCCATACTTTTAGCTTGTGGAGAGGTAAAACTGACAAGGAGAGCCATTGAGCTCTCCTTGTTTACATCTTCCTCGATAATTGGAACCATGCGCACTGGAGGTAGTGGAATGGACTTATACAAAGACAAAGATTCCATAGCCGCGGGTCGTCGTCATACCGTTGGTCTTAAATCGGACGGAACAGTGACGGCTGTGGGTTGGAATGAGCATGGCCAATGCGATGTAAGCGGCTGGCGTAGCCTCCAACTGCCCGGCAATTAGTTTTTAATATTAATAATACATATAATTAATGGAAGATGCGCCGAAGTTAAGTAAATGCAATATAGTAGGGTCTCGTCTCATTTTGAATCATGATGTCATGGAATGACCAAACCGAACTTAAAGAAATGAAACTGAAATAATTATTTTCTTTAAAACGATTCCCATCGCTTGCCCAAAACCTTTTCAACAAATATTTTTGTGATTTCTGGATCGAACTGTGTACCAGAGTTTTTTCGGATTTCTATAAAAGCCTCTTCTTCACTCAAAGCATTTCGGTAAGACCGTTCACAGGTCATCGCATCGTAGGCATCGACAAGGGCTATGATCCTCGCTTTGACGTGAATAGCTTCACCTTTTAAACCTTTTGGATAACCCGTACCATCCCATCTCTCGTGATGAGCAAGGACATATTCTGCAATATTGTAATACTCGCTAGAAGAACCCAGCAATCGATATCCTGTTTCTGGATGGTGTTGTACTTGGGCCCATTCGGCCTTAGATAATTTACCTGGCTTATTTAATATCACTTCATCAATGGCTATCTTTCCAATATCATGTAATTCTCCAGCGATCTTTAGCTCTTCAATTTCATCATCACTTAATTGAACTACAAGGGTTCGACGCTTTAATCAAAGAACAGCGTCCCTCTATGTTTTCCTTCATGTGACTACGTGCCCGGTGTACGTTTACTTTAACCGCCCCTTCGGAAATTTCCATAATATCTGCTACATCACCACCCGGTAAATCCAAAAGAATCTTAAGGATAAATGTGATCCTCTGCTGCTTTGGCAGGCAATGCATGAACATTTGCAGGCACGACTCCCGCATTTCTGCAATCAAAACTTGGTCCTCCACTGGGGTCAAGAGCTTCATTTTGCTAAAAACCTCTTTCTCTTTGATCCCCATACGGGCAGCTAAATCTTCTATTGGGAGACTTTTCTGCTTTTTTTTAATGAACCGATAAGCACAACGTAAGGTTATTTTAAATAGCCATGTGTACTGAGAACTCTTTCCTTGGAACTGAGCTCGGGAGCGATAGGCATTAAGCCACGCTTCTTGTACAACATCCTCAGCATCTTCGCGATTGCCAGTTAGCCGATAGGCAAGCTGATAAAGTTTTTCATAATTATCGGCATACAGATGATCGAATTGATCAGCCAGGGCCCTCAAGGTTTCCAATTTTCGCTCTGTGTCCTCACCGCTAATCATTGTTTTCCTCCACCGTTGTTATTCATCTATTACCTAACCCATGAAGAATTTCAGATTCCAAAACCGCCCTAATGTATACCCTCTCATTATGGCATAACGCTTGTTCAAAATTTGGCGAACGGAGTCACAGAAACAAAAAGCCCCTACCTTCCGGTAAGAGCGATACATAACAAATCTACTAGGTATCTAATGCCCTCAGCAATGCTAAGAGCTTACTTATTAAAAAAGAAGCCCCTCACAAGAGGGGGAGTGAAGGAGGATAAAGAATGAAAAAAGTTAGATTTATATTAACCGTTATATTAACCGTTATATTAACGGGTAACCGTCCGTTGAGTTGATGCTTGTTCTCCTTTAGATCCGCCCTCTTGATTAGCAAGTGCAATACCGATCAACGGCAGTTGGCAGGGGCACATTTGACCAAATGACCCATTGATAGTACGCGCTGAACGAGCGTTAGTTTGACCTGTCCGAAAATGTTACGGGTACGACTTAATCAAGCGTTGATTCAAGATTCCATCCTAACCACTTACTGACAGGCGTTGGCTGAATTGGTCTCATGGGACTAAGGCGGAGCATAAGTTTTGCTCCCTTCTTTTTAATGAGTGTTCTGCCTCCATTTAGCATTAGTCTTAAGCGTGAACGAAAGCATTCTTTCGGTGTTCGATACCAAGCTCCTAATCCAATTCATTTATGATATCGGGTGATAGCAGAGTGAAAGTGTCGGAAACATGTCCTTCGGAATTTGGGTCTTTAGCGAAGGTTTTTTTGTAACTAATGTTAAAGTAGCTTATTCTCTCGATTCTTTTTTATACAATCGCCTTCAATGATCAATTGGCCAACTTTTCGCTCAAGCTCTGCAATATGTTTTTCTTTTTCAGCTAGGTCTTGTTCTGGTTCAGAAGGTCCCTTTTTAAACACCTTTGAAGTTCTTTCCAAAAACTTAGCCATCCGTCCACCAATTACGACCTGACTGATCCCATGCTCGTTAGCATCTGTTAACGACGGTGAATTTATTTTGTATCTCGTGGGTGTCCTTAAACCGATATTCTCTGTTAATTCGTTTATAGGTACTCCATATCTACTAATAATAAAAGCCGAAACCGTCAAATATACAAGGTGAGCTCCATAAAATAAAACTGAAGACAATAATTCGGGGTTTGTTTTGGAAGCCACCCCTAAAACACGAAAAAGCATACCAACTCCCACTAACCAACCTAGGTTGGTAACTGCAAAACTTTTCAACCAAAAATGTCGCCACCCTGTTATGTCAAGGATTGTTACAAATACAAAAGCGTGAAGACTCCCCATGCCAAAACTCATTATATTTCCGAATATTAAACCCAATAATGTATGAAATTGATCCGGGCGACTAAATAATTCCCCTGCGGCTTCAGGCATAATTATCGTGGGGTTATAAAAAAACTTTGAAATATATCCAAATATATTAGCGATTGCTGCTGAAATTATTCCCGATAAAAGGACGAGGATCACTCGGTCACTTATTTTAAATTTATTGTTCATTATTTCACCTTAATCCTAGTTAAAATATAAATCAAGTTTTCCTTGCGAATCTCGTATCTTTGGTTTACCAAGCTTTTTTAGATTTCCTTGAAGTTTGGGAGCAAAAATACAATAATATTTTTCCATGATTTCTATTTTATTATACCCAGAATTGAAGATGACTATAGGTACCATGCATTTCCGGCTAACCCTTCCTTTTAAAGTTGGACTAGTGGCGAATACATTTATAATTAATTTATATAGCTCTAGTGTATGGTTGGATCGCCAAACTCCCGATAATAGAACCAACCTTAAAAGCTATAGTAATCAATTCATATGTTTTAACAAAAATGTTTTTGGATTGTATTTGAATTCGCCAAAGATAAGCAACAGCACCCTCATCCAATCGTTATCTATACCAAGAAAACAACGTAGGTAATACGTACTAAGGTTGTTTGGTCGATCTGATGGGTTAGTTTCCAGGTCGTCACGAGGGATACCGCAAGCCCAAAGGGCTGAGGATATGCTCGCTGACGCCCCCTGGACAACCATGTTCTCGTACCGATACTCCTATGGGTGCTCATTACAGTTGTGGCTTCGTATTTTTACGTTAAAAAGAGTAATTATTCTAACCGCGTGCACGGTCTTGGAAGGTCTCTTTTATATGAAAATATCGAATGAGGGACTTCATAATAACTTTAATTTTTGTAAGGAGTGCCCTCCATGAGTTATCAGGATTCAAACTCGCCGCGAGGTTTATTTGACCGTATGTTAAGGCATACCAGTGTAAAAGATATTGTGCAAGGGGTTCCCGGTAAATGTAACGATCCCCACTGCGGGCAGAACTAGGAGGGAATAACTAAATGACCAAAAAAGCGTATAATTATCTATTGACGATCAGCGGTGTGATTTGCAGTTATGTCATGATAAAATCGCTCTTCTTTATCCAAACAAGACCTGTGAGAACTGATGTGATTCAAGGCATTCTCGTCGGCTTCGGGCTGGCGCTTTTCACGGCCCATATTACCGCGAAGCTGAAGGCCACAAAGGTCAACGGCTGGATCACCATGCTTGGATGCGGCGTACCAGGCAACGGCATGTTACTGCGAGCCGCTTGTACCCTAGCCTTTCCTGGCCCAGTAAACATACCGCAAGAGGCGATGTACTGGACCACATCCGTAGATGGCGCGAGTCATGACCTCTCCGGAGAGCACAACTACATCATGCGCTTTCCGGCGGGTGGACTCCCGCCAAATAATGCGTTCTGGTCACTGACCATGGGTGATGCGAAGAATCGCTTTGTGGCGAATTCAATCAATCGGTATAGCGTGAGTGATCGGTCGGGACTCGTGCCAAACGCCGACGGCTCTGTCGATATTTACATTCGGAACACCGCTTCGGCAGGTTGTGAATCCAACTGGCTGCCCGCGCCCTCGGGTAAATTCATTCTTTGGTTGCGCGTATATATGCCTGGTGCGACAATTCTAGACGGGAAATACAACGTGCCGCCAATTGTGGAGGTGAAATGATGGAACACGTGAGATACGAGCATTTGCTGATTTTCGGTTCATTCATGGTCGCAGTATGGTTCATTGTCATCTACTTTTTGCCGCGTATGCTTCTGTCCGTGTTTAAGAGGGCGATCCTTGTTAAAGGGTTTGGTGAGGGCCCCATCCCAATTAATACGCTCTATACACAACCTCAAGCGCAATTTGCAGATCCCCTCCATTCATCAGGCTCGAACTTAACGACTACTGGCGTGAACCGTGACACGCTCATCACGATCGGCTGGTTAGACCTCAGTAAAGGTCCGCAAACCTTGCATGTGCCGGACATGGCTGGTCGCTATTACAGTGTGCAGTTCACCGATCCGTCGAAAAATACTACCTTTGCCTACGTCGGTAAACGTACCACAGGAACTGAGGCCGGAGCCTACCTCATCTGCGGTCCCGGTTGGAAAGGGGCCGTGCCGCAGGGGGTGTCACAGATTTCTTCGCCAAATAATTCGGTGATCATTATTGGTCGCGTTTTGGTCGGCAGCGACAGCGACCTCCCGACCGCTTATAGGCTCTCGAAGCAGATACAACTATCTCCGTTGACGCAGCCATAGTGTGCGATGTTTTCCCCACAATAAAGTCGATTTTTCCCGTGTTAAAACAGCTATATTATCGCCAAAAACCCAGTAAAAATAGCCCAAGTGCAGGCTTCAAATTGCCTTGCACTTGGGCTTGTATATTTTAATTTTGAACCTCTGAACGGAGCGACTTGCTTTGCTCAGGGTTAGAATACAACAAACTTATCGAGCACCAATAATAATGTAAATAAACTTCCAGTTATCCATAGCGAATTATCCGAAGTTAGGGGACGAAAAAAGAACTCCTAAAGGAGCTTAAGTATGTTAGAACGTATACCTTGGATGATCCGATTTCCCTAACTTTGGATAATTCAGATAGCACGAAACCGCGATGATTAGTAAAGACTTCTATAGGGATTGAATTCTTTTATTCCTTATTCATGGAATACGGAAGACGTTAAGAAACTGCTGGGTTCAGTTGATCGTGCATACCCAAAAGGAAAAGGGACTATGCAATACTTCTCATGGTGGCTCTGAAACAGTGCCTGAGAAATTTTCTAAGACTGAGTCTAAATAGCCTTTCTCAGGCACAGAAAAATTAATGATTGTTATTAAAGTAAAATAAAGGTAAATTTTTTATTGATGGCGAATAATTTCGAGGTGTCAATAATAATTCGCAAATGTAGGATATAGCGGTGCATTCTTTTAAGGAGGTGGCATCATTGTTAATAGCGGCGATCAACGGAAGCCCCAACCGGGATGGTAACACAGCCCTGCTGCTTCGGGAGGCTCTGTCGGCGGCTGAGAAACTGGGAGCGGAAACCCAGTTAATCAATGTGGCTGAAGTGTTGACTGATCTCGACCAGCCTTTCTGTGATAGCTGTACCTATCCCTGCAACGCTGCCTGCGCCGAAGGCAACAAGTTGGGCGAGGCGCTCGCAATACTCAGACGGGTAGATGCCCTGATCATCGGGAGCCCGGTCTACTACGGAACCATTAGCGGGCAACTGGCGGCTTTCTGGGACAAGACCAATACGCTGTGGCAGAGCAAGGCCCTGCTGAACGTGGTGGGAGGAGCGGTAACGGTTGCGCAGGCCCGCTTTGGCGGCCAGGAAACCACCCTGAAGGCAATCCATGACCTGATGCTGGTGCAGGGGATGATCATTGTTGGAGACGGTCACCGGGATTTCGACTGCGGGCACCATGGGGTTTGCGCCCAGCAGCCGTCCGAAGAAGACGTTAATGCCATAGAACGGGCGCGTATTATGGCCCAGCGCATTGTGGAGGTGGCCGAGGCAACCCTATCACTACGTTCAAGGTCATGAGCGTTGAATTCTGAGTACTGACCCTGCCAAAGCCCTGGATACTGGATAATTGGATTAGCTGAGAACCGTAGGAGACTCTCGCTTCTGATATAAATGAGACCTTCAAGCCCACGTTCATATCTTAGGTGAAAAGAAGGGTTGAGCTCGGCTTATCGACAGTTGACCATCTAATATTCGCGGGTTTGTTCCACACTTTATTCTTCCGACAGGGAGCTGTATCTTACTATAAGCCGTGCATTTTCAGTATTACTAGTGAGTGGTGGTGTCTGAGATGGAAACTAATTACCGAGTTGCTTATGATAAATACTGGCGGGACATAAAAAGAAAGGTACCGGAGGAAATTGCAACACAGCTCGCTGTGACTTACTGTAGCAATACCCGTCAATTTGTCGTGATGTTTTTTAACTTAGAATATATTTTGGATTGTAATACCGAAACGATCTACAGGAAAACAGACAGACATGTCCCAGAAATAACCGAATCCATAATAATGCTTAATTACCTGGCCTATGCAAGATCGCCCCAAGAAATTGCTAAAAAATGGGTCAGTCTCAAAGAAATACCGAACGGTGGATCATTGTTTTATCCTGCGTTTCATAAAGTTTCAATCGTAGGTCTAATCAAGGCGTTTGGACATCAGTCGAAACAATTATTGGCGTGCGCAGCCGCTTTGGGCGGACAACCTACATCCTTTGGCAATGCGTCTGCTATTTTTCAGGCTTTTCCCGAAATTCCCCTGTGTGTTATTATTTGGGAAGGAGATGAAGAGGTTCCGGCCAATGCCACCATCCTATTCGAGCCGTCCATTGAACTCCTATTGCACATTGAGACCGTTATCGGCCTGGGTGGGTATCTTGCGAGTGAATTGATGCGGAAGGCAACTTCGTTTTCACCGTTACTATCGCAGGGGTGACACGCAACAATAACCACTAGCACCAGCGTCCTTTATTCTGAAGTGAGACCTATATCCCGGACACAACAATTAAGAGCCTTCCCATGGTAGAATAAATCTACTGAGGGAGGGCTTTTTTATGGGGAAAAAAGGAGTGCAGCAAAGTAGTTATCCTCCAGAAATCAAACTTGAGGCCATTAGGCTTCATTTTGAGGAAGGTGTTCCTAATCGATTAATCATGATTAAACTAGGAATAACTAGTGACGTCATCAACACCTGGTTTAGAGAGTATTCAAAGGGAAGAAGAGATTTTTCCACTGACAAGAGTCAATCACGTTTAACATATACACCGGAAATTAAGTTGGAAGCAGCAAGGTTACATGTGGAAATGGGTCTTACTTACGAAGACATTATGAGTAAATTCGGTATTGTGAGCAAAGCCGGATTAAGAGAATGGATATATCGCTATCGCCGAGGAGAAAGGGAATTTGCTGATCTACGAGGGCTTAAATCTACTGGGAGAGGAAGAGTGGACCCAAATGACACAGAGGACAGGCCCAAGACTAAGCAGCGTATGGAGGCGAAGATCAGACAACTTGAGATGGAAAATTCTCTGTTAAAAAAAGCTTGGGCAGAATTAAGGAGGTGATCGCAAACAAAGCTAAGTATCGCGCAATCTATCATTACAGAAAACAGTATCCCATCATTGCTATGTGCAAATTCCTGGGCGTTTCACGTTCTGCCTATTATGACTGGATTAAACGTAAGGACAAGCCCATGGCGGATGCAGAGCTCACAGAACTAATACGTGTAGGATATAACCAATCAAGAAAGACGTACGGCTATCGGAGGATCAAGATTTGGCTCAAGCGCAAGCATGGTTTGATTGTTAATCAGAAAGCAATCAGACGAATTATGAGAGTCAATAATATGCAATCGATCATTCGAAGGAAAAACAGGTACAAGAATTATTCTTCCGTTCATCATCGTTATAACAATGTTCTCGACAGGAATTTTAAGGCAAGCAGGCCCAATGAAAAGTGGGTCACTGACATTACCTACATCCACACAGCTCAAGGGACAATGTATTTATCCGTGATCAAGGATTTGTACGACTCTTCCATAGTCAGCTACAGAATGGAACCCCATATGTACATGAAACTGGTATTGGGAACGATTCAGGATGCCGTAGACAAAGAGAAGGTCGCTGGTGGACTGACACTCCACAGCGACCAAGGGTTTCAAGTGCGACAAGAAGTCGCTTGATATATTGCCGAAAGGCTACCCCATCCATTCGGGGTAACTCTATTGTGACTAGCGCAGATGGTAAAGTCTGGGTTAGAGAGCTCACAAGACAATGTGGAAATCCGAGAAGCCTAAAACTGGGATAACTGCTAGAGTAAGAAAGCTATGGAGAACGTAAAGTGAATCACTGTAGGAAGCGTTACGCTGGAGGAAGCGAAATAGGCTGAAACGCTTCGACCAAAATGGTAAGGAGTCAAGCAACGGCGAACTGGCAAACCAATGCGAATGGATAAAGAACTCCCGGTTCAAAGGTGGCTCCTAAGGCTTTCACAATTATGTATCAGGCGGAACTTGGTAAACCCTATATGCTCCTCACTATAATGAGGTATCTAACCGCAAGGGAGCGAAACGGCATAGAGGGCAGAAGAAAAGGATAAAAAGCGAAGGCTACTTTTGTAATGAAAGAAGATAGGGGCTCGAACTTTGCCCTAACCTGAAAGGGTGCTGACTTATCCTGTGGTATTTCTTGGCGGGAATGGACGGTAAACTTATGAATTTTAGTAACTCAACGACGGATAAAACCGAGAGGCTAAAAGACTACAAAGCACTAGCCGACCAAACAGTACAATTGAAACTGCACCATATGGACGTAAAACAGCTTCGAAAATTATTCACTCAGAATAATAAAATAATCCGCGATACTCTTGAAAGATATAAAGGACGTTATACGACTAAGGCAAATATAACCATTTATAAACTAATGGTAATCGCACTCGATGCTGAATTGCAAAATGTTCTGTAAAATATCAACTTTGGTAAATTAGATAAAGCAATTAATGATATCAGAGCTATCACAGCTAAATATCTTCTCATTTCCACTGAAGGCAATCAAAGCATCGCTCCCACAATGAAGAAGTTCATAGGAGAAATTGAATATTTATTTATCGAAGCTGTGAAGATCGAGTATGAGTATTATGTTCAGAAAGAGCGCATTAAGGAAGAACAGCGTGCGATTCGTGAGCAAATGAGGCAGGAAGCAGAAGAACGCAAACAGTTAGAGCAGCAACGCAAGCAGGTAGAAAAAGAAGAAGAGAAATATAAAAACGAAATCGCAAGTATCAACCAACAAATATCGTCAACATTGGACGATGAAAAACTCCTGCAATTACAGGAGAGAATTGCTCAACTTCAAATTCAACTTTCATTAGTTGAAGAAAAGAAAGAACAAATTACTAGCCGTCAAAATGGGCAAGCCGGTTACGTATATGTCATCAGTAATCTCGGCTCATTTGGCGAAAATGTGTTTAAGGTTGGTATGACTCGAAGACTTGAACCTCAAGAACGTGTTAACGAATTAGGAGATGCTAGTGTTCCATTCCCGTTTGATGTCCATAGTTTTATATTTTCTGACAACGCTGTTGGATTGGAGAATCATATACACAAGACCCTTAATAATAGTCGATTGAACAAGGTTAATTTAAGAAAAGAGTTCTTTAAGGTTAGCTTAGATGAATTAGAACAACTGGTTTATTCTCTGGAACCTTCAGCGGAATTCAATCGCACTTTGTTGTCCGAACAATATTATCAAAGTTTGTCTATCGATGATGTCCCTGAAAGTGTAGAAATTATTTCGGAGGAAGAAAATCCTCGGTAGACAGTGATGAAGAATAGATATACCTTGGTTCGATAACGATGATAGTTTCATTTAGCGCAATATGGTGAAACGGCTGCTGTGTATAGGAGATAAAATATTATATAAATTTCTACTAAATAATGGCTATTAAGAGTAAGTTGGGCATTAAATAGGTCATTTTGATTATATTTTTGCTACTAAATGATAGCATCTTGGTATATACTACAGATAGAGGAGAGAATCATATTGGGGATAGAAAACACCGATGAAGCTAAAATTGAAGAGATTAAGCAATTTTTGAAAAATGCAAAATCCCTCATTAAACAAGGAAAATATGATTTTATTCCGAGACGAATTAATCTTCAAGGGTTAGCTCAGTTAGGGCTTACTCTAAATCTTGCTAAGTTAGCACTACTTCAATTGAGTTATCGTCAATATGATCGTGGACCTCTACCTGATACTGATCGACCAGCCGATATGGTTTGGGAGTTTATCAAGGAAATCGATTCTCAGCAAGCCTATATCAAGATCAAAATAGACCGTAGGGGCTGTGTATGCCTCAGTTTTCATCCTTCAAATGGTCCAACAAGTTTGCCATACAAAGACAGTTAGGCAAAGGAGGTTTACAAATGAAAAAGTATTGCTACAACTGTGATTGTGAGCAAGAGACAAAGGTAATCCGTAAAAAGGAAAGTTTCCCTGTGAGAGGCGAGCCCATTGAGGTCATTTCTGATGTGCTTGTTTGTGATGCATGCCAAGAAGAATTATTTGATTCAGAGCTAGATGAAGCCAATTTAGAAAGGGCATTCAATGAATATAGAAAAAAGTATAATTTGTTATCTCCTTCTGATATACGAGAGCTAAGGAGTCGTTTTGGTTCTGGGCGTTTGGTAGCTACTTTGCTTGGGTGGAGTCAAGCAACTTTAGTAAGATATGAAAACGGTGCAATACCTAATAAAGCACATCATGATCAGCTACTTCAACTTAGAGATGACCCTAATTATGTAAAAAGATTGTTGAGCCAAAATGGAGATAAGCTTAGTGAAAGGGAACTAATAAAGTTAACAAAATTAATTGAACAAGACTTATCGCATCGAGAAACGCAATCATTTGATCCTGTCGAAGAATTAAATAAGATGTTTCGAGCTTTTTTAAAAGATGGTATTGTTGATACTGAATTTGATTTTGAGAAACTTGCGAACGCCGTTATATTTTTTGCTTATCATGATAGGCTTGTAAAAACAAAGCTACAAAAGCTTCTGTTCTATGCTGATTTTTTATCGACCAAACGTTATGGTAAACAAATTGTAGGTATGCCCTATGTGCATCATCACTACGGCCCTGTTCCTTATAATCACGAATTTGTTCATAGTTGCTTATTAATGTCTAATATTATTGATACCGTACCCTTGGAAGGTCCATATGGGAGGGAAATAATAACGCCATCCAATCCCCCAAACCTTTCTGTTTTTACTACTGAAGAATTGGATATATTAACGACGGTTTTAGAATATTTCAAAGGTTTTAGCGCTACCCAAATATCCGAATTTTCCCATAAAGAAAAAGGATATTTAGAAACACCTCATAAGGAAATCATTCCTTATCTCTATTCAGAACATCTATTATTAAACTAAGTCCTTTACGTGATTACAAAAACGTGTTAATCTACATTTAAAGAGCGCCAGAGGACCAGTGCCGAATCGCGATCGGTGAGAGACCCAGAGCGCCAAAGGATTTAAGAGGGCCTTCAGAGCCCC
>NZ_MASS01000068.1 GCF_001707885.1 Desulfosporosinus cupriresistens | reverse complement strand
GAGCTTGCTCTACAAAAATGGAGATCACTTTCATCGGATTGTATTTTGCAGCCTCACTTTCAGTCATCTGCTCTTTGATGAATTCGCACAATTGTTCCACAATGCCTTGCGAAAATTGGCCAGAAAAGCAAATTAAAACTTTATACTCCTCCAGTGACTTTTTTAATTGTTGAAGATGTATCATTTAAATTCTCCTTCTCATGTACCAAATTAACGTACTCTCTGCTTTAAAGCTCACATTAATTCAGGCACTGTATACTATTTAATTTGAAACCCAACAACTGTAATATCATCCCGCTGTGGAGCCTGTCCCATGTAATCAGTAAGTTCTCTTTCAAAATATGCTCCCTGCTCTCTCATTGACAAGGATGATGTACGAGTAATAATCTCCAAAAACCTGCTCTTTCCGAATGAATAATCGTTTAAGCCTCCATTTTGGTCTAGATAACCGTCCGTTGTGAGGTAGAATCGATCCCCTGGCTCGACCTTCAGTTCGACATCCTTAAACTCTGAAGAAAAAGTCGATTTAATATAGCCAATCCCACTTCTACACCCATCATATTTGGCAATCCGTTCGGCACTTGACACATAGAAGTTAATCTTCGCTCCCGCAAAGAACAATTTGCCTGTATTCTCATAATAACATATACCTGCCTCAAGTCCGTCATCCGTTGAGTGGTCTTTCATCTCTTTATTCAAGGCCTCTCTCAATTGCCTATTAAGTTCTTTAATGACGAGTGCAGGACTTATAACATCACTCTCAACAACAATATTGTTTAATATAGAGTTTACTGCCATGGTCATCAAAGCCCCTGGCACGCCATGTCCGGTACAATCACCCAGCACCAATATAAAGCCATGCTTAGTCTCCTTCAGCCAGTAGAAATCACCGCCCACGATATCTCGTGGTTTCCAGAGAACAAAGTTGTCCGCCAATACCTTATTCCATACATCAGGTCCGGGCAGGATCGACTCCTGGATAGTTTGGGCGTAGTGTAGACTCTCCATGATCTTTGTATTCTGATCGCTGATTTTTGCAGTTCTTTCGCTAATCTCATTTTCCAATTCTAAATTAAGCTGGATAGCACTTTTATACGGATTAGCGATTCTAGAAGATACAAGGTAGAAAACAAGGAGTAACAAAACAAGGACTACCGCAATCGTGACCAGCGTACTGATCATAATTGAATGGAGGACACCTAATGTTTCGGATCGGTTAATCTGAAAAACCAAGACCCAGTCGCATGAGCTTAGTTTCTGAAAAATCAGGTCAACTCTTCCAGTCTTATCTGCATAGTTTACAATCGTGGGCTGAATAGTGTTTTGAGCACTATCTCTCATAATTTTATCATATACATCCTCAGGTAAGTAATCAGACAGCTTGCCGCCGCTCTGTTCAACGTCCTCAGAAATGCTTATCTTCCCCTTAGTATCAACCAGCCATAAATTACTTTTGTCTCCAATTTTATAATGATTAAATTCCGTTGATATATCTTGAAGATCTACGCCAACCCCAGCAACTCCAGCCGGATTATGACTGTTTCCCATAAGTGTATTGACCCATAAGTTTGTTTGGTTTAACTCCTTATTATGGTCGATATTAAGTGTGATTTTCTGGTCCGACCTAATTGCATCAAAAAACCAGCGATCAGTAGGATCATCTTTAGACATAGTATCTGTCAGGAGGTTGGAATTTGTCCAATAATGTCCTGTTTTTTTATCGGTAAAAAACACAGTATAGTTAAAGGTTTTTGCTAGGCCTGTCATTTGTTTAAGAAACATGGCCTCGTACTGTTTGTCTGTTTCTCCATCATTAAACCATTTTATTATATCAGGGCTGTCAGCAATAATTAGAGATGTGTCCTTAGCTCGATTAATCCTAGCATCCACCTGCGTCGAAATAGACTTCAGAATATATACAAGATCCTCTTTTTGGAGTTTCTCTGTTAAGGACCTTTTTACCATAGCGTAGTTCGAGCCCCCAGTTACCACGATGGCTATTATAATCACAAAACTGGCAAAGACTATGACGTTCATAGTTCCTTTATTGATAATTTTTTCATACTTACTCCATTCAGACCTTTTCATCAACGTACTATTTACCCCTCCTCTCTCTAATTTATCTAAAATCCTTATTTTTCGTAAATAAAGAAGAGCATCTCATTTAATTCTCCAAAATCCAATAAGTTCCTCCTTTCCTTGTAAGAAGTTTTCGACTCCATAAACCAAGCATGCAAAAGCGTCTTTGCGTCAAAATCGCAAACAGCCCACCAACAACGAAAACTTATCGCCGTAGGATGCTAAGATACTTCCTCCTACCTACCGAGCCGCTTCGCAGGTACTTTAGCATCTCTGAAACCATGCCAATAACAGGGATTTAAATAGTGCATACCAATCACCGGATAAACCTTATGCCGCAGGACACACCCACGAATAACCGCCACTTCGGCACTATCGCATTCTTGTTGAAGCTCCTGGGTCCAGGTCTGCTCCTGAAACCAAATCCCTTTAACACCTGCAGATGCAGCATCAGAAACCAGAGACCCAAGCTGCTCTGGAAGCAGACAGGGTACAACAACCGTTACCTTATCCTTTAGCTCCGTTAAATTCGGATACACTTTGCTTCCGTCTATACGTTTCAAATCCTCGGCCACAGGATAGGCAACACAGCCAAAGTCTTTCAATGCCCGCCAAACCTTCCAGGCATGCTTATGCTTTTGAAATTTTTCAACATTCCCTAACACCGCATACGTATCCGCCGTCGTCAGCCCCTCAGCCAAAGGATAAATCTTTTTTTCACGCACCATAATAAAATCCCCCTTCCCAGAGACACGATGCCTCGTGCCTCTTTCTCGTATATGCATACGTAAGGAGGAGGAATTTATGATAATTAGCACATTGTTCCACTATACCCGTTTCTAGTGTTCCCTTACTTGATGATTTCTTCAATTAGCAACGGCAATTGAGGTTCTTCACTACCCACAGAAGTTAAGTTTTGAGCAAGTTCGAAAGCCTCTGCTAACTTCTCTTTGTTACTGCTATAGAGCAGCAAGATTGGTTCTCCTGCTTTAACCCACTCACCCGCTTTTTTGGCTAGAACAACCCCTGCTCCTAAATCAATTGGGCTTTCTTTCGTAACGCGACCAGCTCCCAGAGTCATGGCTAAGACACCAATTTTGTGGGCATCAAACGGTTGAACGTAACCGGATTCTTCAGCCAGGATCGGAAGATCCCATGGTCCGACCGTAAGTCGACGCTCAATTACCGCTTGGACATCCCCGCCTTGCTCAGTTATAAAGGCCAAAAATTTATGCCACGCTGCACCGTCTTGTAAACTTTGCCGTAAATTCTTCTTCCCAGTTTCCACATCAGGGACTACCTCCCCAGCAACAAGCATCCATCCGCCTAGCTCTAGGCTAACTTCCATTAAGTCGGCCGGTCCTTTTCCCTGAAGCGCATCCACGACTTCGAGGATCTCCAAGCTATTTCCCACAGCGCGGCCTAGAGGTTGATTCATATTACTCAAAACTGCAATGGTCTGGCGACCTAATTCCTTCCCGATATCCACCATTGTTTTTGCGAGTATTCGGGCTTGTTCCACTGTTTTCATAAAGGCACCTGAACCGTATTTAACATCTAAGACGATCCCCTGTGCTCCAGCGGCGATTTTTTTACTCATGACAGACGAAGCAATTAAAGGAATGGAGTTTACCGTCGCCGTTACATCCCGGAGGGCATAGAGTTTTTTGTCGGCTGGGACTAGATTACCCGACTGAGCAATGACGGATAAACCGATTTTCTTAACTTGCAACAAAAACTCTTCCTGAGTAAGCTCGACACGAAAGCCCGGCACGGAGCTTAACTTGTCAATCGTCCCGCCAGTATGCCCAAGCCCTCTCCCCGACATTTTTGCAACTGGTACACCACAAGCGGCAACCATGGGGCCAAGGAGTAACGTTGTTTTATCGCCCACTCCTCCGGTACTGTGTTTATCAACAAATCGCCCTCCAAGAGTGGAAAGATCCAGCTGATCGCCGCTTTGTGCCATCGCTAACGTGAGCTCAGCCGTTTCTTCTAAGGACATCCCACGAAAAAAGACAGCCATAGCCCAGGCCGCCATTTGGTAGTCAGGAATCTCTCCCCGGACATAGCCATCAATGATAAAGCGGATTTCTGCCTTAGAATGGGATTCCCTATCTCGCTTCTTTTCAATCAGATCCACCATGCGCATATGAATCACTCTTTCTTAATCCTCGCTGTAAAACGTTTCCTAATGTATGTACTGAGATTTTGCCTAGAGCACACCTACAAGCTCCTTAACAAACTGTACAAATTGTTTTTCAACGCGTTCAGCCGTTTTCATGACTTCCACATGACTAAGTTTCTGTCCCATGATACCTGCCGCCATATTGGTTACACAAGAGATTCCCAAAACCCGCATTCCTCCATGGTTAGCAACAATGACTTCCGGCACGGTACTCATACCTACCATATCAGCGCCAATCGTACGCATATAGCGAATTTCGGCTGGAGTTTCATAGCTGGGGCCGCTCACGGCAACATACACGCCTTCTTGGGGATTTATACCCATTTCTTTAGCTATTACTAAAGCTTTTTGCCGCCATTCCAAATTATACCCTTCGCTCATGTCCGGAAAACGCGGCCCCAAATCGGATAGATTCGCTCCCCGCAATGGATTGTCGCCCATCAAGTTTAGATGATCTTTAATGAGAATCAGGTCACCCGAGCAAATAGCAGAATTTATGCCTCCAGCAGCGTTAGTGACAATAAGACCGTTCACACCGAGGACTTGCATAACTCGAATTGGGAAGGTGACCTCCTGCATTGTATACCCTTCGTAATAGTGAAAACGCCCTTGCATAACTACGACGGATCGACCTTCAACTTTACCGAAAACTAGTTGGCCTGCATGCCCTTCAACCGTAGAAATTGGAAAATGGGGAATGTCTTTATACGGAATCACCACTTTTTCCTTGACAAGATCAGCAAATGCCCCTAATCCTGAACCTAAAATCACACCGAATTCAGGCACCACTTTGATACGCTCCTCAAGATAGCTAAGCACTTCTGCCAGTTTAGTACTATATTCTTTTTCTGAAATCATCGATTAATCCTCCCTCAACTATATATAGGAAACTACTTCATCTAAAGTTTAGTTGAACTTATCTAGGGATTAGCGCCACTTACCCTTCAAGCAAAAGCAGGCGTCTTATTGGCACTAAATCATCGAAAGAAAACTGTTCCCCTCTGAAATCGACTCGGTCTGGAGGTATTCGACCACGGTTGCCCCAAGATCAGCAAAGCTGGATCTGACGCCTAGGTCGACTCCTTTTTTCAGGGTTGGCCCGTAAACGAGCAACGGAACATATTCCCGATTGTGATCCGTGCCGGGCAGGGTAGGATCACAGCCATGATCAGCCGTAATAATAAGTATATCCTCTGAGCGCAGAGCAGCATAAATTTCCGGTAGACGTTCGTCGAAGGCCTCTAAAGCCCGCGCATATCCTTCGGTATCATTGCGGTGTCCATACAACATGTCGAAATCCACAAGGTTAGCCATGATCAAACCAGATTTGACTCTAGCCATGTATTCCAAGGTCTTATCAACACCCTCCATGTTCCCTTTTGTGGTCACATAGTCGGTTATTCCTCTCCCAGCATAAATATCATGGATTTTCCCCACGGCACAAACCTCAAGACCTCGTTCTTGTACATATTCCAGCAAAATTTTCCGGGGGGGTTCAAGTGCAAAATCATGCCGATTTGAGGTGCGATAGAATTGTCCAACTTCACCGAGGAATGGGCGTGCAATCACGCGTCCAACTTGCAGCTCATCCGTCAGCATTTCGCGGGCGATCTGGCATATGCGCATCAGTTCCGACAGCGGAATAACGTTTTCGTGAGCTGCTACTTGAAATACAGAATCTGCTGAAGTATAGATAATCGGCTTTCCTGTTTGTACATGTTCTTCTCCAAGACGCTGAATAATCTCTGTCCCTGAGGCGACCTCATTACCCATTACCTTACGCCCGATTGCTAACTCATAGCGTTCAATAAACTCTCGAGGAAAACCTCGGGGAAAGGTGGGCAATGCGCTCTCCAAGATTACTCCAGCCATCTCCCAATGTCCACTCGTTGTATCCTTACCGCGAGAGCGTTCAGCCATTTTCCCAAAACTACCCTCGGGAACTGGCTGAGCTGAAACTCCGGTAATAAAGTCGATATTTCCCAAACCAAGTTTTTCGAGAAACGGGAGATGGAGTCCCCCTCTTAAACGGGCAATGTTCCCCAATGTATGACTTCCGTGATCACCGTAGTCTCCGGCATCTGGCATTTCTCCAATCCCCACACTATCTAGCACAATGATAATGACTCTCCGTGACATGTTCTTTGCTCACCTCTTAATCCTTTAATCCGCCCGTGGATGTGCCTTTCGGAAAACATCGACTAGGCGCTTTCGCGTCAGATGCGTATAAATCTGAGTTGTCGCGATGTCCGCATGCCCAAGCAACTCCTGGACTGAACGCAAATCTGCGCCATGATCTAGAAGATGGGTTGCAAAACTGTGACGAAACATGTGAGGAGAAATCGATCGCTCTAGGCTATGAGTTTGTCCCCATTTTTTCAATATGTACACAATTCCCTGGCGCGTTAGAGGGCGGCCATGAACATTCAAAAATAGGATGTCGCTTTTTTGTTCACCGCACAAACGCCCTCTCAGGCCATTAATGTAACCCTCCAAGGCCCGAACGGCTGGTTCACCTAGCGGTACAATTCGTTCTTTACTTCCCTTCCCACTGCAACGCACATATCCGACGTCCAGCGCTAGATCCGATAAACGTAACCCGATCAATTCAGAAACACGCAGGCCACTACTATAAAGAACCTCCAACATTGCCAAGTCTCGTGGAGCGAAATCCGATTCCTCCCCTGTCTGTAATAGTTTATCCATTGTCGCTTCCGACAACACTTTCGGAAGAGGTTGATTTAATTTGGGGGTTACTAAATAAGTGCTTGGGTTATCGTTTCTTTTCCCTTCATCCAACATGAACGAAAAAAATCCTCGTAGAGTTGCATTACACCTGGCAATACTTCGAGGTGATTTCCCTTTTTCCTTTAATTTGAGTAGAAATAAGAAGAGGTCATTGGCCACACATTCTGAAAAATTCGTTTCCCGCTGTTTAAGGAAATCTAAAAGTTGGCGCAAGTCTCGCTCATAAGCTTGAAGAGTATTTTCAGAAAGTCCTCGCTCAACCTGTAGATAAGTTAAATACTGTTTCGTTAGTTGCTCCTCGGAGGTCACTTTATCCCCCCCTTTTTCTGACTATGTTCTACATAGGAAGGGGATTTTCCTTGTCTAACCGTTCGCTACACTGAAATTATCGTTCTTTGTGAACAGGTGGAAACCACTGAAAGACAAACTTGCCCCATCCAGGTGCTTCTACCCGCAGGGGATTGCCGATCGGCTTTTGTTCATTATGTAAGAACGAAGACATCCAAATGTTACATACTGCCATTAACTTAGGCAAGAGTACAGCAAGTAAAATAAGGAGGATAAATACTCTTCCGAGATAAAGGAAAAAATCACTCCAACGTTTTGCAGGCATTTAAGTTCCCCCCTATCCCTTAATTCTATGCATCTCCAGATTGTCTTTATCCTTAAAAAAAAGAAAGGACCGCTATTTTCAGGTCCAGCCAGTAATCGTCTCTATTTAGTTATAATCGATCGATCCTTCTAAACTGTCTCGCTTAACTATTCTTTTACTTTGCTCAATTAACGTCTTCTCGGAAGATCGTACCGTGGATCAAAAGGCTGAGGAATTCCCATCTGGCGTTCTAAGCGCTGAAGCCACGCAGGTTCAAATTGCTCTTCATAAAGCTCCCACCAAATTGGTTCCTTTCCAGGCAAGAAGCCCAGGCGCTTTTCCATCCGTTTAAGCCATCGGGGTTCAAACTGTTCCTCGTAACGTTCCCACCAAGCAGGCTCGTAGCCACCAGTATAGTTAACCGGATACCAACGCACTTGATACGGGTAATGACCATAAATGGGAACGAGGGTCTCTCGTTTATAATGCAATTCACTCACTCCTTACAACTGGATCAAAATAGGCCTCTTGTTCTTCCATTATATTCCTTTCGTTTTCTCTTGGAAGTTGGCCACTTTAGTGGATAAAGAGAAAACTTGGCTGGCGCCAAAAAAAATGGAACCCGCTCAACGGATTCCACTCTAGAACATATACCTTTAGCTAAACTTTAGTTCTAAGTTCAGGTTTAAGACAGCCGAAAGAGCTTATTTTCAGTCAGCCAGAACCCGAATGATTTTGCCTGCAACATATTGCACTGCAGATTGTTGCATCACAGATTAGCTTTAAAGCCCGAACAAGCGAACACCAAGTATCGAGAAATATCCTTGTGCAACGCCGACAACAACAGCTCCCAGAGAAACAAACGTAGCTGCTACCGTGTAATAAAGAAATTCTCTGCGCAGTGATTCCCCTCTGGCTTTACCTCGCAGGAGCAGAAACGAAAAAATAGTTGCCAAACCTGCACCAAGAAGCAGGAGTGGTATTGCAAAGAGGGTGGGGATCAGAACAGTCGTTAGCATCAGAACGAGTCCAAGCGTACCCTTCACCCCAATAATAAAACTAACCGTAAACCCAAGTATAAATCCCCGTGTAAAGACAATGAGATAGATTAAAGGAGCACCGATGATCGTGAGGCCTAAGATCCAAATGCCAGCCATCATAATAAACATATCCCGAGCAAGCTGCCCTAAAAAGGCAGGATCTAATGTTTTCGGTTGACTTTTCAAAAGTGTATCCAAGAATTTCCCCAGCTGGGAGGTTTCAGAAACTCCCAAAGCACTGACTCCGATTGCCCCAAACACCACACCTGCAAGATAAACACTCGAAAGCGTGAGATAAATGACCCAGTACTGACGAACGTGTTCGCCGAGTTGTTTCCACATCCTCTGCACCCCTTCCCATAACATTCCTATGGGATTTTATTCCGCTCAAGAGGAAAGTATGTCCACAACTCTTTCAAAGATCATCCGATCCGCCCTTGAACGAGTAATATCCCCAGAATGGTTTTAGCGTCGTTAAACTCGCTTCGTTGTGCCTTCTGTACGGCCTCATCCCAGGGTATTTTCTCCACGCCAATAAATTCATCGTCATCTGGCGCCAGCGGATCCCACACTAGATCTCGAGCAGAAAAAAGATGCATCACCTCATCCGTAAAGCCTGGTGTAGTATAAAAAGTACTGATATGTTCCAGCGTCCCTCGATAGCCCGTTTCTTCGCGAAGTTCTCGCTGCGCACAAGCTTCAGGGGTTTCATTCGGATCGAGTTTTCCTGCCGGAATTTCTAAGGTTTCTTGGGCAATTGCATAACGATATTGACGAACCATGAGTACCTGCTGATCCTGCAAAGCAATGATTGCTACTGCTCCCGGATGCCTAATGACTTCACGAGACGTTTCCAATCCATTCGGCAAACGGACCGTATCTCGTTCCAGACGCAGCATTCGTCCCTTAAAAAGCACTTCTCCCCTGATGCGTTCTTCTTTGCTATTTGACTCTTCCACTGTGTTCCTCCTCATTATTCATAAAATATTAATCCAGTTTACCCTATACCCAATCCAAAATGACAAAAAATAAAAAGCTCTCCTGCGCGTTCCCATAAAACCGGGAGATGATGTTGTTCCACAACCGTTTCACCAATTCTCATGTTCATAATTGCTCGGCCCAAAATATTTTCTAGTTCACGAACGTTTCCTGGCCAGTGATACACCATCAGAATTTGTAACGCTTCATCACTGACCCGCTCAACGCAGCGACCGTATTCTTATTAAAACTACCGATGAGGTAGTGGACAAGTAAGGGCATATCGTCTCTTCGCTGCCTTGTCGCTGGGGTCACTGCTGCGCGCCCAGCTTGTTCAATCGTTGCTTTGATAACATCACTTTCACCGATGATATTCTTAAACGTATATTTTGCTTTTAAACGGCGGATTAGACGTTTTGCTCTTCCCCCTCACTTTTAATAGGTAAAATTATTACAAATTCACATGCCAAAAACACCTCTATTTTTTCAACTATAGAGATGTTTGCTGACAACAAGTTTGTTGCAATAAATTAAACTTGTTTGTTTATAGGCTATAATTGATTTTCATACCTATCTTAAAACTATTATTGCCATTTTTCTATCTTTTGAATTTATATAGACCTGGGTACGCACAAATTCTTAATACATTATGGACATGCGTAGTTTGTCAGCCACCATCGCTACAAATTCAGAATTCGTAGGCTTACCGCGATCAACATTAATGGTATAACCAAAAAAACGGTTCATGAAATCCACATTTCCACGATCCCAAGCTAATTCAATAGCGTGGCGAATTGCGCGTTCAACACGGCTCGGGGTTGTTTGGTATTTAGCAGCGATCATTGGATAAAGCTCTTTGGTTACGGCTCCAAGCAACGACACATTTAGAACCACACTAACTATAGCATCTCTCAAATACTGATACCCTTTGACATGTGCTGGTACCCCCATCTGATGGATCATACGTGTAACTTCAACTTCTAGGTTTTTGGACGTTGGCGGTAAGATTCCGCTTGAAAACTGTGAATTCGACGAATTCGACGTGTTTTTTCCAACAGTGCTCCCATTTGCAACTTGGATATTCATCGTATCCGAAAAATCATCTTGTAATTGGCGAATGCGTTTACCCAAGGTATCCAAATCGAAAGGTTTCAATATGTAATAATTCGCACCAAGGTTTACTGCACGTTGGGTCATCGATTCCTGTCCAAACGCGGTTAAAATAATAATTTTAGGTCTTTGAGCAACATTTTGAAGTTTTTCCAAGACACCTAATCCATCAAGATGGGGCATAATGATATCTAAAAGCACAACATGAGGTTCTTCCCGAGAAATTAATTCTAGAGCCTCATTCCCATGATATGCTACCCCAACTAGGCTCATATCTTCTTGCCGTTCTATAAATTCTTTAACAATCTCGACAAATTCCCGGTTGTCATCTGCCAATAGAACTCGTATAGGCCTTTGCATTTCCCAGGATCCTCCTCATATCAGAACATATTAGAATTTATAATTTCGACAATTGTTTTCTATACTCCTTCTTTTATTGATAGAAAATGCTAATAAATTAAAAGAAAAAGAGCGACTTTTTTTAAAAGCCACTCTCCAAACTAGATTACGTCTTTAAGCTGCTTGTTTCTTATCTAACTCCATGCCCTCATTTATCATATTTTGGATAAATACACCATATCCTCTTTGGGAATCATTTACAAAAACATGAGTTACTGCCCCAATAATTTTACCATCTTGAACAATCGGACTTCCACTCATGCCTTGGATGATACCACCCGTAACTTCTAGGAGCCTTGGATCTGTTACTCGCACAATCATATTTTTGCTGTCAGTACGATTATGCATCACTCGATCAATATTAATATTAAACTCCTCAATCTTTTCTCCTTGAATCACCGTGTAAATCTTAGCCGGACCAATTTTAACCTCAGATTCCCATCCAACTGGAATTGCTTCGTTGAAATAGGGATTCACAACTTGACCATTCATTAAGCCAAAGATGCCTGTCATAGTGTTCTTTTCAATCGTTCCCATAAAGGTTGAATCCGAGACAAACGAACCGAGTTTTTCGCCAGGATGTCCACGTTTCCCCTTTTCGATAGCATAAATCGATGAAGCAATAACTTTTCCTTTAGAAACTTCAATTTTCTGGTTTGTGTCGGCATCAGTGATTACATGCCCTAGTGCACCATATTGTTTGGAAATTGGGTCTAAAAAAGAAAGGGTCCCGACCCCAGCTGCTTCATCCCGTACAAATAGACCCATTCGATACCTACCAGTCTCTACACAAAAAATTGGTCTTATTTTCTTTTCTAAAATCTGATCTTGATGCTTATATAACACGTCTACGTTTCCTTTTTCTTCCCCAGCGAGATGAACCGCATTGGAAACATCTTGATCTGTGCGTACTTCTTGGTTGTCGATTTTAATGAGAATGTCTCCGACTTCAATTCCAGCTTCCTTGGCAGGAAATACTTTTTTACCATTTTTGTCTACAACTGGGGCTTGTCCGACCACCATTACACCTTTTGTCTGTAAAGTGACACCAATTGATTGTCCGCCTGGAATTAATTTCATAGGCTTCATGACTTCAACTTCGCCGGATCTTAATGGAAAAATCCCAAAAAGCTTGTAAGAAACTTCAAATTTTTCTGACCCCAGAGTGTGGGATACACCTGATACAGAAACAATTTGATTGGTTGAAACTTTTTCTACCTTAATAAGCTTGGACCAAATTCCGTTAACTTGAGGGTCCTCATGATTAACTTGGGTCAGATACTGTTCTGGGAATTCAACTAACTGTTGAAAATTCGGATTCATACTAAGGAAGATGCAGAACAAGAGACTGACAAAAACTAAAACGCTCCTTTTTTTCACTCTCTTATCCCTCCACTCTATTCTCCCTACCACCATTCTTCCTTTTTCTTTATTTTAGAGCGTTCAAATAAATGTTTGAATTCTAATGTTAAATTATCCAAATCGCTTGTGTTTCATCCTGTAAAATCCGTTCCATATTTTCTAAAACATTGGCAATTAGACAAAAAAAAGACTGCATAATTAAGTTGTGCAGCCACGAGTAAAGCAATTCAAGAAATTTACTTAAAAAATATAATTATTAGGGAATAATTTGTAATTGTTCTTATTATTACAAATTGTGTTGAATCTCACTTGATTATGTGCCCACATCGTTCCCATAACTCCTGGGCATGTTTACGTGTAACCTCTACTTCTCCACCTCCGAGCATCCGAGCAAGTTCCTCGATACGCCTGGATTCGGATAACGATTCAACCCGCGTCCGTGTCCTACCTTCCTTCACTTCTTTGACGATACCATAATGAACATCCGCATAGGCAGCTACTTGGGCAGCATGGGTGATGCAAAAAACCTGTTTGTTATGAGCGATTTTGGCCAGCTTTTCACCCACTTTATGAATCGTTCTGCCACCGACCCCGCTATCTACCTCATCGAAGATAAACGTTCCCACTGACTCTACTTTAGCCAATAAACTTTTTAAAGCCAACATTAAGCGGGACATTTCTCCGCCGGAAGCGACTTTCGCAAGGGGCTTAGGAGGTTCTCCAAGGTTAGCAGAGAAATAAAACTCTACCGCCTCCGCTCCACCAGTCGTTGGCTCCATGTTTGGTGTGAACCGAACTTCAAACCGGCTTCTCTCTAGACTTAGATCTGCAAGTTCAATCATGAGGCCTTTCTCAATTCGTTCAGCGATTTCCAACCGTTTTTGGCTGAGTTGTTCCGCTGCAGTTTCATAGACCTTGCGTGTCGTCTTTTTCTCTTTATGTATTGTTTCAAATTGCTCTTGGACATGAGTGATTTGCTCCAACTCTTCAAGCATTCCCCTTCGTTTTTCCAAAACCTCTTCGAGGATTGTCCCATATTTTCGAAGCCTATTTAGCTGAATAAGCCGCTCCTCTATTCTGTCGAGGCGTCCTGGTTCAAACTCAAAGTTATCCTTATACACCCGGACTTGATCGGCTAAGTCCTCCACCGCATAATAGATGGACTCTATCTGCTCAAAAACATTAAAATCCTCATCTAGTCGGGCCAGCTCTTGAAGGGCTTTGCGCGTTTGTCCTAATAAATCAAAGACTGCAAGCTTGCCTGCTGATCCCTCATATAGTGCAGCGTACGCTTCGGATATTAAACTCGTAATGCGTTCCGCATTGCTTAAACGTTTCTTCTCCTGATTGAGTTCTCCCTCTTCTCCTGGAACTGGATTAATCAGATCAATTTCTTCAATTTGATACCGAAGAATTTCTTCGCGTTTTTGACGTTCCTCCTCTGAAATGGATAACTCTCGTTCTTTGCGGATAATCGCTTGATAGGCTTTAGCTGCTTCATTTACTAAAATAACGTCGTCTTGAAGTCCTCCTACGGCATCTAAAAGATCTCTGTGAGTTTCGGGGCGGAAGAGAGTTAGATGCTCTATTTGCCCATGTATATCCACTAGCCCTTCACAGAGTGTACGATAGAGGGTCAGTGGAATCGTACGGCCTTGAACACGACAGATATTTTTTCCTGAGGCATTTATCTCGCGATAAAGAAACAATTGACCTTCTTCAACGGGATAACCCGCCTCTTCAAGCCTCATTAAGTACTCCTGGGCCAGATCTTCAAAAACTCCTTCTATCCGTGCCTGCGCTTCACCGTGTCGAATCAGATCTGCACTGGCTCGTCCACCTAAGAGAACCCCTAAGGCGTCAATCAACATTGATTTCCCTGCACCAGTTTCTCCCGTAAATACTGTCATACCACTACTAAAATTCAGGCGTACCGTTTCCATCAGACCGAAATTCTCTACGTGCAACTCCGCTAGCATAATATCCCCTCCTATCCAAGCAAGGTGGTGAGTCGTTCTAAGACTGCGGGAACAACCTCTTTAGGTTTAATGACCAAAAGAATTGTATCATCTCCTGCTACAGTGCCAATGACCTCTTCCCAATTGCTATTATCCATAACGGCCGCTAACGCATGCGCGTTTCCTGGAATCGTTCGAATGACGATAAGACTTTCTGTGTCATTAATGGAAACGACCGTTTCACGTAACAAACGTTTGAGGCGATCTTGCAAATTCGACGGATGTACTTCGCTCGGAACGGCATAGCGATAATCGTCATCTGCACTAGGGACTTTAATAAGTCCCATTTCTTTGATATCCCTAGAGACCGTTGCCTGAGTGACATCAAAACCGGCTTGGTGCAATTTATCGGCGAGCTCTTCCTGAGTTCGTATGATCTGCTTGGAGATAATTTCCTGGACCTTCATTTGGCGACGCGCTTTCATACTAATACCTCCTTTTCACGAGGCACGAGGCACGATGCTCGAGGCTCGAAGATTGAAGCTAACGCTTCCGCATTAGCACACCCAATTCGTGCATCGGATCTCGTGCATCGTGCCTCAATTTTTATTCATGCCAACGATCTCTTAATTTTTCGCGAACCACTTGAGGAAAACTTCGACTTCCCAAACGAATTAATTGAGCCTTAAGAGGCGCAATTTTTATTATTACTGCTTCTCCTGAGCAAATCTTAATACTATGCCGTCCATCGAAGGTCACTAGACATTGTTCTCCACTGGCTAGAACAATTTCAATTAATTCATGGTCTGCAACAACCATTGGACGAGCTGACAGGGTATGCGCAGCCAATGGCGTCAACAAAATTGCCTGAACATTGGGACTGATGATCGGACCACCTGCCGAAAGTGAATAGGCAGTAGAGCCAGTTGGAGTCGCCACAATTAAACCATCGGCTGGATAACTGACGGAGGGTTCTCCCGACAGATTGGCTTGGAGTGTTATGATTCCGTCCGTATTTGCCCGAGAAAATACAACATCATTTAAGACGAGCTTAGAAAGATAGCCGGAGACGCCTCGGTTAACAGTAGCCTTCAACATCAAACGTTCTTGAATTTCAAATTCCTGACTTAAAACCTTTTCTAAAGCGCCAAAAACGTCTACTCGTTCTATTTCACATAAAAACCCTAATCGCCCAAGATTGACACCTAATACAGGAATGCCAAACGACGCACCTTCTCGAGCTGCTTGAAGAAGGGTTCCATCTCCACCCAAGGAAATAAGAAATTGTGTTTTGTGTTTTACAACTTCCGACCATTCTGTTAAAACGTCCCACCCACGGGCTTCGAACCAATCTTTAATTTGCAGGGCCAACGTCTGGGCTTCCGGTTTACTCTTATTGATCCATAAACCAACGACTCTTTCCATCCGTCACTCCGTCTCTTTCTGAGCGCTTCGAACCACACGCTCCAGCTCAGAATGCCAATCTATTCCTGAATCAGTTTGTAACC
The DNA here is from genome assembly GCF_001707885.1 of Desulfosporosinus cupriresistens. Taxonomy (GTDB): domain Bacteria; phylum Bacillota; class Desulfitobacteriia; order Desulfitobacteriales; family Desulfitobacteriaceae; genus Desulfosporosinus. The sequence goes on along the minus strand of NZ_MASS01000068.1, from coordinate 5,700 downwards.
CTAACCAAGCTAGGTATTCTATATTCCCTTCCGGGCCGCGAATCGGGGAATAGTCTAAACCTAAGACATGAAAACCTACATTTTCTGCTTGACTGAGAACCGTCTCCAGAACCTGTTTATGAATTAATGGATCTTTAACAACGCCTTTTTTTCCCACATGCTCTCGTCCAGCCTCAAATTGAGGCTTAATTAAAGATAACACATGTCCATCCTCTTTAAGGATGGCAAGCATAGCCGAAAATATTTTGGTAATCGAGATAAACGCCACATCAGAAACAATCCAATCCACCTGTTCTGGGAACGTATCTTGCGTTAAATAGCGGGCATTCACCCGTTCCATGGAAACAACACGAGGATCTGTCCGGAGTTTCCAATCAAGCTGCCCATACCCGACATCCACTGCATAAACTCGCTTGGCGCCATTTTGCAAGGCACAATCTGTAAACCCCCCGGTCGAAGACCCAATATCGGCGACCACCGAATCCTTAAATACGAGCGAAAAAGTTTCCACGGCTTTGGCTAACTTTAGTCCACCCCGAGAAACAAACGGCAGAGTTTCCCCTTTTAATTCGATCAACGTATCTTCAGGCAACTCTGTGCCAGGCTTGTCCACGCGCTGCCCTCCAACAAACACGATTCCTGCCATCACTGTCGCCTTTGCCTTCTCCCGACTGGTTGCCAGCCCTTTTTTTACCATTAAGACGTCAATGCGTTCTTTCCCTTTAGCCACAGTATCCCTTCCTTTTGTCCATGCATTGACTTTCCTAGGATTGCGCAACGCGACGAATTAATTGTAAACGCTCGGCTGCTTGCATTATCCCAGATACTGATAATCCATGGGCGATATGAAGTTGGGGAATCGATCCTTGATCGACGAATCCAGCATACCCCAAGCGTTCAAAGGCCACCCCTTCTATGCCTTCTTCTTCAAGAAGTTCAAGAACAGCGCTGCCTAAGCCCCCCTTGAGAACATGGTCTTCAATCGTAATAAAATGTTTTGTTAAGCGCGCGTAATGTGAAAGGAGTTCACGATCGAGCGGGTTAATGTAACGCATATTAATGACCGCTGCATCCACGCCGCGATGGTATAATTCCTGAGCAGCCTGTAGGCAGGTATGAACCATAGGGCCGACTGCAAGCAAAGTCACATCCCTGCCATCGCGTAAGACCTCTGCTTTGCCAATAGGAATCTCCTTGAACGTTTCATCCAACTTCACACCCTGACCGACTGACCTCGGGTAGCGCACTGCCACTGGTCCGCTGTGTTGTAACGCCGTATAGAGCATGTGGCGCAGCTCATTTTCATCTTTGGGTGCCATAAAGATTAGGTTGGGAATAACCCGAAAAATGGATATGTCAAATACCCCGTGATGCGTGGGCCCGTCATCACCTACGACCCCAGCACGATCGATCGCTAAAACAACATTGGCCTGCTGCAAACAGACATCGTGTAGTACTTGATCATAGGCTCGTTGATAAAAGGTGGAATAGATTGCCACAACAGGTTTAAGTCCGCCAAACGCCAAACCTGCTGCAAACGTTACAGCATGTTGTTCCGCAATTCCGACATCATAAAAACGTTCTGGAAATTGATGCACAAACGGATTAAGGCCTGTTCCGCTCGGCATAGCCGCACTAATCGCTACAATCCTAGGATCTGCCTTGGCGAGGGTGCAGAGAGTTTCCCCGAAGATTGCCGTGTAGGTTGGCGGAGCTGATTTTTCGGCAATTTTTCCTGTATCCGGATCAAAGGGACCAACTCCATGAAACAATCCCGGATTTTCCTCGGCAGGTTTATACCCTTTCCCCTTGCGTGTCACAACATGGACTATCACGGGTCCCTTTTTCTGCTTAGCCTGTTCTAGAACTTGTTCAATCAAAGATTGATCATGTCCATCAATTGGCCCTAAATACGTGAACCCCAGTTCCTCAAAGATCAAGCCTGGTACCAGCAGATATTTTAAACTATCTTTGGCCTTAGAAACTACCTTAGCAACCTTTGATCCGATACCTGGAATACGTTTTAGTAGATCCTCAATCTCTTCTTTTCGCTTGTCATAAAGTGGGTCTGTCCTCAAACGATTGAGATATGAAGACATGGCCCCAACGTTAGGAGAAATAGACATCTCGTTATCATTGAGGACCACAATCATATTGGTTTCACTATGTCCCGCGTGGTTTAAAGCCTCAAAAGCCATGCCACCCGTCATTGCCCCATCGCCAATCACCGCTACTACATGGTGGCGCTCACCAAGGACATCTCGAGCTTTGGCAAATCCGACCGCTGCAGAGATCGATGTGCTTGAGTGACCCGTTTCGAAGCAATCATGGGCACTCTCCACACGTTTAGGAAATCCAGACAGTCCGTTATATTGACGAATGGTACTAAATCGCTCTAATCGGCCAGTTAAGAGCTTATGTACGTAAGTTTGGTGACCAACATCCCAGACAATCTTATCATCGGGGCTATCAAATTTCCTATGCAACGCTAGCGTGAGCTCTACAACTCCAAGGTTCGAAGCCAAATGTCCGCCATTTTTTGAGATCACGTCAATCATTTCCTGCCGAATCTCTTGCGCCAATATTTTAAGTTTCGTTGAATCTAAAATCTGCAAATCCTTCGGCTCATGAATTTGTTCGAGAAGTCCCATCCTTCTTCTTGCCCCCTCGTTTTTTCGGTCCAGTCAGGTCCCAACCTGTAATTTGTTCAACAGCAGCAATGACACTCCCGACCCAAGCAATAACTTTATTGGCATCCTGTATGGCAAAAGATTTTCCCACAGCTTTCCCTGTAACGGTGATGGATGCCACTAAAGCCAACATGAGTGTAGACAGCCAGATTTCTTTTGTTCCAAATGTCGGGTATAAACGGATGGTATCTATGACAATGGCCGCTGCCATTACGCCGCTTAAAGTGCCCGTAACATCTCCCACGACGTCATTCGCCATATTGGCAACTAAATCCGCGTGACGCACGAGATAAACAGCTTGACGGGCACCCCTGACACGGTTCGCTGCCTTGGCGTGATGCGGCGCTTCATTTGCTGCGGTAGCTGCAATCCCAATAACGTCAAAGACAATATGAACCCCGATAACAGCTAAGAGAAACAATGCTGCTATCCATAAAGACGAAATTCTGCGCATCAGTAGTTCAGAACTAATCCCCACTACTGCTGCAATGACAAAACTTCCAACAAAGACAATCACAAGATGTTTCCAGCTTTTACGTTTGCGCACTGCCAACGAACTATTTTCCCTCCTCAAATTAATCACCTTATAACAAGAGCCCCACAATAATCCCTACAATCACACCCCCGAAGACCTCAAACGGTGTATGGCCTATCAGCTCTTTCAAGCGATCTTGGGCAAAATCCGAGCCCTGGTATAATCGTTCAACTAACTTATTGAGGACCTCTGCTTGTTTCCCTGCAGCTCGCCGTACGCCTGCCGCATCATACAACACTACCATACCGTATACTGCAGATACCGCGAATATTGGGGAATCCCACCCATAGTATTTCCCAATTCCCAAAGCCAAAGCACTAACTGTCGCCGAATGGGAACTTGGGAAACCACCCGAACTTATGAAAAGTTGAAAATTCAGTTTTCTTAATAAAAGTAGACTGACGGCGATCTTAAGTAATTGAGCTATAAACCAAGCCGTTACAGCTGAAATAAGAATTGCATTGTGAAATATTCCCGGAATAATCGGCATGATAACGACCTCTTTCAATGCTGGCGTTGCTCGATATAGTAGGCTAGCTCACTTAGAAAGAACGCACCTTCAGCAAACGGTTTCACCGCGGATTGTGCCTTCAAGATTTGAGCATGCAACTGATGCTCTGCGCCCTCTAGCCCTAGTAAAGAAACATAAGTTGCCTTGCCCTGACGCAGGTCGCTCCCAGCAGGTTTTCCGAGGGTTGCACTGTCACCCACTACATCCAAAATATCATCTTTAATTTGAAAAGCTAATCCCAACGCCTGGGCGTAATTAGTCAAGGACTTAACTTGCTCCTCTGTACCACCAGCTAAAATCCCACCAAGTCGAGCAGAAACCGTCAGTAAGGCACCAGTTTTGGCCTTATGGATCTCTTCGATTTCGTTTAAAGTAAGCGTTTTTCCTTCACCAGCCACATCAGCAACCTGCCCTCCAACCATCCCAACTTTTCCGGCGGCCACAGCAACCTCACGAATAATGCGAAGCTGTCTCTCAGGTTGACCGAGTCCCTCATCTGCCAAGAATTCGAAGGCATAAGTTAATAAGGCATCCCCAGCTAAAATTGCCTGGGCCTCCCCAAATACTTTATGATTTGATAATCTTCCCCTTCGATAGTCGTCATTATCCATAGCTGGTAAATCATCGTGAATTAATGAATACGTGTGAATAAGTTCCAATGCAACTGCCGCCGGTAAAATCGCCTCGGGGCTTCCTCCCACAGCTTCTGCAGAGGCCAAAGCCAAAACTGGTCGGATACGTTTACCTCCCCCAACCAGGGAATAATACATACTCTGATCTAAGATATCCTCATTCCACGGCAATTGGGTAAAAAATTCTTCAATCATTGTGAGATAGCGTTGAAAGGTTGCCTTGAACACAGTTTACGTTCATCCTTCCATTTTAAAACTTGCTGGTTTTATCTCTAGCTGTCCATCGGGGCCTTCAAGCAGAATTTCCATCTGCTTTTCTGCTTGATTCAGTACACCGGAACAGTACTGAACAAGACCCACTCCCTCCTTAAATAGGCCCAAAGCCTTTTCCAAGGGAAGGTCTTTTTGTTCAAGCGTTTTAACGATCATTTCTAAATGTTGAAGACCTGTTTCCAAGGAAACTGTATCGTCTGCTTGATGTTCATCTTTCGTGCCCTGCGACTCTTCAACAAAAAGGTCCTCTATCCATATTTCTTTGCCCATAGATCAAATCCCCTTCTCTAACACTTCGCAGCGTACGTTTCCTTCTCCTAGCCGAATCCGGATCTGGTCATGAAGCTCCACCTGGCTCGCGGAACGCAGCAGGAGTCCTTCTGCATCATAGGTTAATGAGTATCCGCGGCCCAGAATAGCCAAAGGACTCAATAAATCCAGCTTAGCAGCTAATAAGTTTAGTATACCATTTTTATCGATTACAAATCTAGTCATGCCCTCCTGAAGGCGAATTTGGAGGTTATCTAGGCGTTGCCGATTCTGATCGATGCGCCAGAAAGGATCTTTAAGCGGCCCTTTGTTCGCGATCCCTACAAGGCACTGACGCTTCCGCTCGATAAGAGCCCCCATTGCATTCTGGAGCCGAATACGCAGTTGGGTCACTTGCGACTGTAAATCCAATAATACCGGCACGGCTAGCTCAGCGGCCGCAGAAGGAGTTGGCGCTCGCAGGTCCGCAACATAGTCAGAGATGGTCACATCAGTTTCATGCCCCACTGCTGAAATGACCGGAATAACGGACGCAACAATTGCTCGGGCAACAACTTCAGTGTTAAATGCCCATAACTCTTCCAAAGACCCACCACCACGCCCAACAATGATGACATCGACAGCTCGATAGCGATTAAGGCGAGCGATGGCTTGAGCCACTTCCTGTGGTGCCGCTTCTCCCTGGACCGCAGCCGGCGCCAAGACCCAAGACATGCCCGGATGGCGGCGTTCCATGATGTTAATAATATCCCTAACTGCTGCTCCTGTTGGACTTGTCACTATTCCAAT
>NZ_MASS01000067.1 GCF_001707885.1 Desulfosporosinus cupriresistens | reverse complement strand
CAAATACTCGTACCGCTGCAAAGAGAAATAGCCTCAATCGATTTTTCTGCCTCAGTGCTACGATTGGGGGCTACGCTTTCAGGCGATAAGTTATCAATCAAGTGTTTGGGAAAGGACTTCACGGTTGATGCGAAGGGAAATATCATCTCCGACTGCCATGTCAATATATGGGTGACGGTACCATTGCTTAACTATATTATTCACTGTGCAGGAAATGATCTTACTGGAAAATGGGTTACGTTCAGGGAGCTTAGCAAGGAGAAGATATGGGATTCATATTTTGAGCACAAGTTTGAAAAACCTCTCAAACAAATTGCCGATATTTATCCGGATCTGTTAGAGGACATGATCCACATTTTTGGCGGAAAGCAGGTGGAAAAAAGTTACTCGTCCGATATTTCGCTCGTACTGTATCCGCTACCCAAGGTGCCCATGTTAATTTGTTACAGCAAACCAGAAGAGGATCTAGAATCCAAACTCAATGTATTTTTCGATTCGTCAGCAGGAGATAATCTCAATGTTGACTTAATCTATAGTCTTTGCGGTGGGCTTTTGACGATGTTTGAAAAGATCAAGTCGAGGCATATTCAACCATAAAGATCTTCAAGCAACGTCGCCAGTTGCCTAATTTAATCCGCAAATTTTAGCGACTTAATTAGTAAATCCTTCCCAATTACGGTATTGGAAAAAGTTGTTTTCACAGACTCAATATATTTCTCAGGTTCTGTTAACGACGGACTATAGTGAGTGAGCCATAGTTCTTTTACACTGGCTTGTTGAGCGAGTAATCCAGCTTCAGAAAACATCATATGCTTTTTCTGGATCGCTTTGGACAAGTCGTCCTCATCACCATACATCCCTTCACAAATAAAAAGGTCTGAGCCTTCTATAAACTCAATTAAACCCTCTGTTGGTCTTGTATCAGTACAATAGCAAACTTTAATCCCTTTCCTTGTTTCACCAAGAACCATTTGAGGGCTAACTATCTGGTCTTCAAGTATTATTGTTACACCTTTCTGAAGCCTATTCCAGTAGCTTACAGGAATGCCTAGTTGCTTAGCACGTTCAACATTAAATCTACCCTGCCTTTTAAGCTCTAGAGAATAGGATAAACAGGGAAGGGTATGTTCTACAGGGATACTCTTAATATTTAGATCACCTATGTGTGTATTAGCACCTTCCATGTCTGATAGTTCAATTATGTCTAGTTCAAAGGGTAATAAGGGTGCAATGACCGTTAAGCCCTCAACAACTTTTTTTAGTCCTGGAGGCCCGAGCAAAGTTATTGGTTCTTCTCTTCCTGAATTACCTATGGTTAGAAGCAGCCCGGGTAAGCCGGCTATATGATCCCCATGATAATGAGTAAATAGAACGGCATCGATAGTTTTGAAACCCCAGGCGGCCATTCTGAGCGGAATTTGAGTTCCTTCCCCACAATCGATGAGGATCATTCTTCCCTTACACTTTATCAGCAGGGATGACAGCCACCTGTCCGGCAGCGGCATCATTCCTCCAGTTCCCAGTAAACAAACATTTAGCATAAAGATCTCCTCAACAACTAATATTAAAGTCTTTTAGCATTAAACTGTCGTCTCATTTTTCCCGAATTATCGTTTTCGTAAACATACGGGGAAACATGATCGAAAGTTTAAACCAGTTTCTCATTAATCCCGATGCCTAGTGTCTTAGCGTCAGCCAAAAGGCGGGTAAGAGTATTTGCTCTTTCCGCTGCCTTAATCTTTACTCTTGCTTGATCATTAGTTAGGCCTGTAATATCAACATCAAGAGTTTTGGCCCGGGTCAGAAGAGTTGCAAGTTGTTGCGTTTGTCTTGCTGCTTTAAGCTGTATACTAAGTTCATCGTCGTTCGGGCTTGTTATATCGCCACCTAGTTCTTCAGCCGTTAACCCAACTATTTTAGATTGGTCTGTTAGAGATGTCGCTGGCTTAACTGAAGCAACATTTGCTTGAGCCAATGTTGGTGTTGTTAACATCGCAATGATTGTTAAAGTTCCTGCCATTGTTTTTAAATTCACGTTAGCACATCCTTAAAAGTATTGTAACATTCGTTAAACTTGTCCTTTTGCGCATAGCAGCTACTACCTGATTATAACTTCACAAACTGAGTTGGTCCTGAGTAAAGACTGAGAGAGCGCTGAAATATGCTAAATCAATAATCTATATCTATGAACGACTGTATTCTGAACAATATTTTAAAAGTAAATAATAAGACCATTCCATGGTCGACTAATATAAATGGGACAACTCCATAAGGAATAACTATTGCCGCTTCCTCGTTGCTTGCCATACATTCGGACAAAGCGAGCGCTGACATTTAAGCCGGTGATATCATCCGCCCTGCTTTGCATAAAGACGGGAGTGTCGCTAGCTACTAATAAAAAGTTGCTAGCGACACTCCCTACGATAACGTTGGTGATTTTGAAGCAAAGTTCGAACTTTGGAATTTCATGTGATTTATTTGAAAAAAACCTGGCCATCTTTTATTGAGTCAATAATGGCTAACGACTCTACCTGAATGCCTTTGTCCTCGATGATTTTTCTACCTTCTTGAAATGTTTTTTCTATGACGATGCCTGCTCCAGAAATCTCCGCTCTACTTTGAGCGATTAAATTAACCAATCCCATGAGTGCGCTTCCACTTGCTAAGAAATCATCAATAATTAGTACCTTGTCATTCGGGCTTAAGAACGCTTTGGATATTTTAATGGAATATTCCTGATCTTTAGTATAAGAATAAACCTTTGATTCGTAAACATCCTGGTTCATGTTGATGCCCGCGTGTTTTTTCGCAAATACGACGGGAACATAATTAAAGTATTGCGCAGCTATGCTGGCAATGGCAATACCAGACGTTTCGATGGTCACTATTTTTGTCACTTCTTTATTTGAAAATCTGCGTTTGAATTCTTTGCCTATTTCGTTAAACAAATTAATGTCTAATTGGTGATTTAAAAAATTATCGACTTGGATGATGCGATTTTCTACGATTTTCGCGTTAGTACGGATTTTATCTTTTAAGAGTTGCATGATGGTTATACTCCCTTTCTTAAAATGAAAACACTCCTAAAGCCTTCAGGAGTGAAGCAATAATAATGTAATATTAACAAGGATAACTTGAATACCGCAAAAAAGCAATGATAATCCTGAGATTTTTCATTGCTTCTTGCTTCGTATCTTTTTGATGAATTGAGTTAGTCGTGCATCAATTCAGTCATTTGCCCCCAATACCGTTTGGGCATCAGAGTCATACGACACCGGGGGTTATTCCTACCTTCAATGGCAACTGTTGTGTAGAATTGCTTCCATAAGCGGCGGTACTCAACTTCGGTAGCATCGACCTCTGGCAACGTTAACTCATCGACAGATATAAGTTCTGCTTTCTGTGACCGATAAACTAAGGCCATACTGTGAGTTTTATCATAAATCATAAACGCTTCGTTACGAAATCGATCACAAAAATGGGGTGATAAAAGAGGCAACACAAAGTTTTTAGGTTCGATCACCGCCACAAGCGCCTCACCATAAACAGAAAACCGCACAAAGCCTTTGAATTTATGGCTTTCTGACGTTAAGTGGTGGACAGCTTTTTGCAGGGCACATACTCTATCATCTGTGAGCATTGTCATGACCTGGCTCCCATACTTAAACCCTAAACGCAGGAATTGATAGATTAGTAATTCTTTGTGTAGAACACACGTTAAAAAGCCGAGTTTGACTAACTCCTGCGCTTGAGAGGAAATTCTCGCAGGAATCGAGTTAAAAACCCTGTGTGCCTTGTGCTCGTCCGACTCAATCCATTTCGCTGTATCGAAAAGGCTCTGCTGTACACCTGGGGGTCGGATAACGCTGGGAATTTCCTTCTGAGCGTAGCTTTCAAAAACGCAACACAACAGTCCTTCGAAACTACCATCATAAGCGTAGATTAAATCTGTCCTGTCAGGCATTGCTGCACATCCTCTCTTGTAATGAAAGGTTCATTAAAAAGTGAAAGCTGTTCAGGATAAGGAGACGGCAGCAAGTTCTGATTGGCCATAAGCGCTCTGATGGCTCCATCTGACGTTATTTTTAAACCGTCTAAGATCTTTCCCTTACAGGTAATAAAATACTGAGCGCGTTTCAGGACAATGCCCATCTTTTTTAGTCCGGAAAAATCAATCGAACTACTTCTTCGGGCTGTAAGAATACGCCGGGCACCGGTCACTCCGATTCCTGGCACTCGTAAAAGCATCTCATAGGGTGCTTTGTTAATCTCGAGAGGAAACTGCTCCAAGTGATTGAGAGCCCAATTGCACTTGGGATCAACCTGTAAATTAAAATTAGGATGCTGCTCATCAAGCAGTTCTTTGGCCTCAAAGCCGTAAAAGCGCAAGAGCCAGTCAGCCTGATAAAGTCGATGTTCACGCATGAGCGGTGGTTTAGTATCCACAGAAGGCAGCAGTGAATGCTCAGCTACCGGCATATAAGCAGAGAAAAAGACTCTTTTCAGATGGTATTTTTTATAAAGTCCTTCGGTAAGGGTTATTATCTTATGGTCTGTATCAGGAGTCGCTCCCACAATGAGTTGTGTACTCTGTCCAGCCGGTACAAACTTGGAAGCATGACGAAATTTCACTAGATCGGTACTACTTTCCTGGATCTTAGTACTAATCAGTCCCATCGGACGCAAGATAGACTCTTTCGTCTTGTTCGGCGCTAAAAGCTTTAAACTCTCCTGAGAGGGTAGTTCTATGTTGATACTCATCCGATCGGCTAATAGTCCCAAGCGCGTAATTAAATCGCTATCGGCTCCAGGGATGGCCTTGACATGAATATAACCGCCAAAATGGTAAACGTTACGCAATAACTCCAGAGCCTCAATCATTTGCTCAATAGTATTGTTTGGGCTCTTAATCACCCCTGAACTAAGAAATAAACCTTCTATGTAGTTACGTCGATAGAAGTTGATTGTCAGTTCCGCTAGCTCTGAAGGCGTAAATCCAACTCTGAGAGTATCGTTAGACACACGGTTAACACAGTATTTGCAATCATAAATGCAGACATTAGTCATCAGTACTTTTAGTAAAGAGATGCACCGCCCATCGGCCGAAAAACTATGACAAATGCCCGCTTTGACCGCACTACCAATACTGCCAAGCTTGCCATTTCGGTCTACGCCGCTGGATGTACAGGCTACATCATATTTGGCTGAGTCTGACAAAATAGTCAATTTATCATAAATATCAATCATTAACACCGCCTACTTCGCAACTAATTAACACTATAATATGAAACGTATGTTCTTGTCAAAGGGTGAGGTGCGAACGTTTGTCGGGGTAAAAATATTTTTTATTGCATTGAACATCACCTAACGAAGATCTATTTATTGTAATTCCAATAATTATTAAAATTCTTGAAGGAATTTAAGACAAAGCCGTAGAATGTTACTGATAGTTATATCTAGACAAATTATTTCACGGTATTAAATTATTATGTTTGGAGTAATTATGAAAAAGAGTTTTCTAAAGATTTTAGGTATTATAATTTTATGTGTAGGCTTGGGTGGCTACTGGGGATACAATAAATATTTCAAGTCTGACCCTGTAATCCAACAACAACTTAATAACCAGTTTGGTGCAGATTTTTTTACTTCATTTGATACTAATGGAGAAGTTAAAACTAATGGAGAAGTTAAAGACGAGGGAGCCATTAATGATAGTAAACAACCAAATATTGACGAAGAATCAAATAGTGGGCCTGTATCAAGTGATCTTACAGGGCAGGATGGTAATCCAAAAATGACCACTGCAACTCCTGCAAATGAAAATATAACGAAACAGATTACTGAAGATGAAATTGCTCTCAAGTATAAGCCTCATTTTAGCTATATACAGAATGTTGCTTTGAGCCGTTTAGATACATTATATTCAGCAGCAATTCAGGAGTATAAAGCGGGCACTTTGAACCGTTCAGAATTAGCCCAAAAATATATCCAGGCCGGAACCATGCTTGAGGCTAATGTCGACAGCCAATTCCACAGTACCTTAAATGCGATGCAGGCTGAACTGATTGCAAATAACCTTCCCACCGATATTGTGGGTGTTACTGAGAGTGACTATGAAAAAGCTAAGTCAAGTAAGCGCTCGCAGCTATTGGCCAAAGTCCGTAAATAATTACTCGGAAGTTATCAAAGGTTTTAATAATAGCTATGTTCATCAGAAGGGTTGGGTAACCAGCCCTTTTTCTGTGTGTTTAGTGAACGCTAAAATAAACTCAAATCAGGGGAGAGGTTTATTATGACAAATCTTTCAAAAGAAAGACCAAAGGCCTTACTACTTTTAGCTGGCACAGCAACGATGTGGAGTCTTGGGGGATTACTTATTAAATCTGTCAAGGCGAGCCCACTATCTATCGCAGGTTCGAGAAGCGCTATTGCTGTGGTTTTATTACTGCTAGTCCTCAAAAAACCTAAACTTACATGGTCTGTTGCTCAAATCGGGGCTGCTCTGGCCTATGCCGCCACTTCGATGTTGTTTGTTACTGCGACTAAAACAACAACTGCAGCAAACGCTGTTCTACTTCAATTTACGGCACCAATCTATGTCGCGATCTTTAGCTCATGGCTGTTGAAAGAAAAGACGAAGTTATTAGACTGGATAACAGTTTTTCTTGTAATGGGCGGTATGGTCTTATTCTTTCTTGATAATTTAAGTACAAAAAGTATTTTAGGGAATGGAATAGCTGCTGCAAGCGGTGTAAGTTTCGCATTTTTTATTATGTTCATGAGGATGCAAAAGGATGGGTCTCCGTTAGAATCTGTTTTACTAGGCAATGTTTTCACTGCAGCAATCGGTCTCCCATTTTTGGCTTGGTCTGCACCGGATGCATCAGGATGGTTATATTTGGTCATCTTGGGGGTTGTTCAGCTGGGGATTCCCTACATTTTATTTTCACGGGCCATCAAGCATGCGACCGCATTGGAAGCAATTCTTATACCAGTAATTGAACCTCTCTTGAACCCAGTCTGGGTTTTCCTAATATTAGGCGAGGCCCCAGGGCTATTAGCCATAATAGGTGGCTTCATCGTACTTTCAGCAATTACTGTGCGCTGTGTTTTGGCGGCAATGCTATCTCCAGCAAAAGAAGTAAGTACTTAAATCGCCTACACACTTTTCTATTTGACTGTCTGACTTAAAAGGTATACTATATGTATAGCTTTCAGGAATTTATCATTGAATAAATAGAATATATAACGTCCGGATGACTATATCGGGAGAGACCTTGTTTAGGCGCCGAAGGAGAAATTCCCCTGTTCGCAACGGGGGAGGAAGCTCTCAGGCAAAAGTACCGATATGAGACGGAGCTCTGGAGAGTTTCTCTTAATGAGAACACCAAAGGGGAAGGACTGACGAAGTCTAATCTCTCAGGTTAAAGGACAGAGGAGTGCGTAAAAGTGCACCCTCTGTTTTTTTATTTCTAGTTTAGAAAGTACACCTTATCGTTCCATCTTAAGGTTAGCCTGTATAGGATTAAAAGGAGGTATATACAATGAAACATTTTCAAATAGCATTTTTAGGTGGAGGACCGGGGGGGTATGTTGGGGCATTGCGGGCGGCACAACTTGGCCTTTCGGTAGCGCTAGTAGAGACTGACCGGGTTGGTGGTACCTGTTTAAACCGCGGATGTATTCCCACTAAGACACTAGTAAAAAGTGCAGAGGTTTTAAGGGAAATCCAACGGGCAGAAGAATTCGGTATCTCAGTCGAACCACCCGTTGTGGATTTTGCTCAGGTTATGGCTCGTAAAGATAAGATTGTCAGCACTTTGTTGGGTGGTATTGGTAAGCTTTTGAAAGAATCAAACGTTCAGGTCATAGAGGGCTTTGGAGAATTTAAGCAAACCGGTTGCCTGGAGGTTAAAACTAAAAACGGGAGCGAAATAATTACAGCGGATCACATTGTTTTGGCAACAGGTTCGGTTCCAATCCGAATCCCTATACCAGGTGCCGATTTACCGGGAGTTATAACCAGTGATGAAATTCTTACGGACACCTCATTGCCTGAACAGTTAGTTATTATCGGAGGAGGTGTGATCGGCTTAGAGTTTGCCTCTATTTATCAGGCCTTCGGGGTTCAGGTCACCGTGGTGGAGATGTTGCCAACTATTTTACCAAATGGGGATGAAGAGGTTTCCAAGCGCCTAATTCCACTATTAAAACGTTCCGGCATTGATATTTTAACTAAGACTGCTGTTAAAGAGATTCGAAATGAAGATCGTTTGGTTGTAGTGGTTGAAGACAACAAAGGATCCCGAGAAATCCTAGCAAATAAGGTCCTGTTAGCTACTGGTCGCAGACCGAATCTACAAGGGATTGATGTGGAGGGTTTGGGTCTTCAAACCGAGCGGGGAGCAATTGTAGTAAATCGCCAAATGCAGACGAATCTTCCGAATGTCTATGCTATTGGAGATGTCGTTGGTGGAATTATGCTTGCCCATGTCGCTTCGACGGAAGGTATTATTGCGGTTGAACATATAGCGGGTCACAGCGTGGAAATGGACTACAGAGCGATTCCCAGTGTTAGCTTTACCCATCCAGAAGTTGCCACGGTGGGGATAACTGAACAAGAGCTTAAGACTAGGGGTACCAAATACAAGGTGAGTAAATTTCCCTATAGCGCAAATGGGATGGCCCTGGCGCTAGGAGAGTCTATGGGGAACGTCAAACTGTTGGCTGATGAACAAGGTGTTATTCTTGGGGCGAGTATTTTAGGTTTTCAGGCCAGTACTCTTATTCACGAATTAGCTTTGGCAGTAGAGAAGAAACTCTTAGGGAAAGATTTAGCACACATGGTACATGCTCATCCTACATTGTCGGAAATTATCATGGAGGCTGCTCACGGAATTGATGAAAAGCCATTACATTTAGCCTAGTTATCTTAAAATACAACAAAAAAACACTATGATCCGTGAAAAATAGCTTGTATTTTACCATATCTGAATACTCTTCCCAAACCTAAGCAGTCTGTCGACTGCTTAGGTTTCGAAAATGATAGTTTTATACCTAAGGGCGACAATAAAATCAACAATGGATTCAAGCTTACTTCATGCATTAAAGGCTATCGAAAGGGAATTATTAAATGCAGAAGGGCTAACATTCGCACATCATCATTGTGATGAAGAGAGGAGGCAATTGCCATGACACTAGGTCATGCTAAAAGAACGGCTAATAGGGATAAAAGAAGAGAACGAGAAGAACTAACCTCAGAAAACGAGGTCTTAAAGGACAAAAAATTAATTAAAGATGAAGTTAAGCGAAGACTTGTCTCTGGAGTGCAATCGACAACATTAGAGTATGATTCTCTCTTTAATTATGAGAAGGCAAGTCTAAATAAGAATGCTGATCTATTAAGCCTACTTTTTGAGAGAATGTTTTTTTATAGGTTGAATGAGAGACTTTCAGGACTAGCATGTGATCATACCTTCCGCTTGAGCGAGCAGATTCTAATGCAGATGCAGTTTAACCGAGGGAAAATGAACGAAATATTAGAGGTTTTTAAAAAAAATGGTGGGCATTGTGATTGTGAGGTTATATACAATGTTGAGAGTCAGCTAATTGGAAAATAAATCATAGCAATTAAATCTCTACAGTGTTTTTCAAGGAAACACAGTTGTTAATCTAGCAGGTAACAAATTGACGCGTTTTAAAAACAGAGTATAATCAAATGTAAAGAACATGTGTCTATAACCACGCAAAGCATTTCAACATATCGAAAATAGATGTCATTAATAAGCTTGATGAGCGTGGATCAAAGCAGAAGAAAGTAACGTAAATAAAGGGAACAAATAGTCAACATTGTCCAGCAATTGCTATGAATGATAATAAGAGTGTTTTAGAAATTAGAATAAAAGATTTAATCATATATGAAGGAAGTTACGGCTGCAATTATCCTAAAGAATAACAAGGTACTAATTGCCCAACGGGTCCCTAGTGATAAATTAGCGGGCAAATGGGAGTTCCCAGGTGGTAAAATTGAACTTGGCGAGACTCCTCAGGAGTGCTTAAAGCGAGAAATTAAAGAAGAACTAGATGTTGACATAACAGTTTTGAATTTCTTTGGTGAAAGCATCTTTGCATATCCTAGCGGAACAATTAAGCTGATGGCTTTCTGGTGCAAGTGGATATCAGGTGAATTTACTTTAAAAGTGCATAGCCAAATTGTTTGGGTTGATCGGCATGAGTTAGGACTATATGACTTTGCCCCAGCGGATATTTCCCTTGTGGAAAAGCTAAAAGCAGTCATGAGTTTAAAGTGGAATGGACTTCCTCAATCTATCGAGAACAATCTTTGAAAAGATGCGTTTGTATTGCTCGAGATGATGATGAATAATAAATTTCACGTCAGCAATGACTAATATCTTGACAAATATAGTTGCTATATCTATTATTGACACAACTACATTCCCTTGGCATACGAGATACTAAACAATGAGAGAGGAAGTGTTGAGATGAAAAGCAAAATTGCCGATTCAATTAAGCTTAAAACAAAACCAGTTGCTGTCTTTCGAACAGATGTAAAGCCTGAGGGAGCGCTACAATTTCTGGAGGGAAAGTGGGGCTGCGTGACCTCAATGTTAAATGCCGTCGCAACTAAGGGTCGCAGCGCAGTGTTTGACGCTAAAACAACTGGATGTCAGGGTGGAGCAGTGGGTCTAGGCTATAAACAATTCGAATTGGGTTTCATGGAGTATTTCTTGTCTACCGGTGGGGTAGGTGGCAAGGAAGGTGAATTCTATAAGAAAAATCCTGAGCTAGCCGCGAAGTTTTTAACAGGATTACCGATAGTCGCCTCGAAGACGTATATTGTATTTAAACCTTTGGAAGAATTAATTGAAGGGGAAACACCTGAGGTTGTCATTTTTCTAGCCAATGCTGATCAACTATCCGCGCTAATGTGGTTTGCTAATTACGATAAACCTACCCAAGACAACGTTAAGATTAATTTTGGTGCTGGTTGCCATCAGTCCGTACTTTACGCTCTAGAGCAAGTGGAGGCAGAGAATCCAAAATGCATTATCGGTCTGACCGATCCTTCAGCACGTAAATTCATTGACAAGGATATCCTTTCCTTTAGTATCCCATTTAAACGCTTTTTGGAGCTGGAAGAGCAAGTGGAAGAAAGCTTTTTAACGAAGGAAACGTGGCTGAAGATTGCGGAAAGGATTTAACTAGCAAGGAAAAGAGGCTATCCCTTTAGTTTTTGAGGGGATAGCCTCTAGTACGATGTATATGCTAGTTGATATTCATGCTATTATTAGTCATTGGACGTATGCCAATGAAGAGGGTATATATGAAGAAGGTATATATGAAAGATTTTAATATTAATGATTCTTTAGGTTTTATAGTTGCTAAAACAAACTATTATATGAAGTCTTATTTTAGCAAGTTAATTAAAAACAACGATTTGAACATAACAACAGAACAATGGGCAATCCTAAATGCTGTGTATCACAATCCAGGGGCATCACAAACCGACTTAGCTCGGGCATGTCTTAAAGATAAAACAAATGTAACGAGGATCTTGGATTTATTAGTCAAAAAAGGATATGTTGTTAGAAATATCGATATAAATGATCGTAGGATTTATAGCATAACTCTCACAGGTTTAGGCGAAAGTGTCCTTGAGCAACTTATCGATATTTCAGATAATGCAAATAAGGCGTTCATCTCTGATTTGAATAAAGAGGACTATTTAGAGCTTGTTCGCACATTAAAAACAATAACTAACTCGCTCGAAAAACTATTTTAATAGGTGGTTAAAGTTCTAATTTCAACGATATATGAAACAATAAGAGGAAAAATCAACAAATCCCTGCAAGAATGGCGCTCCTTGCAGGATTTGTTATTAGTTTGTGTTGAACTTTATCTTTTGATTATTTGATAAGGCCCTGAGATTTGAGCCACTCACTAGCAACGTCTTTTGGGATCCTGTTTGTCGACATCTACCTTAGCATTTAGTTGTTGCATTGTCTCATCGCTCAGCTTGCTGGCAAGAAGATTCAGCGTATCGGCAATTTCTGGATGGTTTTTTTACTCAATTGCATAATAATGGGGCAAGCTACTTCTACAGCCCTCAAAGTCAAAAACGACCTGATGGACGCTATCAGGTCGTTTTATTGGATATCGGAACGTTTTCCTTTTCTGGACTCTGACTCAACAAATATGATAAAATGTTCGTTGAAAAATGGTATCTGATTCTGTATCAGATCAAGGATCAGTCGGTATATGTTAACTATATCGTAGATTTCGGGCAGGGTTACGGGTGGCTGGTGTAGTAGATTTTGCTACACACTAAAATAAATTAAGAGTTTGAAAGGAATGACTAGTTATGAGTAGTAAAGAAGATGTGTTAAAAGCAATGAGAGAAGCAGGAAAACCTGTAAGTGCAGGTGAAGTTGAGAAATTAACGGGATTAGACCGTAAAGAAATTGATAAAGCCTTTAAAGAATTGAAAAAGGAAAATGCAATTACATCGCCTGTACGATGCAAATGGGAACCTGCTAACTAACATCTTATCTCTTAATCCAAACAGCTCGAGAGTTCAGGTTTAATTTTTCAGCAAGAGTAGCACAAGTAGTGTTTTTCGCAAGGCCTCGACCATTCCGGTTTTCACCGCCGCACCAATGACTAAGAGTTCCTGGGGAAGAACCACAATTCTTTCATCCGGCATCGGGACCACCTCTTCTTGTTTTCAATGGTTTGCCAAGTTCCCAACAGCCTTATTTAGTTAAAGTGAGGCATAAACCTGAAGAGCGGTCTAACAAATCCTGTAAGGATAGCACTCCTCGCAGGATTTGTTATTAGTGTTGGACTATTTAACTGATAAGCATTAGAGAATGCCAACGCCCTTGGCTAAAGCAAAGGCGATTGCTCCGCCGATCATTGGTCCGACAATAGGGACCCATGAATACACCCAATCAGAATCGCCTTTGCCAGCAACGGGGCAGATGAAATGAGCAATGCGCGGATCTAAGTCACGAGCAGGGTTCATTGCATATCCTGGAGGACCACAGCATAACCAAGGGGATTTTGGCAGCAGATAAAAAAGCACTTTTTTGAGGAACTCGCGGAGGGCTCCCTTTTTGTGTCTAAATTGAGTAGGACGCATACAATATTGTGTAAAATGCACATTGATGATAACTGTTTAATTGACTGATACCAAGAATTGTCAAAGTCTGAACTATATACGAATTCTGAAACCAAAGATACAATAAGAGTAGATGTTGGAATTTGTCGAATAATGAGGTTTTGTAAAATGATAACAAGAAGACAATTCTTAAAAGCATTTATTGGAGCAGCGGCAGGTTTTTATAGTGTTAAATTCAATTTTGCTGCTCCTAAGACTTCGGCAGGGATGAATTCATCTATATTTCGGTTTGCAGTGATTAGTGATATCCATGTCCGGAACAATGACCGGAGGGCTCAAGTTAGGTTTAAAAATGCTCTTCATGATTTAGCAAAAAATGTGCAGCCTGTGCCCGATGCAATCATAATTAATGGCGATTTGGGGAATGGAATACCTGCAGATTATGTAACGTTAAGAAAAATAATACAAAGTGAGTTAAGCAGCGGGACATCTATTCCATTATTTTTTACAATTGGCAACCATGAATTTTATAAGGCATATCATAATCCAAATACCAATTCATGGAGTCCAGAAACATTTCCTAATGAGGAAACTGATACTATGGCAATCGAACGTTTTCTCCAATTTACACAACGTGACAAAGTGTACACAGACACCTATATTAAAGGGTATCATTTAATCTTTCTTGGTTCTGAAAAGTCGGCTATGTCTAATAAAAGTATTGGTGATGCAGCCTATCTTTCCTCTGAGCAGCTAAACTGGTTACAAGAAAAACTACGAGAAAACTATGTTCCTGGTAAGCCAATCTTTATCTTTTTGCATCAACCAGCTTTAGGTACTTCAGATAATAAACATCATTTTGTGGTACAGCATGAAGAATTAAATGATATTCTTAAACAATATCCCGAGGTCATAAAATTTTCCGGTCATTTACATTTGGAGTTAGGTAGCGAAGCATCGGTTATCCAAGATGTTTTTACGCAATACAATGATTCTTCCACAAGTCGGACTCTTGATATGAAATACACACTAGTCCCTAACAAAAGTGAGGGTTTATATGTAGAGGTTTTTGCTGATAAGGTAAATGTAAAAGGGAGAGATTTTCTCAAAAAGGAATGGGTGTCATGAAAAACAACGGTTGGTTTATAAACCGACCGTTGTTTTTCATGACAGGTTAGTTTCATGAGTTCAAGAAGTCTAACCCGTGCGAAGACAGTGTCTTCGTGGGCGCCAGCCAAGTCTTCTTTAAATTCAATACTGATTTATTGATGGTGGCTAGTACAATCTTCTTTAATTAATTTTAATAATTGTTTTTCAGATAGTTCAAGAGCATCCTTTGCGGAATGCCCCGCCCCGAAATATCTGGTTACATAAGCATCTGCAAGTATATTGAATGCCGTTTGATTAATATGTCCGGTAATTATGGCTTCACAATCATACTCTAAAACTTTGTGAGCGAGACTTTCTTCGAGGGATGTCCCTCTTAGTTGGTCTTTGTTTATAGCAGTAATGCTCAGATCATTCATATTAACAATTAACATGTATAAGCATCGTTCGAATTTCTCAGACACTGGACTATCCAGACTTTCGCCATCTGTCGTAATTGCTATATTCAATTTTCCACCTCCATTAATGTAGTAACCGTTATTCCAAAATAATTGCTGCTACTGGACAACTTTTTGCTGCTACTTTAGTGCAATCATCGGCATCAAGAGGAACCGGATTTAAGTAGGCTTCGGCAATTTCATAGCTATTCATCCTGAAAACTTGAGGACATATCGCTTCACAGGCACCGCACCCGATACAATCTGCATTTACTGTAGCAAACATAGGTTTTGCGCTCCTTTCGTAATTCAATGTCAAGTTGTTACATCCTTCAGTATGTTGTACATGTGCCTAATATAATATATTAGGACATACTAACTGGAAAATCAATTTGGTAAAAAGAATTATGCTGACTTTTTATCATATTTTCATACGGCTTTATATTCTTTATAGGATGAAGTAAAATAAGAAGAATACTTGACCAAAATATTACATAAGAGAATAAATTAGCTTGTAGGAGGGGAAAATGACAATTTCTACGGTACTGATTCTAGCTATTGTTATTTTTGCTGCGCTTATTTTTACGTTAACTAATGGTCTTCATGATGCTAGTTCTGTTGTGGCAACGTTTATTTCCTGTGGGGCTGTAAACCCGATTCATGCGATTTCTTTGGCGGCAATCTGTGGTTTCTTCGGAGCATTGACAAGTGGTAGCGCTGTAGCAGATACTGTATCAGGAATTGTAACAATTCCTACAGAAGCAGCCTTACTTAAAGTATTATTAGCAGCTATGATTGGAGCCGTGGTGTGGAACCTAATTACTTGGAAATTCGGTTTCCCATCAAGTTCTACTCATGCTTTGGTTGGTGGATTAGTGGGAGCAGTTTGGGTTGCTCGCGGTTCGGCTTATATTTTGTGGGGATGGAGCGAGCTGATTGGCCCAAGTCATCAATTACTGGGAGTAACAAAAATCGTTGCAGCTTTAATATTGTCTCCTGCTCTAGGATTCATCTCTGCGTTTATTCTTCAGTTAATATCAAACCTTGTTTTGCGAAATGCTAAATTCTCAATCAACAATTGGATCAAAAAGATACAATGGCTAATGGCTGGGTTATTAGCTTATAGTCATGGTGCTAATGATACTCAAAAGACGGTTGGGATTATAGCACTAGCATTAGCGTCTGCAAGTTATTCAGGTGGTCAGACTGGGCTCATCTGGATTAAAGGTTTTGCCGGCGCAGTCATGTTTGTTGGTACGTTGCTTGGTGGTTGGCCGATTATGAAAACCATTGGGAGAGGTATCTACACGATTCGCCCAATTCATAGTTTGAATTCTCAGCTTTCTTCAGGTGGCTGTATTGTTTTAGCGACAGCCCTTGGGGCACCTGTTTCCACTACTCACGTTGTGGTTGGGAGCGTTGCAGGAGTTGGTGGAGCAGATGAATTTCGAATGGTTAACTGGAAGATCGGTAAAGAAATAATTATTGCTTGGTGTATTACAATACCAGCTTCAGCAATCGTTGCAGCAATGGTTTTTTACTTGCTGCGTTATGTAGGGTAAATCGTAGACAGGGGAGAGATAGAAATCATGGTTAGATCTAATTTTTGGGAGAGATTGTTTCCTGTAAAACGAGATTTTTATAAGATGATAGCAGATCAGGCAGAAGCATCTAGTAATGTGGTAGGATATTTAAGTCATTGGCTTAATAGTCGATCAGAAGAAGATTATCGGAATTTGTTACGCGAAGCGGACTCAGCTGATCAATGTCGGTTTACTATGGAAGATAACCTAATCGAAGCCTTTGCCACTCCGTTTGATCGACAGGATATCTATTCTCTTTCCGTTGAAATGGATAGGATCGTAGAGTATGCGAAATCGACACTAACTGAAATGGAAGCTTTTGGAGTGGTTGAAGATTCGATAATTCAAAACATGGTTCAACAATTAAAAGTAGGGACAGATCAGCTAACTGAAGCAATCCATCTCTTAAAAGAAGATCCACGCAAGTCTCAGATACAAATAGGGAAAATTCGCAAGGTCCAGTTAACGATAGAAGATGAATATCGAGCAGGTATGGTGGCATTATTTAATGCTTCAGATCCGATGCGTGCTTTGAAATATCGAGAAGTTTACCACCATATTAAAGATGCAGAGGTTTACTTAGGTTATACAACCGACGTCTTACATAAGATCGTCGTACGTGTAGTATGATATGACATTTTATAATGTCCTTGAACGGTTTCAAGCGGAGAAACAAAATGAGTCTACGGTTAATAGCAATGATCTAGACTGAACGTTTGTACATTTTGATTATTCTAATCGCTTCCAAGATGTACCTCCTTGCTATCAAACTTACACTACGAATAGTTTCCTGGATCATTTTTAACACCATATTGAATCTGAATTTCGTTAACACGTGGCACCCATTCACGTAATTTTTCGTGAACTTCCTTATCATTTACCTGATCAACTAACAATACTTGATTTTCACTCAACTGCACCGCAATTTTATACTGATTATGCTCAGTATCTGCGCTGATCAGAATTCCCTCATAGGGTTCCTTAGTGTACGGGACATTATTGAAAAAAGCATCTTTGCTCATTATTTCGCCTTTGATTCGGTCCACTTTTAATCAATCTCCTCTGCAATATAATGCTAAAGATATATTTCCCTGGTACTTGATTATTATGTAAGTGATGCAAACATCTAGCAATGGGATTTGTCAAAGTACAGTTCATTACTAGTAAAACGCAACCTATTAAAATCTGAAATATTAATTGATTGGAGTGTGATACTGTGGTTAGTACTTTGGAAATTAAACAAAGAGCCATTGAACTCGGGGCGGATTTGGTCGGCATTGCAGATTTACAGCGCGTTGAGGGGCTTCCTACCGTACCACAAAAGCTCATGGAGCCTTACACCCATGCTGTCGTGATTGCTGTGGCCATTTCTCCAGATGTTTTGGAACAAATTACAACCGAACCAACTCCGCTTTACCTTCATCATTATCTGGCTGCGAATATCCTTTTAGATGATATTAACCTACGTCTACAAAGAGAGATCATGCGCGCAGGTTTCCGCGCTCTTGCTGTCCCTGCTTCTCAAATTGTAGATAAGGGTAACTGGATGGGGCATATCTCACATAAAGCGACAGCAAAAGCAGCTGGTCTCGGTTGGCAGGGGAAAAGTCTTTTGCTTGTAACACCAAAGTATGGCCCACGCGTACGCTTAGCTACTTTACTAACCAATGCACCTCTTGAGCCTGATTCTATGTTGGCTAATCGATGCGGTACATGTCAAAGATGCCATGATGCCTGTCCAGCAGCTGCTATTAAAGGGGGTTCATGGGAAGACCATCCTCAAACGAGGGAGGATGCCCTTTATTTCTCGCGCTGTGTGGAAAAAGTAAATGAAGATTTTGCCAAACGGCCTGAAATTGGCAAGCCCATCTGCGGAGTTTGTATTTCAGCCTGTCCTTGGGGGAAACCTAAGTAATATTAGGAACGGATCGCTGCAAATACCTCTAAAGGTGCTGGAAATAATTAGAGAGGGCGGTCGAGACAATATTAATGGTCTCGCTGCCCTCATTAGACATTTACTTTAGCGAAAGAGCATCCTTTAAGGTCTTGTCATTTAAATAAATTTGTACCTCGTGGACAGTAGAAAACTGAAGAGCAGTCGCGTTGAGTTGGTTTTCAACTCTGGGATTATCCATGATTCCTCCTAAAGTCAGTGAACCGGAGAGATAAATCTCGGCTTTTCCATTAGTAATCATAGCCTTAACCAACTTTAAATCGGATCGATATAAAGCGTTATATAAGCCGGATTGTCCATAGTAAGGTTCTTTTAGTGCTAATAGTTCATCAAAGGCGCCCTTTAAAGGTGCATTAGGAGTTGGAATTGTTCTTACTACCGGTACTAGGCTATCACCGGTGCCGATGTCTTGGCCGCTTTTTCCCTTATCGTCTAAAGCAATAAGAAAGATTTTGACCTGGACTTCCTGAGCAGTCTGTGTTGAGGGTTCTTGTGGTGAAGGAGTTGTCTGCTCTAGTTGAGTCAGAGGAGGCTTCTGCTCGATAGTCACTGATTGAGGTGTTTTAGTGCAACCAATCGTTGAAAAGGTAACAACAAGAATTAAAAGAAGAACCATTATACGTTTCATACTTTTTCGCCTCCTGATATGATTATTTTTCACATGTAATCATATCAGGAGGATTTAGTTTTTTCAAAGGAATTTCAAACTCCTCTAATAATTTAAAGAAAATTTTAATTTAATAATTTATATAAATATTGTGAAGCATTGAGATGAATCTAAGAATAACAATTAAAACTCAAAATTGAATTTGCATCAGTATAGTAGAGTTTATATACGCCAAATCAAAACCTGTTAGATATGTTTAAAATATGAATTTGGACATAATATTACCGATGCATAATAAGATAATGAATCTTCTTTTAGGGGATTTTAATTAATGCACTTGGTTTGCTTTTGGAAAAAAAGTCGATGAGTCGGTTTAAATTTGGTTTTTAGTTACACAGGTACCAGTCATCTCAGAAGCCACGCTATTTTATCGGAGGTGGTTTTTGTGTTCAACCGATTCCTGACTATCCTAATAACCTTAACAATCTTTTTTGGATTGACGAACCAAGCTCGGGCGGATACACAAACAAGTAAGAAAACTGATTTTGTTGAGATTCAGCAAATCATCCCGTCTGTAATGTTGGACATCAAATATGCGACAACGGATAATTTTACGCACTCGAAGCTTTATGAGAGTTCTCAAGCTCTTTTGCGCAGCGGGACTGCCGAGAAACTTAAAAAAGTTGCTGATGAAGTTGCAAAGAAAGGATTCCGTCTCAAAGTTTGGGATGCGTATCGTATTCCTCAAGCCCAGTTTAAAATGTGGAAACTTTTACCCGATTCTTGTTATGTCGCCAATCCTTATAAAGGGTATTCCAACCACTCGCGGGGATCAGCCATTGACCTATCTCTAGTAGACCTTGCAGGAAATAAAATTGAGATGCCTACGGACTTTGACAACTTCACAACTGCAGCGGCAAGGGCCAATGCGAACACTAACGCTAAATACTTGGGAAAAATCATGGTCAAGCATGGGTTTAAACCCTTGGCAACCGAATGGTGGCATTTCGATGATACGGATGTCTATGAGCCGGCCGAAACAGCTAAGGTAACATCCCCATCAGAACCGCTGAAAAATGAAAGACATGAGATAACTTTGAGTGCCATTGGCGATGTTACCCTTGGTCAGGATGACAGATTCCTATATCCAGGGAGCTTTAACCAGTATTTCGAACAAAAGGGAGTGGAGTATTTTTTTTCGGACGTAAAGAAAATACTGAGTGAGGATGATTTAACGATTGCTAATTTAGAAGGAACATTGACAGAAGCAACTGAGAAACCTGATAAACGTTTCCAAGGTGATAAAGCATTTTTCTTTAAGGGAAATCCATCCTATACCGCTATATTAAAAGATGGCAGCATAGAAGCGGTTGACTTAGCAAATAACCATAGTATGGATTATTTAGATCAAGGATTTAGGGACACTGTAACGGTACTAGACAAGACGGGAATAAAAAGTTTTGGTTATGATAAAGTGGCCATTTACGAAAAAAATGAGACAAAGATAGGGTTGATAGGGGTTAACACTTTAGGTAAATTGGAAGAAGGAGTTAACTTAATCAATCTGGAGTTTAATTTAGCAAATAAAATACAATCACTTAAAGATCAGACAACTTTAATAGTAGTAAGTTTCCACTGGGGTGCGGAAAACATAAACACGCCAACATCAGAGCAACGTGAACTGGGACGGCTGGCAGTTGAGCAAGGCGCAAGTTTGGTTCTTGGGCATCACCCTCATGTTCTTCAACCACTCGAAGTATATCAAGGGAAAAGCATCGTTTATAGTCTGGGGAACTTCATATTTGGAGGTAATTCAAGCCCTACGTATAAATCCACAGAGATTTTTCAGCAAACGTTTAGTTTTGAAAATGGTAAACTTGTTGGGGTAAATAAACCTCTAATCATCCCCTGTAAACTTTCGACTAGTTTTAGGCCAGTGCCATTGCCTCAAAGCACTAACGAATAATGACCATTTATTTGGAGAGTTCTTGAAAAAAAGACTTCCTATGGCTTGAAAAAAGCTACTGGAAGTCTTTTCTATCATTAATGAGCGTGTCTTAAAAATGGTTTTCTCTAAGACTAAATCTTGTGGGACATAGCCAATCATTTTCTTTATTTCGAAACGATTCTTTTCAATGGGCTTCCCATTAAAGGAGATCTCTCCGTCATATTTTTGCGTAACGCCAGCTATGATTTTTATTAATGTCGATTTGCCAGTACCATTGGGTCCGATCAAGCCAAAGCAAATCCCATCGTTAATTGCTACACTTACCGGGTCTAAGGCCACGGTGTCACCATACGTCTTCTTTAACTTGTTTAATTCAATCATGAGTTGATACGACCTTTCAGCGTTATTTTTTAGTCAGATGGATTTCAACTTTCGCTTGACTGACCAGATACTTTTGGCTCCCCTGAAGTCGGCTTCAATTACAGAT
Source organism: Desulfosporosinus cupriresistens (assembly GCF_001707885.1). Classification (GTDB taxonomy): domain Bacteria; phylum Bacillota; class Desulfitobacteriia; order Desulfitobacteriales; family Desulfitobacteriaceae; genus Desulfosporosinus. The sequence continues at coordinate 723 of NZ_MASS01000067.1, read as the reverse complement.
CCCATTTCATTCTCTTTTATCAAGGGCATTCTACAGCATACTTTTTTAAATATAAACGAATCCTTGCCAAAAAGTTTACATAGTGGAATATTCTTGATTATTCTTATTTATGTAATCATGGAAGGGAAAACAAGAAAGACGTGGAATGTATTTTTTTAGAGGTAATATTATAGAGGCTAACTTTATTATAGAAGCTAATTTATAGGAATCAAGGCTTGCTATGAATCAACTTAACAGTTACTTATTTAATTTAATTTTGTCTTGATATTCGGGACAAAATAACTACGCGCTTTTAGCCTTATAAATTGGCTAGCAACCCCTAATTAGGGATAATGAGAAGAAGTTCCATTATGTCGAAAAAAATAACATAAAAAATGTAATTTGATAAAAATTAGTTATTCAAATCGAATATTTATGGTACAATTTTTATTGTAGAAAACTGTATTACAATAAAGGGTGTGTAATATGCAAAGTTATGGTTTACCAAAGAAACAAGGGCTTTACGATCCAGCCTTAGAACATGATGCATGTGGTATGGGGTTTGTTGTTAATATCAAGGGAGAAAAGTCCCATGACATTATCGACGAAGCCTTAACAGTACTGGAAAACTTAAACCACAGAGGAGCAAGCGGAGCCGATGAAAATACCGGAGACGGTGCCGGGATCCTGATCCAAATACCCCACGAATTCTTCAAACGAGAATGCGAAGTCCTGGGGTTTGCA
>NZ_MASS01000066.1 GCF_001707885.1 Desulfosporosinus cupriresistens | reverse complement strand
AGAGTGAGAGAAGGAAACTAATATCTTATATTACTTCTCAGAGCAATTCAAGCTTAGAACTAAAAAGAGGTATTTCAGTAAATTAAATGCTGAATACCTCTTTTATATGTTTTATTTAAAAAGTGTGTTTATAGATATAATAATCTACATATAAATGAATGAATTACACCTCTGCCATGATTTCCCCCATGCTGGTCACATCATAGCTGCCAATACCCAATACCTCATTTCTAAAAGCTGCCGATTTTAAGATGGACAATAAAGCCTGAAAATACGGTTTATCAATATCTTCCTTACGCACAACTATATCATAACGCTCTATTTGTAAAGGAACAAAGTCAACATTATTAACTTGCTGTGCAGCTTTTTCAATTCCAAGTCCTACGTCCGCCTCACCTCTGGCAATTTTGCTGGCAACAGCAATATGACTCATTTCTTCGTTGCTATAACCATTAATGGTTTGGTGAGCAATTCCTTGAATTCGTAAATGTTCGTCCAATAAAACCCTCGCACCTGAACCGCGTTCACGGTTGACGAATTGCAGGTCTGGGCGAGCAAGATCGGTCCATGTGAAGATTTTCTTTGGATTGCCTTTGGCTACATAAAACCCTTCCGTTCGATAAACCATATTTATTAATAATGCCCTGTGCCCAGGCAACATTCTTCGGACATAGGGAGTGTTATATTCGTTGGTGTCACTATCCCATAAATGAGCAGTAACAACGTTAGCCATACCTCTGTATAAAGCCATAAGTCCGTCAATACTGCCAATATTTTGCCTAAGGAAGCGGACATGAGGAAATTTTCTTTCCAGATGGCGAGTTAAGATATCTAAAGTCATATCCTGTCCACAGATAATTAAGCCCCCGTCCAACGGAGAATAAGAACTAGGGGATACGGGTGGTAACACTAAAGCAGCTGAAGGAGTTACATTTTTTGTATTACGCTTAAAGGCCTCAATATCGGCACCGTCTACACGTACCTTACGGCCAATGCGGTAGGCTGCCAGCTCATCACGCTTAATAAGTTCATAAACTGTATACTTGGAGATGTTAAGGATCTTAGCCACTTCTTCAGGAGTGTAAGAAACATCTTCGGACATACTAGTTCACCCGTCTCCCTGATATTTTAATTCTAGAGTTTATTATTTTATCCCTACTTTAAACCTATTATAGCATATCGCAAAATCAAGTTATAGATCGGTTTTCTTTCATTCTATAGACGCAAAGAAAATTAACCACTTCAAGGGCCGGACAAATTTGTTCGGCCCTTGAAGTAATCGTGTGTATTTATTCAAATCCAGATATCAAAAATATCCTTGTTATCAATAATCTTTTCCGCTAGCTTTGTTCCGACGTGTAATGAAAAAAATTTTTCTAGATAATTATGACCTTCCATGAACTTATCACTGGAAACCAATCTGCGAAGTAAGGGAACTATTAGTTCTAATCATATCAAAAGGTTTCAATTTATTTTTTAAATTCATCTCTAAGTTGTGACGAACAGCAGGATGCTTCAGATTGATAGTTCATTACTTCTTAGCTTATAAATTTACCTTTTAGTCAATAATTGAAGGACTGTAACGCTCGGAATCCTGCGACGAATTTGAATTACATCGGGCGAAAAACCATCAGAGACTTTCTGACTAAACATGTAATAAAGAATATAGCAATCCTCGCAAAGATTGTTGCCTCTATAATTGTGAATTTCTCCTTTGCTAAAGAGAGTTCCACACCTTTCGCAATTAACCTTAAATGCCATTAAACATCACCTCATACAAAAGTATTAAGTACTGGAATACAACTATTAGCGATTATTGCTTATTAATTCATGCATATTTTGAAACTATCCTTGTTTTCTATGATCCTGTCAGCAATCTTAGTTCCAACGTAACGAAAGTAGATTTCACTGTCTTCCCAACTTGAATAATTGCGGTCTTCAATTACCCGACCACTTTTCATAACTTGTCGAAGTAAGGGAATTGGAATTATATTAGTTTGGTTTATATCAAAGTTCGCAATTGATCGTTCAAATTCATGTTCTAAGTTAGTAGAATTCCAATACATAGGACCTTCTTGAGATCTTATCTCGAATACACGCCTTACAAGCTCATATGTAATAGCACCAAATGTAATTAGAATTTTAGGCTGATGTTCGAGAACAATTTCCCGTAGCAATTCAATCTCTTTGGTTACTTCTGCTGCCAGACAATTTGAGGTTTTAGGAGCTATGCCAATATCACTAACAGTGCTTTTTATAAAGATATTTTCAGTTTCAATTCTTGTGCGAAGTTTACGATAAACCTTGTCCTGAATTGCATCTAATATTGGAGCCCAAATAACCTGAAACATGGCGAAATGATTAGGATTTACTAAGAGCCAAATAGGATAGGATTTATCTCCGGATTCTTTCTCTATGCTATCAGTTGAAATTGAATATTTATCAAGTGCTAAATTAGACATATCAATCCCACCTTTAGTGTTTATAGTTCACTAATTAATCTCATGTAAAGCATTAGACACAACTTTTAAATGACCCTCCTCCTTTGTCTAACAACAATTTAAATAGCAAGAAGTATGCCATCTCTAAGATCCGCTAGTTTCAAGCATTAATCAATGAAAAATTACAAGAGGTGTAGCATTTGCTACACCTCTTGTAAAACATGATAACCTGATTAAGGCGATCTATCGTCTTCATGCTCTATTTTAATAGAGTATTTAAGCATTTCTATAATTGTATCTTCTTTCAATCATATGTATCATATAATTCACTTTTTAGATTTTAGATCATATGTTAGAGGATGCTTTTTATTTAATATAGAGTGAGTAATAATATTTTGATAGCAAGTCCCCAAGGAAAACGTGCAAATGTGACAGAGCTATAATTTGATGCCATATTTTTGTAGTCGATAAAGTAGAGTCGGACGGGTAATTCCGAGATACTTGGCCACTTTAGTCTGATTATTATTATGCTTTTCTAATGCCTTGATAATAAGATGCTTCTCCAACTTTCCCAGAGTAAAACCTTCTGTGAGGTTTATTCCAGGCGCAATGAGTTCCTCTAAACTATTCATTAACTCTTTAGGAAAATGTCCTGGCTGAATTTCGGGGCTCTGACAAACAATAAGCGCTCTTTCGATCACGTTCTGAAGCTCTCTTATGTTACCAGGCCAGTTGTAGCAAGTTAGAATTTTCATTGCTTCTAAAGAGATCTTTTTACTATGCGTTGGATCAAATTTTAGAAGAAAATGATTAACTAACAGGGGAATATCTTCTTTCCGTGATCTAAGTGGCGGCATGTTGATATGCACGACATTTAAGCGATAATAAAGGTCCTTTCTAAAGGTTCCGTTAGATATAGCAGTGGCCAGATCTATATTAGTGGTGGTAATAACCCTCACATCTACATGGATCGTTTCAGTTCCGCCTACTCTTTCAAAGCACCTTTCCTGCAGTACTCGAAGTAACTTTACCTGCATACTGATTGGCATTTCTCCGCATTCATCCAGCAAAATCGTACCATGGTCTGCGATTTCAAAGCGGCCTTTCTTTTTACTGGTTGCCCCAGTGAAAGCACCCTTCTCATGACCAAATAGCTCGCTCTCTAACAGTTGTTCCGGAAGAGCCGCACAGTTTACAGCTACGAAAGGCTTGTCAGCTCTGTTGCTGGCTTTATGTATTTCCATAGCAGCTACTTCCTTACCGGTTCCACTTTCACCTGTTATCAGAACAGTTGTGCCAGTTTTCGCAACCTGTCGAATCAGGAGGGCAACCTCTTTCATGGCATCGCTCTGACCAATGAACTTTCCATACTTTTTACCTAATTCCTGACATAAAAAATTTACTTGGTTTTCTAAATTAAACAGGTGTAAAGCCTGTTTAACCTGTACCTTTATCTCTTCAAGCTTAAAAGGTTTGATGATATAATCAGAGGCCCCAATTTTCATAGCTTCAATTGCAGTATCAATCGTCCCATGGGCCGTAATCATAATTACAGGAATACTGGAATTTAATTTTTTTAGTTCTTTTAACACCTCAATACCATCAATATCAGGCATCTTCAAATCCAATATTACCATCGAGGGTTCAGTCTCATGGGCCAACTCAATACCCTGTAAACCTCTCGTGGTGGTAACCACATGATAGCCTTCATGACTTAGTGCCCGTTCAAGGGCCCAGCACATTCTTTCCTCATCATCAATTACCAGAATTCTTGGTGTCAAGAAGATCACTCCTGTCGCATAATTGTGGTTTTACAGGAAGATTAATAATAAACGTTGATCCTTGGTTAAGGTTGCTACTCACCTCAATCATTCCACCATGCAATTTAATACTTTGATAGGATATCGAGAGTCCCAGACCCGTACCTGTTTTTTTGGTTGTATAGAAGGGATCAAACAACCTAGACTGCTCCTCGGCTGGGATGCCCCCTCCAGTATCAGAAAAACTGATAACGACCATATCGCCAGTTTCTTTGGTTATTATTTCTAGCTGTCCTCCAGAAGGCATTGCTTCGGCAGCATTAACAATTATGTTAACAAATACCTTTTTTAGCTTTTCAGTATCTGCTAGAATCTTAGAAAGTTTATTATCAAGCTGCAATACAACTTTTACCTTCTGCTTTCGCAACATTGCCGCTGAAAAAGAGAGGACTCCCATGATTAAATCATTGACAGAACACTCCTTAATAGAAACTTTGTTAGGACGGCCAAAGTCCAGCAGTTCTTGAATTTCCATATCCTGACGGTCCACTTGCTCATCTATGGCTCTTGTAAATTCTTCGATGCCGCTTACTTGAGCGTATTCCTGCTTCATTAGTTCTACTAAAGTTTTAATAATTCCAATTGGGTTGCGCAATTCATGTGCAACACCTGTTGCTAAACGGCCAAGTGCAATGAGGTGTTCCGATTGTCTCAGTTGATCCTCTAACCGTTCCTTTTCCGTTAAACTTACGGCCATCCGATTAACTGCTCGGGCCACTTGACCCAGTTCACCCGACATTTCAGGCAATAAGTGATGTATATCCAACTCCATGTTATGCAATCCCTGCTTTAAGCGGTCGACGCCAGTGGTTAGATTTCTAATAATTATAAGGGTACCAATCATAACTAAGGCTAGTACACTAAGGGTGAAATATCGCAGCAGTTTCCGAAAGAAATTGTTCTGGTAGAAGAAGGGGTCGAGACGCTCCCCTACCCACATTACTGCCACAACTTTCCCTTTTAGTACAACAGGAGAAATATACTCAACGACCTGATCATTCCAAGAACCAGAAATTCGAAACAATGGTTCATTACTCAGCTCGGTTGCGATTAGGCCTTGTTTAGTAGTAGCAAAGATTTCTTTCTCCCGCTGAGCTTCTTCTGCCGGAGAGAGGTTACGATAGTTATGCAAGAAACCTAGTACCATAATCTTCTCTGTGTGGGGTACATATAAACCGAAGCGAATGCCTAAATTCGCTGGTACCTGTGGTTCTATGACCCGGTTAAACTCGTTATGAAGTATGGTTGTTGGGACATCTCCTGTCCCAGTCCATATAGATTCCAGATTTCTTGTAAATTCATTATTAGTACTTTTGACCAAGGCCTCCAGTCTCTGTTCTTTGTCTAAGAATACAACTTGATCTGTCCGTGAAGCGAAAAAGATGTCATACATCAATGCTACTAAAGGTACAAGCATGATTGCGGCAACGATAATCACTATTTGATTGGTCAGACTGTTACCTTCTAAAGACAAAAATATTTTTTTATTCTTCAGAAAAACCTACCTCCCATATAATGGTGTAGTCTGAAAGTGAATAATGCATATATCCAGGATGAAGGTAGGTCTTTTACGCTTCTTTACTTAAATCCAAATCTTAAGATGATCCTTGTTCTCAACAATCTTTTCGGCGATCTTTGTGCCAACATAATGAAAGTAATGCTGACCAAAATAACCGTGATCTTCTATGAATTTACCACTAGAAATTACTTTGCGTAGTAAGGGAATCCGATTGGTTTTGTTTATATCAAAGTTCTCAATTGATCTCCCGAATTCATCTCCTAAGTTAGAAGTACTCCAATACTTAGGCCCTTTTTCGGGTAGGATTTCGTAGGCACGCCTTAAAAATTCAAATGGAAATGCGCCAAAGGAAATTAGAATTTTTGGCTCATGCTCAAGAGCAATTTCTCTGAACGTTTCTATCTCTCTACCAACTTCTGCCCCCCACCAATTTAATGTGTTAGGAACGATTGTGCTATCGCAAATAGCGTTCCTTATATAAATATTGGTAGTATCGATTCTCGTATGAATTTCCCGATACACTTTATCCTGTATCTCAGCTAAAGCAGGTGTCCAAATGTTGTGACGTACAGCAGGATGCTTGGGATTGACTATTAGCCAAATTGGATAAGATTTGTCTCCCGAATCCCTCTTAATTGTCTTATCTGAAGGTATATAGTTATTAAGTGTTGAGCGGAACAAAAGAATCCCACCTTTCAAGGATTAAAGTTAGTGCGAACAATCTACTAAAGTTTGGAGCGCACAAGACGCTAATTTCTTTGTTATCCCGAATTCCACAGTTTGAACAGCTCTTGCTCTGAGTTTTGCAACTAATATTATCAGGTTTCTCTCAAAGGTTATTGCCGTGCTAAAGTATCGATTCCTTGCAGTGATTATTAAAATATCTACCTTTTTGGGGCAGATTAATTGCATATTCAATACTTTGTGATAAGCCGCGCTTTCGCCAATTTCGGGATATAGTGTCGATGAAATACCTTTTTAGCGGCCTTTAGAGGCTGCTTTCTTATTAACAAAAAGAGTGACAAACGCGGTGACAAACATGAAACGACATTCTCATCTGTACTCTCTCCACTTCCTTTCCAATCGAATATTTTAATGATCACAAGATAAAGATTAGCATTGTGTCGCCACTGTGTCTATAGTAGATCGGTATGCTCATAATCGATATAATTTATGGATAATTGCGTTGTATATTATATTGAAGACCGTTGTGCCTCAGGCTCATACGGCACTTCTTTTCTTTTAAGATTATTGACTTTAGTGGTCATGGATAGGGCTCACTTAGGAAGGAATCCTGTATTCATATTCAATTGTATTGCTAATCTATAATAATTCATTGTATAATAAAGCTGTAGTTGTGTTTAGTTGGTTTATGTTAGTTTTATAAGGTGATAATCTTAGATCCATTTAGATAAACCTAACATGGACTAACTCAATGCACATACATATTTTAACATGATTCATAAGGAGGAGTATAAGTGAAAAGAATCTCGTGTCTAGTAGTTAGTTTTCTATTAATACTTTCTTTGGTCGGCTGTAGTGCAGGGGATACTGCCCAACCATCCACAAACGAGACACAGGCTAAACCCACTGAAATCATGATATCGGCTGCAGCTAGTTTGAAGGATTCATTGACTGAAATCCAAAAAGATTATACTCAGAAGAAACCGGAAGTGAAGCTTACCATTAATTTTGGTGCTTCAGGGACACTCCAACAACAAATTGAACAGGGTGCCCCGGTAGACCTTTTTATTTCTGCGGGAAAGTCACAGGTAGATGCCTTAGAGAAAAAGAATTTGTTGGTTAAAGATAGCCGAGTCGATTTACTGGGAAACGATTTAGTTCTTGTTACTGGGAAAGATAACAGCAAGGTTACATCCATTGAAGATCTGACTAAAGCAGGAGTTGAAAAGATCAGTATAGGTACTCCCGAGTCAGTACCTGCCGGGAAATATGCCCAAGAAGCCTTGAATAATCTCAAACTCTGGGATTCAATACAACCTAAGTTAGTGATGGCTAAAGATGTGACCTCCGTTCTGAATTATGTAGAAACAGGAAATGCTGACGCAGGATTTGTATACCAATCCGATGCTCAAGGTTCGACTAAAGTTAAGGTTGTTACAATTGTTCCAGACAGCACCCACAAGCCTATTGTCTACCCTGCAGCTATTATTTCAGCTACTAAAAACAAACAAGTTACAGTAGATTTCTTGAAGTACTTACAGAGTTCAGATGCCCAACAAGTCTTTACAAAATACGGATTCAAGACATTAGCAAAATAAACTAGTATTCGGGAGAGTCCTATGGAATTTAGCTTCATTCCTATTATTTTATCGCTGAAAGTTGCCTTCGCATCGGTTATTATTGTAGCCTGTTCTTCGATTCCCATAGCTGGCCTGATGGCCAAGCGGGAGTTCTTGGGCAAAGATGTTGTCGAGTCAATTATTACTTTGCCTTTGGTACTTCCCCCTTCGGTGATTGGTTTTATGTTGCTCGTGTTTTTCGGAAAGAACGGTCCTTTAGGTAAGCTGCTTGAACAATGGTTCCATACAAGAATAGTTTTTACCTTAGAAGGAGCAGTAATAGCGGCAGCGGTCGTATCGTTACCTTTGATGTATCAATCCGTAAAAGTTGCGATGGAGAGTGTTGATCAAAATCTTGAGAAAGCTGCACGTACATTGGGAGCCGGAGAATTAAAGGTGTTCTTCACCATAACGCTTCCTTTAGCTTGGAATGGTATTGTTGCTGGTTTAGTTTTGGCTTTCGCGCGGTCTCTGGGAGAATTTGGAGCAACGTTAATGATCGCTGGAAATATTCCTGGCAAAACTCAAACAATGCCTCTAGCTATATACTTTGCCAATGAATCCGGTGATACAAGGCAAGCAAGTATATTGGTTATTATCATGACTGTCTTTAGTTTTCTAGTGATTTATGGACTGAATCGATGGGGAAAGGGATCAAAACGCGATTCGAGAGGAGGTGGGAATAATGCTTAACGCTCATTTTAAAAAAGAGTTACCCACCTTTGATCTTGAAGTAGATATCTCTTTGAGTAATGGCATTCTTGCCCTTGTGGGTCCTTCAGGCGCTGGCAAGACGACGATCTTGCAGTGTGTAGCAGGCCTTCAGACCCCTTCGTGGGGGGAGATAAATATCCATGACAAGGCGGTCTTCTCTTCTGATCATGGCATAGATATTCCTATCAGAAATCGGCGTATAGGGTATGTTTTTCAGGATTATGCTCTCTTTCCGCACATGACAGTTGAGAAAAATGTGATGTATGGTAAGCCTAAAAAGGGGAATATCCCCAACAAAGCTCTCACCGTGACCAATGTTTTAGAGATGCTAAAGATCAGTCATCTCCGAAATCGTTATCCCAGTCAGATTTCGGGGGGGGAAAAACAAAGAGTTGCGCTTGCTCGGGCCTTAATGACGGAACCTGAACTATTATTGCTTGATGAACCTCTTTCAGCCCTCGATCAGGACACGCGGGGTACACTCCAACAAGAGTTGCTCAAACTTCAAGCCCAATGGAAAATTCCTTTCATTTTAGTGACGCATGATGTTCAGGAAGCAGAAATGCTTGGTAATCAGATAATTAAGCTGGATCGAGGTAAACAAGAGGAGATCAAAGGGGTCAAGAAACTCGTTAAAGCTCAGTGAAACAATTGAATATTGAAATCTCCGAGCCAGATGACCTAAAGAGCAAATCCATGGTCGCTGGATAGGACCTATAGTCCTCAGGGTATTACCGGAAACGGGTATGCCTTCACATTGAAAAGGAGTAGCACGTTAGACTGGGACGCCAGTTTATTTACAGCTCCCTTTATGGGAGTTGTTATTTTTTATCAAACACCCATGCCCCTTTGGGGCACAAACTATCATGAAAATTGGTGAATATCCGGACAAATTATTAGGTCTTGTTGATGACGCTGGTAAGGGGGTTATAGTGTTTATAGTGACTTGAGGGGACTGGACTTTTCCCCATTACTAATATCCTTAAGAGCAGTAACTCTAGCAACCACGGTGACTTTTTTTCTGGGGATTGCGGCGGCGTGTTTTGTTTCGGGCTATAGGGGGAAGTTCAAAGGATTGATTGACGGTGTCCTTACCTTGCCGCTGGTTTTGCCGCCAACAGTTGTTGGTTTTTTACTTCTTTTAATATTTGGGAAGAATGGACCCCTTGGAAAACTCCTGATGTCAATTGGAATGACAGTTATATTCTCTTGGCCAGCGACCGTCATTGCAGCTTCAGTGGTCGCCTTCCCTTTAATGTATCGAACAGTAAGAAGTGCTTTTGAACAAATTGATCAAAATATTATTAATGCTGCACGTACGCTGGGAGTTTCCGAATGGAAAATATTCTGGAAGATAACGATTCCGCTTTCCTGGCCGGGGGTTGCAGCTGGTACTGTCTTAGCCTTTGCCAGGGCTCTGGGCGATTTTGGTGCTACGCTGATGATCGGTGGTAATATTCCGGGGAAAACCCTGACCATACCTGCTGCAATATTCTTTGCTGCTGAAGGTGGAGAAATGAGAAAGGCTTTGATATGGGTAATGCTCATCTTTGTGATTTCCCTGATTGTTATGACGTTAATGAATTATTGGACTGATTACCAAAGCAAGATGATTACTGCAAATGGCAGGAGATAATATGACATTATTGGTTGATATCCAAAAAAAACTTCCGGGGTTTAAGCTCGATGTTAAGTTTGAGACAGGTAAGAATACCTTAGGGCTACTGGGAGCTTCTGGTTCAGGGAAAAGCATGACCTTGCGCTGTATTGCAGGAATTGATAAACCTGATCAGGGTAGGATTGTTCTCAATGGCCGAACTTTGTTTGACTCTCAGAAAGGCATAAATCTCCCCTGCCAGAAGAGAAAACTGGGTTATTTATTTCAAAATTACGCCCTTTTTCCGAATATGACTGTTGAAGAAAATATTGGTTTCGGAATAGGCGACAAAAAGCGAGTGGATCGGTTAGCCATAATCAAGGAACAAGTGAAAATGATTAAGCTGGAAGGTTTGGAAAAGAGATATCCCAACCAGCTTTCCGGAGGACAACAGCAGCGAGTTGCTCTGGCTAGAGCTTTGGCCATTGAGCCAGAGGCACTGCTTCTGGATGAACCATTTTCTGCCCTGGATGACTATCTTAGAAGCCATATGGTTAAACAATTGAGCGAGACATTAGCAAACTATCAAGGGGTTACTCTGTTTGTAACTCATAACATGAATGAAGTCTATAGCATTTGCAATAAACTGGTTGTCCTGGCACTGGGGAAAATCGAAGCACAAGGGGGGACAGTGGAAGTATTCAGATCTCCGCCTTCACTTGTAGCAGCGCAATTGACAGGGTGTAAAAATTTTTCTCGTGCAAAATACATATCACCATTTGAATTACAGGCCTTGGATTGGGGAATAAACTTAAAAACTGGAAGCGAATTACCCCAACAAATTGAGTGGGTGGGTATTCGGGCCCACACGATTGAAGAGGCTTCAAAGAAAAAAGAAGGCAACGTATTTCAATGTTGGCTTAATACTGCCAGCGAGACTCCGTCTCGGATGACAGTCTATCTTGACCTAGAAACCGAGACCAGGGGAAAGGGTAACCATCAGATCCAATGGGAAATAACCAAACAAATGTGGTCCGAATTAAAGAATAAGTCACAACCTTGGAAACTGAGAGTTAACCCTGAGGAGTTAATCGTTGTTTGATTTATATTCAGTGGTCAAAATAAGGAGGATGAAGATAAAACATGAAACAATTCAATAGAATCCTGAAGACCAATAAAACACAAACAATCTTTGGTTTAATTGCTTGTTCGCTATTATTACTTGTATTATTCATATCAGGATGTTCAAGTGCAGTAACAGAACCTTCAAAGACGGAAGATACTAAAGCTGCTGCTCAGACTAAACCAGTAGAACTTTTGATTTCCACTGCTCCGAGTTTAAAAGGTTCGTTTGAAGAGATTAAAGGGTTGTATGCGGCTAAAGAGGCTGGAGTAAAATTGGTTTTTAATTATGGACCCTCAGGTTCCCTCCAAAATCAGATCGAGCAAGGTGCTGCCGCTGATATTTTTATTTCTCAAGGTAAGCCACAAATGGATGCTTTAGAGCAAAAGGGGCTGATTAAGAAGGATTCTAGGATAAATCTGTTAGGAGATGAACTTGTCTTAATTGTCGCTAAAGACAACACGACGCTTAAAGGCTTTGAAGATTTAACTAAACCTGAAGTTAAAAAAATCGGAATTGGTGAGGCGGAATCGGTTCCGGCAGCTAAGACAGCTAAAGAAACTTTAGAGACACTTAAACTTTGGGATACTCTACGACCCAAGCTTGTTATGGGCAAGGATTTAATGCAAGTCATGGCTTATGTTGAGACAGGCAATGCCGAAGCAGGTTTTGTCTGGGATACAATTGCGGTCACATCGAATAAAGTTAAAATCGTAGCTACGGCGCCCGCAAATTCGCATAAACCGGTTGTCTTACCAGCAGCGGTGGTAACGGCCTCTAAAAACAGTGATGTCGCTTCGAAGTTCTTGCAATATTTGCAGAGTGATGAGGCTATGAAGATTTTTGAAAAGAATGGTTTCATAAAGGGGAAGTAAAACAATAATTCAAAACTGAAAAACCAAAGAAATGAAGGTAGGTGGAGACTCTGCAATACATCAGTGACGAAACAATTGATCGCTGGATCAAAGAAGATGTTCCGTATCTTGATTTGACAACCCTGACCCTTGGTATAGGTGGAATGAAGGGAAAGATCAGTTTTAAGGCCAGGGAATTTACAGTTTTATCTGGGGTTGAGGAAGTTTTAAGGATTTTTACTAAGCTAGGAATTACGCCGCTCCGATTCTTACCATCGGGTTCTGTTGTTAATAAAGGCGATGTATTTATTGAGGCTGAGGGGTTAGCGTCAAGCCTCCATATGGCTTGGAAAGTGTCAATGAATATCCTCGAATACTCCTCAGGTATTGCGACAAGAACAAAAAGGATGGTGGATAAGGCTAAAATCGGGAATCCCCATGTTGCTGTTTTAGCTACTCGAAAATCATTTCCGGGAACTAAAGAGCTTTCCATAGGGGCAATACTTGCTGGAGGTGCTTTTCCTCACCGACTGGGTTTGTCTGAAACAATCTTAACATTTAAGCAGCACGTAGCTTTTCTGGGCGATATCAACGATCTCGCCAGAGTAATTAAAGAAATAAAAGCTAATGCCTGTGAGAAAAAGATAATTGTTGAAGTCGAAACCTTGGAAGATGCCCGTCTTTTATCTGAAGCAGGAGTTGACGGATTGCAATTTGATAAAATCCCAGCCTTGGAGCTAAAGGGCATTGTTGATCAAATTAGAGGGATTAACCCCCAGATTACGTTACTTGGAGCGGGTGGCGTCAATGAAGGTAATATTGAAGAATACGCTCGTTCAGGCATTGATGCCATCGTGACAACTTCGATGTATTTTGGCAAACCTTCTGACATTGGGGTGACGATGGAAAAACTTTAACTCATGATTCGTAGAAGGAAATGACAACTGCTTAACACTTGAAAAATTATATAAATCCTATCTCCGAGCCGTAATAACCTAATGAGAAATCTATGGTTACCGGCCAGGGCTTTAAACCCTCAGGGTGTACCCGGAAACGGATATGCCTTCACTATTGAAAAGGAGGTGGCTAGGCCTGCTAGGCTTTGTTTGGCATGCTCCACTTTCTATGGGTGGAGCTATTTTTTATGCCGGACAGGGCAAAGCATAGTAATCGCCGGAGATGCTTTGAAATACATAAGCAGTAAGGAATTGGAGTCAAATCCATGACTAACAAGGGGGATAAGATATGAAACTGGTTGCGGTTTCCGGGCCGCCTTCTTCCGGCAGAACTTCAATTATATTGAAAGCCATAGAATATTTAAAACAGGAAAGCTACAAAATCGGAGTCATCAAGTTTGACTGTCTCACAACCTTTGACAATATTTTGTATGAAAAGGTCGATGTTCCAGTCAAAGTTGGTCCGACGCACATACTGGTCCATTATAATCCATCAGACGAAGAAGCGAAAACTTTACTGGTTCAAATTCAGCCTACTAAACAATAGAGCTTGAAGAGGAGAGTGTAGATACATTGGCTGAATCGAGAACGGAAGGGAATCTACGCAAGGTATATTGTGTTGTAGTCTTATTGCCTATTTTAGCGTTTATACTTTCATTCCCGTTAGGGCGATATCCTATAGCAATACCGGATTTGTTAGCGGCTTTACTGGGAAAAATTTTTCCGTTTATACATGGTCCTGAAGGTGTGATCAATACAGTTATCTTTCAAGTAAGATTGCCTAGAATTATAGCAGCAATGATAGTGGGGGCTGCCTTGTCGATAGCCGGGGCGGCTTATCAAGGTATGTTCAAAAACCCTTTGGTATCGCCGGATATTCTAGGTGCATCTTCAGGAGCAGGCTTGGGAGCGGCGTTGGCAATATTTTTCTCATTAAACGTGGTGGGTATTCAGGTAGCGGCCTTTGTTGTTAGCCTTTTGGCAGTTGTTGCCGTGTATTTTCTCAGCAATAAAATAAAACGTGATCCGACCTTAGCTTTAGTACTCACTGGAATTTTAGTAGGCACGTTGTGTTCATCCTTTACGTCTCTTCTAAAATACATGGCTGATCCGTATGACAAGTTGCCGGCCATAACCTTCTGGTTGATGGGTAGTTTGGCAACAGTCTCGCCAAAGAATGTGATGTCTTCTTTCGTGATTATGTTATTGGGAGGAGTACCGCTTTATTTACTGCGCTGGCGTCTCAACGTCTTGTCCCTAGAGGAAGAAGAAGGCAAGACGTTGGGGTTGGAAACAGGAAGGCTAAGACTTGCGGTAATTATCTGCTCTTCGCTGCTCACGGCTGGGGCAGTATCGATCAGCGGGCTTATTGGCTGGGTTGGACTCATTGTACCTCATTTAGCCCGCATGCTAGTTGGCCCGAATTATAAGGTCCTTTTACCAGTATCCATTGCGATAGGGAGCGTCTATATGTTGCTGGTGGACGACTTGGCCAGATGTCTGACTTCTGCTGAGATTCCCTTGGGAATACTCACGTCCATTATCGGTGCTCCGTTCTTTTTTGCTATCCTCTTGCGTGGAAAGAAGGGTTTGGTATGAGGTTTGAACTTAAAGACATTCAATGCGGCTATAACAATAAGGCTGTCCTCAAGGGAATTTCGTTTGCGTTGGCCGCGGGAGAGGTTTTATGCGTTTTGGGACCCAATGGGACTGGTAAAACGACACTGTTTAAAACGATTCTTGGCCTGATCAAGCCTCTCGAAGGCAAAATATTATTTAATGGGGAAAACTCAATTCATTGGTCACGATCTAAGATGGCCCAAGTGATTGGGTATATACCTCAAGCTCACAATACGTCGTTCCCCTTTAGCGTCATGGATATGATTTTGATGGGACGTACTGCTCATTTGGGAAATTTTGCATCCCCTTCCCAAGAAGACAAAAAAATAGCGGAACGAGCCATCGATACCTTAGATATTTCCTGTCTAGCCAATCGTATTTTCACAGAACTTAGTGGCGGGGAGAAGCAACTCGTTCTTATCGCGCGTGCTTTAGCACAAGAACCCCAAATCTTGGTTATGGACGAGCCAACCTCGGCCCTGGATTTTGGCAATCAATTAAAAGTTTTAAGTCAGGTCAAGCAGTTAGCGCACCAAGGGTTGACAATCATTATGGCTTCACACGTTCCTGACCATGCCTTTTTCTATGCCACAAAGGTAATGCTCTTAAGCCACGGGGGTCTGTTTGGCTTGGGAAAAGCTAATGACATTATTACTGAAGATAAATTAAGAGAGCTCTACGGTGTCAACGTTAGAATCATTAACACGGGTGTTCAATCCGATGACGATAACGATGACGATAGTGAAGTGAGGATGTGTGTGCCTTTGCAGAGCACCAGAAATTGGGGGCTAAAGTGATGTGCCGAGAACTTACAATGTAGTCAAGTTGCCTATTGGTCAAAGGAGGGTAGCGCGTACCAATTAGCGCATAAATAAAAGATAGGGGAGGCAAGAGTATGATGAAATCGGTAAAATCCTGCATTACCTTGTGTGTGATAATGTTATCTCTTCTAGTCCTAGGTGGCTGTGGCAGCAAGGCAACCAATAGCACACCCAGCACATCTACCACACCGCCGGTAGAAAGAACTATTGTGGATATGGTCAATAAAACCGTTAAAATTCCGGTTGAAGTCAATAAAATTGTTGTTACCTGCTACGGGGGGGCCACCAACGAGATAGTTGTTCTTGGTGCGGCGGACAAAATAATTGGTCAGCCAGCACAGGAGAACTTCCCCCAGTTGATGGAAATGGCCCCTCAGTTTAAGAACATCCCGGATGTCGGCTCTTTTGACAATATCAATGTTGAAGAGATTATAAAATTAAAGCCGGATCTTGTTGTAGCCAGCGTTACTTCTCCAACGGGCAACAAAAAATTGGAGGAGGCCGGAATACCTGTTGTCTCAGTCCTAACAGGCAGAGCAACTATAGATGGTCTGACTAAAGAGTTTAAGATGATGGGGGATGTATTACATAAGGAAAAAGAAGCAGCAGCTCTTTCTGATTTTTGGGAAAGACGATTGAAACTAATCAAGGATGATGTAGCCAAAATTCCAGCAGAGAAATTAAAGAAAGTGTACTATATGCTCGGTACTCCTCTGAAAACTGACGGCTCTGCTTGGGGACAAGAATTTATCACTATAGCTGGGGGAATTAACGTTGCTCAAAAGGTAGACAATGCAAGCCTTATTTCAGTTGAGCAACTGTTGAAATGGAATCCCGATGTTATGATTATGAGCAGCAATATTGGCCCGACTAAAAATTCCTTTATCAAGGCTGATGATCTAAGAAATAATCCGCAAATGAGTAATTTGAACGCGGTTGTGAACAATCAGATGTATCAATGTCCAATCGGTGCCTTCTGGTGGGATCGTCCTTCGCCGGAATCCATCCTTGGGTTTATGTGGCTTGCCAAGACACTTCAGCCGGATACCTTCGCCAATATTAACTTGACCCAAGAGACTAAAGAATTCTTCCAGACATTTTATCATTGTACTTTAACGGATCAACAAATTAAGTCATTTATGAATGCGGAGGCGGCACAAAAACCCTAATCCTAATCTTAATCCAATTCCTAAGCTTAATTTAGTGGTAGATACAGTGTTCTAGTTTGATATAGAAGCAATGAGACGAAAATGAGGAGGAATCAGAAATGTCAGGAATCTTTTCCAAGAGGGCAGTCTCCAAAGGCGTGGCAATTTTACTGTGCCTGTGGATGACAATTTTGCTGTTGACTGGTTGCGGAAGTCAGGCAGCCAGTACCACTCCAACAACCTCAGCTGTGACCAATAATTCATCCCAGGCAACTACTCGGGTTATAACAGACATGGCGGGACGGAAGGTTGAAATTCCAGCGAAAATCAATACCGTGTATTGTGCTGTGCCAACTGCTGAGCCGATGGTCTATTCGCTGGCCCCTGAAAAGTTGGCGGCGTGGGTCAATGCACCTTCCGACGATGTGAAAAAGTACTTGAGCGATCGCGCCAAAAATCTCCCGGTGCTAGGTGGCTGGATGGGTGAAAAAAGCACCGCCAATCTTGAGGAAACTGCCAAATTAGCTCCGGATCTCATCGTTTTCATGACGACAACTGGGGTTAACAACAATCCAGAGCAAATCGCTGACAGCATCACGAATCAGACCAAGAGACCGGTCATTGTTATGGAGTCCGCTTTTGCTGATACTGCCAAGGTTTACAGGCTTATGGGCGATATTTTAGGGGTTCAGGAGCGGGCAGAGACGCTTGCTTCATACTGTGAGAAGAAAATGAAGGGAATTAGCGATGTAGTTGCCAAAATTCCGCAGGACAAGCTGGTGAGTGTCTACTACGCTGAAGGACCCAGTGGCCTTTCGACTGATCCGTCGGGGTCCGACCATACCGAAGTTTTGGATTTTGTCAAAGGTAAAAACGTGGCCAATGTCCAAGCAAAGGGTGGGCAGGGCATGACGAACGTTTCCATGGAGCAGGTGCTTTCCTGGAACCCGGATGTTGTTTTGATCAGTTCTAACTCAGGCGGCGTAAAGGCCTATGACGCCATCTTGAAGGATACCTCTTGGGGCAAGGTCAATGCCATCAAGAACAAGAAAGTATATTTGACACCTTTACTTCCTTTCGGCTGGTACGATCGTCCCCCCAACATCATGCGGGCTCTCGGAATCGAGTGGCTAGGAAGCGAGCTATACCCAGACTATGTGAAAGTGGACATGAAACAGGAAACAAAAGAATTCTTTTCTCTCTTTTTTAATCAGAAATTAACCGATGAGCAGGTTATCGAGCTACTCCAACGTTCAGTCTAGATACAAAAAACTATGGTAGGGGCGGGCAATTCATGAATTGCCCCCTCATCTCCCTGTCTTACGTGTTTTGGGTGGCATTGGAACATATTTCTATAAAAACTGTAGTTCAATTGGTTAAGGAGGGTGACGGATGTCTCTCGGTACTGCGAGCGATAAGAGAATAAAGAATAGTGATATAGCAGTTGATGTTCTTTCGAAGGTCAAAGTAAGAAAGAGCGGACTGGTACTTGTAATTTTGTTCATCGTTCTAATCATCGTATTTCTTTGGTCTTTTACTGTTGGTCGTTTTGCGGTTCCTTTGCCAGAGCTTCTTACAGTTTTTTTTCGAAAGATATTCGGGCTTCCAGCTACATGGTCGGATACGACTGAGACCGTGTTGTTCAATATTCGCATCCCGAGGATTATTGTAGCCCTGATTATTGGTGCTGCCCTTTCGGCATCGGGCGCTGCGTATCAGGGGCTTTTCCGCAATCCTATGGTCTCGCCCGATATTCTTGGAGCTTCCGCTGGTGCTGGCTTTGGCGCAGCGATGGCAATTCTAATGTCAGGTAGTGCCCTAACTATTCAATTGGCGGCCTTTTCATGCGGAATCATTGCGGTTATGTTGACTTACCTGGTTAGTCGGATGATCGGAAAGTTCAACAATTCCGTCCTTATTCTGGTCTTGACCGGCATGGTAGTCAGCAGTCTGTTCTCTGCTTTTATTTCGCTTGCTAAATATACAGCTGATCCGAACAACAAGCTTCCGGAAATTGCCTATTGGCTGATGGGCGGGCTTGCTTCGATAACAGCCAAAGACGTCATGTTGATGTTGGTTCCGTTTGCTATCGGCATCATACCGACTCTGCTGCTTAGGTATAAGCTCAATGCCCTCGCTTTCGGAGAGGAAGAGGCGCAGGCTCTTGGTGTCGATACGAAGAAAATACGCTTTATTTACATAATTTGTGCAACACTGCTTACAGCCTCTTCCGTGGCGACGGGAGGGATGATTGGGTGGGTTGGTCTTGTTATCCCTCACCTGGCCAGGATGCTTGTTGGACCGAATTTGAAGTTTATGCTGCCGGCTTCGGTTCTGCTGGGCGGAGCCTATTTGCTGTTGATTGATGATATTTCCCGCACTTTTTTCGCAGTTGAGATCCCCCTGAGTATTTTGACGGCTATTATCGGAGCTCCGTTTTTTGTCTATTTGTTAGCTAAGGGGAGGAATTCGTGGACATGATCTTGGAAATCAAAGACGCTTCGTTCGGTTATTCGAAAAGGACGGTTCTTCAGAATATTTCCTTTAAGGTCACGACCGGGGAACTCTTTTGCCTGTTGGGTCCCAATGGAGTAGGGAAAACGACCCTATTCAAATCTATCTTGGGCTTTATAGATGTTAGGGGCGGTGAAATAACTCTTAATGGGGAAAACATCAGAAAATGGTCAAAGCCGCGTCTTGCTAAGGCAATCGGTTATGTCCCCCAGGCTCATACACCGCCTTTTCCCTATACGGTTCTGGATGTCATTTTAATGGGGAGAATGGCCCATCTGGGTTTATTCTCATCTCCCTCTAAGGACGACATTAAGATCGCCGAAGAATCCTTGGAAACGTTGAGTATTTCCTTTTTGAAAAATATGACCTATACCGAGATAAGTGGCGGGGAAAGACAAATGGTGCTTATCGCCCGCGCAATGACACAAAAGCCTCAATTGCTTATTCTGGACGAACCAACCTCTAACCTTGATTATGGCAATCAGGTGCGGGTTTTGTTGCAAATCAAAAAGTTGTCGGATGAGGGAATCGGAGTTGTGATGACTTCTCATTTTCCCAATCACGCCTTTCTTTGCTCCTCAAAAGTGGCTTTGCTCAATAAAAATGGCTTTGAGGTCGGAACGACGAATGAGCTCATAACTGAAACAAATATGAGGGACACCTATGGAATCAATGTCAAAATAGCAAAAGTCGTCGACGATCAGGGGGTTGATATTAGAAGTTGTGTTCCGCTAGCTAATTAAATTCCAGAGGCGAGGCAGAAGGAGGTAATTATGAACAGCAGAGAGGACTTTGACAAAATCGCCAATGAAATCTTCTTTCCCATCTACGAGGTTATCGCTCAGGAGGCGCTCGGAGTATTGGGACGGAAAAACGGAGTTTGCTTGGATGTTGGTTGCGGTGGAGGGCACCTCGGACTTAGCGTTGCCAAGGCAAGCGATATGCGTATTACTCTAATGGACGTCAAAGAAGATGCCATAATAATTGCCAAAAATAGGATCAAAGAGTGGGAGCTTGAGGGCAGAACTTCCACCATCGTTAGCGATGTGCGCGAAATAAACCTGCCGGATAACAGTTTTGATCTGATCACAAGTCGAGGCTCAATAGGTTTTTGGGGAAGCAGAGACGAAATGAAGCAGGCCTTTGCGGAAATTTACCGGGTGCTGGCTCCGAACGGCATGACGTTTATCGGCAAAGGCTTCGGAAGTGCCGAACTGAAAGCGAAAATCACCGCCCAGATGAAGGTTCTTCATCCAGAGTGGCCTCAGTGTGTAATCGATGCCAGTAATGGATTTGGGGTTGAAGACTACGCGGATTTTTTAAAGGAACTTAGGATTCCCGCGAAAATTATCAACGATGACCGGGGTATCTGGATCATGATGAAAAAAACAGCCTAGTCTTGCTTGTGGAAAGGTGGTGGTTCGCTTTGGACAACTGTGGACAAGCACAGGACAGGCAAATTCTGATCGAAGGCCTCAGTCTAAATTCGATTGCGAAGAATGACAACAAACGGCTTCTGCAGATACCAGGGGTTTTTTATGGCGGTGGTTGTTGTTATATCAAATTAAATCAGAACAGATTACGGAGGTAAAATCATGAATAATCAATTTGAGAAAATCCTGGAGAAGAGCCTGAACAGGGCGATTGAGCGTGATGAAGCCCTGTTCTTGTTTCGGGAGACTGAAGATGAAGCTAAAGCAGAACAATTGTTTCTTACTGCAAGAACGGTCCGGGAAAAAGTAAAAGGAAACACCTTTGAATGGAGTGCTGGAATTGCCAGAGTGCTCAAATGTAATCTACAGCCTCTCTGCAGATATTGTCCGTATTGGCGGGAAAAGGGTCAAATACCGCTTAGTATTGAGGAAATTCTCAAAGGAGTAGCATACATCCAGCAGCATGGGATTAAGAAATTCCATCTGAGTGGCGGGACAACGCTGGGTAGTGAAGGGCATGATGTTTTAGGGATTGTACAGGCTATTCGTGCTGCTGGTTATACTGAGTTAGCAATCGAAGTTAACTGTGGAGCAGCCATGTCCCTGGAAACTCTCAAAGAGTTGAAGGGCTTGGGGGTGTATCGGGTCAGTTCTGTTTTTGAGACTGTCAATCCGGAAGTTTTCCAAAGGACTAAATCGGGGGATAACCTAGAAGCCAAAAAACAGTTTGCCCAAAGAATCGGGGATGCTGGGCTGAAATTAGGCACAGGGGTAATGGCGGGTTTGGGCCCGGAAGAAACTAAATATCAGGACTATGTGGACTTCATGTTTCACGTCAAGCAATATGAACATCTCCATTATGTTTACGTGACAAAATTCACACAGTTCAAAGGGATAGCAATGGAGGACCATCCAGCCTGTTCGGCTCAAGAAGCGGCACGAGTGATTGCTATCATGCGGCTAGTGCTTCCGAATATTGATATTGGTGCGGCTGCAGGATGGAATGCCACGGATTATCCTACTCCCTTGATGGCGGGCAGCGGCAACAAAGCATCGGGGATTCATATTAATCGTACCCCTAACTACAAAAAAGGCTCGGTTGCAGATGGGTTCTTATATCAGGATAATATGGAATTTCGCAATACGATGGAGACTATGCAGAAGCGCTATCAAGCGTTGGGAATTAAAATTATATCCTAAAGGACCGATGAAAAGTCTTAAGCAGGAACAAGATCAGAGTGAAATCTCTTTTTAAACTTATTGAACATAAAGGGGGAAAAACGATGCTAAAAAGGATTACCGCGATAATTCTAGTGACTTTACTGATGTGTATAAGTCTGATTGGGTGCGGGGGACAGCAGACGACTTCGTCAGCTCCCCATTCTGCAGTGCAAGATACCATTGTTCCGCGGACAGTCACAAACCTCGATGGATCAGTTATTACTGTTCCGGCAGAAGTAAATCGGGTGGCTGCTGTGTTTGGTCCTGCCTATGAAAAAATAGTGGTCCTCGGAGCTGAGGATAAGATTATGGCCGATGGGGATTTTCATATTAGTGGCTGGCCCTGGTCTAATGTTATCTATAAAAGGTTGAATAACATCCCGGGAATTCCTAATGCCCACACTCAGTTAAACA